>JAEWBF010000028.1:5000-54501 GCA_023391285.1 Verrucomicrobiota bacterium
ACGTTTACTCGGGCTATTCGATCCCGCCCTACTACGACTCCATGATCGGGAAGCTGATCTGCTACGGCAGCACCCGCAAAATCGCCCTCGAACGCGCATACCGCGCCCTCAGCGAATACCTCATTCGAGGCATCAAAACGACCATACCGCTCCACAAAGCCATCATGGCCGATCCCATCTTCATCGAGGGCAAAGCCACGACCGCTTACATGGAAGAGTTCATGAGCCGAACGCCTCCAGATCTCTTTTCCTAACCCTTCTCAAGGCCGCGCACTCCGCGGCCTTTTTTATTTTCCCGCAGCGATTTACTCCGGCGAGGTAAGCACCACATCGCTCCACTCGCCCATCACGCGCGAATCGATCGTCCAGCCCGGCACGACTTCAGCAAAAGCAGCGCGCACCTGGGCGCTTTCTCCAGCCAGAATCCCGCTCAACACCAGCGTCCCCCCAGGCGCCACCGCAGCCACCAGCTCGCGCCGAAACAGGATCAACACATTCGCCAGGATGTTCGCCATCACGAGCTCCGCCGGCCCTTGCTGAAAGCCGTTGCGCAAATCGCCCACGAAGAACCGAACCTGCTGCGCCAGCCCATTCAAAGCGGCGTTCTCCTCACTCACCCGCACCGCCTCCGGATCGTTATCGAACCCGCTCACGTCCCGAAAACCCAGCTTTGCGGCCGACAGCGCCAAAATCCCGGACCCGCACCCCGCGTCCACCACCCGGCCGCTCGTGCCTTTCCGCTCCGCCAGCTGCACCAAACGCTCTACGCAAAGCCGCGTCGTCTCGTGATTTCCCGTCCCAAAGGCCAAACCCGGGTCCAGCCACAACACTTCCTCCCCTTCCGGCAGCCTAAAACTCTCGCGCTCCCACACCGGAACCCAATGCAGCCGCCCAAAACGCCACGCCCGAAAATGCGCCTTGTAGCTGTCCCGCCACTCCGCTTCCGGCAGTTCTCTCAATACCAACTCGCCCCGCGCTTCCTCCGGCAATAGCTCGCGCAAAGCCGCCCACTTCGCCCGCGCCTCGTCTTCCGCCGCAAACACGCCCACGAGCCACGCCTGCACCGTTAAAACATCTTCCACGACGCTCCACGCTTCGTCCTGCGTCTCCATCAACACGTCGTCCGCCATCGCCGCGGCACTCGCCGGGATCTCGATTCGCGCTTCGAACAAACTCATTTCGCACCTCCGTTTTTCCTGCTCGCGCTCAGTCGCGCAATCACCGCCGGCAGCAGCCGATGCTCCGCCGCATGCAGTTTCGCCGTCAACGTCTCCAGCGTGTCCGTTTCCTCCACTTTCACCGGCATCTGGTCGATGATCGGCCCGCCATCCACTTCCGGCGTCACATAATGCACCGTGCACCCCGTGACTTTCACGCCGCGCCGCCACGCCTGCCCGATTCCATCCAGCCCGGGAAAGCTCGGCAACAAGCTAGGATGCAAATTGATGATCCGTCCCTCAAAAGCCTTCAGAAATCCGTGCTTCAACACCCGCATGAACCCCGCCAACACCACCAAATCCGCCTGACACGCCTCGATCGCCGCGATGTAGCGCGCTTCTCCTTCACCCTCGAGCTTCGTCTTGAACGGTCCCGCATCCAAAAACGCCGCCGGCACCCCATAACGCGGCCCCAACGCCAAAATCCCCGCATCCGCCTTGTCCGAAAACACCTGGACCACACGCGCGTCCCCCAAACGCCCCGCCTTCTGCGCCTCGAGAATCGCTTCCGCATTCGATCCACGCCCCGAACCAAGAATCACCACTCGCATCATGCGCCCACTTCTCGCCCGCCGCCCAACGCAAGGCGATGCCAGAGTGCGTCCTTCAACAAAACAAAAGGCGGCCGTTTCGGGCCGCCTTTCCTTCAACTTTCCTCAAAAGAACTTCTTCGCTTTTTCGAAGAAGCTTTTCGACGTCGGTTCGCTCGCGTCGCCACTCACCCGCGCAAAATCCTCCAGGATCTTCCGCTGCTCAGGCGTCAGCGACTGCGGCACCTCGACGTGCACGCGCACGAGTTGATCTCCCTGCCGTCCGCCGCGCAAAGAAGGCATGCCTTTGTCGCGCAACCGAAACGTCGTCCCGCTTTGCGTGCCCACGGGAATCTTCAACGACGCTTTCCCAAACAGGGTCGGCACTTCGATCGTGCCGCCCAACGTCGCCAGCGTGAACTTGATCGGTATCTCGCAAAACAAATCGTCGCCCTGGCGCTCGAACAATTCGTGCTCCTTCACCGAAATCACGATGTAGAGATCGCCCGTCGCGCCGCCGCCGACGCCCGCTTCGCCATTTCCTGCCGATCGCAAACGCGATCCATTGTCCACGCCAGGAGGGATGCGCACGTTCAACTTCGTCGTCTTCAACACCCGCCCTTCACCCTGACACGCCGAACACGGTTTCTCGATCTTCGAACCGCTGCCGCCGCAGGTCGGACAGGTCTGCGTAAACGTAATGATCCCGCCCGAGCGTCGCACCTGTCCCGCCCCGCGGCAGGTCGGACACGTCACACGCTTCGAACCCGGCTCCGCGCCCGATCCGTTGCAGCGTTCGCAGCTCACATGCTTGCGAAACGAAATCTCCCGCTCCGCGCCACGCGCCGCCTCTTCCAACGTGATCTCGAGATCGTAGCGCAAATCCGCGCCATCCTGCCCGCCGCCCGCGCCTCCGCGTCCGCCGCCAAACATCTCCTCGAAAATCCCCCCGCCCATTCCACCCTGTTGCCCGAAAACTTCGCGGAAAATGTCGAAGGGATCGTGGAAGCCCCCGCCACCCATCCCGCCGGGACCACGCGGCGCCCCCGCGCCCATGCCTTCGAACGCCGCATGACCGTAGCGATCATACGCCGCGCGTTTCTCCGGATCCTTCAGGACCTCGTAGGCTTGAGAGACTTTCTTGAATTTCTCCTCCGCCTCCTTGTTTCCCGGATTTTTGTCCGGGTGGTATTGCACGGCTTTCTTGCGATAAGCCTTCTTCAATTCCTCCTCGGACGCGCCTTTCTGCACGCCGAGCAACTCGTAATAATCTTCTTTCGCCATGGCTGGATGAAGATCGCGCCGCTATCCGCGCGATCGGCGCGCAATGCGCGCGTTGACGTTTAAGCTTTCTCCTCCTTCGCGGGACCGCTCGAAACCACGACCGACGCCGGACGCAATAATCGCCCGTTCAACGAATATCCCGTGCGCACGACCGTTAGCACCGTTCCCTCGGCCACCTCCGGGCTCGCCTGCGTCGAAATCGCTTCGTGCAAATTCGGATCGAACGCCTCCTTCGCCGGATTGATCTCCTTCAATCCATGATTCGTCAGCGCCGACTTCAGCTGCGAAAGCACCATTTCCACCCCGCCCGTGAGGCTCGACACATCCGCGTTCGGCTGCTTCGCCGCTTGGATCGCCAAGCCTAAATTGTCCATCACCGGCAACAAATCCTCCAACACACCCGACGCCGCAAACTGCCGCAGCTCATCCTTCTCCCGCACCGTGCGTCGACGGAAATTCTCGAGGTCGGCCACCGCGCGCAAATAGCGGTCATAGTTGTCCGCCGCTTCTTTCCTGGCCGCCGCCAGCGCATCAGCCGCCGCAGTCGACGTGGCCTCGGCCGCAGGAGCAGCAGCGCCCGTCCCTTCGGAAACGTTGGTTGGGTTGGTGTTAACAGTATCGGTCGGTTCAGCAGACATAGGGAAACGGGCACTAAACTATGGCTTTCGGCTTTCTTCAAGCGCATCGAAAAAACCTCGCACTGCCTCCGTCGTCTTCCGCCCCGCCTCTTTCAATTTGCCCGCACTCGCCCGCGCCGCCTCGTCAATCGCCGCGCCCAAATTGCCCGGCACAAACCCGCTCAACGCCACCGCCACCGGTGCCAGCGGCCGCAACGCCGCCGGCGTCAACAACTGCTCCATCGAGGTCACATCCTTGTAATCCTGCTCGATCCCCAGCGCGAACGTCCGCTCCGTCGGCCGCCGTCCGCTGTGATCCGCCACCACGAGTTCGTTCACGCGC
This sequence comes from Verrucomicrobiota bacterium, assembly GCA_023391285.1. Classification (GTDB taxonomy): domain Bacteria; phylum Verrucomicrobiota; class Verrucomicrobiia; order Opitutales; family Opitutaceae; genus Opitutus. The sequence goes on from JAEWBF010000028.1 coordinate 8,992, forward strand.
AATCTCAGCTCTCGCACTAAAAACGTTCGCTCCGGCTTCGACGATGGCGGCCGCCGTTCCCTCTCCCTCGCCTCCTTCAGATTCCGCTCAAACGCCTGCGCATTCGTGATCCCATCCTCGCGCTTCACCAAAGTCACCCGCTCCACATCCACGATCATCGATTCGATCACCCACTGCTCCGACCACAGCGTCTTCATCCGCACGTCCGCGCTAAACTCCCGCACTCCCAAAAATTCACTCACCGGAAACGTCGGCGGATTCGTCAGCCCGAATCCTTTCACCCGCACCGTGCCGCTCACGGGATTCACCACCAAGCTCGTCACCGTAGCATCAAATCCGGTCGATGCGCGTATCCGATTTGTGAACACAACGGGCAGCAACAGCATCCACGCCAGCGCCGCGAAGGCCGCGATCACCACCAAAAACACCAGGAGTTTGAGCAAACACCCTCCTCGTTCGCCTCCCGCGGCCGCCCGCCCAAACGAGCGACCCGCCCTTTGCTCCCGCCGCCTCACACAAAATTCTCCGTCACCAGCAAAATCGAAGTGCTCGTCGCTGAAAACGTAAACGCTCCCGCATACGGCAGCAGCACGTTCTCCCCCGGCACAATATTCTGCCCAAACGGCGTTCGGCTCGTCGCCCCCCCTTCTCCGCCCGACGCCCGCACCGACCCACTCACCACGCTCAACAGCCGCGGTTGCTCCCCCGCTGCGATCGACAAACGCTCGCCCGCCCCCAGCACGACGCGCCGAATCTGAAACTCCGCGCAATCCGCGATCACACCCGACGTCGGCGCGCCGCGCACCGGCATCGGTTCAACATCATTCCAGTCGATCGATCGCAACGATTGTTCGATATGCAGCTGCCGCGGTTTTCCATCCAGCCCCACGCGACCCCAATCATACACGCGATACGTTGTATCCGAATTCTGCTGAATCTCCAAAATCACGTTGCCCGCATCGATCGCATGCACCTGCCCGCTGTGCACCAGAATCGAATCGCCCGCGGCCACGCGGAAATGATGGATGCAACTTTCCAATGTATTCGTTTTGATCGCACGCTCGAATTGCTCGCGCGTTACCCCGCGCTTCAGCCCCACGAGCAGATGCGCGTCCGCCGTCGAATGCGCGATATACCAGTTCTCCGTCTTCGGTTCTCCCTTCAACTCACCCGCTACCGACGCGGGCGGATGCACCTGCAAGCTCAATCGTTCCCGACAATCCAGCCACTTCACCAAAATCGGAAACGGCCGCTCCGCCGGCCACTTCGGCCCCATGATGTCGGCACTTTGCGCCGCAATCACCTCGCGCAACGTCTTTCCTTTCGCACCTCCCGCCCGCACCACCGATTGCGCCTCGGGACGATCCACGATCTCCCAACTTTCGCCGATCGGACGCCCTTCGGGCAGCTTCCGCTCGAACATCGATTCCAACACTCGTCCACCCCACACCCGCTCCTGGTAGAGCGGCTCGAATCGAAGAATTTCGCGCATAAAAATTTGGAGAACTTTCGCCGCTTCGTCCGCGGGGAGGTTTACATTTGACCGGACCGATCGTTAGCGTGGACTTCGAAGCCGATTTCGGTCGGCTCACACAAATGCCCAAGTCCGAGACTTCAAACTCAAATAGCGGGCCCTCTTTCCAAGCACCGCGCTACCGTCCCAATTGGCTCGCCGCCATCCTCTGCTTCGTGCTCGGCCCGTCGCTCACCGTTGCGCTCGTGGATTACACGCCCGCACAAGCGACGATCAACACCACTCACGCCACCGCCACCAACATCGTCGGCGTCTTCGGCGCCAACACCGTCTGGTGCTCCCTCTTCACCGTTGGCATCGGCACCTGGCTCATCCCCGCATTCCTCTTCTGGATGCTCTACGTCTCCATCCGCAACCCGCGCCGGCTCACCGCCGGACGCTTGGTCGCGATGCTCGTCGCCGTCATTGCGCTCGCAGGTTTTTGCACCTTGCTCGCCGGCCTCCTCGCCGTCCTCCCCGCCAGCGACTATTTCCCACGCGGCGCCGGCGGCCTCGTCGGCTCCCTCCTCTACGATCGCCTCCTCGAAAACGCCATCGGCCCCTTCGGCTCCGGCCTTCTCCTGTTCACCATCTACTTCTGCAGCATCGTCTTCATCTTCACTAAAGACGTTGGCGCCGAACTCGAACGCTACCTCGCCAACTTCCACGCGTGGCGCGACGCCCGCGCAAAGCGCAAAGCCGAGCTCCGCGAACGCCGCGAGAAAGCACGCGCCGAAAAAGCCCGCCAAAAATCCTCCGCAGCCCCCGCCACCCCCGCCAACGTCGGTCCCGCCGCAAAGAAAATCATCGTTCCCAAGCCCACCGACGAGCCGTTCGCAAAACCCATCCCCGCCGCCGCAGAGCCCAAGGCCGAATCCAAAATCGCCGCCCTCAAAATCCCCAGCCGCACTTCCGAGGCAGCCGCTCCCGTGGATGAACCGGCGCTGCCCAAAGTCATTCGGGGCACCGCCAAAGCCGAAGGCACCCTCTCCCAACCGCCCGCCGGCATCGCACCGGTCGCGATCGTGAAAGCCGAGGAGACGAAAAAAGCAAAAAGCCCGACCATCCCCACCTCCGAGGCCGATTATCTTTTTCCGCCGCTCAAACTCCTCAAGGAGCAGAGCAGCACCCCCGCCGACAGCTCCGACGACGAATATACGCGCAACATGGCCGATCTCGTCCGCATCCTCGGCGAGTTCGGAGTCGCCGTAAACCCGGGTGAAATCCACGTCGGCCCCGTCATCACCTGCTACGAGGTCGTGCCCGCACCCGGCGTGCGCGTCGAAAAAATATCCGGCCTGGACAAGAACATCGCCCTCGGTATGCGCGCGCAATCGGTGCGTATCCTCGCGCCCATCCCCGGAAAAGCCGCCGTCGGCGTCGAAATCCCGAACCGCCTTCCGTCGCCCGTCGGCATGCGCGACATCCTCGAATCCGAGGACTGGAGCAACGCCCGCGCCGAAATTCCCATCGCGCTCGGCAAAGATGTTTCCGGCAAGCCGCTGATCTCCGATCTCACACGCATGCCCCACCTGCTGATCGCAGGCGCGACCGGCTCCGGCAAATCCGTCTGCATTAACTCGATCATCGCCTCGATCGTCTATCGCAAGAGCCCGAAAGACGTCCGGCTCATCATGGTCGACCCCAAGGTCGTCGAACTGAAGATCTTCAACACGCTCCCCCACATGCTGATTCCAGTGGTAACGGAGCCGAAGAAGGTCCCCGGCGCCCTCAAATGGCTCCTCGCCGAGATGGAGCAGCGCTATCAGCAATTTGCCAAAGTCGGCGTGCGCAACATCGCCGGTTTCAACTCGCGCAAGAAAAACGGCCCGCCCGAAGTCCCGCCGCTGGCCGAAACCCAGCCCACCCTCGACGGCATCGCCCAAGATCTCGACGGCATCGAGATCCCCGAACGCCTGCCTTACATCGTCGCGATCATCGACGAGCTCGCGGACTTGATGATGGTCGCGCCAGCCGAAATCGAAACGTCCATCGCCCGCCTCGCACAACTCGCCCGCGCCGCCGGCATCCACCTCATCATCGCCACGCAACGGCCCTCCGTGAACGTCATCACCGGGGTCATCAAAGCAAATCTCCCGTCCCGCATCGCCTTCCAGGTCGCCTCGCAAGTCGACTCGCGCACGATCCTCGACACCAAAGGCGCCGACACCCTCATCGGTCGCGGCGACATGCTGTTCTCCCCACCCGGTTCCTCGCGGCTCGTGCGTGCCCAAGGCGCGTTCGTTTCCGACGAAGAAGTGCACGAGTTCGTCGAATTCCTCAAAAAGAACGGCCCCCCGCAATACGCCCAATCCGTCCAACAGCAGATCGATCGCGCCGCGCGCGAGGGCGACGAAGAGGACGGCGACGGCGATGACGACGACCTCGGCGACGACGGCGATCTCTACGAGCAGGCGCTCGATGTGCTCAAATCCTCGAAGCGCGCCTCCACGTCCATGCTGCAACGCCGCCTCCGCATCGGCTACAACCGCGCCGCCCGCCTCATGGAAATCATGGAGGAAAAAGGCATCGTCGGTCCGGAAAACGGTTCCAGCCCTCGCGAAATCCTCGTCGACCTCGACACCCTCTGATCTCGCCTTGCTTCACGTGGAGGCGCGGTGCCCTCACCGCGCATTTGTCTGTCGCACCCAATTCCTTCTTCCCCTTCCGCGCCAAACCGCCTAACTCAACCCCATGCAGACGATCGGCGAACGTCTTGAGGAAGCGCGTAAGAAAAAAGGCATCTCCATCCGCGAAGCCGCCGAAGCCACGAAGATCCGCGGCGACTACCTCAGCAAGTTCGAGAACAACCAGTTCGACATCAATCTGACTGAACTCTACGTGCGCGGCTTCCTGCGCACCTACGCGCAGTTCCTCCGCCTCCCCGCCGATCGCATTCTCAACGATTACGCCGCCCTCGGCCGCGGCGAGGGCCGTCCCCGTCAGCCCAGCCGCGAAATCTACGGCCGCATGGATGTCTCCATCGCATCGGCCGACGAACGCACCGAAAGCTCATCCTCCGCCGAGCCGGGCAACAATCCCGCGCAAACGCCGCGCACCCTGCCGCCCGCTTCACGCCGCCCCGCTGCCGCCACCGCCACCAACCTCGATCCCGCGCTCGTTTTCAAAATCGGCAAAATCGCCGCACTCGTCCTCGGCGCCGCCCTCCTTCTCTGGGCCGGCTTCGCGCTCTTCGACAGCGCCGCGGACACGCCCGCAACGAAAACCGGCTCACCCGCCGTCACCGCCGCCGTCAACCCCGCCGAGCCCACGATCACGCTCATCGCTTCCGATCGCGTCACCGTCACCGTTCGCCGCAAAAATCCCGATAAATCCGACGGTGAACTTCTCTTCCAGGGCACCCTCACCCGCGGCCAGTCTCAACTGGTGCCGCGCCCCGGCCCTCTCTACATCTGGGCCAATCCCGCTGAAAAACTCGAAATCGAAGTCCGCGGCCGCCGCTTCCCCACCGGCTTCACCGGCTCCCAAAAACTCCAAATCGAGTAACCCTCGACAACACGATCCCTCCAATGGAGGCGCGGTGCCCTCACCGCGCCTTTTTCATTCCCCACTACCGTCGCGCCCCCTCGAAATCGAAAATCCCAAATCGAAAATCGAAAATCCGCCCTCCTCACCTCAGCCCCACCGGCGGCCCCAACACTTCGCGCAACACAAACGCCCGCCGCAAGGCCCGCGGATCCTTCAACTCCTCTCGCACCCCTGCACCCGGAACCTTGACGCCCGCGGTCGCCCACGCCGTCTTGTGCGCCCCCCCTGCACCGATCTCGCGCGCCGCAACCTCCTGCGCTCGCCTGCGCGCCTCCGCTCGCTGCGCCTCCGCCACGCGTAGTTGCTCTTCCAACTCGCGCTGACGCCGCAACCCCTCCGACTCCACGGGCTCGAAACTTTCTCGAGCCGATTCGCGACGCTGCTCCGCCGCCTCTTCGATCTTGCGCAGAATCTTCCGCATCGACCCGCCAAACGGATCCACCGGCGGCACCCGCGCCGGCGGCAGCAGCGGCGGCGGTTCCGCGCGCCCCGTCGCCGGCTCACGCGCTTCTTCCATCGCCACCGCGCGCCCCTGGCGCTCCGCAATCTTTCGCCGAATCTCCTCCTGAATCCGCCGCGTCCGCTCCGCCGTTTCCGGATCCTCTTCACCTTCCATCCTCGAACGCCGCACCACGGGCCCACTCTCGTCCGGCTTCCCCGCGCGAAACATCCCGCGCAAGAATGACAGCGCCGTGATCGTCAACACGATCACCAGCCCGAGGTTTTCCAGGATCCAATCGAGCAGACGCGGATTCACGGCTTACTTCTGCCCTTCCGGTTTCGCGATCGATCCGCGCATGGCCGTGTCCGCCTGCACGTTCTCCATCCGGTAATAATCCATCACGCCCAAGCGCCCCGACCGAAACGCCTCCGCCATCGCCTTCGGAACTTCGGCCTGCGCCCGCACCACTTCCGCCTGCATCTCCTGCACGCGCGCCTTCATTTCCTGCTCGACGGCCACCGCCGCCGCGCGCCGGATTTCCGCCTGCGCCTGCGCCATGTTCTTGTTCGCTTCGGCCTGCGCTTCCTGAAGCTTCGCGCCGATGTTCTCACCGACGTCCACGTCCGCGATGTCGATCGACAAAATTTCGAACGCCGTCCCCACATCCAGCCCGCGGTGCAACACCGTCTTCGAAATCGCGTCCGGACTTTCCAGCACCGACTTGTAGCTCTCCGACGAACCAATCGTCGAAACAATGCCTTCGCCCACGCGCGCGATGATCGTGTCCTCTTTCGCTCCACCCACGAAACGATCGAGATTCGTGCGCACCGTCACGCGCGCCTTCACCTTCACCTGAATACCGTCCTTCGCGACACCATCGATCGTCACGCGCCCACCTTCGGGATTCGGACAATCGATCACCTTCGGATCAACCGACGTCCGCACCGCCTCTTCGACCGACTTCCCCGACCCTTTCGTTGCCAGATCGATCGCGCACGCGCGCTGCCAATCCAGCGCGATCCCCGCTTTCTGCGCCGCGATCAACGCCTGCACACACGCGATCACATTTCCGCCGGCAAGATACTGCGCTTCGATTTCATCCACCGACAACTTGATCCCCGCCTTCGTCGCGCGAATGCGAGCATCGACGATCACACTGTAAGGCACCTGCCGCAGGCGCATCGCCACGAGATTGAAGATGCTCACCGGCGCGCCCGCCAACAACGCGCGCAACCACACGCTGAAAAACGAAACGATCAGCGCGAACAGGATCAGCCCGGCGACGCCGAGCACGATGACGAGAATCAGGGATAGGTTCATAATTTCAGAGTTGTGCGACGATCAGATGAAAATTGTTCACGCCCACCACGCGCACCGCCACGCCTTTCGCAATCAATCCCGACTGCGACACTGCCTCATACCGCCGGCCTTCGATCGTCACATAGCCCGTCGGCGCCATCATCGTCACCGCCTCGCCCGTCTTGCCCACGATCGCTACTTCCGCCGGTTTCTCCTGACTCGCCCCCTCGATCGACCGCTCGAGAAACAGCTTCCGCCCCCAGCGCGTCCGCGGCAGCAGCTTGAATTCAATAAACAACGACAAGCCCAGCGCACCCACCGCCGCCGCCGTCGCAATCCACCCGCCCTGCGCCCCCAAATCGAAAAACGCCAGCACGCAGCCGCCCAACATCGCGAGCACACCCAACACCCCCAACACCCCGCCCGGCACAATCACCTCGAGCAACACGAGCACGATGCCCAACGCCAGCAGCAGCACGATCGCCGTCATGAGTCCGCCCTTTCTACGATGAGCCCGAAACCCGTGCGCCCGCGCACCACCACCGCCTCACCATACTCGATGCTGCCCACCGCGACGTGCGCCTCGTAACGCCGCCCCCCCACTTCCACTTCGCCGCCCGGCCTCAACGCACTCACCGCCACCCCACGCGCGCCAATCAACTCGTCCACCACCGCGGCCGTCGACGCTTCTCCCATCGTCGTTGTCCCTCCGATCGCCGCGCCCAACACCAGGCGATCCAGAAAAACGCCTCGCGGCAAAAACTTCGCCAACGCCACACCCAATCCCACCGCGATCAAAATCCCCAACGACAAATTCGCGAGCGGCGTCACCAACAACTCCGACGACCACGCCACCGGCACCGCCTCCTTCGGCCACGAATCGATCATCGACCACACCAGCGAGCCGAGCATCAGCGCGAGTCCCGACAGCGCCACCACGAACACGCCCGGCATGAAAAACAACTCCACCGCCACCAACAACAACCCCAATCCAAACACCAGCATGGGCTCGTGCCCCGACAATCCCGCCACGTAGTTGCCCAAGAATACTGTCGCCAGGCACGCGATCCCCACGATCCCAAAAATTCCGAAGCCCGGCGTCTTGAACTCGATGAACAGCGCCAGCATCCCCAACCCAAGCAGCACCGGCGTGAGCGCGTTCAACCACGCCGCCACTTCCTCCGACCACGTCATCTCCAACCGCGTCACGATTGGTTGCGACCCGGCAAACCGCTGCTCGATCAAATCGTCCAAGCTCTTCGCCGTCCCCGCCGACAACAACGCCTGCGGCGGCTCGCCATACTGCTTCGCCGCCTCGCTCGCCGTCAGCGACAACAACTCGCCTTTCCCTTTGATCACCGTCTCGCCGATCTTCAACTCGTGATCCGGATCGATCATCGCCGAAATCACTTCGCCACGATATCCCTTCCCCTCGCTCATCGCGCGCACCCGCGCCTTCAGATAGCTGACGATCTTCATCCGCATTGTCGCCTCCACATCCTGTCCGCCCATCGACACCGGCGCCGCCGCCCCGATGATGCCTTCCGGCGAAAACCAAATTTCATTCGTCGTCGCCGAAATGAATGCGCCGGCCGAGATCGCCTCCGAATTCACATACGTGATCGTCAAACCGGGAAACCGCGCGATCGCCTCCATGATCTCGAAGGTGTCGTTCAACGCTCCACCCGGTGTATCCATATTCAGGATAACCGCGTCCGCCTTCTGCTCGATCGCTTCCTTGATTCCGCGCCGGATCACATAAAGCACCGCCGAGCCGATCTGCTTCTGCACCGGAATCACATGCACGCGTTTCACCTCCGCCGCCTCGTTGACCGATGCCGCTCCCGCCTCCACGACGACCGTCTTCTCCACCACATCGCTTTCCACGCGCGGCGCTTCACCCGCCCAAAGAGAGCAGCATGCAAAAAATAGCCCGACAAGCTGGGGTAGCCGCGCGCGCATCGCCGGAACTTAAAACCGCCGCAATCTGCCAGCGCAAGCCACCGCTCTTCGAATTCACTCGCACGTTTCCATTAAATCCTTGGCGCACGCGTTTCCGCCGCGAATGGTCCGCTCATGGACACTGTCGAATTCGAAGGCCAGTCCCTGTCTCGCTGGCGCGCCGGCAACTCGACGTTCCTCGCGCTCCCCACGCGCGGCGCGCGTCTGCTTCACTGGAACGTCGCCCTCGCCGACGGCTCCGTGCGCGATGTCATCCACTGGCCCGAAAACGCCGATTTCGCCGACATCGCCAAGGTCCGCGGCGGCAATCCCCTTCTCTTTCCGTTCTGCGGCCGCACGTTCGATCGCGGCGAGCAAAACTTCTGGCGCGCGCCCGACGGCATCCGTCGCCCCATGCCGCAACACGGCTTCGCCCGTCAGGGCGAATTCACCTTGCTCTGGGCCGACGCCCGCGGCTTCTCCGCGCAACTCGTCCCCACCGCCGACGATCGCGTCGCCTACCCCTACGACTACGAGTTCATCGTCACGTATCTCTTCGAACCGCTCGGTCTCGCATGCGAATTCACGCTGAAAAACCTCGGTCGCGAGCCCGCCCCCTGGTCTCCCGGCCACCACTTCTACTTCACCCTTCCGTGGCACGAAAACGCCACGCGCGAAAACTACTCCATCGAGATTCCCGCCGCCGAACGTCTCAAACATTCCTCCACGGGCACACTCGTCCCCGGCCCTTCGCTTAAACCGATCGAGTCACTCGCCAACCCCGACCTTCTCGACACGCTCCACACCCGCCTTCGCTCCAACACCGCGACGTTCGGCGATCCCAAACGCCGCGAACGCGTCCGTATCCAACTCGGCACGACCAAAACCCCGCCGCCCGACGCCGCGTTCGTCACGTGGTCCCCCGACGCCACCGCTCCCTTCTACTGCGTCGAACCGTGGATGGGCCTCCCCAACTCCCCCGAGCATCACCGCGGCCTCTCCTTCGTCCCCCCGCGCGAAGCCCGCAGCTTCTCCATCACCGTCTCTCTCACCTGATCCGCCGAAATCCTTCCGCCCCGCGAAAACCACGTTTGCCTCTCCCTCCGTTCGCCTCAACGTAACCGCCTCCATGACTCCCGACCTCACCTTCTTCGCCTTTCTGCCCGATGTGGGCGGTGGAGAGATGATGCTCATTCTTTTGGTCGTCCTGCTTCTCTTCGGCGGCGATCAGATGCCACAAATGGCCAAGAAACTCGGCAAGACCATCAGCCAGTTCAAAAAAGCCGCCAACGAGGTCGAGCGTGAGATCAAACGCGCCATCGATGAGGTGCCCGACGTTCCCGACGTTCGCGCCACGATCGAAGACTCCGTCAGAGATAAGCCGCGTCCCAAACGTTCGACCGCCGCTACTCCAGATTCTCCCGCCGTCGTTCCGCCGGCTCCTCCCGCGACGACCGTCACCGACGGGCCGCCGATCACTCCCGCCCCTTTGCCCGCGCCGACTCCCGGCGGCACCCCGCCCCCATCGTCCCCGCCGACCGGCACGTGAACCCGCCGGATTACTCCGACGCTCCCGTGCCGCTCCCGATCACCGGCGAGCTCGATCTGCACACGTTCCGCCCACAAGACCTCGGCGAATTGATCCCCACTTATCTCGCCGAATGTGCCGCCCGCGGCTTCCACGAAATTCGCATCGTCCACGGCAAGGGCACCGGCACGCTGCGCACCACCGTTCACACCCTGTTGCGCCGCTCCCCGCTCGTGGAGTCATTTCACCTCGGTGACGAACACTCCGGTTCCTGGGGCGCCACGCTCGTCACGCTCCGCCGATGAAACGCTCCCGCTTCTCCATTTCGATCTGCCTTCTCGTCTTCGTTTCGTTCTATTCCGGCTGCACCACCACGCCCGTTGCCGACCGCCCCGCGCCGCTACTCCTGCTCGTGTCGATGGACGGCTTTCGCTGGGACTACTGCGATCTCTACGCCGACGAAACGCCCACACTCCGCCGTCTGCGCGACACCGGCGCTTCTTCGCGCGGCCTCATCCCCGTTTTCCCGTCCAACACGTTCCCCAACCACTACTCCGTCGTCACCGGCCTCTATCCATCGAATCACGGTATCATCAATAACCAGTTTTTCGATACATCGCTCGGCCGCTTCTTCCGCGCCGGCGCCGGCGGAAACGTCACCGAAAGCGAGTGGTGGCTCGGCGAACCGATCTGGGTGACCGCCGAAAAATCCGGCGCGCGTGCCGCCGTCAGTTTTTGGCCCGGCAGCGAAGCCGAAATCAAAGGCACCCGCCCGTCTTTTTGGCGCACCTACAATCCGCGCACGACCTTCGAAGAACGCTTCCTCGAGTTCCGTCGCTGGCTTTCACTGCCCACGCCCGACCGGCCGCGCGTCATCGCTTTCTATCTAGAAGAAGCCAACTCCGTCGGCCATCGTTTCGGGCCCGAATCTCCGGAGCTCGCCCAAGCGATCAGAATTCTCGACGCCCAACTCGGCGAACTTCTCGTCGCCATCGCTTCCGCCGAACTCGAAGTGAATGTCGTGATCGTCGCCGATCACGGCATGACCCCCATCAGCCGCGATCGCGTCGTCTACCTCGACGACTACCTCCCACTCCAAGACGTGCAGATCGATTTCGACGGTCCGGTCGCAGGCCTGCGTCCGCTGCGCAGCGATATCGATAAGATCCTCGCCTCCTTCAATTCGCTGCAACACGCCCGTGCCTATCGCGTCAACGAACTTCCCGCTCACCTTCGCATCGACCCGGCGAATCCGCGTAATCCGCCGATTTGGATCGTGCCCGACGAAGGCTGGGAAATCTACACCCGCCCGCGCGTCGCCGCGTGGGGCAATCTCTTCAACAAAGGCGACCACGGCTACGATCCAGCTCTGCGCAGCATGCATGGCATCTTCGTCGCGCACGGTCCATCGATCCGAAATCTCCGCGAGCCCCTCGACGCCTTCGAAAACATTCACGTCTACAATCTTCTCTGCGCCCTCGCCGGCCTTTCGCCCGCCCCCAACGACGGCGACAACCACCTGCTGCAGCTCCTGAAAAAATAGCTCGGTGTCTCCTCCACCGCCGATGGAGGCGCGGTGCCCCCATCGCGCAACACGCCGTCTTCTTTTTTCTGCAACTTCACGAACGAGCCCGTGTTCTTCGCGCACCAGCAAAGAAAACAAGAACACACCTCCCACCTCGTCTCATGAAACTCGCCCCCGTCCTCCTCCACCTCGCGATCGGCGCCTCCCTCGCCGCCGCGTTGTCCATCATCACCGGTCTCGCCGCACTCGGCGTTTTCAGCTTCGCCGCCCTCGCCTTCCTCGGCGCCATCGCCGCGCACGACTACAGCCGGCCTCTCGTCGACCTCACCGCCCACGCTCGCGCCAACTCGTCCCGCCGCCCCAACCCGCTCCGCCTCGCAGCCTGATCACTCGCGCGTCGCAACCGCGTCGTCGATCGACGCGCGCGGCGTTGATCTTTCTCCCGCTCTCATCATTTCCTCCCGCCCATGAATCCGATGCACGTCATTGATTACAAGATCCACGGCGACGACATGCAGTTCGTCGAGATCGAGCTCGATCCTTCCGAAGCCGTCGTCGCCGAGGCCGGTGGCATGATGTTCATGGACGACGGCATCGCGATGCAGACGATCTTCGGCGACGGCTCGCAACAAAACACCGGCCTCATGGGTGCACTGCTCGGCGCGGGCAAACGCCTGCTCACCGGCGAATCGCTTTTCATGACGGTCTTCCAGAACCAGGGCGCCGGCAAAAAACGCGTCGCCTTCGGCGCTCCGTTTCCCGGCAAAATCGCTCCCGTTCACCTCGCCGAACTCGGCGGCGAACTCATCGCGCAAAAGGATTCGTTCCTCTGCGCCGCCAAGGGCGTGAGCGTCGGCATCGCTTTCCAAAAACGTCTCGGCACCGGCTTGTTCGGCGGCGAGGGCTTCATCATGCAGCGCCTCACCGGCGACGGCTGGGCATTCGTGCACGCCGGCGGCACCCTTTACGAACGCACGCTCGCCCCCGGCGAAACGCTCCGCGTCGACACCGGCTGCATCGTCGCCTTTCAACGCAGCGTCGACTACGACATCCAATTCGTGGGCGGCATCAAAACCGCTCTCTTCGGCGGCGAGGGCCTCTTCTTCGCCACGCTGCGCGGCCCCGGCAGAGTCTGGCTGCAGTCGCTGCCGTTCTCGCGTCTCGCGGGCCGCATCATCGCCGCCGCCCCAAAGACCGGCAGTGGCGGCCGGGGCGAAGGCTCCATTCTCGGCGGACTCGGCCGCGTGCTCGACGGCGACAACAGCTGACCGCCGGTCCGACAATCCGTCCGCACACGGGACCGCTAAAACCATCGGTCCCGCGCATGGTTGTTTTCTGCCCCGCGTGCTCCATGCTCGCCCCGCCCCATGAAAACTTACCTCACTTACGGATTCGTCGCCGCGCTGTGCAACACGTTGCTCGCGGTCGTTCTGTTCTTCCTCGGATTCCATTCCGACGTGGAGAAACTCAGCACCGCCCAGTGGCTCGGCTGGATCGGCAGCCTCATCATCTCCGTCACTTGCATCGTGCTCGGAACCAAAGCCCGTCGTGCAGAAATTCCCGCGAGCGAAACCTTCAGCTACGGCCGGGCCTTCGGCGCCGGCGTCATGATCGCACTCTTCGCCGCACTTTTCGGCGCGATCGGCCACTTCCTCTACATGAGCATGATCAACCCCGGCATGACCGACGTGATCATCCAGTCCCAAATCGCCCAATTGGAAGCGTCGGGAATGAGCAGCTCTCAAATCGAGAGCGCCGAAGCCATCACGCGAAAGATGATGCACCCCGCCGTCCAGGCCGCCTTCGCCTTTGTCTTCGGATTCATCTTCAACCTGGTCATCGCGCTGATCACCTCGGCCTTTCTCAAACGCTCGGAAGTCCCTCCTCTCCCCGTCTCCGCATAAACGGCTCGCCCCCAGCCGGATCGTTTTCTGCTCCTCAACGAGCCACTCTCCCGCCGCACTCCGCTTTATCTCTCCGCTCGATCCTGCAACCGTCTTACTGCGGGCACTAAAAAGGGGCTCGGTTTTTCCGAGCCCCTTGTTCGTAGGATTAAGTCTCCAGCCTTATTCGCGGCTGAAAACCCGTTTCCAATCGATGCGGTATTCCGCCGCCATCAGACCCAACAGCGCAAGCACGCTGCCATAGCCGATGAGGTTTTCCACAGCGATCGGGGAACGGAAGGAAAGCAAGAGCGCGGCAACAGCGATCACGCCGGGGAGAGCCGCAAGGAGCAGTTTGTTGTTCTTCATTTGTGTGTCTTTCGTGTTTCGCCAGCACGAATCTCGTGTTGACGCGCTGATACTACCGCATCTGGAGCAATAGTTGAAATTGCGTTTTACTATCTGACCCATAGGTAAGGCCTATGGAAATGCAGCAGCTCCGATACGCCGTGGCAGTCGCCGACGCCGGCAATTTTACCCGCGCCGCCGAGCGTTGTAATGTCACTCAACCTACTCTAAGCCAACAGATTTTGAACTTGGAGTCCGAGGTCGGTCACAAGCTTTTCCACCGCCTCGGTCGCAAAGCCGTTCTCACCGAAGCCGGCGCCGTTTTCCTCGAACGCGCACGTCGGATCCTCTTTGAAGCCGAAAACGCCGCGAAGGAGCTGAGCGACCACCCGTCCCTGGATCGTCGCATCACCGTCGGCGCTCTTCCCACCGTCGCGCCTTACCTGATCCTGCCGCTGATCGCACACATTCGTAAGTCCCACCCCAATCTCAGTATCCACGTCCGCGAGGACTTCCGCCGGGACCTCGTTCGCGCCGTCGCCGAGGGCGAACTCGACTTGGCTATCGTCAGCCTTCCCGTCAAAGACCCCCGTCTCTCCATCGAGCCGCTCATGACCGAGCCCTTGCTGCTCGTCGTCGGGAAAGACCACCCGTTTGCCAATCGCGCCGAGATCGGCCTCCAAGACATCGTAGAGGAAACGTTCGTCACGATGGGCGACTCCAGCTCCCTCGCCGGCCAGATCCGCGGTTTCTTCGGCGATCACAACATCGAGCCCAAAGTCGGTTACCGCTGCGCCCAAGTCGCTACGCTAAAAGCCTTCGTCGCCATGGGGGTCGGCATCTCGATCCTTCCTCTCGTCGACCGCATGCCCGAGGACACCGAATCGCTCGTCTATCTTCGTCTGGCCGAAACCGCCCCCACTCGCGAGCTCGCCGTTATCCGACACCTGCAACGCTACCAAAGCCGCGGCGCCGAACAGTTTCTGGCCATCCTCCGCGACTACGTTGCCGAGAAACACACGCAGCATCCTTTCGACGGCTCAACGCCACCCCCCTCGCCCGGCAACACCAAGCCGCCGCGCCGTCGCGCCAACAATTCTGCGTAAACTTCACCAGACGCGCCTCCGCCTCACCGCCGCGCGGTTGCGCTTTACGGCGAATCGCCAACGCTCCCCCTCCCATGTCCGTCGAGATCCATGCGCAAACACCGCGGCGCGAGCTCACCACGCTCCTCGCCCTCGGAGCGATCATGTTTACGCATATCCTCGACTTCATGATCATGATGCCGCTCGGCGCGCAGCTCATGCGCGTGTTCGAGATCACACCGGCTAAGTTTACCCAACTCGTCGCGAGCTACGGATTCGCCGCTGCCGTCGCAGGTTTCGCCGGCGGCTTCGTCCTCGATCGCTTCGACCGCACGCGTTCGCTCCTTTTCCTCTACGGCGGATTCTGCCTGGCAACCGTCGCCTGCGGCCTCGCCCCCACTTACGCCTGGCTGCTCGTTGCTCGTATCGCCGCCGGCGCATTCGGCGGCCTCGCGGGCTCCATGGTCAACGCCATGGTGGGCGACATCATTCCGATCCATCGGCGCGGCCGGGCCATGAGTTGGATCGCCGCCGCCTTCCCGCTCGCGTCCGTGCTCGGCGTTCCCGTCGGCCTCATCCTCGCCGCCCACTTCGGCTGGCACGCCCCTTTCTTCATGCTTGCCGGTTGCAGCGCCGTCATTCTCGCCATCGCCTGGCTGGTTCTTCCGCACATTCACACCGCCGTGCAAGGTCACCAGCCGCTTCGCCAGATGCGCGAAATCGTTTCGCATGGCGTGCATGTTCGCGCCTTCGCACTCGGCGCCGTGCTCGTCATGGGCGGCGGCGTCGTCGTGCCGTTTCTCGCGCCCAGCTTCATCACCAACGTCGGCCTCAACGAATCCGTTCAACTTCCCATCGCCTACGCCGTCGGCGGCATCGCCACCGCCTTCAACACGCCGCTCCTCGGCTGGCTCAGCGACAACATGGATCGCCTGAAACTACTCACGATCACCTCCCTCATCGCAATCGTCGTTGTCATCGCAATCACCCGCCTCGGCCCGAGCTCCGTGTTCGTCGCCTCGCTGATGATGGCCGCTTTCATGGTCAGTATGTCTAGCCGCTTCTCGCCGACAATGACCATGATCACCAACGCCGTCGAAGGCCGCTATCGCGGCGGTTTCATGAGCGTCAACGCCGCCCTCCAGCAAGCTTCCTCCGCGCTCGCCAACATCGTCGCCGGCCTCTTCATCGCGCGCGCCCCCTCGGGCCGCCTGATCGGCTTCCAAAATCTCGGCTACGTCGCCGCCGGCTTCTTTATCCTCACCGTCCTCCTCGCCGCCGAACTTCGCTCCGTCGCTCCCCACGTCGCCGCGCCCGCCAAAAAACTTCCCGCGCCGTCGCCGGCCACCGAAGCCGCCGCCTGATCCCATGTCTTCGCCCGCCGCTGAACTTTCGCCTCCGCCCGCCGCTCCTCGCCTCACCCGCCCCGAGCTCCTTGCTCCCGCCGGAGATTGGGAATGCGCCCGCGCCGCCGTCGAAAACGGCGCCGACGCCATCTACTTCGGACTCGAACGCTTCAACGCGCGCATGCGCGCGAAAAACTTCACGCAGGCCGATCTGCCGGCCCTCATGGAGTTTCTCCACCGCCGCGGCGCCCGCGGCTACGTCACGTTCAACACCCTCGTCTTCGCCAATGAGCTCGACGCCGCCGAGGACTACTTGCGCACGATTATCGCCGCCGGCGTCGACGCCGCGATCGTCCAGGACATCGGCATGTGCCGCCTCATCCGCCGGCTCTCTCCCGATTTCCCGATCCACTGCTCCACGCAGATGACGATCACCAGCGCCGCGGGCGTCGACTTCGCCCGCGAGCTCGGCGCGCAACTCGTCGTCCTCGCCCGCGAGAATTCCCTCGCCGAAATCGAGAAAATCCAAGCCGCGCAACTCGCCCAGTGTAGGGCGGGATCTCCCGACGCCGCCACCTCCACCGCACCCATTCCCCTCGAGGTTTTCGTCCACGGCGCACTCTGCGTCGCCTACTCCGGCCAGTGCCTCACCAGCGAATCGCTTGGCGGCCGCTCCGCCAATCGCGGCGAATGCGCCCAAGCCTGCCGGCTCCCCTACGACCTCATCGCCGACGGCCAACAAGTCCCGCTCGGCGACAAACGCTACCTGCTCAGCCCACAAGATCTCGCCGGCATCGACGTGCTCCCCGAACTCGTCCGCGTCGGCGTCTCCTCCCTCAAGATCGAAGGCCGTCTCAAATCCCCCGAATACGTCGCCAGCATCACGCGCGTCTACCGCCAAGCCCTCGACCGCCTCATCCCCCCTCTCAACTCTCATCTCTCATCTCTCAACTCCACTGCTCCAAGCGACCCCGCCCGCTACGAGCTCCAGATGGCTTTCTCCCGCGGCCTCTACACCGGCTGGTTCCGCGGCATCGACAATCAATCCCTCGCTCACGCCCGCTTCGGCACCAAGCGCGGCGTCTTCCTCGGCACCGTCACCCGCGTCGACCGTGAATCCATTTCCCTGATACTCGAAGCGCCGCTCAAACCGGGCGACGGTGTCGTCTTCGACGCCGGCCGCCCCGAAGAACGCGAGGAGGGCGGCCGCGTTTACCAGGTCGAGCCCCAATCCCACTCCTCCGAAACCACGCTCCGTTTCGGCCGCGGAGACCTCGACTTCCGCCGCATCCGCCCGGGCCATCTCGTTTGGAAAACCAGCGACCCCGCCCTCGAACGCGAACTCCGCTCCACCTTCGAGGGCGAAAAAATCCGCTTCCAGCGTCCGCTCTCTTTCGAAGCCCACGGACATGCGGGCGCCCCCCTCACGCTCATCGCTCGCGACTCCGAAGGCCACATCGCCCAACTCGCTTCCTCCCTCCCGCTCGCTCCGGCCGAAAATCATCCGCTCGACGAGGCTCGCCTCCGCGACCAACTCGGCCGCCTCGGCGGCACACCTTTCAAACTCGGCGAGCTGCATTCGTTTCTCGAGGGCGACGTCATCCTCCCCGTCAGCGAACTCAACCGGCTCCGCCGCGAAATCGTCGCCTCCCTCGAATCCCAACGCGCCGCCCCCCAACGTTGGACGCTCGGTGTGGGTTGCGACCTCGGTCGCAACTTCGTCCGCTCCCCGGTGGCACCACCACCCACCGCTCCCGAACTCATCGCCGTCATCCGCCTCCCCGAACAGCTCGAAGCCGCATGGTCCGCCGGCGCCCGCACGATCTACTGCGAATTCGAAAACCCCAAACATTACCGCGACACCGTCACCCGCTTTCGCACTCTCCAAATCGAAAATCCAAATTCGAAAATCGAAAATCCCACGATCTGGGTCGCCGCGCCCCGCATCTTCAAACCCGGTGAGGAATGGATCCTTAAGCAGGTTCGCTCCTGCGACGCCGATGGGTATTTGATCCGCAACTACGACCACCTCGCGTTTTTCGCGGGCGACCGCAAACGCGGCGACTTCTCCCTCAACGTCGCCAATCCGCTCACCGCGCAATATTTCCTCGAGCGCTACGGCCTCGAACGCGTCACCGCCAGCTACGATCTCAACATCACGCAGCTCGAAGCGCTCCTTCAAACCGCGCCCCCCGCCTGGTTCGACATCACGATCCACCAGCACATGCCCATGTTTCACATGGAGCACTGCGTCTTCTGTGCGTTTCTCTCCACCGGCAAAGATTACCGCGACTGCGGCCGGCCGTGCGACAAACACCGCGTCTCTCTCCGCGACCGCGTCGGCGCCGAACTTCCCCTCCGCGCCGACGCCGGCTGCCGCAACACCGTATTCAATAACCGAGCACAAACCGGCGCCGAATACGTCTCGCGCCTGCTCGATCTCGGCGCCCGCAGCTTCCGCGTCGAATTCGTCAACGAATCCGCCGACGAAGTCGCGCGCACGCTTACGCGCTACCACCAACTTCTCCGCGGCGAAATCTCCGGCGATGCGCTCTGGCGCGAGTTGAAACTCATCCACCAACTCGGCGTCACCCGCGGCCAAATGGAAGCCGCCCCGCAACGCATCCATCGCAAAAGCTGACCCTGCGAGAGGAGGCTTCACGCCCACGCTTCACCAAAGTGTCATATAATGTATGACACTTCCACCGGCCCGAAATCCTCCTGCCTTGAACCTTCTCACCGTCCTCCTCCTCGCCGCCGTGTTCTTCCCTTTTCTCACCGGCTGTAACGTCGAACGCGGCTTCATCTTTCCCGGCACCGCCACTCACGGCCGCACCGACAGTCGCGTCCCACCGGATTCCTCCTACGAACTGCTCGAGCTCACCACGCGCAGCGGCACCCGCGTCGCCGCTCAATTCGGCGCCGCGCTCGATTCCCGCGGCAACGTGCTTCCTGCCGCCTCTCGCCCGACCCTGATTTTCTTCTACGGCAACGGCTCTTGTCTCGCCTACACGCAACGCGAGTTTCACGAATTCCGCCGTCTCGGCCTCAATGTTCTCATCCCCGAATATCCCGGCTACGGCATGAGCCCGGGCGGTTCACCCAGCGAACACTCGCTCTACGAAACCGCCGACGCCGCCTACCACCATCTGCTCGCGCGGCCCGACATCGACCACGCCCGCATCGTGGCCGGCGGCTGGTCCATGGGGACCGCCGTCGCCATCGATCTCGCGAGCCGCCATCCCGTTTCTCACGTCTTTACGGTCAGTGCATTCACGTCGATGCACCAAGTCGCGCGCCACGTTGCTCCGTGGGCGCCCACGTCTCTCCTCATCCGCTCTCGTTTCGATAACCTCGCGAAACTCCCGGCCGTCTCCGCGCCTCTCCTGCTTTTCCACGGCGAAGACGACACCCTCGTTCCCGTTGCAATGTCTTCGACGCTCGCCGCGCACGCCAAAGCCGATCAAGCCCGCGTCGTCATTTTCTCGGACGTGGGCCACAACGATATTTTCGCCCGCTCCGGCTCCGCCATTCTCAACCACCTGCGCAGCTTCCTGGAGCTGCCGTAGCGCGGCGCGCCGGCCTGCCTTCGCCTAACGCCGCACTCGCTCCCAAAGCCGCATCGCACTCATCGCCACTGGCGCGAATTTCACCCACCGCTTCCATCCATTGGTCCGCGCCTGTTTCGCCGCCAGTCTTCGCTGCAGCAGAAACCCCAGCGGAATCGCCGCGAGCTTCGCATACGGCGATATGCGCCGCCATTGCGCCGCCATCCGATCGATCGCCGCGATCGGTCGCGCGACGTGCTCCGCATACGCCACACACTCCGCGCGCTGCGCCGCGATTCGCACGCGCAACGCTGCTTTGCGCTGCGCGAGTCCGTTCAACTCTCCCGTCGGATACATGCGCGATCCTGCGTCAGCTCGGCAATCGTTGCATCGAAGGGCCGCGGTTGTCGGGCGATGAGCTTGCGGCAATACAGCAGGATCGCCGCGAACCCGCCCGCATAAAGCACTGCAAACGCGATCAACACCGCGAGGCGCGCCGTTTCCCAAAACAGGTAGACCACGGCCAAACTCGCGAACGTGATCGCCATGATCCCGGCAAACACCGCCGCGCATACCCACACGAACAACTGCACCGCGCGCAACTTCTCCTCGCGCAGCTCGAGCGAAAATAGCTCGAGCCTTTCCCGCGCAGAGAACAGCACGCTGTCGATCAGCCCGCGCAGAGAGCCGAGCAGGCCGCCCGTGGCCGGACCTTGCCCTTCCATGGTCCGGCTCAATGATTGCTGCGCCGGATCAGCGCGCCGATCAGCACGCCAATACCCAAAGCGATCGCCAACGACTCGTAAGGATGCGCTCGAATGGTCTCATCCGTCGCTTTCGCTCCTTCGATCACTTTTTTCCGCGCATCTTCGTAAGCCACGCCGGCCTTCGTTTGCAGCTGATCGAAGCGCGCCCGCAACTCACCAATGCGGTCCTTCGCTTTTTCCGACACCGGACCAACCATGAGCGCCTCGGCTTCGTTCATCAGCCGGCTGATGTGTTCGACGATATCATCCGGGGTTTCAGTTCGTGCACTGGAATCGTTTTTCATATGCGTGATGTAGGTTGAGGTTGAAAAATGGCCCAGCCACTCGCTCACGTGCGTCGCGGCAGGAGAACGAAAAGTCCCCAGACGACCGCCACGGCCCCTGAGACAAACATCCAGATCGACCGCTCCGGCCGCGGATCGTTCATCGTCTCCATCAGCTGAGGCGGCATCGCGGTATGCGCGTCCCAACCCAGATAGAGCAGAACCGCACCGGCAATCAGAAGTAGGAAGCCGAGGAGCTTTGCCACGGGAGTCTTTATCACAGCTTGTGCCATCTGACCAATCGCCATCGCATTTATCTGATTATCAGCGGCAAGAAATTTCGCCGGGGCAAACACCGTCTCACCCGTGGGAGAACTTCCGTGCACCGTGCCGCCATTTTGCCCCGTCGCGTCGCATCTTGCACGGCGGGGCCGAGACGGAACCCGCCACTCCTTCTTCCGCTCCAAGCGGTTCTTTCCTCCATGGTGAACCGCGCTACGCCTGCCTCAAGCTACTCGCCGCTCCGCGAGCGCATCAATCGGTTCCGCCACCACACCTTCCCGCTGTTTTGGTCGATTCTGCCGCGCGACGCCCTCCGTCTGCTCCCCGCAACATCCGCTGCTTTCGGTCCCCCTCGCCGCGCCGCCCGCTGGAGCGACTTCCGTCAACGTCCGGGAATGCACTGGCGCAGCGTCCTCGCCCAACACCGCCAGCATCTCCCACCGCCTTTCTTCTGCAATCATCCCGCCAATCCACTCTCCCGCGGGCGGGAAATCGATTGGCCCGAAACAGGCGTCGCCGAAATCCCCGGAGGACGCGTGCTCGATGAACACGCCTGGATCGTCGGGCCCGACGACACGTTCCTCGGCGACTTCTGCTACATCGGCCCGAGCAAATTTTCGAAGGTCAATCACATCATCAAGCTTCACCCGCCCCGCCGCCTGTCGGGCCGCACGCTCAATCTCTGCAGCGCCAACGCGGTCACCAACTTCTTCCATTTCGTCATCGACGCGATCAGCCGCGTCGAACTCGTCCAACGCGCCGGCTACACTTGGAATGACTTCGATCGCATTCTCTTCCCGCGCTTCAGCAGCCCCACCACCGAAGAGATCGTCGATGTCGCCGGCGTGCCCCGCGAAAAACTCCTCCGCATCGGTCGCCGCGAGCAGTTCGTCTGCGAGACCCTGATCCAGCCTTCCTTCCCCGGCCCCCTCGCGTGCACACCGCCCTGGGTGCTCGAATTCTACCGCCGCCTTTTCCCGGCAAGCGCCGGTCGCCGCACCCGGCGTATCTACCTGCCGCGCCGCAATAATCGGTATCCAGAAAATGAATCCGCGCTCGCCGCCCGGCTCGCTGCCGCGGGCTTCGAGACGCTCGACCCTGCGACCACCCCCGACCTGCGCCACCATCTCGCGCAAGCCAGTCACGTCGTCGGCGTCCACGGCGCCGCCCTTGCCAACCTCGTCTTCTGCGCCCCCGGCACCCGCGTCCTCGAACTGATGCCATCGGAGATCTCGGAGCACTACAACCGCTGGTTCTACTACACCCTCTGCACCAGCGGCGACCTGCCCTACGGCGCGCTCATCGGACGATCCCACCGCCAACGCCTCACCACCTTCAGCCCCCAACCGAAAACCGAGTTCGCCATCGCTCCCGCCGACCTCGAATCCGCTCTCTCCGGCCTTCTCGCCTAGCGTCGCGCAAGATGTTCCGGGAGGAACGCTCCTCCAAAAAACCCGCGCGCACTCGAACAAATTGGTGGAGGTGAGGGGAGTTGAACCCCTGTGCCCCTGACCTTTGCACACCGCGTCTACCATGTTTAGTGCGACTTTAAATTCGCCGAAACCAAGCCGTCGCACGCGCTAAGGTTTCAGCTATTCCCCGGATGAAGATACGGCGCGCGGTCCGCGGACCGCTCCGCGCGCTATGCCTGCTGTCGACGTCGGTCACGGCTAGCAGGTGTCGCCGGACCAACGAGGCGGCTAATTAAGCCGCCATGGGCATTTCTTCGTAGTTGCCTCTTATTGGTTTCGAAGGGGATTCACGAGAGACCTCGACTCTCGACAGGCAGCGGCGCACTCCAACCAAGGGTAGAATCCGGAACACCCCCAAAAAAAGGGAAATTCACGATCCGAGTGCGAGCGGGTCAAAGAACGGGACGGTCACCATGTGACCCTCCCTCCAAATGACAAGCGTCTGCCCCAACTTCTCGAACTTCCCTCCATCCCACTACAAACTCGCGCCCGCCCACCGCGCCAACCGCTCGTCCACATCCCGCTGAAACCGCTCGATAAACCCACGCGTAAACTCCCGCAGCGTCGGAGCGTTATCCGCGATCAACGGCGTCAAATCCATCGCCCAGGTCAGCCCCTGATACTGGTCCGTCGCATGCGAAGTATGATACGTCGCATGCGCCAGCCGCCGCCCCGCGGTCGCGAGATCATAGCGCTTCCCACCCGAAATCTGCGAATCGAACACCCCCACCAGCGCCGCCGCCAAGTGCGGATACTTTCCCGTATCCAGCGCCTGCTTGTCCGCATCGCACATCCAATCCAAATCCCGCCACACCTCACACCCCAACACCCGCTCCGGCCGTCGCTCGCGCGGCAAAGCCCGCAACGCCGCCAACGCATGCCCCAGCACCGCCACATGCGTGTCGTGCTTGTCCGCCGGCTGATGCAGATAAACCACCTTCGCCCGCGCCGCCAAAAACACCTGCATCAAATCCGCCTGCACCGCCGCATTCGCCGCGTCTTTTACCGCGCTGCTCGGATGCGCCAGCTGCAGCTGAATCGAATAATCCCCGATCTGCGCCGCCTTCCGCTGCTCCTTCCGTCGGACCGCCTGCATCTCTTCGTCCGAATAATTCGCATACACACCCGCGCGCGGACTGCCCGCTCCGTTCGTCACCACGACGCCGCCGAACCACCGATCGTCCCGCCCGAAACACTCCGCGATCCCATGATACGCCATGATCTCGATGTCATCCTGATGCGCCGCCACACACAGGTGGCTTGTGCGCGCCAGTGCCTCGGCGGGCGTTCCCTCTCCATTCGGCACAAAGATGTCCGCCTCCCGTTGCGTCAGTTTCATACGCCTCCAGATCGCCCGTTCCCAGCGGCCGCGTCAACCGGTCAACCTCGCCGTCTCCCCCTGGCATCCCTCTATCTCCTCAGATCCTTCGCGTGTTGAACAGCCGACCATCTCACTTCCGCCGACGCCGCTTCCACGCCACGCCCGCCGCGATCAACGCCACTCCCGCCCAACCATAGGTCGCGGGTTCCGGCACCGGCAGAAAGGAACGCCGGAAATCCACGCCCGCATCGTTCGCAAGCGTGAAGTCGTCGATGTAGTTGCCCTCGGCGTCCTGCAACCACGCGCCCGCGAACGTCGCCCCTCGCACAAACTCCAGCGCAAACGTCGAATACCCAAATCCGTCCCCGTAGGCCGTCACGAACAGGTGGGAATCGATTCCGATCGTCGCCGTGAAACTCTCCCCCAGCGTTACCGGCGTCGTAATCCACGTGAACGGATTGTATCCAACAAGTGGATCCACCTCCACGCGCCCATCGCCAAAGATCGATTCGACCTCCGCCGCGAACGGCTTCACCACCCGCGCGCCGCCGACCGCGAACGACAGTCGGTTGTCGCCCGCGTCCATCAACCCCGACGCTTCCACTCCTGGCTGTCTCGCTTCCGCATAGGCTGCCGACAACGTGACCGGCGCGTAAAACCGCATCGTCAGCATCGCCGTCTGCCCCGTCCTCCCGGCCGCGTCGGCGGTCAGCGTTTCCGCATACCTCCCGTGTAACCGCGCGTTCGCCTGGAGAAACTGATCAAACGTGCCGATTCCCACCGTCGGCTCCCACGTGTCCAGCTGCACCGACGCCACATTGTAGAACAACGCCGAGCCGGGCGTGACGTTCGCTCCCGACATCCCGACGGCATAGTGCCGAAAATCTCCCTTCGGCGAGTGCAACGCGGTCTGCCGGTGAAACGACCCGTAATCTTCCAGTCCACCCGTCGCCGTATCGGACTGCCAGAACACCTGCGACCTATCCTCCGTCAACGACACCTGCATCCAGGTTTGATGTGAAAACTCAAAATCGACGGACGCAGCGCGCGTCATCGAAACCGGCACGACAAGCAACGCGGACGCAGAAAGCAGCAGGGTCGTTTTCATTGTCCTGCAAGCTACTCTCCTTTTCGAAACGCCGCTGCGAACGAGCCACCCCCACCGTCCCGATTTGACCATCATCCTGCCGCCTACAGGCGCTCAAATTTAGGCTGCTCCACATGGGTCTTGCGGCCGCAGCGTATCCGCCGATCGCTGGCATGTAACCTCCACGGCGTGTTTCGCCTTTCCAACGCTCACGCTCCCCGCTGAAACGGACGCTACGCCCCGCCGCCACCCGGCTCGCGCGCCCTCCCGCTCAACTCATGAAACCCCTGTCGGCGTTCGTCGTCGGCCTTGTCCTGCTTGCGTCCTCGGTCGTCCGCGCCGCGGAACCGGCCTTCGTGTTCAATCACGCGCCGCAGCCAACCGCATCCTCCTCACCGCCGACGCGCATCGTCGCCGCTTCCGTTCGTTCCGAAGCCGGTCGCGACGATCGCACCCTCATCGCGGGCTTCGTGATCGATGGGAAAAACAGCCGTTCAATGCTCGTCCGCGGACTCGGCCCCGCCCTCCGTCCCCTCGGCGTCCAGCGCGCTCTCAACCACCCTCGTCTGACTCTGCACGAACTGCGCACACGGCAGACACTCGCCGCGATCGACGGTTGGGCTTCCGCCAGCCACCCCTCCGAACTCGTATCCGCCGCCGCACGACTCGGCGCCATCCCTCTCGTTACCAGCTCCCACGACGCCGCCCTGCTCCACACCCTCCCCGCGGGCGTCTACACCGCCAATGTCTCGAGTTCCGACGATGCCAGCGGCATCGCCCTCGCCGAGATCTACGACGCCGACGAAAACCCAAACTCCCGCCTCGCGAGCGTCGCCGCCCGTTCGCACGTCGGCACCGGCGAAGACATCCTCATCCTGGGCCTCGCCATTTCCGGCGAATCCCCTCGCCAAGTTCTGGTGCGCGGCATCGGCCCTACCCTCACCTCGCAAGGCGTCAGCGGCGCACTCGCCGATCCGCAACTCTCGATCTACGACGCCCGCGGCACCCTCATTGCCAGCAACGACGACTGGTCCGACCAAAAGGTCGCAACGCTCGCCGCTCGCGTCGGGGCCTTTCCCTTGCCGGAAAACTCCCGCGATGCCGCCCTTCTCCTCACGCTCCCACCCGGCGCCTACACCGCCCACGTTCGCGGCGCCAACAACTCCACCGGCATCGCCCTCGTCGAACTCTACGACGTTCCACCGTCCACCCTGCAAACCACGTGGACGATGATCAACGTTTCACCGTTCGAACATCAGGCCGACAGCCACCTGATCGAATTTCCCGACGGTCGCATCGCCCTCGTCGACGCGGCCGACGCCGGCGACGCGCCCGGCACCTTGTTATCGTTCTTCCAACATCGCGGCATCCGACACCTCGACCTGGTCATCCTCTCACACTTTCATCTCGATCACTACGGCCGCCTCCGAGGCCTGATCGCCGCCGGCGTCACGGTTGGCCGCGTGGCGTGCAATCTCCCCGCGCCCGGCAACAGCCGGATCGAAGCCGAACGCGGCTGGGGCTACTCCCGCGAAGACGCCGAATCACTCCTGCGCTTCCTCGAGGAGAAACGTATTCCGTGGTTCATCCCTCGAAGCGGCGAGCGTCTGCTCGAGGTTCCTCTCGGCGACGGCACGTTCGCCGCCCTCGACGCGGTGTGCCTCTACGATGGACTCAACACGCCCGTCGGCCCCACCGACACCAACGACACCAGCATTATCGTCCGTCTCAGCCACGGTCGCACTCGCGCTCTTTTCACCGGCGACCTCAATCATTCGCTCGGCGCCTGGCTCGCCACCGGCCCTTTCGATGTGTCCGCCCATATCCTCAAACTTCCTCACCACGGCACGGCCGGCATCGCGCCGCCCGAATTCCTCGAACGCGTCGGCGCCCGCGTCGCCTTGGTTCCGTCGCCGATGAACCTCTGGTTCTCCGCCCGCAGCAAGCTCGCCCGCGACTTCTATGCCGAACGCAACATCCCCGCGTTCGTCAGCGGTATCCACGGCCATGTGACAGCCACGCTGACCACCGCCGGCTTCCGCATCGACCACCCGTAATCGCGCATCCATTGGAGGCGCGGTGCCCTCACCGCGCACTCGCTGCGCGTCACCACTTCCGCGCCGCGTCGTCGACCATCTGCTGCAACATCTCGAATCGCACCTCTCCGTAGTTCAGCGCATAGCGCTGCTTGCCCGCCCGAAACACCCAGGTCGTCGGCACCCAGCCGACCGGCAAATCGAGAAACCGCGCCAGCTGCTCCCCTTTCTTGCGCGACGGATTCGGATGCGTCCGCGCGATGAAATTCTTCTGCTCGCCCAGCCCGCCCGCCTTCAACCCCGGCGCCGGATCCATCCCGCCGTGCCAGATGTTGAGGAACACCACCGTCACGTCGGGATTGCTCTCCACAAACTTCGCCCAGCCCTCCGGCCGCATCTCGCGTTTGCAATTGCCGCACCACGGCGCCCAGAAATGCACCACCGTCACCTGGTCGCGCGCCGCCAGCTCCGCGACTTCGCGCTCCAACGCCTCCTCTCCGCTCTGCGCGCGCGCCGACAGCGCGCAACTCATCATCAACATGATCGCTAGGATTCGCTTCATCCGCGCACCCTAGCAACTCCATCGGAAAAAACCAGCCGGCGGCCATTTCTGCGCCGCCGGCGAACTCACTTCGTCAACTCTCGACCGTGAACTTGATCGGCAACGTGATCGTCGCCCTCACCGCCTCACCGGCCTTGCGCGCCGGCTTGAACTTCCATTTCCCGATCGCCGCCAGCGCCGGAGCTTCGAACTCCGCCCGCGTCGATTTCGCCACCGACTTCTCGAGGACGTCGCCGTTCTCGTCGATCACCAGCTTCAACATCACGATGCCCGAAACGCTGTCGCGTTTCATGTCGGCCGGATATTCCGGCGGCACCGCCTTCACCGGCACCGGCTGCTCGTCGAAATCCGCAGCCTGAACCCCCGCAAAGAGGCAAATTGAGACCGTAAGAAAAGAAAGCCGCCGAAGCAGCGCACGCGTTGTCATGAGATAAAAAAACGCCCCTCACTCGGGGGCGCGGGGCATCTTATCGGCCGCGTCTCCAAAATCTGAACACACGCCCCGCCGTTTTGCGGCCTTCACAACGATTTTACATGCGTTTCCCGCTTGCGCGCCGCCGCCGCACCACTGCTATCGGCGGCTCCTTTCTTCATGGCCCAACCCAACCCGGACCACGTCCTGCGCCTCGCCCAGGAACTCAACGTCAAAGTCTTTCAAGTTGCCGCCACCGCGCAGCTTCTCGCCGAAGGCGCCACCGTGCCCTTCATCGCCCGCTACCGCAAGGAAGCCACGGGCGAACTCGACGAGGTCCAGGTCCTCGCCATCCGCGACCGTCTCGAACAACTCAACGCCATCGACGAGCGCCGCGCCGCCATCGTCGCCTCGCTGAAAGAGCGCAACCTCCTCACCCCCGAGCTGGAAAAATCGCTCCACGCCGCCGACACCCTCGCCGCGCTCGAAGACATCTACCTGCCTTTCCGCCCCAAGAAACGCACCCGCGCCACCATCGCCAAAGAAAAGGGACTCGAACCGCTCGCCGACCTGATCTTCGCCCAAGATCCCGCCACCGACGCCCTGGCCGCCGCCCAGGCGTATGTGGGACGCGAATACGTCGCCGACGACGGCAAAAATCAAAAATCCCAAATCGCCTCCGTCGACGAAGCGCTCGCCGGCGCCCGCGACATCATCGCCGAACGCATCAGCGACGACAAAACCGCCCGCGCCAAGCTCCGCGCCCGCTACCAGTCCGACGCCATCGTCTCGTCCAAAGTCCTCATCGGCAAAGACACCTCCCCCGAAGCAGCCAAGTTCAAGGACTACTTCGAGTGGAGCGAACCGCTCGCCAAAGCTCCCTCTCACCGCATCCTCGCCATGCGCCGCGGCGAAAAAGAATCGTTCCTGATGATGCGCATCACGCTCCCCGACGAAGCCCTCGCCGTCGCCGAAGTCGCGCCGCTCTTCGTCAAACCGTCTCTCAACTCTCAACCCTCAACTCTCAACTCGACCTGCGCCTCGCAGGTCGGCCTCGCCGTCGCCGACGCCTGCAAACGCCTTCTCTGCCCCGCGATGGAAACCGAGATGCGCCTCGAATCCAAAAAGCGCGCCGACGAAGCCGCGATCAAGGTCTTCACCGACAACCTGCGCGAACTCCTTCTCTCCCCGCCGCTCGGCCAACGCGCCGTCATGGCCATCGACCCAGGCTTCCGCACCGGCTGCAAGGTCGTCCTTCTCGATCGCCAAGGAAAACTCCTCCACAACGACGTCGTCTACCCGGATCGCCACGAAGAGGAAGCGAAGTCCAAACTCGCCGGCTTCGTCCAGTTCTTCAACGTCGAGGCCATCGCCATCGGCAATGGCACCGCCGGCCGCGAGACCGAAGCCTTCGTCCGCAAGATCGGCCTGCCGGCCGCCATCCCGATCGTCATGGTCAACGAATCCGGCGCCTCCATCTACTCCGCCAGCGAGGTCGCCCGCGAAGAATTCCCGGATCACGATCTCACCGTCCGCGGCGCTGTATCCATCGGACGGAGACTCATGGACCCGCTCGCCGAGCTGGTGAAGCTCGACCCGAAATCAATCGGCGTCGGCCAATACCAGCACGACGTCGATCAAATCGCCCTCAAACGCTCGCTCGACGACACCGTCGTCAGCTCCGTCAACGGTGTCGGCGTCGAACTCAACACCGCCTCGAAACAACTCCTTTCCTACGTCTCCGGCCTCAACGCCGCCGTCGCCGCCGCCATCGTCGCGCGCCGCAACGAAAAAGGCCCCTTCAAATCCCGCGCCGATTTGAAAGACGTCCCGCGCCTCGGCCCAAAAGCCTTCGAACAAGCCGCCGGCTTTCTTCGCATTCGCGACGCCGCCCACCCGCTCGACGCCAGCGCCGTCCATCCCGAGCGCTACGCGCTCGTCGAAAAAATTGCCGCCGATCACGGCGCCACCGTCGCCGATCTCATGCGCGACGGAAAACTTCGCGCAAAGATCAAACTCGAAAACTACGTCACCACCGACGTCGGTCTCCCCACGCTCACCGACATCATGGCCGAACTCGCGAAACCCGGCCGCGACCCGCGTGAGAAGTTCGAAGTGTTTTCCTTCGACGCCTCCGTC
The DNA here is from genome assembly GCA_023391285.1 of Verrucomicrobiota bacterium. Classification (GTDB taxonomy): domain Bacteria; phylum Verrucomicrobiota; class Verrucomicrobiia; order Opitutales; family Opitutaceae; genus Opitutus. The sequence continues at coordinate 39,340 of JAEWBF010000028.1, forward strand.
CACGAGCCCAAAGACCTCAAGCCCGGCATGCGCCTTCCCGGCATTGTCACGAACGTCACCGCGTTCGGCGCCTTCGTCGACGTGGGCGTTCACCAAGACGGTCTCGTTCACGTCAGTCAGCTTGCCGACACGTTCGTGAAGGATCCGTCCGCCGTCGTGAAGCCGCAGCAGAAGGTCATGGTCACCGTCATCGAAGTCGACCTGCCGCGAAACCGCATCTCGTTGTCCATGCGCTCGCGCCCCGAAATCCGCGCCACCAGCGGAGGCGCGGTGCCCCCACCGCGCACATCCCCCGGCCAGCGCCACTCCCCCGGCCAGCGCCCATCCGCCCCCGCCCCGCGCGCACCGCAAACGCTCAACAACGACTGGTTCTCCTCGGCGTTGAACAAGAAACGTTAAGGTAGGGCGCGTCGTCCCCGACGCGCCACTCGCCTCGCGCGTTCTCTACGGGTCCGCAGCACTCCCACCGTGGGAATGCTCCGAGATTTTCCACCCAACCAACGCGTTCGAACCGGGTCCATCTTCACCTGATGGAATCCCCTTTCTTTTCCCCGCCACTTTCGGAAAACATCGTCTTCCGGGACGTAAACGTCGGCCTCACTCCCGAAGCTCGTCTCGCCGCATTCGAAAAAATCGCGCGCATCCTCCAGTATGACGACGACATCGTGCGTATCCGAATCGACATGACGCAAGACGCGCATGCGGCAGAAGAAGATCGTTTTACCGCGAAGGGAGAAGTCGATCTTGGTGGTCCCACGCTCCTCGCGAGCGTCGCCAACGCCGACCCGCTTCGTGCCCTCGACTTCCTCCTCGAGCGGATCGATGGCCAGCTTCTCCGCCGTCGCGCCCCCGTCCGCGCCGGCGGTCGCTGAAGAGACGAATCGAATGTAGAGCAAGGGTTCTTCGGCTGCCGCAACTCGCACCCGTTGTTCCCGGGCGCACTTCCCCCCTCTCGGGGTTTTGCCGACCTGCCGTTCAGTCACTCCGACAAGCTCCCGCGATTGATCCGCTTGTCCATCGCCGCACCATTCCCGGTGCCGTGCCAGCCGGCTGCCGGAAACGGTAAAAGTCATTCGCACCATGCATTCATTTCTCAAATCCCTGCTGGCGGTCTCGACCCTGGCTATCGCAACGGCTGTTCCCACGGCCCACGCTCAGCTGATTCTCAGCGGCTCGAGCTATGGAGAGTTCGTCGACCCCGGACTCACGTTCACCAGTGTCAGCAACGGACCCGTCGTCTCTCTCTTCGAATCCGGCGTGCCTTACCGCCCCGCTGCGCCCTTCAACGACACGACCACTTCCATCACTTTCACCGGCGCAGCCTTCTCGAATGTGGCCGCCGGCGAGCAGCTCGACCTCGGGTCCATCGCGATCCGCAACGGCATCACCTTGCTTGGCACCACCGCCAGCTGGGCCGCCATGGACCTCTATCTGAATCTGCCGGATCATGGTGTGGTCGATTTCAAGCTCACCACGCTCCTCTTCTCGATCGACAACACCGCCAATGCCGGAGGCATCGCCAACGTGCCCGACCTCTTCCTCGTCGGCTACTCCGCGGTGAATCCTCTCGTCCTCGGCGGCTCAGCCGTAAACCTCAACCTGCATCTCTCGCAGCCCGAGTTCGGAACCGGCGCCGGAGCCTCCATCGCGGAAGGCAGCGTCGCTGACCTCAGTCTCTACGCGACGTTCGACATGACGCCTGTGCCGGAACCGTCCACCTACGCCCTCGGCGCGGCCGCCCTTCTCATCGGCTTCATCGCCCTCCGCCGCTTCCGTTCGCCGGCGACAATCGCCTCCTGAGTTTTTGTCAGGCGCCACGCACGTCATCGATCCGGCAACAACATTCCAGGGCGGGGGCCAAACCCCGCCCTTTTTCGTGCCCTCTCACCCGGTAGGGCGGGGTCTCTCGACCCCGCCGTGCGCACCCTCACGCTGAGCGCTCGCCCTCGCGCGCACACCGGTTCGCCGCCTTTATCGCCGCTCACGCCGTCACCGAATCATCGATACGGCTGATGCAGCTCCACCGGATCTCGCTTCGCGTTTTTCTTCGAGCGCATCTTCAGATTCAACATCTCCACCGCGAACGCGAACGCCATGGAGAAGTAGATATATCCTTTTGGAATGTGCCGCCCGAGTCCTTCCCCGACGAGCATCACTCCAATCAAGATGAGGAAACTCAAGGCCAGCATCTTCAGCGTCGGATGCTTGTTCACGAAATCGCTGATCGCCCCGGCGAACGCCAGCATCACCCCGATCGCCACGATCACCGCCGTCACCATCACCCACAGCTTGTCCGCCATCCCCACAGCCGTGATCACCGAATCCAGCGAGAACACGATATCGAGCAGCAAGATCTGAACGATCACACCCGAGAACGACGCCCGCGCCTTCGCCGCCGTCGCATGCCCATCGGGCTCCTCCAGCTTCTCGTGCACTTCCTTCACGCTCTTCCAGATGAGAAATAATCCGCCGAGCAAGAGCACCAGATCCCGCCCCGACACCTCTTGGTCCAGCACCGGTAAAGTGAACAGCGGCGCCGTGAGCCTCATGATCCAGGTCAGGCTCAACAGCAGCAGAATCCGCGTCACCAACGCCAGCGTCAGCCCCAGTTGACGCGCCTTCTTCTGCTGCTCCGGCGGCAGCTTCCCCGCGAGAATCGAGATGAAGATCACGTTGTCGATGCCCAGCACAATCTCGAGCGCCGTCAACGTAAGCAGCGACACCCAAGCCTGCGGATCCGAAAGGGCTTCAATCATGATGCGCCACGCAAGCCACGGCCCTACAACCGGTCAACGCCACTCCGATTGGAAATCTCCCGATCTTTCCCACCATCCCGCCGACCGAGGCGCGCCTCGCTCCTCCGCGCACTCAAATCGCCCACGCCAACCCAGTCCGCAGCCACAGCGGCGTGATCGCCACCGCCAGCGCCGTCGTGCCCAACACCACCTGCACCGCCGTCAACGCCCGTCCCCCAAAATGCTGCGCAATGATAATCGGAATCACCGCCGATGGCATCGCTCCTTGCACCACGATCACCTGCTTCAACTCCGTCGAAAAGGGCCCCCACTTCGCCAACGCCAAAAACGCCGGCGGCAACAAACCCAGCCGCACCACCATCGACCCCACCGATACCCGCGGCACAAACAACGCCCGCGGCTCGCCCAGATAATTCGCGAGATTCACCCCCGTCATCAACAGCCCCAATGGAATCGCGCACACCGCCGGTCCGTGCACCAACTCCAGAAACCATTTCGGCAACAACGGCGCCCATCCCGCGAGATTCACGATCACCGAAATCACCAGCGTCACCACCACCGGACTCAACAACCGCCGCCATCCTTCCTTCAACGACAGTCCACTCAACACCAGCACGCCCACGGTCCAAATTGCCGCCTCCACCCCGATGTTGTGCACCAACAACACGCCTCGACTCTCCGGCCCAAACATCGCCGCCATGATCGGGAGCGGCAGATAACCATAATTCGCAATCCCCGCCGCCAGCGCAAAGGTCCGCAATCCCGTTCCCGCCGTCAGCCCGATCCATTTTCCCACCTGAAACGCGAGGCCGATCGTCGCTGCCGTCGTCACGAACCCGACCAGCGGGGGCATCAAGACATTCGCCGGCTCCCGCAACGACGCATTCCCCGTCACCGACTCGAAGATCAAACAAGGCATGCACAGATTGATCACGAGCCGGATGATACTCGCCTCCGCCGCCCCCTCGACCCAGTGCACTCGCCGCAACACCACCCCGACCGCGATCAATGCGAAAACCGGTAGAATCAACAAGAGCAGATCGAGATAGGAGAGCACCGCTCGCGACGCTCCAACATCCGCGCTCCAACCTCCAGCGAAACTTCATGCCGGGCCCCTTGCAGGTGGCGGAACGCGTAAGCGTTTCGTCCGTCTACCCCGCCGAACGCAGCCCGCCCCCAGCAACTACTTGCTCTCCGCGCGTCGCGACCGCTTCGGCATCACCGCCCGCACCACCTTCGCGGCGCCGCTTTTCTGACGCTGCGCCTTCCGCGTGGTCACCGTGGTCTTCCGCCGCGCATTCGGCTTTTCCGATCCCACCGCCCGTCCCGCCCGCGGCGTCGCCTCCGACGCCGGCGTGCTCCGCTTCGTGTGCGCCTTGCCCTTCGGCGAACGCACCACGCCCTGCCGCCGCGCCTTCCGATTCCTTCGTGTAGCATTTTCCATGATACGCGACCGACCACACTCACGATCCCCCGTTCCCAAAACAAAAACCGCGCCCGAGACACACTCGGACGCGGCGCAATGAACCAATCAACGCTCGCTAATTATTCCGCCGCCCGGCTGCTCGAGGTGTCCGCATCCGGATTGGTGATACTGCTGATCTGGTCGCGCGAGACATTCAACGTGACGCGGTCTTCGTTCGCGTCATAGCTCAGCTGCGACAACGGCACGCGAATCAAATCCTGGCCGAGCCCCAGCACGCCGCCGGCCGATACGATCGCCGCCGGGCCGCTGGACATCGCACCCGAAATCATCGAGCTCGCTGCCGCTCCGAGATCCGACCGAGCCGAAGCCGAGCCCGTCCGGCCCGCCGTTGCCGAAGCACCGTCGCCGGCCGCGCCTGCTGCATAAGTGCCACTGGCACCTGCCGCCGTCGAACGGGTCGCGCTGCTCCGATCGGAATCACGATCCATGAAAGCGCTCGCCAGTTGCGACAGCTGACTCGCGTCCAGCACGATGTCCTCGACTTCGCCAATCTTCTCCCCGGACGAATCGTGAACGTTTTTTCCGATCAGCCCTTTGGCCGTGAGTTGGTGTTCGAGCGAATCTTTCGTCACGCGTTGCAACGATCCAACGCCCGCGCTTCCGCTCGCACTCCCGTGCGCCGTCGAACTCATGCTGTGCGAACGATCAGCACTCGACGAATCGCGCGTCGACGAACTGCTGCTGCCTTGGTTCTGCGAACTCGACGGCGAAGCCGAAGTCGAAGACGACGATCCGGCCGTCGACCCCGTCGAACGGCCAGCGCCAGCGCCCGTCGACGACGAGCCGGAAGTAGAGCTTTGTGCTTGAGCGAATCCGACCAGCGAAGCCGCTGCCATAGCTATGATGAAGGAACGATAACGTGAATTCATGATGGGTAGGTTTGAGGGTTTGCCGAACACGAGCGCCCGGCGATTTAAGCCCGCACAACTATGCAGGCCCATGAACGCAACCTACCCATCACCCACACGGATCGCCATGGGGCCACCGGCGTGACGCATCGTAAGGTCTGCATCCTAGCGAGGCTGCATGGCCCTCCCGGTGGGGCCGCCCGCAGTGCGTTCCCCCTGTTCAACCAACATCCAGTCCGCGCCTACTTCGCCATTTCATACAGTAGATAAAGCGCGTCAGCCACTTGCTCAACGCTCGCATCGCTCCAACGTTGCCGGCCCCATGAAACGCACTGCAACCGCCGTTTGGAACGGCTCCCTCAAACAAGGCAAAGGCACGCTCACCGCTCCCGGCGGCGCTCTCGACAACACGCCTTACTCATTCGGCTCACGCTTCGAAAGCGGAGCCGGGACCAATCCCGAGGAACTCATCGCCGCCGCGCATGCCGGCTGCTTCGCCATGGCATTCTCCGCCATGCTCGGCGAAGCGGGTTTCACCCCCGATCGCGTCGAAGCCCGCGCCGACGTCACTCTCGAGCAAGTCCAGCCCGCCGGTTGGACCGTCACCAAATCGCACCTCACCCTTGCCGCAAAGATCCCGAACATCGACCAAACCAAGTTCGACGAAATCGCGGCAAAAGCAAAAGCCGGCTGCCCCATCTCCCGCCTCCTCAAAGCCGACATCACGCTCGACGCCAAACTCGCCTGACCCGTAGCGGAACGCGTGAGCGTTTCGTGATTTCGTAGCGGAACGCGTAAGCGTTTCGTGATTTCGTAGCGGAACGCGTAAACATTTCGTGATCCCGTAGCGGAACGCGTAAGCGTTTCGTCTCGCGTCCCATCGCGCCGCGCCCCCTTCACCGCGGCCGCCGCACATTCATCTGCGCGATGAATTGCGGCAAGGCCTCACGCAACCGCGATCCGCGCAAAAACTCTTCCGCGAGTTCCACGTGGCCCCGCGCGCGCAGTCCTGCGTAAACATGCAGCTCCAGCTGCAACTCGAGCTTCGCTCGCGCCTCCTCCAGCCCAAGCGCGCCGTATAAAAACGCCAGCGCCTCCACGGTCGAAAACCGCCCGCCCGTCTGCTGCGTGCGCAGCCAATAACGGCTCTCCCCCGCCATCGGCAGTCGCACGCGACGCCCCCACGAGGCCACTTCCTGTGCCATCCCCGTCGCCTCGCGCCACGCTCCATCGAGCAACAACACCTGCACTGTCTCCCCCTTCGCTTCCGCCGGCATCGGCTCCCCCGCAGGGTGCAAAATCCATAACTCGCGCCCCGGCCGCCGCACCCCATCCACCGCGGGCTCTGCGCCGCGTCGCCACACATGCCGCCGCGCCCCTGCGATCGCGCGACACACCAGATGCCCCGTGCTGCTCGGCCGCCATTGCTCCCGATGATGCATCAGCACGTCGACCGCGACCGGCGTTTCCACCACCTCCGCCGCACCGCACACGCACCAGCGCGAGGGCAACCGGCACCCCTCGCACCGCACACTCGGCTTCAACACCACGCTTCGCGCCATCGTCGTCGCGCCGTTAACGCCGAACCGTGCCCACAACCGTGAACTCCTCGCGATCGTGATAAAGATGCCGCACCGCCACGTCTTCGGTCCGCTCCTTCAAAATCGAGTTCGTCTCCAACTCTCCCAACAACGCCACCGGATCCACGCGGCCAAACTTCAAGTTCACCACAAATCGCCGACACCACCCGCGGCTCAGCCACGGCTCCACAATGTGGTGCAGCACGTGCCGCGGATCTTCGACCATGTCGCAGAACAGCCAGTCGAACGCCGCCCCATCTTCCGGTGAAAACTTGAACGCATCCTCCCGTCGATGCTCGATCAGCGCGTGATTCAGCGCGCCGCCTTTCAGCGGCCCGTTGTCCACCGCTACCACCCGCGCCCCGCGCTTCGCCGCGCTGTAGCTCCATCCGCCCGGCGCCGCCCCCAAATCGCACACCGTCTCACCCGCCGACGGCTCGCATCCAAGAACCAAATACGCCTCTTCCACCTTCAAGAAGCTTCGCGACGGCGCCAGCGGATCGTCCGCCATCCGCCTCGGCCCGTGCAGCCACGCCTCCCGCGCCACAAACGCCCGCCCAAAATCCACAAACCACACCCACAAGCCTCGCGCCGCGCCGACTCTTCTCGGCCGCTCCGCCGTCGCCAGCTTCCCCACTCGCGCTAGCTTCCGTTTCAACAACTCCCCAAACGCCGCCTCGACCGACGCCACCCGTCGCCCCAGACCCACCATCTCCCCCGTCCCGTCCCAAACATTCGGCCACGCCGCCTCGATCCGCTCTCCACGCAAACTCCCGAGAAAAAACTCCGCCACTTTCTGCGCCAACGCATTCACGGTTTCCCCCCGCACCTCCACCACCTCGGTCAGCGACACATGCGCAAACGCGAGCGTCGCCCCCGTCGCTCCGTCCGCCCGCACCCACCCCGGCCCCTTCTCCGTCACCTTCGCACCGCGCAACTCCACCAGCTCTCGCTCGAGCAGTCCTTCGAATCCAGCCTGGCACGTGTGCAGCATCCGGCCGAACCTGCCTCGCCCGTCCTCCGCGTCCAACCCTAAACCTTACCTCATTCCCTTCATGTCTTCCGCCACACCTACCTCTCTCCGCCCCGGACGCTACCGCCACTACAAAGGCAAAGACTACCTCGTCTTCACCGTCGCTCGCCACAGCGAAACCGAAGAACCGCTCGTCATCTATCAAACCCTCCACGGCGACCGCAGCTGGTGGGCCCGCCCGCTCGCGATGTTCTGCTCGACCGTCGAAATCGCCGGCCAGCAGGTCCCCCGCTTCGCCTTCGTCAGCGAAACGTGAGCCCTGCCGCAGCGCCTTTACCTTTCGCGTTGTTTGGCGTGTTTCGCGGGCAAGCTCCGGATCGGTTCACACGATCTCACACGCCCCACCCGCGCACGCGACCGTCGCTTTCAACTCCGTCACGTCCGACTCTTCGCGCATCTTCGTGTAATCCACCCGATACGGCCGCAGCGCATTCCACTTCGCCACGTCCGCCTCCGTCGAAACTTCCTCGCGCGGCGCCTGCGGATACGCCTTGTCGCCCGCATCCTGCAGCAGCGAGATGCCCGTGAAAAACGCGCGGTTGTCCCAGATAAACTCCTGCACTTCGTCCCACTCGCTGGGCCGCACCGTGCAGGTGTTCGACACGTTGTGATGCAGCTCCGGCGAACGCGACCCCGGGTCGCCGCCCGGAATCACCCACGAGGTCTGCACGAGTTTCACCAGCTCCAGGAACTGCACCGCCGTGATGTCCTTTCTCAAAATCGCCCGCTTCGGCGCCTCCACCGGAAACGTGATCACGTCGTCCGTATCCGGATTGTAAACCGAGGCCTCCGTCATCTGCGGATTCGCGACCTTGAAAAATGAATACACCGGCTCCTTCCGGTTCGCCTGCACCCGCCGGAAATAACGCCGCGCATGATGCGGATGAATCCCCGACGCCGCGCCGAGAATCAGCGATGCCGTTCCTTCCGGTTTGCAGGTCGACAACTTCGCCGCCGGACGAATCCCAATCAGCGCCGCCACCAATTTGTTCGTCGCCCGGCACAGCCGCGCGCCCTGCGTCAAAACTTCCGGATCGAACAGCACCGCGGGATTATCCATGAACCCGCAGATCGACACGCCCAGCAGCGCGTCGCGCTCGTTGATCAAGCGCGTCACCGCCCCGAGATACGGCATATCCGTATACGCCGCCTGCAAGGTCCCGATCGCCGTCGCCGCAATGCACGCCCGATAAAACGCCACGTCGCTCGTCGCCGCCTGCCCGTTGATCGTCGTGAGATTGCACATCTGGAATCCCGCCAAACGCGTCATCCCCGGCAACTCGCCTCGGTAGCCCCAGCGATAAAGCTGCGTCTGCTCCTCCTCCGACAGCTCCCAATCCACCACGGGCAACAAATTGATCTCCGCGCAGGGATTGCACCCCGCGTCGGGATGGTCGTTGAAGAAAAAGCCGGGCTCGCCGAATTCCTTCTGCGCGCGAAACAGTTTCTTGAAATGCTCCTCGTTGCGATCGCTCCGCGAGAGCACCGCCGAGTTGTTCGACGCCGACCGCTGCGGATGCGTTTCGAACCAGTTGCCCGTCTTCGCGTTCATCATCTCCTCGTCGTCGGGCGAGAAGAGACAGATTGTAGCAGAACGCCGGATACCGCCCGCCAGCACCGCCTTCGCCACGAACATGTTGATGTCGTAAACTTCGATCGGCCGCAGCGACCGGCCCGAGGCCGACGCGAGAATCTCCTCCACCTTGTTCAACGCCTTCTTCAGCGGCAGATGTCCCGGCGCGCGTCCGCCCGACGTCTTCAACGGCGCCCCGCGCGGCCGAATCGCCGAGTAATCGAATTCGATCTTCTTCCCTTCGTAGAACGACGCGAACAGCGCATGCAGCGCATCGCTCCAGCCCTCGATCGTGTCCTCGACGTGATAATGCCACACCGGCAAATCCGCCTCGGGCGCCCGCGCCGGCAGCGGCGGCAACAACGCGATGTGATGCTTCTGCACCGAAAACCCCACGCCGCATCCGCTCAACAGCAGGAACAGATACTCGCGGAAAAACTCCACGCGATCCACATTCGAGAACGAGCAGTTAAACATCCGGCTGTGGTTCTTGAGGATCGCCTCCCCGCCGAACTGCATCGAGCGCATGCTCGGCAACACCTTCTTCGCCGCCACCTGCGCAAACGCCTCTACGATGATTCGATCGAGCCGCGCGCCACCCAGCGCGCGCACGAGCAGCTCCCCATTCTTTCCCGCCAGCTCCGCCACCTCCGCCGGCAATTCGCTCGGCACCGTGCGATCCAGTTTATCCGCAAAAAATTGCAGATGCATGTCGCGCACCCGCTCCACGCCTTCCGAAAAAATCTCGCGCCGCCCCAGCTCCGGCCGATACCGCGCATACTTCGCCATCACGATATAGTCGGACATCCCGTTGTCCGCATATTGCACCAGCCGCCGCTCCGCATGCCGCACGCGATAAAGCATATAAGCCCGCGCCACCTCCCAATGTCCCGCCGCCGCGATCGCCTTCTCCGCCGCATCCTGCACCTGCTCGATCGTCGGATGCTTCCCGTCGCGATAAAACAACTCCAGCATCTGCGAAACACCTTCCGCAATCCGCGCCACTTCCCGAAACGTGTCCGCATCCAGCCCGTAACACGCGAGCGGATCGTCCCGATACGGATTCGCCGCGTTATCCGTTTTCACCTCGTGAAACGCCAGCGCGATCGCCCGCGTGACTTTGTTAAGATCAAAACGCGCCCGCGCCCCATCGCGCTTCAACACCATCCGATCTTCTCGCGCGATCGCCCGATTCAACAACTCCGCGCCACGACGGACGGGAAAAAGATCAACGGAAACCGAGCCGGAGCTCGCAGGAGAAGTCAACAGGGCCATGGCGAAGGAGTTCGAACAGACAAATACGGTGAAAAAGAAAGGGGCAGCACGCCGCCACGTGAACGCGATCGCACCATCCCCCGGCGAAGCATCCACTACCTGTCGTGGTGACCGCGCACGTCAACCCCCACTAATTGGGCCCACTAAGGTATAATGTGAGTTCATGACCCTGCCAAAAATCGCGTCGCATTTCCTCCGCTTCAACAGCGTCCGGAGATCGACCGCGGCACGCTCCGACCTGCCCGCGAAACCCCAAAATTGCCCGAAAATTCCTCCGCAGAAGCGTCGTTGAAATTTCCATCGCATCCGCTCCCCGTCCCGACCATCGCAATCCCATGCGCGTGCTCCTCGCCTTCGACAAGTTCAAGGACGCCATCACCGCCAACACCGCTTGCACCATCGCGGCCAATACCCTTCGCCAACTTCATCCCGATTGGGAAATCGACACCGCTCCACTCACCGACGGCGGCGAGGGCTTCACCGAAATTCTGACTCACTCCGCTCGAGGTCAGCTTCATCCCTGCACCGTTGAAGGGCCGCGCGGCGAATCCCTCGAGGCTCACTTCGGCCTTGTTCCACTGGCGCACATTCCCGGCTCCGCTCGCGCCCAACTCGCACTTCCCGAAACCACACCGCCCGACGCTTCCATCGCGATCGTCGAAATGGCCGCCGCCAGCGGCCTCGCCCTGACCGAACCTTCCCAACGCGACCCGTGGCAAACCACGTCGTTCGGCACCGGCCAGCTCATGCTCGCCGCTACGCGCCACCACGCCGCCGCGATTCTCCTCGGCGTCGGCGGCAGCGCCACCAACGACCTCGGCCTCGGCGCGCTCGCCGCGTTAGGCCTCTCGTTCGAAACCTCTTCCCGCCTCCGCCTCACTCCGCCCTCACCCGCGACATGGAACGATCTCACGCGCCTCACCGGCCGCGTCGATCCCGCACTCCCTCCCATTCGCATCGCGTGCGACGTCACCAATCCACTCCTCGGCCCCAACGGCTGCACCGCCGTCTTCGGCCCGCAAAAAGGATTAAAACCCGCCGACGTCCCCCACCTCGAATCCGTCAGCGCCCGGGTCGCGCACCTTCTCCTTCAACATCACGCCCAACCCGCCGCCCTCCTCCACACCCCCGGTGCCGGCGCCGCCGGCGGAATCGCCTTCGGCTTGATGTGCGCAGCCCACGCAAAACTTCTCCCCGGCTTCTCGCTCGTCTCCGCCTGGCTCGACCTCGAAGCCCGCATCGCCGCCGCCGATCTCGTTCTCACCGGCGAAGGCCGCTTCGACGCCACGTCGCTCGGCGGCAAAGGTCCTGGTGCCATCGTCGCCCGAGCCCGCGCCCTCGAAAAACCTGCCCACGTTTTCGCCGGCGCCATTCCACCCGAACTTTCGCGCACCGACCCCACCCTTCACGCCATCACGCCGCCGCACCTCCCACTCCCCGAAGCCCTTCGCTCCACCCCCGCACTCCTCGCGTCCGCGATCGCCGAAACCTTCCGTTAGCCCATTCTCATTTTTCTAAAACTCTCACCTCTTCCGCGGCATTCCCTCTCGACGGAACCTCCTGCAGCCTCACAGTGAGCCGCGCATGTCCGGGATGCGCCGCCTCTTTTCCTTAGACCGAACGTTCGCTTTCGTCGCCCTTCTCCTCGGCCTTTTCGGCTGCAGCGCCAGCCAGCCACCCACGCGCCCCGCGGCCGCGCGCGCCAGCGCCGTCAATCCCGCACCGCCTTCGACCCGCTTCACCGCGCCGAATGTAACTCCTGCCACCGCGCAACTCATGCTCGGCATCGATGTGCTGGAATCGCAGGGCTTCGCCCCGGTTAAAGGCAAACGCCTCGGCCTCCTCACGCACCCCGCCGGCGTGAATCGCAACGGCATCAGCACGATCGATGTTCTCCTGCGTTCGCGCCAATCGAAACTGGTCGCGCTCTTCGGCCCCGAACACGGCATCTACGGCAACGAGAAAGCCGAAATCAAAATCCCCAACCGCACCGATCCTCGCACCGGCCTTCCCGTTTATTCTCTCTACGGCCAGACACGCAAACCCACCCCCGCGATGCTCAAGGGCCTCGATGCCTTCGTCATCGATCTCCAAGACGTTGGCACGCGCAGCTACACTTACGTGAGCGCCATGAAGCTCGCGATGGAGGCCTGCTTCGAAAACAACGTCGAGGTCATCGTCCTCGACCGCCCCAATCCTCTCGGCGGCATCAAAGTCTCCGGTCCGCTGCTCGACGCGAAATGGACCAGCTACGTCGGAGCTTTCCGCGTGCCCTACGTCCACGGCCTCACCATCGCCGAACTCGCCCGCCTCGCGAAGGAACTACCCGGCGTCCTCGCCATCTCCGAAACCGCCCGCGCCAACGGTCGCCTCACCGTCATTCCGATGCGCGGTTGGCGGCGCACCATGCGTTGGCCCGAAACCGGCCTGCAATGGGTCCCCACCTCACCGATGATCCAGGATTTCTCTGCCGTCATCGGCTACGCCATGGTCGGTCTCGGCACCTACGCCGACCCGCGCGTCGGTTTCGACATCGGCTTCCGCCACGGCGTCGGCGAACACTACGCCTTCCGCGGCATCTCCCACAAAACCGTCAAAAGCGACGTCCTCGAACGCGAACTCCGCGCGCTCAACATCCCCGGCATCGGCTTCCGCCGCGTCAGCGTCCCCGGCCGCGACGGCAAACCTGCCACCGGCGTTTTCGTCGAGGTCAACGATTGGGACGACTGGGATCCCACCGAGTTCAGTTTCCATCTCATGGTCCTCGGCTGCCGTCTCGGCGGCGGCAAAAACCCTTTCGCCGTCACCGACACGTCCGCGAGCGGTTTCCTCCGCCACATGGGCTCCGAGGATTTCTTCCGCACCCTCCAGCGCAACGGCGCCCAAACCAACCTCAGCGCCTGGCTCGACGACTGGCAGCGCCGCGGCCAGGTCTACCGCAAAGCCAGCCAACGCTACTGGCTCTACCAGTAATGCTGTAGAGTTGTAGGGCGGGGTCTCCCGCCTCCGCCGCAACCGCGCGCTCTTCCTCAAATCTCCCGACCCCGCCGTCCCGCCGCACCCTTTTTTTTCCGAAGGGCATCCCTCCCCACCGGTGTTAAACCGCAGAGCTGTCGCCGCTCGCTCCGCTATGCAATCGCCCCCCGACCCTCTCGATCCGCTCCTCGACCACTGGTCCAACACCCCCGAGCCGTCCTCCCGCCTCACCTCCGAGGTCTGGCGCCGCATCGCCGAAGCCGAAGAAGCCAGCCACCCTCACCCACGACGCGGCGCCTGGTCCGCCATCGACGCGTGGTTTGCCCGCCTGCCGTTTGCCGCCATGTTTGTCGCCACCTGCGCCCTCCTCGGCCTCTTCCTCGCCGAGGTCCGCGTCAACCAACAGCAACGCGAACGCAGCGCCCAACTCGCCCGCAGCTACCTCCAGCTCATCGATCCGCTCCTCAAGGCCGACAACACCTTCGCGCAAACCCGATGAACCGCACCGTCCTCACTCTCCTGCTCGGCGCTTTCGTCGGCCTCGGCGCGCACTTCGGCTACTACGCCCTTCACCGCCCCGCCGGTCTCGACTCCCTCGAGGGACAACTCTCGTGGATTCGCACCGAGCTCGATCTCTCCGACGAACAATTCGCGCGCATCCTCGAACTCCACGAAGCCTCCAGCCCCCGCCTCCGCGCCCTCGCCGCCGAAGTCGCGCGCATGCAGGCCGAGTTCATCGCCTTCGAGGAAACTCGCCGCACCACCGACCAGGTCGACTTCCTCGAATTCGCCCGCTTCGTCGAAAGCCGTCGCAACATCAACCGCGAATGCCTCGAGTCCACCCGCCGGCTCGTGCTCGCCACCGCCGACGTCATGACTCCCGAGCAACGCAGCCGCTACCTCGGCCTGGTCGCCCGCTCCGACACCCAACTCGAATTGATCAACTGAGCGCCGCCCCCAGCGCCCGTGCCTTCCGACCCCGCCACCGATTGCGCCAGCCTCGCCGCCCTCCGCCAGGGCGACACCACCGCGCTCAATCGCCTCATCGCGCGCTGGCAGCGGCCGCTTCTTTCCTACGCGTATCGTTATCTCCAAAACTCCGCCGACGCCCACGATCTCGTCGCCAACGTTTTCGTTCGCCTCTACCAAAACCGCGATCGCTTCCGTCCCGACACCAATCTTTCCGCCTGGCTGTTCACGACGCTCACCAATCTCTGCCACAATCACCACCGCTGGAAGCGCCGCCATCCCGCTGTCTCGCTCGACACCCCGTCGCAGGAAACCCACGACGGCCGCGACCTCGCGCCTTTCCCCGATCTCGCGAGCGACGAACCCGAACCTGGCACCACCGTCGCCCGCGACGAACTCGAACGCGCCGTGCGCCACGCCATCGCCTCGCTTCCTCCCGATCTCCGCAGCGCCGTCCTCCTTCATCACTACCAACACCTGTCTTACCGCGAGATCGCCGAAATCGCGCAATGCTCAGAACGCGGCGTCGAAACCCGCCTCTATCGTGCCCGCCAACTCCTCCGCGTCACCCTCGCCGCCCACATCCGCGAAGCCTCCAGCTGCTAAAAAAACAATGTAGGGCGGGGTGAACCCCCCCCCCCCCCCCCCGCCCCCCCAAGACCCCGA
>JAEWBF010000080.1 GCA_023391285.1 Verrucomicrobiota bacterium
GGGGGGGCGGGGGCCCCGACCCCGCCCTACATTCTTATTTCTGCTCGGTGCGGTCGGCTTCGATGTCGCGGGCCCAGCGGCGGACGTCGAAGAAGCTCACGTAGATGATGAGCGAGAAGAGGATGACGAAAAAGGCGCTCTGCGTGGCCATGATGATGTTGGGCGGGAGCGCGCGGCGGCGGAGGCGGTTGATCGTGGCGAAGAGCATCTGGCCGCCGTCGAGGACGGGGATCGGGAGGAGGTTGAAGATGGCGAGATTGACGTTGACGAGGATCGTGAACCACAGGACGCGGCGGATATCCCATTGCGCCTGCTGGTGGAGGACGCGGGCGATACCGATGGGGCCGCTAAGCTTGGAGGGTCCGACGTCGGAGGTGGGGCTGATAAGTGCGCCCAAGGTGCGGAAGGTCATGCGGACGTCGTCACGGATTTGGGACCACGGCGTCGGATGAATCACGATGATCGGTTCGCGGTAGCGGAGCCCGATGCGGGCAACGGGTTTGCCGGTGCGTTCGTCGGTTTCGGTGCGCGGTTGGATGCGGATCGTGATTTGGTCGTTGCCGCGTTGGAAAAGGAACTCGGTGGGACGGTTGGCGTTTTTCGCGAGGTATTCGCTGACGGCGACGCGCTGAAAAACGGGTTGTCCGTCCATGGCGAGGATGCGGTCGCCGGAGAGGACGCCAGCGGCTTCAGCGGGGGAGCCGGAGAGGACTTCGTCGGCGGTGAGGTCGTCGGCGGGCTCGACGCCGGCGACGCGGATCTGATCGTCGCCGAGGAGGAGCGGGTAAACGATGGCGGTTTGTTCGCGGCCGTTGCGTTGTATCACGAATTCGGAGACGCGTCGTCCGTCGTCGGTGCGGCGGGTGCCGAGGAGGACGGCGTTGATGATGTCTTCGAAATCCTGGACGGGGTCGCCGTCGATCGATTTGACGATGTCGCCGGCCTGGAGGCCGGCTTCGGCGGCGGGATTGGGAACGGTTTTGCCGTCGGCGAGGGTGACGGTCGGTGAGACGGTGCCGATCTTCGTGGTGGCGAGGGCGGAAAACGTGGGTTGTCCGACGAACCACACGATCGTGGCGAGGAGGAGCGCGAAGAGGATGTTGAAGGCGGCGCCGGCGACGAAGACCAGCATGCGCGACGAATAGCTGATGGGCGGCAGTTTCGAGACGTCGGTTTTGCTCTCGCCTTCGATGGCGCCGAGGTCGGCCAGCTGGGGAAGGAGGACGTAGCCGCCGAAGGGGATCCAGGCGAGGCGGTATTCGACGCCGTCCTTGCCGCGCCAAGAGAAGATGGGCGGGCCGAAGCCGATGGAGAAACGCTCGACGTGAACGCCGCGGCGGCGGGCGGCGAGGAAGTGGCCCAGTTCGTGGACGAAGATGGAGCCGCCGAAGAAGAGGACGACGAGGAAGAAAGCCCAGGCGTTGGACGCGAGCGACGTGAGGAGTTCGGACATTGTCAGGAAAGGTGCTTCAGCGCGGCGGTGGCGACGCGGCGGGCATGAGCGTCGGCATCGAGGACGGCTGGAAGCGAGTCGGGTGTGAAGTTATCGATCTTATTAAGAGTGTGTTCGATGACTCGGGGAATCGCAAGGAACGGGATGCGCGAGTCGAGGAACGCGGCGACCGCGATCTCGTTGGAAGCGTTAAAGAGGGCGGGTGCGATGCCGCCGGCGGACATGGTTTGGCGGGCGAGGCGGAGGCAGGGGAAACGGAATTCGTCGACCGGCCGAAATTCGAGGCCGAGGAGCTTGGTGAAATCGAGAGTGGATTCGACGCCGGGGGCGCGGTGCGGGTGGAGCAGCGCGTGCTGGATGGGGAATGTCATCGACGGCGGGCAGAGCTGGGCGAGCATGGCGCCGTCGGTGAATTCGACCAGGCAGTGAACGATGCTTTGTGGGTGAAGGACCGCGGTGCACTGCTCGGCGCGGAGGTTGAAGAGCCACTGGGCCTCGATGAGTTCGAGGCCCTTGTTGGCGAGCGTGGCGGAGTCGACGGTGATTTTCGGGCCCATCGACCAATTCGGGTGCTTGAGGGCGTCGGCGGGCGTGACGTGGGCGAGGCGTTCCTGCGGCCAATCGCGGAAGGCGCCGCCGGAAGCGGTGAGAACGATGCGACGAACGCCGGCGTGCGGGTGACCCTCGAGGCACTGGAAGACGGCGTTGTGCTCGGAGTCGACGGGGAGGAGTTTAACGTGGTGCTGGCGCGCGGCGGCCATGACGAATTGGCCGGCGAGGACGAGGATCTCTTTGGAGGCGAGGGCGAGGTGTTTTCCGGCGGCGATGGCGGCGAGAGCGGGTTCGAGGCCGGTGGTGCCGACGACGGCGACGAGGACGATGTCGGCTTCGGGGAGCGTCGCGAGTTCGACGAGGCCGGAGAGGCCGCCGTGGAGTTGGGTGCCGGGAGGGAATGCGCCGGAGTTGGAGGGAGATTTTGCGGCGGCGTAGGCGCGATCGTCGAAGACGGCGACGTGGGGGACTTGGAAATCGCGGGCGATTTGCGCGAGCCGCTCGTGATTCTGGCGGGCGGCGATGCCGACGAGTTGAAGTTTGTCGCGGTGGGCGGCGACGACGCGGAGTGTGTTTTCGCCGATGGAGCCGGTGGCGCCGAGAAGGACGAGGCGTTTGGGGGGCGTCTGATCGGCGGTGCTGGGCATCGTTCTCTTTCTTCTTTCTCTTACTCTTTCTCTGGTTTGCGGGAGCGCTGGCGAGAGAAAGATAAAGAGAAAGAGGAAAGAGAAAGATTTAGGTCAGACCGAAGAGGAAGTAGCCGAGGGGGGCGGTGAGGATCAGGCTGTCGCTCACGTCGAACATGCCGCCGATGCCGGGGATGATGCCGCCGGAGTCTTTAATGGCGGCGCGGCGTTTGATGACGGATTCGATGAGATCGGAAACGATGGCGACGACGGCGATTGGGGCGGCGATGAGCGCGGCGACGAGGGGTGTCATGTGCGCGGGAAAATAATCGCGGGCGAGCCAGGCGACGAAGGCGCCGATGCCCATGGAGACGAGGACGCCGCCGATGGCGCCCTCCCAGGTTTTCTTCGGGCTGATGACGGGGGACATCTTGTGTTTGCCGAAGGCGAGGCCGGTGAGGAGCGCGCCGACGTCGCAGAATTTGGATACGGCGACGAGCCAGACGAAGAGGAGCAGGCGGCCGGTGGCGCCGATGGTGTCGCCGGGAAGCGGGGTGACGATGCGCACGAGGTAGTGCAGCATGAAGGCGACGTAAACGAGGCCGAAGAGGCTAGCGGCGAGGGCTTCGACGCGATTGTGCGGTTCGCGCTCGCCGAGGATGCGGATCGAAAAGATCACGACGCCGATGGCCATGATGTGGGAGGCGGTGATCGTGAAAGGAAGGGAGGCGAAGACGGGGAGCGTTTCGAGGTAAGGCGCGGCGGTGATGAGGCCGCCGAGGACCATGCCGAGCTTGTCGAAGGACTGGAGGCCCGCGCCGCGCATGAGTTTGAAGAACTCGCGGAGCGTGAGGACGGAAATGAGCGTGATGAGGGCGACGCCGCCGTCGGTGCGGAAGAAGACGAGGGAACCGACGACGACGGCCCAGAGGAGGACGGTGCTCAGGATGCGTTTGGGCATGGGGTGGGTGGGCGGGATGAGGCGTCAGGTCGGTCGTCGAGGTGAAAGCCGTGGCGCTCGTCCAAGTGGATTCTTCGCTTCGCTCAGAATGACAGAGTTGTCGACCTGACAGTGTCCCGAACGCGGAAAAGGTTTCGGAGCGGAAAGCGCGAGCGGCTATTTCGTGATGGCGGCGACTTGTTCGCTGGTTTTGCCGAAGCGGCGTTCGCGGCGGGCGTAGTCGGCGAGGGCGGCGGCGAGGTCGGCTTTGGTGAAGTCGGGCCACAGGACGGGGGTGAAAACGTATTCGGCGTAGGCGCCCTGCATCAGGAGGAAGTTGCTGATGCGTTTTTCGCCGGAGGTGCGGATGATGAGGTCGGGGTCGGGGAAATCGGCGGTGTAGAGGTAGCGATTGAAGGTTTCCCAGGAACTGTCGTTGAGCTTTTCGGTGCCGGCGGCGACGGCGGCGGCGTAGGCGCGCGCGGCGTCGACGATCTCGGTGCGGGCGCCGTAGTTGAGGGCGAGGACCAAGGTGTAGTCGGTGAAGTGTTTGGTTTCCTCCGTCGTGGTGCGAAGGAGTTTTTGGACGCCGGCGGGGAGGTCCTGGGTGCGGCCGATGGTGCGCAGGCGGACGCGGTCGCGGACGAAGGTTTCCAACTCCTTTTTAAGGTAGAACTCGAGGAGGCCCATGAGGGCGCCGACCTCGTCTCGGGGGCGTTTCCAGTTTTCGACGGAGAAAGCGTAGAGCGTGAGCATTTTCACGCCGAGGTCGCGGGCGGCGAACGTGGCGGTGCGGACGGTTTCGACGCCGCGGCGATGTCCCTCGATCCGGGGCAGGCCGCGTTGTTTGGCCCAGCGGCCGTTGCCGTCCATGATGATGGCCACGTGATGCGGGATGGCAGGATCGGGGCGGTCGGCGGCGGAAGATGACATGCGTGGCGGTTTCGGGGGGCGAGTTAGGAAGCGGGTGGCGGGTTTGACAAGGTGTAAGGTCAGGCGAGCGTGGCGGCATGAGCGCGGCACTTTCGCAGGAGGAGATTCAACGGGAGTTGGCGAAGTTGGAAGGGTGGAGGTGGGAGGGCGATGCGCTGGTGAAGACGTTCAAGTTTGGGAGCTTTCGGGAAGCGATCAGCTTCATGGTGCGGGCGGGATTCGAGGCGGAGGCGATGAATCATCATCCGGAGTGGACGAATGTTTATAACAAGCTGGAGGTGCGTTTGAACACGCACGATGCGGGTGGGAAAGTGACGCGGAAGGATGTGGAGTTGGCGGGGAAGCTGGAGGGGATTTCGTGGGTGTAGCGCGCGTGGGCGGGTTGGTTTTGGGTTTAGGGTTTTGAGTTTTGAGTCGAGAGGAGTCGCGGCGTAAAGCCGCTCCCACAGTTGGGTTCGTGGGGTTTTGCGTTGTGGGGGATGGGGGCGGGCGATGGAGTGGCGCGCATGAAGGTCGCGTTCATCAGCGGGACGAGTATCGTGAACTCCACGTTGTTTTCGGCATGGGACGTGAGGACGGTGGCGACGCCTTACGGTGAGGTGACGTATAAGACGAAGGGGGACTTCGCGCTGATCAATCGGCACGGGTATGCGTTTCCGCTGCCGCCGCATTCGATCAATTACCGGGCGAATATTCGCGCGCTCGCGGACCTTGGGTATCAGGATATCGTGTCGCTGAATTCGGTGGGGTCGCTGAAGAAGGAGCTGCCGCCGGGGACCTTTGTTTCGTGCAGCGATTATGTGTGTATCCAGCAGGGGCCGACGACGTTTTTCGATCAGGAGCTGAAAGGCGGGGCGCCGGGGATTGCGAATAATCTCATTCCGAGGTTGATCGAGAAACTCGCGCCGGAGTTCACGATTCATCCGGGCAAGGTGTATGTGCAGTTTCGCGGGCCGCGGTTTGAGACGAAGGCGGAGATTCGGATCGTGAAGGATTGGGGCGATGTCGTTGGGATGACGGCGGCGCACGAGGCGGATTTGTGCACGGAGATCGGGTTGAGGTATAACTCGCTGGCGTTGATCGATAATTATGCGAATGGGCTCGAGGGGACGGAGATCGATTTCGCGAAGTTCAAGGATCTCGTGAAGGACAATCAGGCGAAGGTGAATCGGTTGTTCGAGCGGATGCTGGAGATTTTGGGGTGAGGCGAGGAGCCGAACGCGAGTGAAGCGTTAGGTTTCTTAACCAGAATGGACACGAAGGGACACGAATGGGGAGGAGATTCTAAACCACGGATGGACACGGATGAACACGGATTCGAACGGGGGGAATCTGTGTTTATCTGTGTTCATCGGTGGTTGGGTTTTGATGGGGTTGGTGGGATTTGGGGCGCGGGCGGAGACGCCTTGTCGCTGAGTCCGCTGGACGTGTGGCCGATTCAGAATACGAGCAGTTTCGAGCTGCGTCCGGGGGCGGAAGCGGTGGCGATGGACGATCCGCGGTTTTACGAGCGGTATGAGGAAGTGGGCGCGTTTCCGGGGACGGAAGGGTTGTTTACGACGAAGGAGATTTTGACGCGGATCTACAAGGCGGTGGGGCCGGGATTGACGCCCGTGTTGTGAGCAATGGGTGGTTCTCGCGGGCGAGGCGTGGCGCAGGGAGAGGTTGTTTTTGGGGAGGTGATGTATTTGGTGAGCACTTATGAACTCCGTGGGCATCATCGGTCTGGGCATCATTGGCGAAGTGTGGGCGAAGAATTATGCGGCGGCGGGAAAGCTCGCGGGGACGTGGAATCGGACGGCGAAGCCGGATGCGCCGGGCTGGAAAGCGACGCCGGAGGACGTCGCGGAGGCGGCGGATGTGATTCAAATCGTCGTGGCCGATCCGGCGGCGGTGGAGTCGGTGTTGACGCGAATTTTGCCGAAGCTCGGGCCCGGGAAAGTGGTGGTTCAGTCGAGCACGATCGATGCGGCGAGCAGCGCGAAGTTTGAAAAACAAGTCGTGGAGCGCGGCGCGCGGTTTCTCGCGGCGCCCTTCACGGGCAGCAAGCCCGCGGCGGAGCAGAAGCTGACGGTGTTTTATCTGGGCGGGGATCGCGGGTTGATCGCGGAACTGGAGCCGCTGCTGGCGCTAATCTCGGCGAAGCGGTTTGTGATCGGAACGAACGAGCAGGCGTGCGCGTTCAAGCTGGCGATGAATCTGAATATTGCGGCGCAGATGCAGGGACTCGCGGAGGCTTTGACGATGTCGCGTCGGGAGGGAATCAGCGACGACGTGTTCTTCGATGCGTTGGGGCAGAATATCAGTTATTCGGGGCTGACGAAGTTGAAGGAGCCGAAGCTGCGCGCGGACGATTTTGCGCCGCAGTTTTCAATCAAGCATCTGCACAAGGATCTGCGGCTCGCGGCGGGAACGGCGGGGTGCGCGGACTTTCCGATTTTGGATGCGTTGCGGGAGACGTTGAAGACGGCGGAGGCGCGGGGGTATGGCGATTTGGATTATTCGGCGGTGATCAAGGTGGTGCAGGATCAGTGAGGACGGCGGGGGACCGGAACGGCGGGGTCGGGAGACCCCGCTCTACATTCGGGCGGGGAGCGGGTGGGTTGACCGCGAGGCGAGGGGGAGGCAGTTTTTCGCGATGAGTGAAACTCTCGCGGCGAATGAAGTGGCGACGGCGCGTCGGCAGTTGGAGGCGTTGCGCGCGAGCATGCGGCGGACGATCAAGGGGAAGGACGATGTGATCGATCAGGTGCTCGTGTGCCTCGTCGCGGGCGGGCATGTGTTGATCGAAGATTTGCCCGGCGTCGGGAAGACGACGCTCGCTTATACGCTCGCGCGGTCCCTGGACGGGGAGTTTTCGCGGATCCAGTTCACGAGCGATTTGCTGCCGAGCGATGTGACGGGCGTGGCGATTTACGACGAGACGGCGAAGACGTTCGTCTTCAAGCAAGGCCCGGTGTTTGCGAACATCGTGCTGGCGGATGAGATCAATCGCGCGACGCCGAAGACGCAGTCGGCGCTGCTCGAGGTGATGGATCGCGGCCGGGTGACGGTCGATGGCGAGCCGCATGCGGTGGGGGCGCCGTTCATGGTGTTTGCGACGCAGAACCCGGTGGATTACGAAGGGACGTTTCCGCTGCCGGAGAGCCAGATGGATCGCTTTCTGATGCGGCTGCAGATGGGGTATCCACAACCTGGAGACGAGATGGAGATTTTGCGGACGGCGCACACGAGCTACGATGCGATCGCGCAGGCGCCGGCGTTGACGCGGGAGGAGTTGTTGAAGATTCAGGCGGTCGCGGCGCGGGTGTTCGTGGAGGACAGCGTGCTCGAGTATGTGTTGAAGATCGTGACGGCGACGCGGACGGACACGGAGTTCCGGGCGGGCGTGAGCGTGCGGGGCGGGCTGGCGTTGCGGACGGCGGCGCAGGCGCGGGCCTTGTTGAACGGGCGGGATTTCGTGCTGCCGGAAGACGTGAGCGAACTGGTGGCGCCGGTGCTGGCGCATCGGTTGGGGCTGGCGCGGCAGACGAGCGATGCGCTCGAGGAGCGGAGGACGGTGGGGGCGGCGCTGCGGAGGATTTTGTCGGTGGTGCCGGTGCCGGTTTAGCCGGCGGCGCCGGAAGCTCCAAGATCCAAGATCCAAGCTCCAGAGAATTTCCAAGCTCCAATCCCCAACTGTGGTTGTCGTGCACTCATTGAACATTGGTGTTTCTTTGGAGCTTGGATCTTGGTGCTTGGAGCTTCAGCGCGCATGAGCGCTGCGGGACAGTCTAGTGGAGCGCGGGCAGCGCCGCGCCGAGGGGAGAAGCCGCGATTTTGGAGCGCGCTGCTGTGGTCTTTGATTTACCCGCGGCGGACGCAGCGGATTGCGCCGACGGCGTCGGGAGTGTTGTTGATCGCGTTGTCGTTTGGGATCGGGCTGGCGGCGTATAATGCGGGGAATAATATCTTGTTCATCACGCTCGCGCTGCTGCTCGGGTGTCTGGTGTTGAGCGGGGTGCTGTCGTGGCTGAATTTCCGCCGGGTGCGGTGGACGTTGAGTGTCGCGGCGCCGCTGCGGGTGGGGCAGGAAGCGGTGGTGGCGTTGGAGTTGAAGAGCGCGAAGCGGGTGCTGCCAACGTATGGGTTGTGGTTCGATCTGGCGGCGCGGGCGCTGGCGTTTGGCGGGCCCGGGAAGGCAGAGACGACGTTTTCGGCGCGGAGTGCGGACGTGAAAGCGGCGCTGGCGCAGGTCGAGGCGGCGGAAGCGCGGGAGCAGGTTTTTTTGGATACGCGGCTGGATCCGGAGGGAGAGGCGAGGATCGAGTGGGTTTTCAAACCGCAGCGACGCGGCCCGCTGCGGGTGGAGTTGGAGAGCGTGGGATCGTTGTTCCCGTTTGGGTTTTTGAAGAAGAGCTTTGCGGCGGCGGAGAGTGCGGAGGCGTTGGTGTGGCCGGCGGCGGTGGAATATCGGCGAGCGGCGGTGCCGGCGGCGCGGCAGCAGGCGGGAGGAGAGCGCGTGTCGCGCGTGGGTGGCGGAAGCGATTTGCTGGCGTTGCGGCGGTATGAATTAGGGGACTCGCACCGGCTGATCCATTGGAAGGCGAGTGCGCGGACGGGGCGGTTGTTGGTGCGGCAATTTGCGGCGGAGAATACGCAGGAATATTCGATTTGGGTGGATACGCTGGATGAACGCTGGGTGCGCGCGGAGCAGTTCGAGTTGCTGCTGAGCTTTGCGGCGACGCTGGCGGAGGATCTGTTTCGCGCGGGGAAGCTGGCGAGCGTGGCGTTGGATGCGGAGTCGCCGCGGGCGGTGCGGCGGGTGCGAGATCTGGAAGCGTTTCTGGATCAACTCGCGGTGGTGCCGCCGAGGGAGGAGCGCCGGGAGGCGAAGCCGGTGGCGACGCGGAGTGGAGTGGGGTTGAGGAAGAATATGGTGACGTTCGCGCCGGAAGGAGCGCGCAATGTGGAAGCTTTGGTCGAAGGGAGGAGGATGGCGCTGGCTTAAAGCACGGGCAGGTTGCCCGTGCTACGAAAGGATGAAGACGCGCGCACAACTCACGACGGAGGAATTGCAGCAGCTGCGATGGCTGCTGGGCGGGGTGCTGACGTTGTTGTCGGTGGCGACGGTGTTTTATCTCGATGTGGACGCGTGGACACTGTCGGGGCTGACGGCGCTGGCGGTGGTGATCGGAATCGCGAAACCGGAATGGATCGGGCGAGTGCCGGCGTGGGTGCACCGGCTGGCGTTTCCGGTAGTGGCGGCGTTTTTTGCGGCGGACCTTTGGTGGTCGGGTGAACTGCTTCCGGCGATCGTGCGACTGGATTTGCTGCTGCTGCTGTATCGCAGTGTGATGTATCGAAAAAAGCGCGACGATCTGCAGTTGGTGGTGCTGGGACTGTTCCTGATCGTGGTGGCGGGCGTGCTGTCGGTGGCGGTGACCTTTGCGGTGCACATCCTGGCGTTCGTGGGGTGCGCGTTGGTGTTTTTGCTGGTGGTGACGATGAGCGAGGGGAGCAGGGGGCAGGGCGCCGGGGGCGAGGAAGACAGCGTGCCGAGCTGGGCCGGAGGGGTGAGATGGGCACGGCTGTTGGGACGGGCGAGGCAGGCGACGGACTGGCGGGTGGTGGCGCTGGGGGGCGGGTTATTTGGAGCGCTGGTGGTGTTGTCGGGGCTGCTGTTTTTGGCGATTCCGCGGTTTCAGTTGGAGAGCGGATTTTTTCTGGAACGGTTCATGTCGAAGAAGGCGCGAACGGGCTTCAGCGATTCGATTCGGTTCGGCGACGTGACGGAGATCACGCAGGACAACAGCGTGGCGTTGAGCGTGGATGTGTCGGATCCGAGCCGGATTCCGGCGTCGCCGTATTGGCGGATGATGGTGTTGGACGAGTATCGGGATGGGACCTTCCGGCTCTCGGCGGCGTTGCGTGCAGGAGGATTTGGGCGCGAGTGGGCACGGACGGATTTTCCGCCGGCCCGCGCGGTGGCGGGAGAGGGGGCGGGGTATTGGACGTTTTATCTGGAGTCGGGGGTGAGCCGTTATTTGCCGCTGTTGGGAGAGTTTCAGCGGGTGCAATTCCGGGAACGGCAGAATTTTCGGTATTCGCGGGCGCTGCGGGTGTTGGCGTTGCGGGACGATCCGGTGTCGATGACGGCGTATCGTGTTGAAGGAATGGATACGGATGGGCGGCTGACGGATGAGGTGTTCGCGGCGCAATGGAAGGACGGCGGTGAGAGCGCGCTGGTGCGGGCGACGTCGAGCGTCGAATTGGGCGAGGAAGATCGCGCGGTGTTGGAAGACGTGGTGCGGGAGATTGCCGGAGAGCGTAGGGGAAATCTGGATGCTCAAGAATTCGCGCGGGCGGCGGAGGCGTGGCTGGAGCAGGGGCACGGGTATTCGCTGTCGCCGACGGTGCCGGAGGGGCCGGGCGATCCGTTGGTGCGCTGGCTGCGTTCGGGCGGAGGCGGACATTGCGAGCTGTTTGCCGGCTCGCTCGTGTTGCTGGCGCGGACGGCGGGATTTCCGGCGCGCGTGGTGACGGGGTTCCGCGGGGGATCATGGAATGCGTATTCGAATAATTTCACGCTGCGGAACGCGGATGCGCATGCGTGGGTGGAAATTTTCGACGCGGCGACCGAGTCGTGGTTGCGGGCGGATCCGACGCCGGGAGCGGCGGCGGCGGCGGCGCGGGAGGCGCCGGGGGAAGAAGGATTGGCGCAGCGGCTGGATCGTAGCTGGACGGCCCGCCTGGATAGCCTGCGGGTGTTTTGGTATCGGCGGATCGTGAACTTCGATCAGCAGTCGCAGCTGGAGACGTTGCGCGCGGTGAAGGAAGCGACGGAGAACGTGGGAGCGCGATTGCGGGCTTGGATCGAGGCCGCGGGTGAGACGGTGCGTGAGTGGATTCGGCAGCCGTGGGATGTGCGGCGGACGGGCACGATTGTGATTGCGGGAATGGTGCTGGCGGCGGTTTTAGCGTGGGTGCTGCGGAGAGGAGGATTTTCGATTTTTGATTTTCGATTTTCGAGCGGGAGACGTCGCAGCGATGCGGTGCGAATGGAAGCGGGGAAGTGGCTGAGGCGGGTGGGCGCGTGCCGGGCGCGTGACGTGCAATGCGAGGCGGTGGCGCGGGAGTTGGAGCGGTTGCGATTTGGCGCGCGGGAAACGTGGGGCGAGCCGAAGGTGGTGTTTCGCGGGGCGCGGAGAGCGTGGCGCGGAGCGAGGAAGAATGCGCGGTGAGGGCACCGCGCCTCCATTAGAGAGAGGACTCTGGAGTGGAAATCGGGGGGATGAACGGGCGCGGGGCGCTCTTCTTTTCCTTCCATTTGCGGAGGATGGATTGAGCGACGGGGGCGGCGATGCGGCCGCCGCCGACTTCTTCGCCGGGGGTGTCGCCTTCGATCATGACGGCGATCGCGATCTCGGGTTTTTCGACGGGCGCGAAGCAGATGAACCAGGCGAGATTGAGGGTGCCTTCCTGGGTGCGGACCTGGGCGGTGCCGGTTTTGCCGGCGATGCGGAGGTCGGGGATTTTGTTGATCTGAAGAATCTTCGCGGTGCCACGCACGGTGCATTCCTCCATGGCCTGGAGGATGGTGGCGTATTGTTGCGGGCTGATGCCGAGCGGTTCGGATTGTTGGCGGGGACGATTGCGGTCGTGGAGCAGCGTGGGCGTGGTGCGAAGTTCGCCGCGGGCGAAGGAGGCGGTGACGCACGCCATTTGGAGCGGGGTGACGGCGAGGAAACCCTGGCCGATGGAGGAGTTGGCGGTGTCGCCGGGAAACCAGCCTTGGTTGTGAACTTTCCTTTTCCAGTCCATGTCGCCGATTACCATGCGACGCGTTTCGAAAGGGAGTTCGATTCCGGTGGGATGGTCCAAACCGAAGCGCCGGGACTCGGCGGCGATGGCTTCGATGCCGGTGTCCATGCCGTATTTATAATAAAATACGTTGCAGCTCATCGTGAGCGAATTGGGGAACGTCATGTGGCCGTGGCCGCGTCCGCCGTTGCACGGCATGAGTCGGTTCTGTCCGACGCGGAAGTAGCCGGTGCATTCGATTTCGGAATCGACGGCGATGGCGCCTTTGCGGAGGCCGGCGAGGGCGGTGACGAGTTTGAACGTGGAGCCGGGTGGGTAGAGGCCTTGGACGGCGCGATTGAGCCAGGCGCCGCGCTCTTCGATTTCGGCGAACGTCGCGCGGGTGATCATCGGCGACGTGTCGCCGAGATTGTAATCGGGCTTGCTGGCGAGCGCGAGGACCTCGCCGGTGCGGACGTCGAGGGCGACGGCGGCGCCGGGATATTCGGTGATGCCGATGGCTTCCTCGGCGGCGAGTTGGAGATCGATGTCGAGCGAGGTGGTGATGCTCTGGCCTTGGACGGGAAGGCGTTTTTCGAGGGGCGGGTTGACGCGGTAGCCGGCGGGATCGACGCGGAAAATGGTGCCGCCGGATTCGCCTTGGAGCTTGGCGTCGAAGGACGCTTCGAGACCGGTTTTCCCGATACTGCCCTTCATCTTGAACGTGGTGAGGTCTTCGCCGGGGACGTTTTCGTCGTCGATGTCGGGATTGATGCTAACGTAGCCGAGGGTGTGAGCGGCCGCGGAGCCGTAGGGATAGTAGCGGGTGCTGGAGGTGTAAACCTGGAGGGGAGAACGGACGGGAAGGCTTTCGACGAGGCGGGCGTATTCCTCGGGGGCGAGATCGCCGATCAACGTGTAAGGAAGAAGGAGTTCGCGGCGGAAGTGTTTGCGGAGGTCGACGCTGTCGACCTGTTCGTGGCGGCCGAGGATCGTGTTGACCTGATCGAGGTAACGCTGAACGACGGACGCGCGGGCGATCTGCTCCATCTGCGAAGAGGTGGGCAGATCTTTGTCGCCGGATTGGCGGTAGTTGCGGCGGACGCGGATGTATTCGCGACGGAACTCGGAGCGGAGTTCGTCGAGGTAGAGGACGACGGCGAAGCGCGGGCGATTGCCGACCAGCAGGCGGCCCTCGCGATCGAAGATGTTTCCGCGGGGGCCGGGAACGAGGACGCGGCGCTGATTTTGGACGCGTTCGCGCTCGTGATAGAGATCGGTTTTGAAGAGTTGTTGGTAGGCGAGGCCGCCGGCGAGCGTGAGGAGAAGCGCGGCGAGGACGAAGTAGAAGAAGACGATGCGCGGATCGTAGCCGCGGTGGGTTTCGACGAGGCTGCCGGAGCGCTCGGCGAGATTGGTTTCGATGGTGGAAACGGGAGCGGGCACGCGAGGAGAAGCGTCAACCGAAGCGGCGTTCGTAAGCGGCGGCGAACGTGTCGACCAAGTCGAGGGCGGCGGCCTGCAGCGCGCAGAACCACGGCGTGATGAGAAGGATCACGGCTTGAGAACAGAGAAGATCGACCGCGAGCCGGGACCAGAAGGCGGTGGAGGCGGGAAGTTGCCGGGATTGGATGAAGGAAAACACGAGGAAGAGGGCGAGATTGGCGATCAGCGCGAGGACGATGCGCGCGGTGTTTTCGTCGCGCGCGACGCGGTCGCGCAAACGAAAGACCAGCGTATATCCGGCGGCAAACAACAGAGCGTGGGTGCCGAATGCAACTGGCGCGGCGGAATCGAGGAAAAGTCCGCCGAAAAACGCCGCGGCGCGGCCGCCGCGGGCGCTGGGAGCGAGCGCGGCGTGCGTCACGAAAAGGCCACCCAGCCAGACGTGGAGGCCCCAGCCGGCGAGCGCGTGGTTGAGTTGCGCGAGGAAAATCCCGAGCAGAAAAAGGGTGAGCGTGAGAGCGAGAGCGGAACGCACGACGAAGCGGGCAGCGTGGAGCTAGGAGCCGGCGGGATCGAGTGGGACGAGGATGGTGACCTCGGTGAGCGTGGAGAGACGCGGATCGAGCGAGACCTCGCCGGATTTGAAAAGGCCGTCGGTGCTCGGCTCGGTTTTGGTGACTTCGCCGAGGGCGAGACCGGGCGGGAAGACACCGCCGAGGCCCGAGGTGACGAGGCGACGCGGGGCGTTGGGGCTCGCGTGGATGTCGAGCGGGACGAATTCCAGGATGCCCTTCGCGGGACCGAAGGCGGGGTTGATGCCACCTTGGAAGCTGATGGGGCGGTCGTCGTTTTCGACGAAGGCGGCGATGCGGATGGTGGGACTGCTGATCAGGTCGACGACACAGGTGTAAGCGTGGACCTCGGTGACGCGGCCGACGACGCCGCCGCTGAACACGACCGGTGCGCCGATCGTGATGCCGTAGTTGGAGCCCTTGCGGAGGGTGATGCGCTGCCACCAGGCGGAGAAATCGCGACGGGCGACGCGCGCGTGTTCGGAGCGGAAGTTGGTGTAGGTGGGAAGGCGCAGGAGCTGTTCGAGCCGCTCGACCTGCGCGCGCAGTTCGGAGTTTTGTTGGACGGAGAGCGAGTAGGAGGCGTTGAGACGCGCGAGGTCGCGTCCGGCTTCGATGAGGTCGCTTTTCGAATGGGCGCGGAGAGACCAGTATTCTTGCAGATCGCGCGCGTAGGAAGCGCTGACGGTGACGGGCGCGGTGAGTTCGAAGAAGGAGGCGCGGGTGAAGGACTTGATGGCCGCGGGGATCAGGAGCCAGGCGAGGACAAGAAGGCCCAGGGTGAAAAATGGGCGGGCTTGGTCGAGGCGGCGAGAAGGCACGAGATGGGTGGTGGGTTATTTGGAGAGGGATGGGGCGGGTGGCACGGAAAAAGTTTGGGGTGGGAGAAGGTAGGGCGCGTTGTCCCTAACGCGCCGCGGAGACGCAACGGCGGGTTGGGGACAACCCGCCCTACCTGGGCCAGACGTAGGGCCAGTCGGCGGGAGTGGCGCTCAGACCGGCGCGGACTGGATTCATTCGGATGTAGTGAGCTTTTTCGTCGAAGCTTTCGGTGGAGCGAAGGCGGTGGTCGAAGAAGCCGTTTTGCCACACGACGGGTGCGGACCTGGCGATAAAGCGCTTCCAGTCTCGGATGAGTTTGTCCATGCGAACGGTGCCAGGAAACGAGAGCAACGCATGGAAGTGGTCGGGCATCGCAAGTGCGATGTGGCACCACCATTTTTCTGACGCGACGTAGTGCTCGACCGAGAGCTCCAGAATCGGAAAGACGGAGGGCAGCGCGAGTGAGTTTGCGCCGCGAGCGGCGCAGCAGATGGTGATGAAGAAGACGCTCCCGGGCTTTACCCAGGAAGGCGGCGTGTGAGGGAGGCGCTTTCGTTGTGGGAGAGGCGGTTCCACAGGGCGGAAGCGGAGCGGCGCGTTGAGGACAACGCGCCCCACCTCAAGGTCACACGTTCTGCATCAACCAGCTGAGGTCGTTCAGGACGGCGCCGGTGCCGTTGGCGACGGCGGACAGGGGGTCGTCGGAGATGGTGACGGGGAGACCCGTTTTTTCCGAGAGGAGTTTGTCGATGCCGCGGATGAGGGCGCCGCCGCCGGCCATGACGAAACCGCGGTCGACGAGGTCGGCGGAGAGTTCGGGGGGGCAGCGTTCGAGCGTCACGCGGACCGCGTCGACGATCGCAGCGATGGTGTCGGCGAGCGCTTCGCGAATTTCCTGCGACGTGATGTGAATGGTTTTCGGTAGGCCGGCGACGGAGTCGCGACCTTTCACTTCCATCGTGAGCTCTTCTTCGAGCGGGTAGGCGGAGCCGACGCGCAGCTTGATCTCTTCCGCGGTGCGTTCACCGATGAGGAGATTGTAGGCGCGCTTCATGTAATTGATGATCGCCATGTCCAACTCGTCGCCGGCGACGCGTATGGATTTTGAGAATACAATGCCGTTGAGGGAGATGACGGCGATCTCGGTGGTGCCGCCGCCGATGTCGACGATCATGTTGGCGGCGGGTTCGTCGATGGGCAGGCCGACGCCGATCGCGGCGGCCATGGGTTCGGGGATGGTGATGACCTTGCGGGCGCCGGCGTGGGTGGCGGAGTCCATCACGGCGCGTTTCTCGACGGCGGTGATGCCTGAGGGAATCGCGATGACGACGCGGGGCGGAGCGCGGAAGGAGGTCGAAACTTTTCCGATGAAATAGCGGAGCATCGCCTCGGTGACGTCGAAGTCGGCGATGACGCCGTCCTTCATCGGGCGAATGGCGGTGATATTGCCGGGGGTGCGGCCGAGCATGCGTTTGGCTTCGTCGCCGACGGCGCGGACCTTGCGCGTGGCGGTGTCGAGGGCGACAACGGAGGGCTCGCGGAGAACGATCCCTTTGTCTTTCACGTAGACCAGTGTGTTCGCGGTGCCGAGATCGATGCCGATGTCGTTCGAGAAGTAACCGAGAAAGTTGGCCATGTTTACGTGAAGAGGCGGCGTATCCGCCGACGGAACCGAATCGCCGGGCCGAGGGAGTGTCAACGAGGGAATAGGTGAGTTGCGGAAGCAAGTCGACTCGCTGGTATTCGCGGATCGGTGACGCGTGGGAGATGGATTGACGAGAGTTGGAATTTGGCGGCGTGTTGGGGGGCCAACATCATGGAAGGGACTCATTTCATTCGAGACTTGGCGGTGATCCTGATGGTGGCGGGGGCCGTGGGCTGGTTGTGCAAGCGGATCGGGTTGTCGGTGGTCGCTGGATTTTTGGTGGCGGGGATGGTGGTGGGGCCGCACATGCAGGCGTTCCCGTTCGTGGCCGAGCCGGCGAACGTGGAGACGCTGGCGCAACTCGGGTTGGTTTTCCTGATGTTTACGATCGGGATGCGGTTGAGTTTGCGGCGGCTGCGACGGCTGGGGGTATCGCTGGTGGTGGCGACGTGCGGCGCGACCGTGGCGGTGTATTATTTGGCGCGGGTGTTGGGCGCGGGATTAGACTGGTCGGGGACGCAGACGCTTTTTCTCGCGGCGATGTTGATGGTGTCGTCGTCGGCGATCATTTCGAAGCTGTTGCAGGAAGCGGCGGTGACGCATGAGCGGTTTGGGCAACTGGCGCTCGGGATCACGGTGATGGAGGACGTGGTGGCGGTGGTGATGCTGACGCTGCTGAACTCGATCGTGCAGATTGGCGGAGCGAGTGGAGCGGGAGCAGCGCCGGTGTGGTCGACGGTGGGTATGCTCGTGGCGTTTGTGGCGCTGGCGGGCGTGAGCGGATTGCTGCTGGTGCCGTGGTTGCTGCGGCGGATGAGTGTGGTGGCGGCGGAGGAACTGCAGACGTTGGGAATCGCGGCGCTGTTATTCGGTCTGGCGTTTGTGGCGCAGCAGGCAGGGCATTCGCTGGCGTTGGGCGCGTTTTTGCTGGGGACGGTTGTGGCGGAGACGGCGCACCGGCATCAGGTCGAGAGGACCTTCGAAGGGATGCGCGATGTCTTTAGCGCGGTGTTTTTTGTGGCGATCGGCATGCAGATCAATCCGCAGGCGTTGTGGGAGAACGCGGGATTGATTGCGGGAGTGAGTGCGTTTGCGCTGGTGGTGCGTCCGCTGGCGAGTGCGTTGTCGCTGACGTTGATCGGGACCCCCGTGAAGGAAGGATTGAGGGCGGGATTGTGCGTCACGCCGATTGGCGAATTTTCGTTCATCATCGCGCAGCTGGGGGTGGGAGCGGCGGTGTTGCCGGCGCGGTTTTACCCGCTGGCGGTGGGGGTGTCGCTGATCACGACGCTGGCGGGGCCGGTGTTGATCAAGCGGTCGGAGGCGATTGCGGTTTTTGTGGAGGCGCGGCAACCGCGATGGCTGATGGACTGGGTGCGGTTTTACCACGGCAGGCTGGAGCGGCTGACCGCGCGACAGCGGCGCAACCGGTTGTGGCAGCTTTCGCGGAAGCGGTTCATTCAGATCGGGACCGAAGTGGCGCTGGTGAGCGGCGTATTGATTTTTTCAGGACAGATCCTCCGAGCGATTGAACGTTGGGTGGGCGAGGACTGGCTGTTTCCGCGCGGGCCGGAAGTGATGTTCTGGGTGGTGTTGGGCGTGTTGTTGATCGCGCCGCTCGTGGCGATCTGGCGCAATATCTCGGCGCTTTCGTTGATGTTCTCGCAGGCGGCGACGGCGGGATCGAAGCGCGCGCGGAAGGCGGCGCCGACGGTGGAGGCGGCGTTGAAGGCGGTGGCGGGAGTGTTGTTGTTTCTCTGGCTCGTGGCGCTGCTGCCGCTGGAAGGAACGGCGCGATTGCTCCTGCTGGCGAGCGCGGTGGTGGCGATCGGGGCAATTTTGGTGCTGAGGCAGCGGTTGATTTACTGGCACAGCCATTTGGAGGCGGAGCTGCAAACGGTGATGAGTTCAGCGGAGAGCAAGCTGGTCGATTCGTCGGCACCCTGGCTGCAGCGACATGACGCGTGGAATGTGCGGATACTCGATTGCGTGCTGCCGGATTTGGCGGATGCGCAAGGGAAGACGATCGCGGAACTGGATCTGCGAGCGATGACGGGTTGTTCGGTCGTGGGGATTGACCGGCAAGGTTACATGATGGCGTTGCCGACGGCGGACACGGTGTTGTTTCCGCGCGATCGCGTGATGCTGATGGGCAGCGCGCAACAGGTGCAGGCGGCGAGGGAGTTGCTCTCGCGCGTGTCCGATACTGGGGCGCTCGAGTCGGTTTTCGAAGACGTGCAGATGCAGTCGATGAAAGTGCCGGCGTGGAGCCAGGCGGTGGGGCTGGCGTTGAGCGCGATTGCGCCGACGAAAACGTTTGGGGTGCAGATCGCGGGAGTGAATCGTCGCGGAGAGCGGATGTTGAATCCAACCGCGGACGAGACGATTCAGGCGGAGGACGAAGTGCTGGTGTTGGGCACGCCGGAGCAGGCGAACGAATTTCGCGCGTGGCTACGTGAGAGAGTGGAGGAGGGGAGTGAGGACGGGTTGGAGGAATGACGTGCGGGCGGCGGGGTCGGGAGAGAGGCACGCGCAGCGGCGCTGCAGGCATTCGGCTGGAGGAGTGAACACGGCCGGCGAGGGCGGGAGACCCCGCCCTACAACTGCACTGCTAAAATGAAAAAGCGCGCCGGGTCTGGCGCGCTCGATTCGGACTCGCGAAAGAGAGATCGCTTTTAGCGAGTGATCTCTTTCTTGGGCTCTTCCTTGGTTTCCTCTTCGTCCTTGGTGGCCTTCTTGAACTCTTTGATCGACTGGCCGAGACCTTTCGCGAGCGAAGGGAGCTTGGCACCCCCGAACAACAGAAGCGCAAGGGCGAGGATCAGCACCAATTCCATGCCGCCGATGCCGAAGGCTGCGAGTTGGAGAGTAGGAGTAGCCATGAGTGGGACCGTATGCCGGTGAGTAGGACTGTAAAGAGGGAAAGAGGTTTTGTAGCGCGTCGATCGCGAGGGAGCGGGAAACAAAAAGGACGCCTCGTAGAGGCGTCCTGCAAACTTACGGTTTCGGCGGGGGGAAACCGGGCGGGAGGCCTACGCCGGGCGGGCGCGCGGGCAATCCGCTGGTGGCGGCCACCTTCATGAGGTTTTGCGCGTTGTCGATCTGCTCAGCGTCGAAGAAGCCGTGCAGCTGACGGATGCGCGTCGGGTGGCGCATCTTGCGAAGCGCTTTCGCTTCGATTTGGCGAATGCGCTCGCGAGTGACCTTGAACTGCTTGCCGACCTCTTCGAGCGTGCGGCTGTAGCCATCGATCAGGCCGAAGCGGAGGGAAAGCACGCGGCGTTCGCGTTCGGTGAGCGAGTCGAGGACGTCGATGATCTTCTCACGGAGGAGCGAGAACGCCGTCATGTCGTAAGGGTTCTCGGCGGATTTGTCCTCGATGAAGTCGCCGAAGCTCGTGTCGTCGCCGTCGCCGACGGGCGATTGGAGGGAGATGGGCTGTTGCGCCATCTTCATGATCTGCTGCACGCGCTCGACGGGCAGGTTCATTTCGTCGGCGACCTCTTCCGGGGTGGGCTCGTGGCCGTATTCCTGGAGGAGTTGTTTCTGCACCTGCATGACCTTGTTCAAGGTCTCGATCATGTGGACCGGGATGCGGATGGTCCGGGCTTGGTCGGCGATCGAACGGGTGATAGCCTGGCGGATCCACCACGTGGCGTAGGTGGAGAATTTGTAGCCGCGGCGGTATTCGAATTTTTCGACGGCCTTCATGAGGCCCATGTTGCCCTCCTGGATCAGGTCGAGGAAGGAGAGGCCGCGATTGGTGTATTTCTTCGCGATTGAAATAACGAGGCGAAGGTTGGCCTCGACCATTTCGGTTTTGGCTTGGTGGGCCTCGCGAATGTGCACGCGGGTTTGCGCGACCACGTCCAGGAGTTCCTGCGGATCGATGCGTTGCACGGCCTCGATTTGCTTCAGGCGATGCTGGATCACCTTTGCGTCGATCGCGGCGTCTTTTTTGGACTTCGGGTGCTTCGCGCGCTCGAGCTGGGCGTTGAGCGATTCGATTTCTTCGAGGACGGGGCGGAGCTGTTCGAGGTATTCCTCGTAGACCTTCAGCTTGAAGAAGAATTTCCCGAAATGGGAGCGGAGGATGGCTTCGCGCTTCTTGTGCTTGGCGAGGACCTTCTTCTTGTCGGCCTCGTTTTTGGCTTTGAGGTATTCCTGCCAGGAGTCGGCGACGGCTTCCTCGGCTTTGCGGGTGGAGAGAACGTGTTTCTCGAGGCCCTTGAAGTAGGATTCGCGACTGTCGATTTTCTTGTCGATGACGACGCGGTCAAAACGTTCCTGGCGGTCGATGAGCTTCTGGCCGAGGGTGACGATGTAGCTGCCGATGACGGTGGCTTGGAAGAGAGCTTCCTGGGCCTTCAGTTCGGCGGTCTCGATGCGTTTGGAGATCTCGACTTCCTGTTCGCGGGTGAGCAGCGGGACCTGGCCCATCTGCTTGAGATACATGCGGACGGGGTCATCGAGGATGTCGTGTTGCGAGGAGCGAGATTCCTCCTCCTCGGCTTCCTCCATGCGCTGCTTGTAGTCGTCGACTTGGTCGGGTTCGAGGATCTCGATCTCGAGATTCTGGAGGATCGAAAGGACGTTATCGATTTCCTCCTGATTTTCGACGGACTCGGGCAGCGCCTCGTTGATGTCGTCGAAGGTGAGATAGCCCTGCTCCTTCGAAAGCCGGATGAGCTGACGGATCTTCTCGTTGATTCCGCCCGCGGGAATGTCGGCTCCCACAGGGGCGTCACCGGAGGGAGTGGAAGAGGATTTTTCGATAGCGGCCTCGACGGCCTCGGAGTGAGTGTCCGGAGAACCGGACTTGGCTTTGCGCGACATGTGATAGTGATCTCTTCTACAAGCTAGCTATAAAGCGGTAGATAAACTGAGTGGCTGGCGGAGCTGTCGATGCAGTTCTGAACGTTCCTTTAAGAGTGAAATTGGGTCAGAATTACTGTCCGCGTGGGCTGTGGCTAAAGCAAGTTCTATTTCCCTGAGGCGCGGTTCGAGGGCGCGGGTGCGAAGTTGGCGAAGTCCTTCGTTGGCGACCTTGATAGGATCGTCGAGCTTGGGGGCGTCGAAAATCAGGGAGGCGACGAGGCTGCGCTCGGCGCCGGTTTCGAGGAGATCGTCGAGATGGTCGCGGCCGGGCCAGGTGTCGTGTTCGAACTCGGCGAGGAAGCGGTTGAGGAGGAGTCCGGCAAGATGATGGGTGTCGATCCAATCGTGCGGCAGAGCGGAGCTGAGCGGCTTGCCGAGATCTTCGAAATGCAGGCAAAGGAGAAGCAAGTCGCGCTCAGGGGTTGGCGCCGAGGACGGCGCCGATGGGTTTTGGGTTTTGGGTTCTGGGCTTTGGGTTGAAGGCTGCTCGGCAGGACGGGCGGCGTTTTGACGGTCGCGGCGCATGAGGAAGGTGCCGAAGTCTTTTTGGACGGCAGCGGCGGGAAGACGGAGGTGGAGCGAGATTTCGGCGAGAAACTGGGAGCGGATCATCTCGCTATCCGCGTGGGCGACGATCTCGAAGAGTGTTTGGGCGGCGCGGGATTTTTGTTCGCCGGACGCGGTTGAAGCATCGGTGAGGACTGCGCGCGAAGCGAAGGCCATGGCGGTCTGGGCGTGGCGGCGAACGTCTTCGTAGGCGGCGAGTCCGCGTTCGAGAAAGAGGAGGTCGGGGTCGAGTTTTTCGGCGCCGGAGAGGGTGAGGAAGCGGACCTCGAGGCCGGCTTTGAGCGCCATCGGGAGGAAGCGCAGTGCGGCTTTCTGGCCGGCGGCGTCGCTGTCGAAGAAGCATTCGACCTGCGGATGATAGCGCCGGAGAAGAATGAGTTGCGGCTCGGTGATCGAAGTGCCTTGGGGGGCGATGGCGGTTTTGAGGCCGACCGACCAGCAGCGAAGGGCGTCGAGCTGCCCCTCGACGAGAACGAAAGGTTTGCCCTCGCCGACAGCGGTGCGGGCGCGGTCGAGATTGAAGAGCAGGTTGCCCTTGGTGAAGACGGGGGTCTCGGGGGAGTTAACGTATTTGGCTTCGCGCGCGGGATCGTCGTCGGGGGTGAGCTGGGTCTGACGCGCGGTGAAGGCGACGACGCGGCCCTGGTGATCGCGGATCGGAATCATCAGCCGACCGCGGAAGCGCGGGCGCAGCGAGGAGGCGGTGATCTGGGCGTCCTCGTAGATGAAGAAAAGGCCGCAGCGCCGGAGGGCTTCTTCGGAGAATTTGCGTTTCAGGAGCGCGGTGCCGAGGCCGCTGCCGGCGGCGTCGGCGGCGCCGATCTTGAACTCGTCGGCAAGCTCGGCCGGGAAGCGGCGATTTTCCGTCCAATACTGGCGCATGTAATCGCCGGTGGCGTCGCGCGTCTTGAAGGCCTGATAAAAATGTTCCGCGGCGACATCGTGCAGATCGAACAATTCCTGGCGCAGCGAGCGTTCCTCGCGGGTGGGACCGCCGGAACCTTCCTCGTATTCGATCGGGATGTTGAAGCGTTGACCGAGCGCTTCGACGGCTTCGGTGAAGCCGAGTTGTTCGGTTTCGCGGACGAACGTGATGGCGTCGCCGGCTTTGCCGCAGCCGAAGCACTTGTAGAAACCCTTGTCGGTATCGACGTGGAACGACGGTGTTTTCTCGTTGTGGAAAGGGCAGAGACCCTTGAGCCGCGCGCCGCCGGCTTTGCGCAACGTGACGGCTCGCGAGACGACGTCGGCGAGGTTCACCCGCAATTTGAGGTCGCGGACGCAGGAAGGTTTGATGACGGGCATGGACGAGCGCTCGCCCACGGGGCGGCTGGCGAAGAATGCACTTTCAAGCGGCCTTACCCGCTGTCAAGTTCCCCGCCCTTTGACGCGATGGCCTTCCCGGTATAGAGGAAACTTTAGCAATCGTCCGACGACTCACACACGTATGCGTCTGTCCTTTCTTCAAGGTTTAGCCCTGGCGGTATTCGGCCTCGGCTTGTCGAGCGCGAGCGGCCAGACGGCTGCCGGGCTGCCGCCGAAGGCGCCGCCGGCGCCGGTGTGGCAGGCGCGTTTGCCGGGATTCGATGAAGCGACTTACCGGCGCGAGGTGGAGAGGTTGATCTCGGCGTTCGAGGCGAAGAGCGGGCGCAAACTCGAACCGGGTGAGAAGAAAAAGGTAGGGTTGAAAATCTACAGCGACTCCGGTCCGGGGATGGCGACGCCGATTCCGCTGGTGAAGGCGGTGATCGCGGCGCTCGAGAAGCGCGGGTTCGAGAAGAAGGGCATTTTCCTCGTCGGGCTGAATCAGTTGCGGCTGCGGATGACCGGTTATCTGCCGTCGCTGGTGACGGGCGATTCGCCGTTCAAGGAGCATCCGATCTACGTGCTCGAGTCGGGGCGCTACTACGATCCGGTGTGGTTCTACGATTCGCCGCTGCCGCAGCGGTTCGATCCGATCTTCGCGCAGCAGCAAACGGAAGGTTATGATGCGGACACGACGGCGGACGAGGATCGCAAGAGCTTCCTGGCGACGCCCTTGTTTCTGGATGCGGACTTCTGGATCAATCTGCCGGTTTACACGGATCACTCGATCCTTGGGATCAACGGGGCGCTGGTGAACGCGACGCTTTGGAATGCGTCGAACACGGCGCGCTTTTTCCGTTCGCCGGCGAACGCGCCGGCGGCGGTGGCGGAGATGAGTGCGATTCCTGAATTGCGGCAGACGTGGATGTTCACGATCGCGAGCCTCGAGCGGTTTCAGTATATCGGCGGACCCTATTTCAATTCGCTCTATGCGTCGTCGGAGCCGCTGCTGTGGTTGAGCACGGACCCGGTGATGATGGATGCATTGATGCGCGCGAAGATGGATCAGTTGCGCCGGCAGAATGGATTTCAGCCGGTGCCGGAGGAGATTCGCACGTTGGAATTCGCGGAAACGCTGGGCGTCGGTTCGACGAAGGTGAAGACGGCGGAAATCATCGACGTGGGGTCCTGATCCGCGGTGGCGGGAGTGGGGGCGTGGAAGGGAGCGAAGGAAAACAACTTTCCCACTTGTCTCGCGGGCGTAGCTGCGCCCAATTTCGCACGCGATGGGCGCTGCTGCTTACTTTCCCTTTTTGATTCAAGTGTTGCTTGCGGCCGGGATCACCGGCGCGGTGATTGGTGCGAGCCATTTCTTTGGCCAACGCGCGAAAGGATCGAAGATCAAGGATTCGGCGTATGAGTGCGGCATCGCGTCGGACGGCGCGACCCAGACCCGGTTCTCGGTGAAGTTTTATGTGACGGCGTTGCTCTTCATGCTCTTCGATCTCGAGATCGTGATCCTCGTGCCGTGGACGTTTATCTATCGCGAGTTCCTCGCCAACCAGATCGCGATTCTTGGGCCGGTGTTGTTCTTCCTGGGCGTGCTGGTGTTGGGATTGCTTTACGAAATCAAGAAAGGCGCGCTCGAGTGGGAGCGCTAATCGGGTGCTGAGAGCCAAGAGCCCAGAGCTGAACGCAAGAAGCCCATCATCGGTGCTCGCCAACACTTCCGAATCTAGGCTCTCAGCTCTAGGCTCTGGACTTTAAGATCCATGCGGCTCGATAAAATCATCGCGCGAAGCCGGATCATCGATCTGCACAGCCTCGATCTCGAAGGTGCGTTGCAGGAGCTGCTCGCGGTGTGCGTGAAGCAGTTTCCCGACCTGAAGGCGGATGCGTTGTTGAAGGGACTGCTCGCGCGCGAGAGCACGATGACGACTTATCTCGGGCTTGGGGTCGCGCTGCCTCACGTGCGGGTGAAGATGCGCCGGCGTTATATCTTGGCGATTGGGCGCAGTCGCGCGGGCATCAAGCACGACGGCGCGCTTGCGGAGGAGCGGGTGCGTTTGATCATGATGCTGATCGCGGGGGAGAATGCGCGCGATTACCTGCAGGTGCTGGCGTCGATCGCGCGGCAAGTGAAGGAGCCGGAACTCGTCGATGGACTGGTCAACGCGCCGGACCTCGATGCGTTGCACGAGCAGCTGGTCGGCGGCTTCGGCGGAATCCGTCCGGTGCAGGCGCAGCAGAATCGCGTCAACAAACTGATGTTTCGCGAAGCGGAGCGCGTCGCGCGGGGCGCGAACTGCCGTGCGCTGCTGGTGTTTGGCGACACGTTTGTCGGTGGCATCGAAGCGAAAACGGTGCCGACGAGGCTGAAGACGATTTTGGTCACGCGGAATCCGGTGGAAGGGAGCGACGACCAGAAGGGATTCGATGAAACGATCCAGGTGCGGTCGTTTTCGAATCAGCGGATGGCGCAACTGCGGAGCGCTATCCTGGTCGCGGTCACGCGTGGGGTGATCGCGTTTACCGATCGCGTTTGCTGCATCGGCGGCATGACGGGCAGCAATCAATTCGACACGCTCACGGTCGTGGACATCGAGCGGGAGTTTCAGACGTTGCTGACCGGGCAGAACGATCTGTTGCCCGACGATGTGAAGCCGGAGGTGTTGGAGCGAGTGATCGCGGTGGCGACGGAGCTGGCGGTGGAAGGCCGCGAAGGCCGGCCGGTGGGATGCCTGTTCGTGATCGGCGACAATAATCGCGTGGAGAAGCTGACCAAGCCGCTCGTGTTGAATCCATTTTTTGGCTACAAGGAGGAGGATCGCAATATCCTGAACCCCTTCATGGACGAGACGGTGAAAGAGTTTTCGTCCATCGACGGCGCGTTTATCATCCGCGGCGATGGTGTGGTTGAATCGGCGGGGAGTCTGATTCAGGCCGGCGACAACGAGTTTTCATTGCCGAGCGGGCTCGGGAGTCGGCATGCGGCGGCGGCGGCGGTGAGCGTCGCGACGAAATGCATTTCGATCGTGGTGTCGTCGAGCACGGGGCAAGTGACGTTGTTTCGGCGCGGGGTGATGCTGCCGTTGATGGAAAAGCGGCGGTGAAGGCCGGTGGGATCGGGAGATCCCGGCTAGATCCAGTTTGGGATTGCGCCGGACGGGGCTGGGCCTTTGCTCTGACCCTTCAATCCATTTACCACCATGCAAGAACTCGTCACTTTGGAGTGCACCGAAGCCAAGAAAGAGGGCAAGCCGGCCTCCCGTTATCTCACGTATCGTAACAAGAAGACCGTTACGGAGCGCATCGAGAAGAAGAAATACAATCCGCACCTGAAGCGCCACACGGTGCACAAAGAGATCAAGTAACACGGTTTCCAGCTTTGGGCGGCGATTTCGCCCCCGTAAGAACAGCAAAGCCGGGCGAATGCCCGGCTTTTTGCTGTGTGGATGACGGACGGGTTAGCCCGTCTTCTTTTGCGGCGGCGGTGTGAACGGAACGCTCGAACCGCTGCTGCTGGAAGGCGGAGGCGGAGGAGGCGTTTGTTGCTGTTGCTGCTGCCGACGAGCGGCGCGCCAACCTTCGCGGTGTTTGCGAATCCAGTCGAGCAGAGCGCGTTCGAAACCGATATCGTAACCCAATCGCTCAGATTCCAGCCACTTGTGCTTCAGGATCTCTTCGCGCTCAGCCAGGAACTCCTGGTAGAGACTGGATTGCTTAACAAAATCACGGCTCGTCGCTGGCTCTGGTGCAGGAGAAGTCATTCGGCAAGGCTGCGCGGAAGAAAATGAGAGGGAGGCGGTCACTGGTGTCAATGCCCGCAATGTTACCAAACCGACAGAGAACGGAAGAGGAGTGGTCCGATGTTCACGGAAGGTTTACCACTATGCGCCACGTCCAGCAGAGTGAGCGAGGCGTGAGAGCAAGCTGTCGGCGATTTCGCGGAAGGTGCGACCCGCCTGACTGTCAGGCGATTTAACCACGATCGGGAGACCGGTGTCGCCGCCTTCGCGGATATCGGAAATCAGCGGCACCTGTCCGAGAAGCGAGGTGCCGAGACGTTCGGCGGCCACGATTCCTCCGCCGCTGCCGAAGAGTGCGTGTTTTGCGCCGGTAGGGTCGATGAAGTAGCTCATGTTTTCGGCGACGCCGAGGAGCGGCACATTCACCTTTTGGAACATCAAGCCGCCTTTGCGCGCGACGTTGGTGGCGGCGGGTTGCGGCGTGGTGACGATGACGGCGCCGTCGAGCGGCAAGGTTTGCACGAGGGACAGTTGCGCGTCGCCAGTGCCGGGTGGGAGGTCGACGAGGAGCACGTCGAGTTCGCCCCATTTCACGTTTTGGACGAACTGTTGCACGGTTTTCATGATCATCGGGCCGCGCCAGACGACAGGGGTGTTGTCGTCGACCAGAAAACCCATGCTCATGACCTTCACGCCGTGGCGCTCCATCGGTATCAGCACGGCGGATGCGCCTTCGCCTTCGACTTCGGGGCGGCCGTCGAGACCCATCATGAGTGGGACGCTGGGGCCATAGATGTCGCAATCCATCAAGCC
Organism: Verrucomicrobiota bacterium; assembly: GCA_023391285.1. Lineage (GTDB taxonomy): Bacteria > Verrucomicrobiota > Verrucomicrobiia > Opitutales > Opitutaceae > Opitutus. The sequence goes on from JAEWBF010000080.1 coordinate 28,084, forward strand.
GACGCGTCCGGGGCGGCCTTGGGATTCGAGCAGCTGGGCGAGGGCGCAGGCGAGATTGACGGCGAAAGTGCTTTTGCCGACGCCGCCTTTGCCCGAGCCGATCGCGATGGCGTGTTTGATGGTTTTGGGCGCGCTCGCGTTGCCGCCGAGATTTCCGCCGGCGCCGCCGGCAGGCGCGGGCGTTTTCGCGGGCGTGACGGCGACATCGACGATGGTTTCTTTGACGCCGGGAATCACCCGGAGGCAGGCGTCGACTTCGCGTTTCAGATGCAGCGGGATCTTGGGGTCGCTCGTGGTGAGCGCGATGGAGACCTTCGCGACGCCGTCGACGATCCCGGCCGAGCGCACGAGCCCGAACGAGACGATGTCGCGGCTGAAGCCGGGATATTTGACCTGCTTGAGATGCTCTTTGATTTCGTCGGGACTCACAGCGGAAAAAATGCGGAGGAAATTAGTTGTTATGCCGGGAGCGGGTGTAAATAGAAATGCCCATCGCGCTCCTTCGTGAGCCAATCAAACCCGTGTTGTTCACCATGCAAAATTTTCTCCGCCTCACTTTGTTTCTCACCGCCTTCGCCTCCACGGCCCTCGCGCAAGGCGAGATCGGGCGCGTCGACGTGGTCGCCGAAAAAAACACCGTGCCGATTCGCGTGTCGGCCAACAACGCGGAACTCGATCAACTGGCGCGTCAGGCGTTCGGGGCGCACGGACGTTATCGGCTGGCGACGAGCGGGCACGCGTTCGACATCAAGTTCTCGCTGGCCGGAACGAACCAAGTGCGCGTCGACATCACGCGCGGCGGGGCGGCGGTGGCGTCGGAAGTGGCGACGGGCACGAATGCGCGGCATGCGTTGTTGAAAGCGGCGGATATTGCGGTGGAGCGGACGAATGGGCTGGGGTTGCGCGGGTTCTTTGCGTCGCAGATCGCGTTCATCGGGCAGCGCACGGGGAAGAAGGAAGTTTATACCGCGGACCTTTTCTTCGGCGGGTTCAGGCAGATCACGCAGGACAACACGCATGCGTTGACGCCGCGGTGGTCGCCGGATGGGCGTCGGATCATTTACACGAGTTATTTGCGGACGGGTTTTCCGGATATTTATCAGATCGATGTCGGCACGTATCAGCGCACCTCGTTCGTGAGCGTGAAAGGCACGAACACGGGCGCGCGCTTCAGTCCGAATGGGCAGCAGGTCGCGATGGTGCTCACGGGTGAAGGCACGCCAGAGATTTACGTGGCGAATGCGCAAGGACGGCAGATTTCGCGGAAGACGCGCTCGGATGCGGTGAAGTCGTCGCCGAGCTTCTCGCCGGACGGGTCGCGGATCGTTTTCGCGATGGAGCCGGGGCCGCAGCTTTACGTGATGTCGGTTGCGGGCGGGCAGGCGCAGCGCGTGACGTCGGGGGTAAGCAATTATTGCGCGGAGCCGGATTGGAGCACGGCGAATCCCAACAAGATCGCGTTCACGATGCGGGTGGGACGGAATTTTCAAATCGGCGTGCTGGACCTGTCGACGCGCAAAGGCGTGCAGGTGTCGCGGGCGCCGTTTGACGGCATCGAGCCGTGCTGGCTGGCGGATGGGCGGCATCTCGTCTACACGGCGCGGACGGCGACGACGAGCCGGCTGTGTATCCTGGATACGGAGACGGGGAAGAGCGTGCCGATCAGCCCGACGTCCGCGGGCGCGGTGCTGCAGGCGAGTGTGTTGAAGCGCTAAGCACGCGGGCGCGAGTGGGCGAGCGGCTGGCTCGCTCTTCAGACAACAAAAAAGCCCGGCGGTGAGGCCGGGCTCGATTCGAAAGGGCTGCGAAGCTTATTGCTTCGCGGCGGTGTAGTTGGCTTCGGCGGCGTCCCAGTCGACGACGTTCCAGAACGCGGTGATGTAATCGGGGCGGCGGTTTTGGTAGTTCAGGTAGTAGGCGTGCTCCCAGACATCGAGGCCGATGACGGGTTTGCCTTCGAAGCCGGCGACGGCTTTGCCCATGAGCGGGCTGTCCTGATTGGCGGTGGAGCCGACGGCGAGTTTGCCATCTGCGCCGACGACGAGCCAGGCCCAGCCGGAGCCGAAGCGGGTCGCGGCGGCTTTGGCGAAGTCTTCCTTGAACTTGGCGAAGCCGCCGAGTTCGGCGTCGATGGCGGCGGCGAGTTTGCCTTTCGGGGCGCCACCTTTGCCGGGGCCGAGGATCTTCCAGAAGAAGGAGTGGTTGGAGTGACCGCCGGCGTTGTTGCGAACGGCGCCGCGAATGCCCTCGGGAACCTTGCTCAGGTCTTTGATGAGGGTGTCGACGTCTTGGTTGGCGAGGTCGCCGTGATCCTTCAGCGCGTTGTTGGCGTTGGTGATGTAGGCCTGGTGATGCTTGGTGTGATGGATTTCCATCGTCTTCGCATCTATGTGCGGCGCGAGGGCGTCGTAGGCGTAAGGCAGTTTCGGAAGTTCGTAAGCCATGATGGTTGTTGGGTTACTGGTTGGAGGGAAAGGTGCAAAGGTGGGTCGAGGCGGCGGCTCCGTCAACTGGTGGTGCGGGTTTATGTCGCGGCGTCGTCTTCGCGGCGTTTGAGACGGAAGAACGTTTGCAGGAGTTCGCGGCATTCGGACTCGAGAACGCCGCCGCGCGTGAGCTCGACGTGATGATTCACGCGCGGGAGATCGTTGAGATTGGTGGCGCCGCCGAGGCAGCCCATTTTCGGATCGGGGACGGCGTAGCAGACGCGTTTGACGCGCGACATCAGCATCGCGCCGGAGCACATCGGGCAGGGCTCTTTGGTGACGTAAACGGTCGCGCCTTCGAGGCGCCAGTCGCCGAGCTTCGAAGCGGCCTGGGTGATTGCGAGCATCTCGGCGTGAGCGGTGGGATCGTGGGCGGATTCGACGGTGTTGTGGGCGGCGCCGACGATTTCCCCGCCGATTTCGATCACGGCGCCGATCGGGACTTCGTCCCGGCGCCAGGCGTCGATGGCCTGGTTGTAGGCCAGACTCATGAAGAACACGTCGTCGCGGATCAGTTGCGAAGGGAAACGCTTTTCGAAGGGGCAGGCGGGCGGAGGCGTGTCGGCCATTTGGAGTGGATTGGAGAGGGCAGGAGGAGCGAGGTAAAGCCTTGCCTAGGGTGCGCGTTTTCGCCTTACAAGAGGCCCTCATACCTGCACATCACCTATGATCCATGTCACTGAGGGCACGAGGTCCGTTCGCAAATAATATGGCTGACGGTAATTCGATCGAAGTTGAAGGGAAGGTGGTGGCGGTGCTCCCGGGAACGATGTTCAAGGTGCAGCTCTCGAACGGGCACGTGGTGCTCGCACACATCTCGGGCAAGCTGCGGAAGAACTTCATCAAGATCGCCGCGGGCGACATGGTGAAGATGGAGATGAGTCCCTACGATTTGGAGAAGGCTCGGATTACCTTCCGCATGAAGGAAGCGAATCCGAATTATACGCCGCCGCCGCGCCGGCGGTTTTGAGGTGAAGTCATGAAGGCGCCGCGGGCGCGCGCGATCGATGCGAGCCGGGCGCCGGCGGCGTTCGCGAACGACGTCGAGGCGTTTCTCGGCTACATCGGTCTCGAACGTGGTTTGGCGAAGAACACGATCGCGAGCTATCGACGCGACCTCGATCAGGCGGCGGAATTCTTTGCGCATCGCGGCGCGAGCGGTTGGAAATCCGTGAGCGGCGCGCAAGCGGCCGAGTGGATTCATGCGCTGAGCGCGGGCGACTACGAGATCGCGAGCTTGGCGCGGAAGCTGAGCGCGTTGAGGAGCCTCGCGCATTATCTGGTGCGGGAGAAGATCCGTGATGACGACTTCACGGCGCTGTTGAACGGACCGAAGAAAGCGCAGCGGATTCCGGGGACCTTGACGGAGGAGGAGATCGGGCGGTTGTTGGCGGCGGCGGAGGGTGGCGATGCGCGGGCGCTGCGGGATCGGGCGCTGCTGGAATTGTTTTATTCGAGTGGACTGCGGGTGTCGGAGCTCGCGGCGTTGACCTTGCAACAAATCGATCTCGAGCACGGATTCGTGCGGGTGTTTGGCAAAGGCTCGAAGGAGCGCGTGGTGCCGGTCGGTGGAAAAGCGGCGACGGCGCTGGCGACGTATGTGGCGGCGGGGCGGCCGCATTTCGTGCGCACAAAAACGGGCAGTCAGCTTTTCCTGAACAAGAATGGTGCGGCGCTTTCGCGCGTGGCGCTGTGGATGATTGTGAAGAAATATGCGAAGCGCGCGGGCATCACGAAGAACGTGAAACCGCACGGATTGCGGCATTCGTTTGCGACGCATCTGCTGACGGGCGGGGCGGATTTGCGTGCGATCCAGGAGATGCTCGGGCACGCGAGCATTGCGACGACGCAAATCTACACGGCGGTGGAGCCGCAGCGGCTGCTGGATCATCACGCGAAATTCCATCCGCGGAACAAGGCGGGGTGAGATTTGGCGAGGTAAGAGCGTGCGCAGGCGATTCGTTGTTGGATCGTAATACATCGCCCGCAAGCAGGCTCCTACAATGGGCTCACGTTTCGTGTAAGATGGTTCAAAAGTGGACGAAGGATTTGAAGGGTTGGGAGCGGGAGCGGTGTTGTGGGTGAAACGTTTCCGATGCCGATGTATTCCTACCGCTGCTGGGTTGTTGTGTTATGGTCGTTGTTCGCCTGGGTCGCGCCGCTGGCGGCGATCGAGCATCCGCGGATCGAGTGGGCCTTTCAGACGGAAGGGTTCATTCGTGGTTCGGCGCTGGTGGCAAATGACACGGTTTATTTTGGAAGTGCGGACGGGTTTCTTTATGCGGTGACGAAGGCAGATGGCGGATTGAAGTGGAAATTTCAGACGGGCGCGCCGATCGCGGGGGCGCCGGCGGTAGGAAACGAGTTGGTGATCGTCGCGGGGCGGGGGCGGACGGTGCATGCGCTCGATGTGCGGAGCGGCGAGTTGCGCTGGACCTTCGAGATGGCGCCGACGCTGCCGACGCCGACCGAATGGAACTATTTCACGGCGCCCCCGGTGATCGATGGGGAACAGGTGCTGGTGCCGTCGGGCGACGGAGCATTGTATGCGCTCGAATTGGCGACGGGGAAGAAGCGGTGGGCGTTTCAAACAGGCGACAGCCTGCGGGCGGCGCCGCTCGTCGCGGACGGCGTGGTGTATCAACCGAGTGGAGACGACTACCTCTATGCGCTGGCGGCGGAGGACGGAGCGTTGAAGTGGAAGTTTGCGACGGCGGGAGTTGGCTATGACTTGAGCCAGGGTTTTATCCGCAGCGATATCTTCACGCGACCGGCGCTGGCTGACGGGCTGGTGGTGTTTGGCTCGCGGGACGCGAACGTGTATGCGGTGGACGCCGTGACGGGGATGCAGAAGTGGACGTTCACTTATGATTCCACGTGGGCGATGGCGACGGCGGTGGAGAACGACACGGTTTTTGTCGGCTGGTCGACGAACAACAAAGTGACCGCGCTCGATCTTGCGACGGGCGCGAAGAAATGGGACTTCGACGCCGGATCGCACACCTACACGACGCCGCTCGTGCGGGGAGAAAGTGTTTATTTTGCGAGCGCGAATGGGACGCTGCGCAAAATCGACCAACGCAGCGGCGCGCTGAAGTGGAGCTATGATGTGGGCGCGAGTGTGTATTCGTCGCCGGTTGCGGATGAGGGGCGAATCTTCTTTGGCACGGATGAGGGACGATTGATCGCAATGAGCGAAGGCGCGCCGACGGCGCACAAAGCGTTTTATTTTCCGGCGAAGGTGCCTGAGGGCATTCGTGGATTCGTGATCGATCCGACGTTGGCGGACTATTTCGCGGAGCGCGGGTATCGGCGGATCGACTCGGCAGAAGCGTTGGCGGAGTGGATTGCGGCGCGAACGACGGAGCAGTCGGCGAGCGTGGTGGTGTTTGGATTTGCGCAGATTCCAACGGCGATCGTGGGCGGCGAGCCGGAATCGGGTGCGCTGAGGAAATATTTGGAGGCGGGTGGAAAAGTGGTGTGGCCGTGGGGCATCGCGAACAAAGTCACGTTTGACGAGGAGGGTAAATTTCTGGCGCACGATCCGACTGTGGCGAGCCGGTTGCTCGAGCTGGAATTTTTGGAATTCCAGGATTCGGGGCATTACTACAGCCGCGCAACGCAAGAGGGCCGGAACTGGGGAATGCCGGCGTGGTTGATGACCTCGTTTGCGTCGTTGAAGGGGGACGGCGACGTGGTGGTTCTGGCGCAGGACGAGTATGGACGCGCGAGCGCGTGGGTGAGGAGATTCCATCCCCGCGCGGGCTCGGGCTGGGTGACGTTTCATCCGTCCGGCTTCGGCCTCGAGATGACGACCGAGCAGAAGGCGGCGTTCGAGCGAGTGGCGGCTTACGGCTTGCGTTGACGCGAGCGAAACAAAGGCGTCAGGGGCTCTTGGGGAGCGAGGCGAGATCCTTCTCCATTTTCTCCTGGCGGGCGCTGCGTTCGGCGCGGGCGCGTTCGGCGGCCCAGGTTTGCGAGTGATCGGTTTGCCAGGCGTCGCGCGCGAACTCCTTGCGGGCTTTGCGTTCGGCGCCTTCGCGGGTGTGGCCGGCGCGTTCCAGTTCGGAGACGCGATCCTCGATCTGTTTCGAAGTGGGCGGGTTGTAGTGCGGAGTTGGAGACGAGGAGACCTTAGCGGGTGTTCCGCAGCCGGTGGCGAGCGCGAGGCTCGCGAGGAAGACGGTTGGGGCGAACCGTTTCATGCCCGAAGCGAAACCGCGCAGGGATAAACGTCAATCTGACGCGGGCCTAAAGACTTGCGGTGAGCGAGGGCGCGCGGTCATCGTTCGCGACCCCGATGCCTGCGAGAATCCGCTTCGTTGTTACGCCCCAGGAATCAGTCGCCGATCCGGTCGCTCGCCGCCTGGCTGATGCGCGGCCGGGTGAGGTCAGTGGGAGTGCGCGAGGCGAGCGCGAAATCGCGGACGCAGATGCCGGGCATGCGGCTCGTCTGTGTGAAGCGGTCAATGCGGCGTTCGGCGAGGGGGTTCGCGGAGCGCGCATTCGGCTGGAGGGCGAGGGCGCGGAGGGGGGCGCGGCTGAAATTTCGAAGGCGCCGACGGCGGTGCGCGATGTGAATGGTTCGGGCGCGCACGCGGCGTTGTTGAAGTTGCTCGCCTTTCCGGCGGTCGCGTCGTCCCGGGCGAAGCAGGCGGAGGCGAGTGGAGCGGATGCGGACGGCTTGGTGGTGGCGCGGGCGAATGGAGGTGCGACGGCCGTGGTCGAAAGTGTGCGCGGGCTTGCGTGCGTGGGCGCGAAACCGCGGGCGTTGGCGGTCAATCTGGTGTGGCCGGATCCGAGCGGAGCCGAGATTTTGGAGCGCGTGCGGCAGGTGTTGTGCACGGCAGCGGAGGTGGCGCGGAAGTGGGGAATGCGGATGGAAGAAATCGGAATCGATGCCTCGGCGCAGGGGGACGGCTATGCGATCGCGGTGGGCGAGGTGGGGCCGGGCGCGAGTTTGCTGGGATCGTTCGCGCGCGGGGCGGGCGAGCGGTTGGTGTTTTTGGGCGAGGGACAGAAGGAAGTGGGCGGAAGTCGTTTTCTGGAGGCCGTGCATGGTGTGGCGGCGGAAGCGGCGCCGCGGGTGGATTTAGCGGCGGAGAAGCGGTTGCACGACGTGTTGAGAACGCTGATTGCGGCGCGTGTGATCACGGCGGCGCGCGGGGTGGGCGAAGGCGGATTGATGACGGCGGTGTGTGGGATGTTGTTGGGCGGAGAGCGAGTGTGGGGGGCGCGGCTCGATCTCACGCCATTGGGAGGGACGCGGGCGGATGCGTTGTTGTTTGGCGAAGGCGGATCGCGGGCGGTGGTGGAAGTCGCGGCGGATCGCGTGGGCACGGTGATTTCCGAAGCTCACATGCATGGCGTGCCGGCGGCGTTGATCGGTGAAGTGACCGCGGACGAAGAGCTGGATTTGAAAACGCGTTCGCTGGCGACGACGTGGAGGGTCGGCGAATTGCGGAAGGCTTGGGGAATCGCCGGCTAAGATGGCGCTGCGTCCGCGGTCGCGGGCCGCAGAAGCGTGCGGTGTGACGCGTTTAGGCGCGGCGGCGGGCGGCGAAGAGAGAGAAGGCGGCGAGCACGAGAGCGGCGGCGAGGCTGCCGAACGTGAGTTTTACGAGGGTGCTGCCGGGCCGGAGAAAGGGAGTCTGGATGACGATGCGTTTGATTTCGATCGAACGCGGGAGGAAGTCGGGGAGATCGAGGCGAATGCCGGTGGCGTTGTCGAGCGGAGCGGAGATCGAGAACGAGCCGCCGGCGGCGGTGGATTCGCCGCGAACGAGCGGACCCATGGTGTCGTTGGGCGGTGTGCCGAAAAACGGGAAAAGGTAGAAGGTGCCCTCGCCCTCGGCGTAGGCTCCGACGAATTCGAAGCGAATGTGACGGATGGGTTTTGCGACGGCCGGGAGATCGACGATGAAGAACGGATCGCTGCCGGTGCGGGTGAGCAGCCGGTCGGTTTTGTCCCAATTGATGTCGTTAACGTGGGCGAGCTCGATGGCTTCGGCGGGGAGGGCGATCGTGGATTGAGCCCAACGAATGAAGCCGCAGATGGCGGCGAAGGCGACGAAGAGGATGACGAAGCGGAAGGCTTTCACGAGTTGGCGTGGCGACGGGCCGACGAGAGGCCGCGACCGAAGGAGGATTGGGGAACCCGGGCGAGATTATTCTGGTGCGTCGATCGCGTGAGCCGAGGTGCCGACGCGGACTGTGCCGGATTTGGTTTCGTGGACGAAGTTCTGGCCGAAGTTGACGTCGCTGGGATCGCGGGTGTCGCGACGGAACGTGGCGAGCGTGCGAAGCGGTTCGGGACCCTCGCGTTCGCCGGTGAGTTGATCGGTGGTGGTGACGATGCAGCGGCCGCAGGGGCCGGCGGCGCGGAGGACGACGTGGCCGATTTGGAGGCGCGGCCAGTCGTCTTCGGAGAAAGGCTCGCAACCGGCGAGGACGACGTTGGGGCGGAAGCGGTCCATCGGGACGGGCTCGGCGCCGCGGGAGATCAGGCGGTCGTTGAGGTGGGCGAGCGAGGCTTCGCTGATGACGAGAAACGGATAGCCGTCGGCGAAGGTGAGCAGGTCGTCGCCGACGAGGCGGTTTTCGATGCACGGGGTGTCGGCGCGGAGGGAGGACGGAGCGAAGGCGGATTTGTAGAGGACGGGGCGGCGGAATTGATGGCCGATGCGGACGAGGCGGACGGGAGTTTGTAGGAAGGCGGAAAGCCATTCGGCGGATTCGGGGCCGCAGTCGTCGGCGAGGAGATTTTTGCTGCGCCAGATGGAGACGGTGAGACGAGCGGGAGTGATGTTGGAAGGAGTGTGGCGCGGGACGGAAATCGAGCCGTGGCCGTCGGCGGAGAGGGTGAGTGAATCGGACGAGAGCGCGGTGGCGATTTGGGCCAGGCGGGGGAGCGTGCGTTGGGTGACGAATTGGCCGTGCGGATCGACGATGAGGAAACGGCGATCGCCGACGAGGCCGAGCTCGTCGACTTCCGCGGAGTCGACGGCGATGCCGCGGAGGGATTTGACGGGGTAGATGTAAAGGCTGGAAAGGTGCACGGGAATGCAAGCCGGCGGGGTCGGGAGACCCCGCCCTACATGACTACAGGCGACGGTAGGTGGCTAGGTAGCGGTGGGAGTTGGCGGAAGTGGCGAAAGCGGTGGGGGTGGTGCCGTCGAGGCCGAAGCAGAGGCGGAGGCGGTCGCCGACGAGTTGGAA
>JAEWBF010000070.1 GCA_023391285.1 Verrucomicrobiota bacterium
CCCGCCGCCGCGCCCCCCCCCCCCCCCCCCGCCCCGCCCCCCCCGCCACACCTTTAGCCCAGCAAATGCCAACTCCTGCACAGTCATCCTTCTCCGGCGGTGCTATGCTTCCTGCGCTCGCCATGACTCCCGTCGCCGCGCCCATCAACACGTCTTCATTTCACCATGAGGGTTGGACGCTCCACATCGCCCGCGAAATCGGCTCCACCAACTCCGCTGCCGCCAAACTCCCCGCGTGGCACGCCGTTCGCGCCGATCTCCAGACCAACGGGCGCGGACGCACCGGTCGCTGCTGGATTTCCGACGAGGGCGGTCTCTGGCTCTCCGCTGTAGTGCCTTGCCCAGGACAACGCGCGCGCTGGGCCATCCTTCCGCTCGCCGCCGGCTGGGCCATCATCGGCGCGCTGCGCGATCTCGGCGCCGCCGACCTCCGCCTGCGCTGGCCGAACGACATCATGCACGGCCGCCGCAAACTCGCCGGTCTGCTCGTCGAACGTTACAACGCCGACACCGCCGTCATCGGGGTCGGACTCAACGTCTTCAACAATCCCTCCGCCAACGAACCCGCGCTCGAGGGAGTGACCACACGGCTCTCGGATCTCATTCCCGGCGCTTACACCCTCGACGATATCGCACGTGTTGTTCTCCGCTCGATCGGTCGCACCCACGCGACGATCCGCGACGCGGGTTTCGGCCAGATCGCCGACGAGCTCAACCTCCACTGGGCCGAACCGCGCCTCGTTTCCCTCACGCTCACTCACCGCGCGGACACATTCACCGGCCTTTTCCACGGCATCGATTCCTCCGGCCGCCTCCGCCTCACCACCGAACGCTACGGCCGCTGCACCTACGACGCCTCCCAAGTTGCCCTTCTTCGCGAACTCGAATGAAACCCGTCATCTTCAACAACACCGTCCTTCGCGACGGACATCAGTCGCTCGCCGCCACCCGCATGACGACGGCGCAGATGCTGCCCGCCGCGCCGATTCTCGACGAGCTAGGTTTCGGCGGTCTCGAAACGTGGGGCGGCGCCACGATCGACTCGTGTCTCCGCTACCTGAACGAGAATCCTTTCGACCGTCTCCGCGCGCTCAAGAAGGTCGCGCCAAAAACCCCGCAGCTCATGCTGCTCCGCGGACAAAACATCGTCCAATACACCTCGTTCCCCGATGACGTCGTCGAAGCCTTCGTCAAAGCCGACGCCGCGGCCGGCCAGGACATCTTCCGTATTTTCGACGCTCTTAACGATACGCGTAATCTCGCGACCGCCATCAAAGCCGTTCGCGCCGCCGGCAAACACGCGCGCGGAGAAATCTGTTACACCACGAGTCCGGTCCACACCATCGAGGCATTCGTCGAAATGGGCATCCAGCTCGAGAAAATGGGCTGCCACTCGATCGGCATCAAAGACATGTCGGGCGTCATCGCCCCGCGCATCGCGTTCAACCTCGTCACCGAACTGAAGCGCCGCGTCGGACTTCCGCTCACGCTGCACACCCACGACACCGCCGGTCTCGGCGCCGCCGCCTATCTGGCAGCGATCGATGCGGGAATCGACGCCGTCGAAACTTCCATCGCCCCGTTCGCCAACGGCACTTCGCAGCCCGACACGGTGCGCATGCTCGCACTCCTCGAAGGTCATCCTCGTTGCCCGCAATTCGACACCGCCAAACTCCAGAAGCTTCGCGAGTATTTCACCGGCGTTTACGCCGACCTCGGCAAGTTCACCTCTCCCGCCAACGAGCGCGTCGATTCCGACACCCTCACCTATCAGGTTCCCGGCGGCATGCTCTCCAACTTCCGCAATCAGCTCAAAGAGCAGAACATGTCCGACAAGTTCGAGCAGGTCATGGCCGAAATCCCCTACGTTCGCGCGTCCCTCGGCTGGATCCCGCTCGTCACGCCCACGTCGCAAATCGTCGGCACCCAGGCCATGCTCAACGTGAAGTTCGGCCGCTGGGTCAACTTCTCGCAGCCCGCGATCGACATCGCACTCGGCAAATATGGCAAAACTCCCGGACCGATCGATCCGAGCCTCCGCGAACTCGCGATGAAGAAATCCGGCCAGAAGCCCATGGAGCACCGGCCCGCCGACGCCCTCGCGCCGCAAATGGAAAAACTCCGCGCCGATCTCGCCGCCGCCAATCTCCCCACCAACGACGAAGCATGCGTCCTTCACGCCATGTTCCCGCGCGAATTCGCCGCCCTGCACAAAAAGCCGGCCGCTGCTCCGACTGCATCAGCTGTCGCCCCGTCGCCCGCACCAGTCGTCGCCGCCGCGTCCGCACCTTCGCGCCCGCTCAACGGAACTGCGCGCTACGCCCTCACCATCCAAGGCCGCCGCACCGAAGTCACCGTCGCCGAAATCGATTAACCCGCTAGGGCGGGCCCGTAGTCCGTCGTCCCGTTGTCCGTGGTCCAGCGATCCGTGCGGCGTAAGCCGCGAGCTCGCTCGCGCTCGTGCGCGTCCGCGCGGCCTACAATCCGCCCCCCGGCGGAATCACATCCGGATCTTTCGGCTTCCGCCATTTCCGCTGGATCACCGCATACCCGATCGCGCCTCCGAGCGCCCCCAGCACCACCGCGCCGAGATAAAGCGAAACCGCTGCATCTCCGCGCAACAACTCCCGCGGTGCCGCCGAAAACGTGTGCCACACCGTCTGAATAGGACGTCCGCGCACGATCTCTCCGACCGCATAACACGCCGGCAAATGCACCGGCGCCGTCAACGGCGTCGAAAGAAACTGCAGTGCAATGCAGAACAGGATGTTACCCCGCACGAACAACGCCGCCACGCACGCGAACACCGTTTGAAACGGCAGCAGCGGCACCATCGTGATCGGAAATCCCACCAGCCACGCCCGCGCCAACGACTCATGCGTCGGCCGCCACAACGATTTGTCGAGCAGTCGATCTCCCAAGGCCGAATGCAGCCAGCCACCCCGCAGGTGGCGGCGCGAAACTCGGCGGCGATGCAGCCACCGCAGGACCCATAGAGGCATGCGCATCGTGAGAAAACGTCGACACTGAACGTGACCGCCTTCGCTTGGGAATCAAAATCCGACCATCTCCTTTGCTGATGGAGGCGCGGTGCCCTCACCGCGCAATGAACCAGCGAATCCCTTTTCCCTTCTTCGCGTTCATCTCCTCCGCCCACCCGCGCGCCCCCGCAAAAAAACCTGCTGACGCTTCCGCAACTTGCGTCCTCTCTCAAACGACCTCACACCACACTGTTTCCCTACCCCATGATGTTCCCCCTCGCGGCCGCTGCGGCCACATCCACTGATCACTGGCCCTTCGCCGTCCTCGCCATCTCCGTTGTCTTCATCATCGTCGCCATCACGCGCCTGCGCCTGCATGCGTTCGTCGCGCTGACGCTCGCCGCCTTCCTCGCGGGTTTTCTCACGAAGGAATTCGCTCCTTCCGCCATCGCGCGACTTCCCGCCGCTCTTCAAGCCGACGCGCGCGCCAACTCCTGGGTCACCGCCGTCGAGCTCACGTCGATCGAGTTCGGCGCCGCCGCCGGCTCGATCGCGATCTCCATCGGCCTGGCCTCGATCATCGGCCTTTGCCTCATGGAGAGCGGCGCCGCCGACAAAGTCGTCCGCCGCTTCCTCGCCGCCTTCGGCGAAAAACGCGCGCCTCTCGCACTCCTCGCCGCCACCTACATCCTGTCGATCCCCATCTTCTTCGACACGATGTTCATGTTGATGATTCCTCTCGCACGGGCCCTCTGCCTGCGCACCGGGAAGAATTATCTGCTCTACGTGATGTGCATCTGCGCCGCCGCCGTGCTCACGCACAGCCTCACGGTGCCGCATCCAGGCCCGCTCGCCATGGTCGACAACCTCCGCGTCGATCCCGGCACCTCGCTCTTCTGGGGCATCGCCGCCGGCATCCTGCCTCTGATCATCGGCTACTACGTCGTGAAGTGGATCGACTCCCGCCACTCGGTTCCTCTCCGCGAAACCGCCGGAGCGTCATTGACCGAACTCGAAGAAATCTCGCGCCGCCCGGAATCCTCGCTGCCGTCCTTCGCGCTTTCAATCGCTCCCGTTCTCCTCCCGATTTTCCTGATCGGTGCCGCTTCGTTCCTGAAAGTGCTCGCTGGCTATCCCGGCGCGATCAACGCCCTCGGCGGCCCCGACAGCTTCGCGGCCATCAATCGCATCGTCGTGCTCGTGGGCAACAAAAACGTCGCTCTCATCATCGGCACCGTCATCGCGATGTGGGTCGTCGCTCGTCAGCGAAAGCTCGGCTTCGCCGCCCTCGGCAAGCTCCTCGAAGGGCCGCTCGGCACCGCCGCCACGATCATCCTCATCACCGCCGCCGGCGGCTCCTTTGGCGCCATGCTGCGACACGCCGGTGTCGGCGACGCCGTCAAGAACGTCGCCGCTCAATACAGCCTCAACCTCGTCCTTCTCGCTTGGACCACCGCGTTCGTCGTTCGCATCGCGCAAGGTTCGGCGACCGTCGCGATGATCACCGCATCCGCCATCCTCTGGCCGATGATCGATCCCGCCGCCAACGCCGTGCTGCCGTTTCACACCATGTATGTTTTTCTCGCCGTCGGCTTCGGCGCCTTCGGCTGCTCGTGGATGAACGACAGCGGGTTCTGGGTGGTCAGCAAACTCGGCGCACTCACGGAAAAAGAAACGCTCCGCAGCTGGACCGTCCTCTCGACCGTCCTTTCCGTTGCAGGCCTGATCCTGACGTTCCTCGCCTCCAAGCTGCTGCCGTTGGTCTAGCAGGAATCCGTCTGCCCGCGCCCGACGCGTTCCTCACCTCACACCGGTCGACCCTTTCCCAATCGGCGCAGGCAACTCCGCCTGCGACACTCCGTCCGCGTCCCGGCCCCGCTTCGTCTCCCGGCGCGCCTGCGCGCGCCGTTCCAGCCAAATCAGCGAGTGGAGCACCAAAAACAGCAACACCGTCGCTCCCACTGCGAGCCGGTAACGCCCGAGCCCCACGCACATGCCCACCGCGGACGTCGTCCATAACGATGCCGCCGTCGTCAGGCCTTCCACCGTCCGTCCGTGCCGTGTGAAGAGAATTGTTCCCGCCCCCAAAAAACTCACGCCCGCCACCACCGCCTCGAGCACGCGCGTCGGATCGAACCGCTGCAATTCGCCATACGACTGAAACTCGATCACCAGCAGTTCCCCGATCCCGACGAACAGCGCCGCCCCCGCGCCCACCAGCATGTGCGTCCGCAGCCCAGCCGGCTTCCCCGCCGCCTCCCGCTCCCACCCCAGCACCCCACTCAACCCCAGCGCGACCGCCAGCCGAATCAAAATCTCCCATTCGACGTGCATCTCTCGTTGGATCCGCACCGCGTTGCACAGTTCCGCCCTCCCCGCCCGGAGCCCGCCCCCGCAACGACCATCGCCAATCCCCCGAGAAACAATTCCCGCTTCCGTGCATCCATCTTTCGGATGCATCTCGAAGACTACGGCCTGATCGGCGACCTCAACACCGCCGCACTCGTTTCCCGCGACGGCTCGATCGACTGGCTTTGTCTTCCCCGCTTCGACTCCGCCGCCTGCTTCGCCGCGCTTCTCGGCACCCCGGCCAACGGCCGCTGGCTCCTCGCGCCCGCCGAACCCATCCGCCGCTCCACCCAACACTATCGCGAAAACACCCTGATTCTCGAAACGGAGTTCGAAACCGACTCCGGCGTCGTCCGGCTTACCGACTTCATGCCGCCCGCCGACGATCGCCACGATATCGTCCGACTCATCGAGTGTGTTCGCGGCCGCGTCTCTCTCCGCATGGAACTGATCGTCCGCTTCGACTACGGCGAATCCGTGCCCTGGGTTCGCCGCCACAACGGCGCCACTCACTACATCGTCGGGCCCAATGCCCTTCTTCTTCACACCGATGCCGCCGTCGAGGGTCGCGACCTCGCCACGTGCGCCAACTTCGAACTCTCCGCGGGCGAGCGCCGTGAGTTCGTCCTCGCCTGGTTTCCCTCCCACGAAGACGCCCCCGCCCGCATCGACTCGCGTGCTGCGTTTACGAATACAGAACGCTTCTGGCGCGAATGGTCCGACCGTTGCACCTACCACGGCGAATGGCGCGACGCCGTCCTCCGTTCGCTGATCACCCTCAAAGCGCTCACCTACCTTCCCACCGGAGGCATTGTCGCCGCCCCGACCACTTCGCTGCCCGAACACATCGGCGGCGTGCGCAACTGGGATTACCGCTTCTGCTGGCTCCGCGACGCCACGTTCACGTTGTTCTCCCTCATGGAAGCGGGCTACCGCGACGAAGCGTCCGCGTTCAGCGACTGGCTCCAACGCGCCGTCGCCGGCGACCCCGGCCAACTCCAAATGCTCTACGGCGTCGCCGGAGAACGCTCCCTCCCCGAACTCGAGCTCTCGCACCTCGACGGCTACGAAAACTCCCGCCCCGTCCGCATCGGCAACGCCGCCGCCCGCCAATTCCAACTCGATGTCTACGGCGAAATCGTCGACGCCACGCATTTCAAACGTCACCTCGGCCTCGCCACCTCCGACGATGCCTGGCACGTTCAACGCCACCTCATCAACTTCGTCGCGCAACACTGGCAGGATCCCGACGAAGGCATCTGGGAAGTCCGCGGCCCCCGCCGCCACTTCACCCACTCGAAGGTCATGGCCTGGGTCGCCCTCGATCGCGGCATCAAGTCGCTCGAACAATTTCAACTCGACGGCGAACTCGAACGCTGGCGCGACGCCCGTGAAGCCGTTCATCACGAGGTCTGCACCTGCGGCTACGATCCATCACGCGGCTGCTTCACCCAGTTCTACGGCTCCCATCAACTCGACTCGAGCCTCCTCATGCTCCCGCTGGTCGGCTTTCTCCCGATTAACGACGAACGCATCGTGCGCACCATCGAAGCGATCCAGCGCGAGCTCACCACCGACGGCCTCGTGCAACGCTACGACACCAGCGAGGAGTCCAGTGTCGATGGTCTCCCGCCCGGCGAAGGCGCGTTCCTTCCGTGCTCCTTTTGGCTCGTCGATTGTCTCGCGCTGCTCGGTCGCCGCGACGAAGCCCTCGCCCTCTTCGAACGCCTGCTTTCGCTCCGCTCCCCGCTCGGTCTTCTCTCTGAAGAATACGACACCAACCTCCGCCGTCTCACCGGCAATTTCCCCCAAGCCTTTTCTCACCTCGCCCTCGTCAACTCCGCCCAAAATCTCTTCGCCGCCAGCCACCCCGCCGAAGAACGCGGTTCCCAACCCCGCTACCGCCGACTCCACCACCGGTAAGGCGAGGCGTCCCCGCCGTCAGCGTCCGGAACTTAGCGCAACTTCGCGTCCTTCGCGGTTTCCCAACTCCTCTTCACTCCTGCTCGCTCGAGAGCAGGCCAAAATACCGCGCCGCCGCCCGCCGATCCTGATCCGAAAGTCGTCCCGCCACTTCCTGCATCACATGCGCATACGGCCCGCCTCCGCGCCGTTCGTCTTTGAACAGCTTCAACTGCAGCTCGAGATAGCCTTCCGATAGCCCGACCAGCGACGGATACGCCGGCTTCGTTCGCGTTCCTTTTGGACCGTGACACTCCACGCACGCCGGCACGCGTTTCTCCGGAATCCCGCGCAACGCAATCTCCTCCCCCCTCCGCCACAGTTCATCTTCCTCCCTTCCTGTCTCGTTCTCATCCACCGCGACTCGCTCCGCCCGCGCCGCTCCCGGCCGCAACTCCGCATAATACGTCGCCAGATTCGCAATCAACTCCTCCGTCAGCCCCGCTGCCACCGGCTCCATGATCCCGCTGTGCCGCGCGCCTTCCGCATACGCCGCGAGCGCATCTTCCAAATACTCCCGACGCTGCCCCGCCAATTGTGGAAACGCTTCTCCGCCCCGTCCTTTTCCATCGACACCATGACACCGCGCGCAGGTCCGCGCGACTTCAGCCGGCGGCGTCGGCCCGATGTCCGGCGGCGCCATGGTCTGCATCGCCGGCACCGGCGAAATCTCTCCATGCACCAGCTGACGATACCCTTCGTCATCAAGTTCTGGATACTTCACGAGAAATGCCACCATCGCCCACACCTCGTCGTCCCGGTGCTGCGACGGCCACGCCGGCATTCCCGTAAACTTGATCCCGTGCTTCACCACCTGAAACAGCTTTCGCGGATTCGACTCGCGTATCCGTTCCGCCAATTCAGGCGCCTTCGGCGTCATCGCCTGCGCAATCCGCGGCTGCGGCCGTCCCGGCGCGCCATGACACGAACGACAACCCGTTTCATAATGTCCCGCCCCTTTCAGAATCATGGCTGCATCGTCCAACCGCGGCACCTTCGTTCCCAAACTATGCGTCGCCGTGGATCGGCTCATGCTGAACCGCAAAAACCACTCCGTCACTGCCCAGTGCCCCGAACTCGCCTTGATCGGAATGATCCCGCTCGCCGCCACGAGAAACCCGCCCACCGCCAGCACACCGGCGACGATCGTGCCTCGCCAAATCCACCGCTTCATCGCGCCGCCTCCTTCCGCGCCACACTCCCGCGCAACAGTCCCGCCGTCAGCCACACGCCTCCCACCAAATACGACACCCCTCCCACCAACAACATGATCGCTCCGCCGAGATGTTGATCCTCCAGCGGCGACATGCCCCCGAGTTCAACCATGTGCACATACAAGGCCCGCGGCGTCAGCGCGAGCAACGCGCCCAACAAGGTCATGTGCATCGAGGTCAACAACAGCGCCGCGATTCCCGCTCCCACGCGATCGCCGCGTCGCTCTTCACTCCCGCCAAAAGCCGACAACCACACCGCCAGTCCCGCCGCCAGAAACGCCCCTTGCTCCACCGCGAACCCACCCGACACCCGCCGCGCGAAATGATGCAGCGCCGGCGCATGCCACGACCACACGATCACCAATTCCACCACCGACAACGGAATCGGCGGAAACCACCGCGGCGCCCGCGCCACCGGATCGCATCGCGTGCCCGCCACCCCCAGCGCAATGAGCGGCGCCGCCACCGCCACCACGCCCATGTGCATCGTCATGTGCGCCGAAAACGATGCCCGCGCCAGCTCCGGCAGCGGCCCCAACCACACCGCCGCCAGCGTCATCAGTCCCAGAAACATGAATACACGGCGCTTCATCGGCAGTCCTCGAAAAACACCACCACCATCGCCGCAAACACCACCGCCACCGCGCTCAACGCCGCCAGCAAGGTCGTCGCAAATCCCAAAAACCGATGCCGATCGCCCGGCGTGTCGAAATCGTGCGGCAGCGACTCCGACCCAAATCGATGCCGCCGCAATCCGCCAAAACCGTTCCAAGCGATTCCGATCAGCGCGGCCACCGTATAAATCGCAATCGCCCACCGCACCGGCTCCAGCGACCCAAACCGCGGCGCATACTTCGCGCACCAGATCGCCGCCGTCACGTAACACGCCATGAAGTGCACCGCCCAAATCGTCGGCGACACGATCAACCGCCACAGGCTCTCCTTCTCTTCGTGCGGCGCTTCTTTCATCGTCGTCCCCGTTTTCATTTCACCAGCGGAAATCCCGCGATTGTCCCCACCGTGATCAACGCCGTCACCGCGACGAAATGCCAAAACAGCACCACATTGTGGATATCGATGTCGTAACGCGCCGTCATCTTCCCCGCCAACCGCCGCGCGAAACAATACCCCTGCATCAACGCCCCCGTCGCCGCATGCAGCATCGTCCAGATCGCCAGCAGCCACACGATCGCATCGTAAACATGCCGCGTCGGATCCATTCCCGTGAGCCACGGCCCCGCCAACATCGCCGCCCCGCCCGCCAACGCCAGCAACCACGCAAATCCCATCCCCGCATAAAACATCCCCGCGCGATCCACCGTATTCCACCGCCGCGCCAGCATCGTAAACACCCACGCCGCCAACAACAGCCCCAGCGCCACCACCGGCCAAAACACGCCCGGGCCTTTCGCATCCTCCGGCGGGAATTCCTCGTGAATCGTCCAGTAGAAGAAATAGGCAAAGATCAACGACACGAACGCCGTCAGCACCGCCAGCATCGTGATCAGCATCGCCCACCATCCCACCGAGGTGACGCCCGAATTATACAGCGGCAGTGTCACGCCCAGCCCGACATACTTTTCCTTTTTCTCCGGCACCACTGCCGTGCTCGTCCACAGCCAATACAGAATCACCCCAACTCCCACGACCAAGCTGATCGTCGCTGGCACCCACAAATAAAACGTCCCCAGGATAAAAAAACCGCCGAGCGTCACCGCCGCGAACAGCGGCACATAACTCGGCCCCGGCAGCCGTAAACATTGAGCCGGCTTCGCATCGATCACCGTCGTCACCAGCGTCTCGCGTTTTCCCTCTTCCGCGTCCGACAAATAAAACCGCCCCTCATCCACATCCCTCAAAAAATTCGGCTGATCCCACAGCGGATAACGGCTGTCGATTTCCGGAATCGACCGCACGCCCCAGTTCTCCGGCGGCAATTTCGGCATCCACTCCAACGTCCCCGCGCCCCACGGATTTCGCGGCGCCACCGGCTCCTTCTTCTTCGGCCGCACGATGTCCCACGTCACCACCGCGATGCCCGCCGCGAGCACGAACGCGCCGATCGTCGACACCATGTTCAGCCAGTCGAAGCCCAAACCTTCCGGATACGTGAACACCCGCCGCGGCATCCCGCGCAGCCCGGTGAAATGCATCGGCATGAAGGTCACGTTGAATCCCACGAACATCAGCCAGAACGCGATCTTCCCCAGCCGGTCCGACAGCTTCTTTCCATTCAGCAGCGGAAAGAAATAGTAACACCCGCCCACGATCGGAAACACCGCCCCGCCGATCAGCACGTAATGCAGATGCGCCACGATGAAGAACGAGTCGTGCGCCTGAAAATCAAATGACGCCAGCGCCACCATCACGCCCGTCAATCCACCGATGATGAACGACGCCAGCCCGCCCGTGCAGAACAACATCGGCACCGACTTCACCATTTTTCCCGCGGCGATCGTCGCAATGAAACAGAAAATCTGCACGCCCGTCGGAATCGCCACCGCCTCCGACGCCGCCGAGAACAACGCCAGCGAGATCCCCGGCAATCCGGTCGTGAACATGTGATGCACCCACAGCCCGAAGCTGATGAATCCCGTCCCCACCGCCGCCAACACGATCCAGCCGTATCCAACAATGGGACGCCGCGCAAAGGTCGGCACGATCATCGCGATAATCGCCACCGACGGCAGAAAAATGATATAAACTTCCGGATGCCCGAATAACCAAAACAGGTGCTGCCACAGCACCGGATCGCCGCCGCCGTTCGGATCGAAAAACGGCCAGCCAAACGCCCGTTCCAGCTCCAGCAGCATGCTGCCCGCGATCAACGGCGGAAACGCAAACAACACCATCGCCGCCGCCACCAGCACATACCAGCAATACAGCGGTATCAGATTGATCCGCATCCCCGGCGGCCGGCACTTCAACGTCCCCACGATCAACTCCACCGCCGCCGCAATCGCCGCGATTTCGATAAACGAAAATCCCAACAACCACATGTCCGCGCCCGTTCCCGGCTGATAACCCGACGTCAGCGGCGGATACATGAACCATCCGCCTTTCGGCGCCGCGTTGAAAAACAACGACCCCGACAAAAACACGCCGCCCAACAGAAAACACCAAAACCCAAACGCCGACAGCCGCGGAAACGGCAGATCGCGCGCCCCCAGCATCTGCGGCAAGAAGATCACCGCGATCGATTCGAACACCGGAATCGCGAACAAGAACATCATCACCGATCCATGCACGGTGAAGATCTGATTGTAGGCGTCCGCCGTCAGAAAATCGTTCTCCGGCACCGCGAGTTGCATCCGTATCAGCAAAGCCAGCACACCCGCGAAGAGGAAAAAGATGAACGCGAGCCCGGTATACCACACGCCCACGATCGTGTTGTTCACCGCCGACCAATAACGCCACCCCGTCGGCGCCTCCCACGCCTTCCGCAGCCGGTCCTCCTGCGCGCGTCGCAATTCCAACGGCGGCGCCTCTTTCAACGGCTCGGGATCATCCGGATGCGTTTTCATTCAAGTGACTCCAAATACGCCACGAGCGCTCCGAGTTCCTCGCGCGGCAGCATTCCAAAATGCGGCATCAACACACCGGGCTTCACCTTGTCCGTTTCCGTTATCCACCGCGCAAATCCCTCCGCGTCATTCTTCATAATCCCCGCGCCCAGCGTTCGCCGCCCGCCCACGTGCGTCAGATCCGGCCCGATCGTCGCCACCGCCTCCGTTCCGCGCACCGCATGACACGCCGCGCAGCCATTCGCAAAAAACGACTCCCGCCCCGCCATCGTCTCCGGCGTCGCCGGTTCGCTCGCCCCGGCGCGCTCCTTCGCGAGCCACGCCTCGAACTCCGCCTCCTCGCTCACCACCACGTCGAACGCCATCAACGCATGCGAGTCGCCGCAAAACTCCGCGCACACGCCGCGAAACACGCCCGTCCGCGTCGGCTCCAGCAACAGTCGCGTCGTCCGACCCGGAATCATGTCCATCTTCCCGCCGAGCGACGGAATCCAGAACGAGTGAATCACATCCGGGCTGTCCAACGTGAACTCCACCGCCCGCCCCACCGGCAGCCGCACCTCGTTCGCCAATTCCACAAATTCGCCTTCCGCCACTTCATACCGCACGCGCCACCACCACTGCTCGCCGACCACGTGCACCCGCAACGCCCCTTCCGGCGCCGGCCGAATCAACTCGGGCATTCCGCCCAATCCATAACTCAACAATCCCGCCAACACCACCGTCGGCACCACCGCCCCGCCGCCGATGATATACAACCGCGCCTGCCGCTCCGTCTGCTTCGAAACGCGTCCGCGCATCGCCGACATCGCCAGCCACGCCACGCCGATCCACACCACCACCGTCCCGCCCGCCATCCACCAAAACAAATCCGCAATCATCTCCGCCCCGCGCCCCGCCGGCTCCAACGCCGACTGCCGCCCGCTGCATCCGCCCAAAACCATCACCGCCGCGCTCACGGGCAAAATTCGCCACTCGCGCCGCCACCGCGTCCTCACACGCGACCGCGGCGCCTGTAATCCAACCCTCGCGGCATCGAGGATTCGCGGCGACTCACCCTGCTTCGAGATCACCGCCCACACCGTCAGTCGCGAGCGGACTGCGTTCCCTCCCGGGAAAACTTTGCCGCGCCCCGCTTACGAATGTTTCCGCGCCCGCAAAACGTCCGTGATCACCTGCCCGATCTCCGCATACCTCGCAAAATCGATCAACTTCGTCACCCCCGCCTCCGCCGCCGCTTGGTCGAAATCCGGATGCCCCGTCACCATCACAATCGGAAGCTCCGGCTGCCGCTCGCGAATGCGCCGCGTCAAGTCCAGTCCGCTGACTCCGGCCATGCGATTGTCCGTGATTACGACGTCCACGACATTCCCTTCCAATTCCTGAATCGCCTGCTCACCGCCGGGGCATTCGTAAATCACCACCTGCGGGAACGTCCGCCGCAGGAACCGGGCGAGGAGCATCCGCTTCTGCTCTTCATCATCCACAATCATCACCCGCGGCCCGCTCACTGCACTGGAGACAGCATTGGGGAACGAATCCACGAATTCTGTTCATAGCGCCCCGATGCGTTTCCGCCAGCCAATAACTGCAATGTAATGCCAAAACTGTGACAGGGTTCCGACTTGCGCGATGCTCCTCCCGCCCGGACGCACTCTCATCCCCCATTCCGCCCGCCGCCCCATGGCTCGTTCGCTGCAGTCGATCTAACTTCGGCCATGCCCGCGTCTCCTCCTCGTCCCGCCCGCCGCGAAGTCGTCGTCATCACTGGAGCATCCGCCGGTGTCGGTCGCGCGACCGCCCGCGAATTCGCCCGCCGCGGCGCCTGCCTCGGTCTGCTCGCCCGCGGCCACGACCGTCTCGAAGCCACACAGCACGAGGTCGAGGAACTCGGCGGCCGCGCCGTGATCCTCTCCGGCGACGTCGCGGATCCCCAAAGCACCGAGCAACTCGCCGAACTCACCGAGCGCCACTTCGGCCCGATCGACATTTGGATCAACAACGCCATGGCCTCCGTGTATTCGCGAATCGCCGACATGCCGGCGGAGGAATTCAAGCGCGTCACCGACGTCACCTACCTCGGCTATGTTTACGGCACGCAGGCCGCGCTCCGTCGCATGCTCCCGCGCAACCGCGGCGCCATTGTCCAAATCGGATCCTCCCTCGCTTATCGCAGCATCCCCTACCAATCCGCGTATTGCGCCGCCAAATACGCCATCCGCGGCTTCACCGATTCGCTCCGTTCCGAACTGATCGCCGATCGAAAAAAGATCCGGCTCACCATGGTCCAGCTGCCCGCGATCAACACGCCGCAATTCGCGTGGGTCAAAAGCCGCCTCCCGCAAAAAGCGAAACCGCCCGCGCCGATCTACCAGCCCGAAGTCGCCGCCCGCACGATTTATTGGGCCGCTCACCAAAACCGGCGCGAGGTCTATCTCGGCATCAACACCGTCGTCGGCATCAAGCTCAACAAACTCTGGCCCGGCTTTCTCGACCGCTATCTCGTCGGCCGCTCGTTCGGAGAAACGCACGAGCCGCGCGACCCCAACCAACCGGATAATTTGTGGAATCCCGCCCCCGGCCCGTGGGGCGCTCATGGCCCCTTCGACCGCGACGCCGAAGAGCACTCGCTCCAAATCGAGCTTTCCAAGCGCCGCGCCACCGCCTCTCTCGTCGCCCTCGGCCTCGCCGCTCTCACCGCCGTCTGGTGGCAATCCCATCCCCCCCGCCCCCACTCCCCCATGTAGGGCGGGGTCTCCCGCCCCCGCCGCGAAAACTTCCGTCGTAACTTTCCAGCAAATCCTCCCCCGGCCCACCGCCGCGCCTTCTCGCCCCCCTCACACCAACTCCCGCACCTTATCCTCCGCGATCGTCTTCGCGATCTTCCCGCGCTCCGGCGTGCCGCGCGCCAGCGATTTCGCCAGATGCACCGCCTGCTTGGCCTTTATCTTCGGCGGCATCGGCGGCTCGTGCGGATCCACCACCGCTTCAATCAACACCGGCCCCGGCGTCGCCAGCGCCTGCTCCACGATCTCACCACAGCGCTCCGGATCCTCGATCCGAAATCCGCGCGCCCCGCACGCGTGCGCAAACGCCACGAAGTCGATCGGATGCAGATCGCACGCATACTCCGGATTTCCCAGAAACACCATCTGCTCCCACTTGATCTGACCGAGCGAATTGTTCTTCACCACGCAGATCTTGATCGGGAGCTGATACTTCACCGCCGTCACGAATTCGCCCATCAACATCGTGAACCCGCCGTCGCCGACGAACGCCACGCATTGACGATCTGGATACGCGACCTGCGCCGCGATCGCGTAGGGCAATCCGTTCGCCATCGACGCGAGCGTTCCCGAGAGCGAGTGCATCTGCCCGCGCAATGCCGGGATGTGCCGCGCAAACCACGTCGTGATCGTCCCGCTGTCGCAGCTCACGATCGCTTGCGGACTCAGCCGCCGCCCCATCTCCCACGCCACCACTTGCGGCTTCATCGGCTTGTCCCTCCGCGACACCCGCTCATCCATCAGCTTCCGCCATTTCTCCATGCCTTTCTGCGCCTTCTCGAGAAACGGTTTCCTCCCGCGCTGCTCCAACATCGGCTCGAGCAACTGCAGCGTCATCCGCGCATCGCCCGCCAATCCCACCTCCACCGGATACCTCAATCCAATCCGCGTCGCGTCGATGTCGATCTGCACCGCGCGCGCTTTTCCCGGCTCCGGATAATATTCGATATACGGAAACGACGTGCCCACCATCAGCAGCGTGTCGCACTCCTCCAACGCTTCCTGCGACGGCTCTGTCCCCAAAAGTCCGATACCGCCCGTCGTGTAAGGCGAATCGTCCGGCACGCAGCACTTGCCCAACAACGCCTTCACGATCGGCGCGCCAATCCGCTCTGCGATCCGCTCCAGTTCTGCGCCCGCATGCAACGCGCCCTGCCCCGCCAGGATCGCGATCTTCTCGCCGCGATTGATCACCTCCGCCGCCGCCTTCAACTGCTCCACCGCCGGCAACCCTGCCGTCCGCGCAAACGCCTGCGTGTCCGCGTAACCTTTGATATTCCGCTCCGACGGCTTCCCCTCCTTCACCGGCATCGACTGCGTATCGACCGGGAAATTGATGTGCGCCACCCCGCGCTGCGCGAGCGCGTTGCGACACGCGAGATTCGCCACCGCTTCGACGTGCTCCGGTCCCATCACGCGCGTGTTATACACCGCCACGTCCATGTAGAGCTTGTCCAGATCCACGTCCTGCTGCGCATGCGTGTCGATCAGGTCGTGAAAATGATGCCCCGTGATCGCCAGCACCGGCGCGCCATCGAGTTTCGCATCGTAAAGTCCGTTCAACAAATGGATCCCGCCCGGCCCCGACGTCGCCAGGCACACGCCCAGCTTCCGCGTGTATTTCGCATATCCGCACGCCATGAACGCCGCCGATTCCTCGTGCCGCACTTGAATGAAGCGAATTCGATCCTTCGCCAACCGCAGCGATTCGATGATTCCGTTGATGCCGTCGCCCGGCATCCCGAACACGACCTCCACTCCCCATTGCTCCAACACCTCGATCAACACGTCGCTGCTCGTCTTCGCCATTGTGATTCTCCGTTGCGGTTTCGCTTCGCCCCGACGGCTCATCCGGCGGGCCGTGGACATTATCCGCTCCTCTTCCCTTCGACCACCCTCGGACGGCCGAAAAAACCGCCCGCCGCTCAATCCGGCAATCTGCCCTGCCCCTCTGGGAAAAATCCCCTTGCAGGTTGCGCGCTCGCTCCGTCTCGCCGCCCCTTTCGCCCCTTTCGCGTATTTCGCGGGCCAACCAACTCCACCAACCACAAAAAAACCCGGCCGAAGCCGGGTAAATTTGGTGGACCCTAGCGGGTTCGAACCGCTGACCTCCTCAATGCCATTGAGGCGCTCTACCAACTGAGCTAAGAGCCCATTCGCGTGTGCGAGGGGTGAGAAAAATCGAAGTTCCCCGCGCGAAGGCAAGGACTTTTTGGCTTACTCCACCCCGCGGATCGGAAACCGCTGCAATTCCGACAATCCTTTCGGCCGCGGCGGCATCTTCAGTTTCGCAAATGTCTCCCGCACCGCATCGTCGAACTCTCCGCTGCCCGACGACCGCAAAATCTTGAATCCCCGAATCGTCCCGTCCGCCAGTATTCGAATTTCCACTTCAACGGTCAGCCCCGCCCCCACCCCCGGCCGTTCATCCAATTCGTCTTTGATCTTCCGCGCCAGCAACGCCGTATAAAGATCCACCGCCTCGCCTTCCGCCCGCGTCAACGCCGTGCCGCCCGCGCCGCCAATCTTGTTCGCCGTGCTCCCACCCTGCACGCCCGCAAGAATCCCTTTGGTGTCGATCTTCGCGACCTTGACCGTTCCTCCACTCGTCTTCGAGGGCGCCCCCGGCGGCGTGGGGGTGTTGGAA
>JAEWBF010000032.1 GCA_023391285.1 Verrucomicrobiota bacterium
ATGTCGGGGGGGGTCCCCCCCCCCCGCCGCTCCGTGCCCCTGTGGCCCAATCCCCCCTCACACCACAATCTTGATCCCCTTCCGCAAATACGTCGGCACATCCAGATCCTGCCCATCGAAAAGATTCCGATCCGTCTTCTCGAAATGCCCGCGGCTCTCGATCTCTCCGAAACCAAACTCTTCCTGCGCAATCTTCTCCGCCGCTTTCGCCGCCGCCTTTTCCAACGACATCTCCGTCTGCGCCGGCTCCACCGCGCGCGTCGTCGCCATCGCCCCCGCCCCATCGAACATCCCCGGCGCTCCCGCCGACACCTCACTGCGCACCGGCGCCGCTTTCCGGGGCGGCACCGGCCGACGCGAATAACCGCCCGCCCGTCCGCCCATCTCGCTCGTGCCGATCACGCACACTTCGACGCGATTCTGCATCCCTTCGTCGATCACCGCGCCCATGATGATGTGCGACTCGCGCCCGAACTGCTCCGTGATCGCCGTCATCAACTCGTTCACTTTCGCCAGCGTCAGATCCGTCCCGCCAATGATGTTCACCAGCAGCCGATCCGCCTTCCGCGAAAACTCCGGCGTGTGCAACAGCGGGCAAAGCTTCAAACTCGCCACCGCATCCGCCACCGCATTCTCCCCCGCTCCTTCGCCGAGCCCGAACAGCGTCTTTCCACCGCGCTGCTGAAACGCCTGCCGCAACGTCGCAAAATCCAGGTTGATCAACCCGGTCTTGAACAGCATCGCCCAGATCGACTTCACCCCGCGACCCATCCATTCGTCCGCCCGCGCAAACGAATCCAACACCGTCTCGTTCTCCGCCGCCTCCTGCAGCAACACGTCATTCGGCAGCGGTATCACCGCATCACATACACGCCGCAGCGCCTGAAGTCCTTCCTCCGCCTGCTTCAACCGCCGTCCGCCTTCGAACGAAAACGGCATCGTCACGAACGCGATCACCAGCGCCCCTTGCTCCGACGCAATCTCCGCCACCACCGGCAGCGCGCCGCTCCCCGTCCCCCCGCCCATTCCGCCAAACAAAAACACCAGATCGCACTCCTTCACCACGTTCGCGATCTTCTCGCGATCCGCCTCCGCCGCCTCGCGCCCCAACTCCGGATCGCCGCCCGCGCCGAGCCCGCGCGTCACACTCATTCCGATCAACACTTTGTCCTGCACCGGCGAACTCGCCAGGGCCTGATAGTCCGTGTTCACGACCGCCAGCTGCAGCCGCTCGAGATTCTCCATCTTCAAACGATCGACCGCGTTCGATCCTGCGCCCCCCACGCCGACCAGCTTAATCGCAATGCTCCGATCCGTGAGCAACGAGTGCTCCAGTGGTAGTTCGTTCAAATTCATTATAGATAAAATCCCAAATCCCAGACGCCAAATACCAAAGAAATCTCAAATCTCACCGGCAGTAACGGCACCCGATCCCATATTGAATTTTGGAGTTTCTTTGGCGTTTGGACCTTTGGCGTTTGGGATTTGCCCCGTCATGACGCGGCAAACAACCGCTTCACCCCCGACAAAAACCCGCCGCTCTTCCGCGGCGCCGTCGTCTTCTCGTTGTGTGCGCTCACGCCGTAATACAACAGCCCGAGCGCCGTGTTGTAACCCGGATCGCGCAGATTCTCCGCCACCCAGCCCGGCGTCTCACCGAGATGCGCCGGCACGCCAAACACCTTCGCCGCCGCTTCCACGATGCCCGTCAGCTTGGCCGTGCCACCCGTCAACACCACGCCCGCCGCACAGGTCTCCGGCGAAAACGCATTCCCGAGTTTCTTCTTCACCACTTCAAACAACTCCCACGTCCGCGCCGCCGTGATCTGCTCGATCGCCTGCCGCGCAAACTGCCGGTCCCCAATCGCGAAATTCCCATCCAGCCACACTTTGTCGTTCCTGTCCTTCGCCTGCACCGTCGCGCGCCCAAACCGCAGCTTCAACTTCTCCGCCTGCCCCTCAGTCAACCGCAGCCCGATGCTCAAATCGTTCGTCAGATGCGTCCCGCCCACCGGCACTACGCCCGTCGTGTGCGCCACCCCATCACGATACAACGCGAAATCCGTCGTCCCCGCCCCAATGTCGATCGCCAGCACGCCGTGCTGACGCTCCTCCGGCGTCGTCACCATGTGACCCGACGCCAAACTCGCCAGCACCAGCTCGCGCACTTCGAGATTAAACCCGCGGATCACATGAATGTTGTCCGCCAGCCGCTGCTCCTGGCCGTGCACCGTCCAATAACCGACTTCCAACCGCTGCCCGACCAGATTCTCCGGCGACGTCGGCACGATCCGCCCATCCACCCGAAACGGCCGACGGATATGATGGACCACCATCCGCCCGCTCGGCAGCTCCTTCGAGCGCGCGAGATCGCACACCGTGCGAATATCGTCCCGATCGATCATGTTGTCCGCCGCCTTCACGTTCACCGCCGCCTCGTTGTAGAACCCTTCCAGGTGCCCGCCCGTCTGCGCGAGAAACACCAGATCGATCTTCTCGCCCGCATCGCGCTCCGCTTGCTCCAGCGCGCTGTGCGTGCAATCGCTCGCCGCCTTGTAGTCCACGACGTTCCCCTTGATCACCCCGCGCGACGAACACTCGCCATGGCCGACAATCGCCAGCTCGCGGCCGGTGTATTCGCCTACAAGAACAGTGGTTTTGGATGTGCCGACTTCGACGGCGCCAATGAAGGTGGTGCGGGAGCTCACAGTTTGTTGTTTCGCTGAAAATCCAGGAAAGCAGGTCGCGCCGGTCTCTTCTCCCGCCGCACATCCGCCGTCGTCGCCCGCACGTGTGACGGAGCCGGCGCACCAGGCACCAACTCCGGGTCTTCGAACGTCACCGGCACTTGCGACCCGATCGCCAGGTTCACCTCGCGCAACGGCCGGTCCGTCCGCGCCCGCGCCGCATCCAATAACGAATCCAACCGCGCCAGCTGCCGGAAAAAGTCGTCGTTCACGCCAAACAAAATCCGCCCCACGTCCTTCGCCTTCACCTCGATCTCGTGGTCCGACTCAAACCGCTCCAACGACACCACCTGCCACGTGCGATAAAGATGCTCCGCCTCCAGCTTCGCCTTCGCCAGCAAATCCGCCGCGACGTCCATGTGCGCGATCGGCAAAAACACGTCGCCTTCCCGCTCCAGCTTCACCCCCGCCAGCCACGGCAGCGTCTTCACCATCGCCGGATCGAAGCTGATCCCTTCGAACACCACCCCTTCCCGCGACACCAGCAACTCCCGCGGCGCACCGTCGCCGAGCTGCGCCATCAAACGCGCCACCGGTGAATACTCGGAAATACTCACCGTCAGCGTCGCCGGAAACACCCGCGCCACGTTCGCCGCCCGCACCTGACGCGTCTCGAGCAACTTCGCCTGCAACACATGCAGATCGAGCTGCATCAACGACACTTTCCGCGGCAGCCCCAGCGTCTGCACCACCCACGCATGATCCAGCACCCCGTCGGTCGTCAGCACGATCTCCTTCACCGGCACCGCCTCGGCCGTCGCCGACAAAATCTGCGGATTCCCGCGCAACACCGCGCCGATCTCATAGCCGCCCCACACCAATCCACACAACAACGCGGCCGCGAAGATCGTTTTCGTCACACTCCACACCAGCCGCTTCCGCCCGCCGTTCGACATCGCGCGCGGCTTCACCTGTTGGGGAATATCTCTCCAACTGCGCGATGGCTGACTGTTGTTCTCGGCTCGACTCACGTGGTTTTCGCAGACGCCGCTCCCGCTTGAAAACGCTGCAGCGCGGGTATCACCATTTCCCTTACAAGCTCCGAAAAACCTAGCCCCTCGCAGCGAGCGCTCATCGGCAGCAGGCTCGTTTCTTTCATGCCCGGGAGCGTGTTTATTTCCAGCAAATAAAACTCTTCTTTCGCTCCGATCATGAAATCCACGCGCGCATAATCCCGACACCCGCACGCCCCAAACGCCCGCTCCGCCGCCGCCCGAATTTCCGCCGTCAATCCCTCCCCCAACGGCGCCGGCGCCAAATACTCCGTCCGCCCTTTCGTGTATTTGCTTTCGTAATCATACACGCCCGACTTCGGCCGGATCTCCACCACCCCCAACGCCCGCCCGTTCAAAACGCCCACCGCGAGTTCCCGCCCAAACACCCGCTGCTCGATCAACCAGTTCCCATCCGTGATCGCCGCCAAGCCCGCTTCCAACTCCGCCCGCGATCCCACAATCCTCAACCCCACGCTGCTCCCCTGATCATTCGGCTTCAGCACCACGTTTTCGCCAAACCGCCCGATCACCTCATCCGCCGTCGGTTTTCCTCCCGCCGCAAACTTCATCCCGGGAATCACCCGAATCCCCGCCTTTTCCACCGCCTCTTTCGTCGCCGTTTTATCCATCGTCAGCGCACTGCTCTCCACCCCGCACCCCGCATACGTCACACCCTTTTCCTCCAACAAGCGTTGCATCCCGCCGTCCTCCCCAAACGTGCCATGCAACGTCGATAACACGACGTGCTTATCCGCCTCGATCCCCTCCGGCACCGCGTCCGCATCCACCACAAACAACCGCGTCGGAAAACTCCGCGCCAGCGCCACCGCGCAAGCCAGCCCCGACCCCAGCGAAACCTCCCGCTCCGCCGAAGTGCCTCCGCTTAAAACTGCGATGATAGGCGTGTTCATGCCGTAAATTTTCGATTCTCGATTTTCGATTTTCGATTTGCCGATCCAACCGCCGTCCGCCCGCGCATCGGTCCCCGGCCCACAAATCGAAAATCGAAAATCCAAATTCGAAAATTCACAGCACTTCCCTCCACTCCCGCCCATACAACAACGCCTCCGGCTCCAACTCCACGCCGCGCGCTTCCTTCACTTTCGCCCGCACGCGTCTCACCAATTCCACTACGTCCGCCCCCGTCGCCTTCCCACGGTTTACGATGAAATTCGCATGCACCGGCGACACCTCCGCATCGCCCACGCGCATCCCTTTCAATCCACATTCATCGATCAACCGCCCCGCCGAAGTCCCTTCCGGATTCTTGAAAATACATCCCGCGCTCGGCTCCCGCGGCTGCGACTCCTGCCGTTTCCTCCGATAAACATCGATCTGCCGGCTCACCGCATCCGCATCCGTTTGCGCCATCGGACGCAGCAACGCCCCCAGCGCGATCGCCGCATGCAGCTCCGCACAATGCCGGTAACTCACCTGCATCTCCTCCCGCGCCCATGTTCGCAATTCACCGTCCAACGTCATCGCCCGCACTTCTTCCACCACGTCGAACATCCACCCGCCCATCGCTCCCGCATTCATCCGCAGCGCCCCACCGACGTTCCCGGGAATCCCTTCCAAAAACTCGAATCCCGTCAGCCCCGCCTTCGCCGCCAACCCGCACAAATTCTTCAACCGCAACCCCGCCCCCACCCACACACGCCCTTTGTCCCGCGGTTCGAACACCGCCCAATTCGCGTGCCCGAGCGAAATCACGAGGCCGTCCACGCCTGCATCCGGCACGATCAAATTCGACCCTCGCCCCAGTGCATACACCGCCACACCCGCCGCTTTCGCGGCCTTCAAGAGCGTAGCCAAATCCTCGATACTCGCCGGCTCCGCATACACCCGCGCCGCTCCGCCCACGCGCATCGTCGTCTTCTTCGCTAACGGCTCTTCGCGCACAAACTTCGTCTCCGCCGAAAGCCTCGGCCGAACCCCCGCCGCAAACTCATCCCATTTCGCCGCACTCATCGTTTCGCCTTCCTCGCTTCAAGCCACGCCCGCGCTTTCCGATCGATATCCCCCGCGCCCACAAACGCCACCACATCCCCCGCGCGCACCTCCGCGTCCAGCGCCGCGTTCAACTCCGCATCGCTCCGCGCATGCGAGACCCGATCTCCGTTCATCGTCGCCGCCAAATCCGCCGTCGTCCCGCCCTCAATCCTGCCTTCACCCGCGCCGTAAACATCCAGCAACACCACGCGATCCGCCACCGCGAGCGCCTCCGCAAACTCGCGCAAAAACTGCCTCGTCCGCGAATATCGATGCGGCTGAAACACCACCACCAACCGCCCACTTTTCGGCCGCACGCTCGCCAACAACGCCCGAATCTCCGCCGGATGATGCGCATAGTCCTCGAGCACCCGAATCCCTTCCGCGTCCCACAACACCGTCTGCCTCCGCCGCACCCCCGCAAAATCCGCCAACAAATCCTCCTGCAGCTTCGCCCCCATGATCTGCGCTGCCGCCAGCGCCGCCGTCGCGTTCGTTGCGTTGAACTCTCCCTTCGCCCGCACCACCGCCCGGTCCGCGGAAAACCGCCCGCCCAGCTTCAACACCATTTGCCCATCCGTCTCTTTCTTCACCTCCCCCACAAAATCCCCATTCCGCCCAAACGTCGCCGAGCGCCCCCGTGTTTCGCCGCCCCATTCCTCGTTCACCAACACCGCCCCGCGCGTCCGCCCAAACAACTCCACAAACGTCCGCTCGATCTCCTCCGCCGTCCGATACCGGTCCGGATGATCCCAGTCCAAATTCACGGCGACCGTAATCTCCGGCGAAAACCGTTCGATCGTTCCGTCGCTTTCGTCGATCTCCGCCACCACCCATTCGCTCTCCCCCGCATCCGCCGGCGCGCGCCCATCCGCAAACAATCCGCCGAGCACGTATCCGCTTTTCAACTCCGCCCGGCGCAACGCCCACACGAGCATCGCCGTCGTCGTCGTCTTCCCATGCGACCCGCACACGGCCACGAGCTTCCGCCCGCGCACCACCTCCGCCAGCATCTCCCCGCGCCGCACCAACAACAACCCGCGCTCCTTCGCCGCGCGATAAACCGGATGGGTCGCCGCAATCGCCGACGAATACACCACCACTTCACAATCGTCTTTCATCGTTCCCACCCGCACGCCCGCCGCCGCCAGCAACTCCGCCATCTCCGGCGTCATCCCATCATCCTCGCCGCTCACTTCGAATCCAGCCCCCGCCAAAAACATCGCGAGCGGCCCCAAGCCCATTCCCGCCACGCCCACGCAATGCACGCGGTGCACCTTGCGTCCGAAAATCTCGGGTAACGACTCGCGCTTCATCGCCGCCCTCCCGCGATCCCTTCCAGTTCATCCACGATCATCGCCCGCGGATCCTGCTCTCCCATCTGGCGCAGCTTCGCCCGCATCTCCGCCAGCCGCGCCTCGTCCGTCACCAGCCCGAGCGCCAGCTCTTTCAACCTCGCGATGTCCGCCTGCTCCAACACCACGCCGCCGCCCGCGCGCGCCACCTCCGCCGCATTCGCCCGTTGATGATCGTCCGCCGCCGCCGGGAACGGCACCAGCACCGCCGGCGTTTCACATCGCACCAGTTCCGCAATCGTTCCCGCCCCCGCCCGCGTCACCGCCAGATCCGCCGCCGACAGCAACTCGCCGATCCGATCGCAGAACATCAAAAAATACCCGCGCACCGGCTCGCCCGTTTTCGTCGCCAGCTCCACCACGCCGTCGCGGCCCTTGTCCAACCCCGTCACGCAGCAAATCTGCACGCCTTCCGCCGCAAACTCCTTCAACACCGCCCGCGCCCAATCATTCAGCACCGTCGCCCCCTGACTCCCGCCCAGCACCACCACCAGCTTCCGCCCCACTTCGATGCCCAGCGCTTTCCGCGCCTCGGTCTGCGACACCCGCACAATCTCCTTCCGCACCGGCATCCCCGCCGCGCGCACCACGCCCGGCGCCACCCCACTCATCGAAACTCCGGCTGGCAAAAACACCCGCTGCGCCCAGCGCCCCAGCACGCGCACCGCCCGCCCGGGCACCCGATTCGATTCATGCAGCGCCACCGGCACGCCGCTCATCCGCGCCGCGACGACCACGCCCGCCGACGTGAATCCGCCGAACCCCACCACGCAGTCCGGCCGAAACTCCCGCACAATCCCCCGGCAAACCTTCACTCCGCGCGCCTGCGAAATCACGAATTTCGCCAACCCCACCGGTCGCGCCGAAAACCCCGTGCCCGGCACGCGCGTGAATTCAAACTCCGGATACTTCTCCACCAGCCGCGCATCCACGCGCTTCTCGCTGATCAACAGCCGCACCGCGTGCCCGCGCGCGCCCAACTCCTCCGCCACCGCAATCCCCGGCGCCAGATGCCCCCCCGTCCCTCCGCAAGAAATCAGAAAACGGCTCATGCTTTGGCCAGACTTCAAACGCCAAACTTCCAAATCCCAAAACATTCCCGCGCTTCGCGCGCTGTCTTTTGGAATTTTGGACTTGTGTCCTTTGTGATTTTTTTCCTCACGCGAGCACCTCCTCCATCGTCCTCCGCTTCCGCCCCAGCGTCGCCCGCCCCCACGTTCGCTGCGTGTTCAAAATGATCCCCAGCAAAAACCCCATCAGCAGCAAATTCGACAACCCCGCGCTGATGAATGGCAGCGACATTCCTTTCGTCGGCAACACGCCCGTCACCACGCCGAGATTCACGATCGCCTGCAGGCAAATCAGCAGCAGGCATCCCGTCACCAGCAGATACTGAAACAGATTCGGCGCCCTCCTCAGGTGCACGAGACCCGCCACGAAAATAATCAAGAACAGCACCACCACGCCCAGCGTGAACGGCAACCCGAGCTCTTCGCCCACCACCGAAAAAATAAAGTCCGTGTGCGCCTCCGGCAGATAATTCAACTGCTGCCGCCCCTGCCCCAATCCCGCGCCCTCAACTCCTCCCGCCGCAAACGCCGCCAGCCCCTGGCGCAAGTGATACGATTTCTCCTCGCTCAAAAATTCCGTCATCCGCCGCAGCCGGTTCGGATTATTCATCACCGCGAGCGCGAACCCGCCCGCCACCAACGCGATCGTCGGCAGCACATAGCGCCACTTCGCTCCCGCTAAAAACAACAGCACCAATCCCACCGCCATCGTCAGCGCCGCCGTGCCGAAATCCGGCTCGAGCATGATCAAACCCGCCACCCCTCCGATCATCGCCAGCGGATAAAGATACCCGCGTTTGAACTCCGCGATCCGCGTCTGATTCAGCGCCAGATAATGCGCGAGGCAGAACACCAATCCGAGTTTCGCAAACTCCGACACCTGCACGCGCACCGGTCCAAGCCCCAGCCAGCGCCGACTCCCTTTCACCGAAATTCCAATCTGCGGAATCAGCACGAGCAGCAGGGCCACCACCACGATCGCTCCAATCCACCACGCGTGCTCGCGCAGATAATCCAGATCGATCCGGCTCACCACGAAACACACCAGCGCCGCCGCCGCCACCCCGACCAGCTGCTTGTTCAAATAGAAATACGGCCCCTGTTTGAACGACGCGCTCGCGCTGAACAAAATCGTCAAACCGAGAAACGTCAGCCCCAGCGCGCACACGATGATCACCGTCGTCGGATTGATCGAAAACCAGCCGCGCGCCGGATCAGACTTCTTCGCTCGTCTCGCCATCTAGGTCGTCTCCTCCGTCACGCCAAACGCCCGCGACGCGTCCGCCAGCGCTTGGGCAAAGGCGGAAGCATCGCTGTTATTCACGAATCAATGATCGCTTGAACGTTTCCGAACTCCCCGCGCCGCTCACCGCTCGTCCACCTGAATCACCGGCGGCTCGTTGTGATCGTCCGGCGGGATAATCAACGTCGGCACTTCCCCCGCAGCCGGAGTCGGAGCCGTGTCGATCGTCGGTTGCGCCGGCGCCGTCTGCGTCGGGCTCGAGGTTTGCGTCCGGCCCGCGGGCGCCTGCCAGCCCGGAATCGTCAATTCCATCCCCGCCCGAAGCTTCCGCGGATCCGCAATATTGTTCGCGGTCGCGATGTCGCCGACCTTCACCTGATACTTCCGCGCAATCGCGCCCAGCGTCTCGCCGGGCCGCACCACGTGCTTCACCGACTGCCCTCGGCTTTTCGCCGCGGCGGGCGGATTCGCCGGCGCCGTCGTAGCCACCGGATCGGTCACGCTCATGCTCGTGCTCGGCATCGCCTGCGCCGGAATGATCAACTTCTGCCCAATCCTCACCGTCGCGTCGCGGGCGATGTTGTTCGCCGCCGCCAGCTCGGCCACCGTCAACTTGTTCCGACGCGCAATCACCCAAAGACTGTCGCCCGGCGCCACCGTGTAGGTCGTCGCCGGCGTCACGTCGGCGACCGGCTGCGTTTCCAGCGCGCGCGCAACCGGCGTGCCCGGCCGCGTCGGCGAGAAACGCACGCCCATGTTCATCCCGGCGTCAGCCGGCATCGATTGAGTATCCGCCGCCCCAATACTCACCGCTGGCTCGGGCTCCGCGCCCGCAAAGGTCGTCGGCATCTCGCCGCCCGTCGCATCCGCCGCCGTGGTGCCTTCCGCCGCCGCCGGCGGTTTGTTCGCCGAACTGCAGCCAGGGTTCACGAGAATCATCAACAAAGCCAGGGCGTGGATCCCCACGACGACGCCAAAAATGCGGAGGATTTTCATAGGTGGAGTGTTTGGAGGTTGGGACTGCGGATGCTACTTAATTCTGGGAGCGGAAGTGATATCGCGCACCAGCTGCTCGAACTGCTCGCCGCGTTCGGCATAGCCGCGAAACATGTCGAAGCTCGCGAAGCCCGGGCTCAGCAACACATTGTCGCCGCGTTCCGCCAGCTCCGCCGCCCGCTTCACCGCTTCGGCCAGCGTCGCACAATTCGTATGCGCCACCCGCGCCGCCGCGCAATGAAACGCCAGTTCCGCGCTCGTCTCGCCGATCAACAACACGTGCTTCACGCGCGCCGCGATGCGATGAACAAACCCCGCCAGGTCGCCGCCTTTCGCCTTCCCGCCCGCGATGAGCACCACCGGCGCCTCGAATCGCGCCAACGCCGCTTCCACCGCGTGGAAGTTCGTCGCTTTCGAATCGTTCCAAAACACCACGCCTTCGTGCTCCGCCACCCGCGCGAGCCGATGCGGCCCCACTCGAAAGGTCCGCGCTGCTTCGAATAAATCGTCCTCCGGCAATCCCGCCGCCCGCCACCACGCCGCCGCCAGCAGAAAATTCTCCCGCTGCGGATACTCCGCAAACACCGTTCCTTTTAACCGCGCATCCGCCGGCTGCCCTTCCGTCTCCACCGCTGCCCCCGCTGGCAGCGGTCGGCCCAGTTTCTCCGCCCAACGCCGCACCGAACTCCCCACAAAAATCCCGCTGCTGCGCACCGCCTGCACCTGCTCCCTGCTCCCCGCCCCTTGTTCCTGCACCCCCTTCGTCCGCAGCACCAAGTTCCACTTCGCCGTAAAATAGCTCTCCAACCCCGGATGACGCTCGAGATGATCCTCGGCGAAATTCGTCCACAACGTCGCGTCCGCCCGCAGCCGCTTCATCGTCTCCGCCTGAAACGAGCTCACTTCGCACACCGCGATCGTCTCCTTCGTTCCGCCTTCGAGTCCCGCCACCAGCTCCGCAAACGAGTGCCCGATGTTCCCCGTGGCATAAGCCTCGCGCCCCGCACCTCGCAAGGCATGCGTCAAAAACTCCGTCAGCGTCGTCTTCCCGTTCGTTCCGGTCACCGCGATGATCGGCCCGCGCCAAAACGCCGCCGCCAGATCCAGTTCGCTCACGCACTCGCATCCCGCCTCACGCGCCAGCGCCAGCCACGGATGCTCCGGCGGAAATCCCGGCGAGAACACCACGAGCCGATGCGCCTTCGCCGCCCGCGCCGAAAACTCCGTCGCCTTCGCATCGTAAATCACGCTTTCCGCGCCGAGCGCCGCCAGCAGCGCCGTCACCCCCACCCCGCTCACGCCGGCGCCAAAGATCGCGACCGGTGACGCGATCAACGGCCGAAGATTTTCCGGAACTGTAAGTGGCATCTTCATCTTCGCCTCACCGCAGCTTCAGCGTCGCCAAACCCGCGAGCGCACACCCGAGCGACAACACCCAAAACCGCAAGACCACCTTCGTCTCCGGCCAGCCTTTTTTCTGAAAATGATGATGCAGCGGCGCCATCAGAAACACCCGCCGCCCCGCCCCGAAACGCTGCTTCGTGTATTTGAACCAACCAACTTGAATCACCACCGACAACAGCTCCGCCACGAACACGCCGCCCACGATCACCAGCGTAAAGGGTTGGTGTATCATAAACGCCATGACACCGATCAAACCGCCCAGCGCCAGCGATCCCGTATCGCCCATGAACACTTCCGCCGGGTGCGAGTTATACCAAAGAAACGCCATGCAGCCGCCGATCAGCGCGCCGCAAATCACCGTCAATTCTCCCGTCCCCGGCACATAGCTCATCAACAGATATTCCGACAGCAGCACGTTCCCCGCGGCATACGCCATGATCCCAAACACCAGCGCCACCGAGATCGTGCAACCTACCGCCAGCCCATCCAGTCCGTCCGTCAGGTTGATCGCATTGCTGAACCCCACGATCCACAAATAGATCAACCCCAGCAGCAGCCACCACGGCATGTGCGCGATCACCGCCTGCTTGAAAAACGGCACCCACAATTCGCGGATCTTCTGCGCGCTCGCCGGATGCCAGATGAGAATTCCCAACGCGACCACCGTCGCCAGCGACTGCCACGTAATTTTC
Organism: Verrucomicrobiota bacterium; assembly: GCA_023391285.1. GTDB lineage: Bacteria > Verrucomicrobiota > Verrucomicrobiia > Opitutales > Opitutaceae > Opitutus. Next base: position 12,495 of record JAEWBF010000032.1, read on the forward strand.
TCCCACGACGAAATCCCGTCGCGGTTCTTCTTCACCACTTTCAGATAATCGTCACGCCACCCCGGCACCGTCAGCGCCGCGTAAACGAACAGACTCACAAACACCCAGACATTCGGCAGCGCCCACAACACGGAGCTGAGAAACACCGCCAAAAAGATGATCAGCCCGCCCATCGTCGGCGTGTGCTTCTTGTCGAAATACGTCGCGCCAAGCGCCCCCGTGCGATCGTCGATGTAGCCGTGCCCGAACTTCAACTCGCGAAACTTCGCGATCAATCGCGGCGCGATGATAAATCCAATGAACAGCGCCGTCACCGCCGCCAGCAGCGTGCGCACCGTAATATACCGCAGCAACCGCAACGGTCCGAAATACGCCTCGTAATCTGCCAGATAGCTCAGCATCGCACTCGCCCGCTCACGCGTGCACCTCCACGTTCTCCAAGATCCGTTCGAGCGCCCATCGCCGGCTGCCTTTCACAAACACCGCGCCTTTCCACTCTGCAAATCGCGCCGCCACTTCGCCCACGTCCTTCGCCGCGCTCACTTGTTCCGCTTTCGCTCCGCCTTCGATCGCGCCGCGCGTCACCGCCTCCGCCTGATCCCCGATCGCGCACAACCTGTCGCCCTCCCGCAACCGCAGCGAACGTCCGAGCGCGCGATGAAACATCTCCGTTTCCGCCCCCAGTTCTTCCATGCCTCCAATCACGAACAACCGTCGCTCCGCCGCCGGCGCCACATCGTAAAATGTCTCCAGCGCATCCGCCATCGAAGCCGGATTCGCGTTGTAACAATCCAGATACAACAAGCGCTCCTTCTCCCGGCGCAGTTCGCCGCGCAACTTCGCCGGCTCCCATCGCTGCAGCCGCTCCTGTATCCGTTCCTTTGACACGCCCAGCCAGAGCGCCGCGCAAATCGCCAAAGCCGCATTCTGCGCCATGCCGTCCGTCACCCGCCGAAACGTAAACACCAGCGGCGGCGGCGTCCCATATGCCAGCGCCACCGCCGTCGCATCGCCGCGTTGCGTGAGCGTAAAAAAAACCCGGTCCTTCGGCGGCTCCGCGGGACGCAACACGTCCGCCCGCTCCACCACCATCTGTCGCACGTCCAGTTCGCGAAACGCCGCAAACTCCGCGCACTGCCGCGGGAAAATCGCCATGCCCGCCGCCTTCACCACCGCCGGCAACTTCGCCTTCTCCTTCGCCACCCCTTCCAATCCTCCCAGCTCCGCCGTGTGCGCCGCCGCCACCAACGTGATCAACGCCACATCCGGCTCGATCATCTCCGCCAGCGGCTCCATCTCGCCCGGTCCGCCAATCCCCGCCTCGATCACCGCAAACCGATGCACCGTCGGATCGATCCGCGTCAGCGTCAGCGGCACGCCGAGGTGATTGTTCAAATTCCCCTCCGTCGCCAAAACTCCGCTCCCTTGTAGGACGGGGTCTCCCGACCCCGCCGCTCCCGCCGCGCCCAACAACAGCGCCAACAAATTCTTCGTCGAAGTCTTCCCCGCGCTTCCCGACACCCCGATCACCGGCCCCTTGAACGTCCGCCGATGCTCCCGCGCAATCGCCTGAAATGCCTTTAGCGGATCCGCGACCACCAACTGCGGCAAACCCAGCGCGCCATCTTCCTGCGCCACAATCGCGCCGCTCGCTCCCGCCGCCGCCGCCGCACCGACGAAATCATGGCCGTCGCGTTTCTCGGTCTTGATCGCGACAAACACCTGCCCTGCCCGCAACTGCCGCGTGTCGATCGTAAATCCTTCCAGCCGCTCACGCGGCTCCGCCGTCCACCGTCCTCCGGTCCACGCTGCGAGATCCTGTGGTGAAAACGTCGGCATCCGTCTCGTTCGCCCTCATCCGTTCCTCAGCAGCTTGATCTCGATCAGCTCGCGCACGACCTGCCGGTCGTCGAAGGGAATCACCGTGTCCGCGAACTCCTGATAGCTCTCGTGGCCTTTCCCCGCAATGAGCAGCGCATCGCCCGCCTTCAATGCATCCAGCGCCAAGCTGATCGCCCGCCGCCGATCGTCGATCCACGCGATCTTCTCCGGCGCCGTGACGCCCGTCTTCATGTCTTCGAAGATCTGCGTGAGCGTTTCCGCCCGCGGATTATCGGCCGTCGCGAACGCGAAGTCCGCGAACTCCTGCACCGCCTTCACCATCAGCGGCCGCTTCGTCCGATCGCGGTTTCCTCCACAACCAAACACCACGAACAACCGTCCCGGCGTGATCGCGCGCAACATCCCCAGCGCATTCCGCAACGCATCGTCCGTGTGCGCGTAATCGACGAGCACGTTGTAAGGCTGCCCTTGATCGATCCGCTCCATGCGGCCCGGCACGCCTTTGAACGCCCGCAACCGCGCGAGAAACACCACCGGATCGCGCCCGAGCCCCCACGCCGTCGCGATCGCCGCGAGTAGGTTGCTCACGTTGTAACGCCCGATCAACGGCGACTCGATTTCCATCGTGCCGCCCGGCCACACCAGCCGGAAGGTCGCATTCGTGAAATTCAACTTCACGTTCTCCGCCCGCACCTCCGCGGCCGCGTTTTCGCCAAACGTCACCAGCTTCGGCACCCGTCCATCGGCCCGAATCTGCTCCGCCAGCTTCGCCCCATACGGGTCGTCCAGATTCACCACCGCCACTTTCGGCGGTGTGCCGCTCGCGTCGGAAAACAGCCGCGCTTTCACCCCGAAATACGCATCCAGGGTCTTGTGATAATCCAAGTGGTCGCGTGTCAGATTTGTGAATACAGCCGCCCCGAACTGCAGCCCGAGCACGCGTTGCTGATCGATGCCATGCGAGCTCACTTCCATCACCGCCTGGCGACAACCCGCGTCGCGCATCTGCGCCATCATTCCATAGATATCCAACGACTCCGGCGTCGTCCGATACGCCGGCACCGTGCGCGCGCCGAGGTCATAGTTGATCGTGCCGATCAGCCCCACGCGCTGATCGCCATTGAGCAGATGCTTCAGCAAATGCGTGACCGTCGTCTTGCCGTTCGTGCCCGTGACGCCGACCACGGTCATTTCGCGATCCGGAAACTTGTAATAACGCTGCGCCACCCGCGCGAGCGTCGCCCGCGCATCCGCGACTTGGATGAACGTCACTTTCGCCGGCGGCAGCGCCGGCATCTTCTGCGTCACCACCGCCACCGCGCCGCGATTCACCGCTTCGTCGATGAAGGTCGCACCATCCGCGCGCAACCCGGGCAGCGCAAAAAACAACGTGCCCGGCACCACGCGGCGGCTGTCGATCACGAGGCCGGAAATCGGCCGGTCGAGGCTTCCTTTGACGGCAATGATTTCCTCGTCGCCGAAGTAGTCGGAAAGTTTCGGGGCCATTTTAAAGACGCGGTTGCGAACGAGCTTCTCCTCACGCGTGCGACGCAGCGCCGGGCGGGGCGCGAAGGCGTGAATCAAAGGATAATTTTGCGAAAGATAACCGATCACCGGTGGACTCCTCCCATGACGATGTTGCTGCTGCCCGCTTCATACACGGGCTTGATGTCGAGATATTGAATGAGTTGTTCACCGATGCGCTTGAACGATGGCGCCGCCACCAACCCACCTGAGGCGTAGCGCCCCTTCAGCGGGTCAGCATCGTCGATGATCACCGAGATCGCAACCTGCGGACGGCTCGCCGGGAAAAACCCGACGAACGACGCCACGTGGTGCTGACTCGAGTAGCGCCCATCGATGATCTTCTGCGTCGAGCCCGTCTTGCCCGCGACTTCGTAGTTCGCGATCGCCGCAGCCTTGCCCGTGCCGCTCACCGGCACGCCCTGCAGATATTTCCGCATCGTGCGCGCCGCCGTCTCGGAAATCACCCGATTCTTCACCGCCGGACCATAACGATACACCGTCTCCCCGCCCGCGTCGCGAATTTCGCGGATCACCTGCGGGCGCAGCAAAAGTCCACCGCTCGCAATCACGCCCATCGCCATGTGCATCTGCAGCGGCGTCGCCGCCACCGCGTGACCGATCGGCATGCGCGTGATCGTCAAACCGTCCCACCCGCGCGTGCCGGGCGCCGCCATCATGCCGTTCTCTTCCGCGCCGCTCGGAAAACCCGTCACCTGACCAAATCCAAACGCCCGCGCGTATTCATAAAACCGATCCTGCCCCACCAACAACGCGAGTTGCACCGCTCCGCGATTGCTCGATTTCGCCACGATCTCCGCCACCGTCAGCGGCTCGTCGAAGCGATGATCCTCGCCGGGCAGCCGCCGCGATTTCCCGAGATAATCGACGTGCGTGATGCTGCAGTCGAAACGCATGCCCGGCTTGATCATCTTCTCGTTCTCCGCCGCCGCGGCGGCGACAATCTTGAACACCGAGCCCGGCTCATAAATGTCCGTGATCGCGACGTTGCGCATCACGTGCTCCTCGCCTTTCGGCACCTTGTTGTAGGCGTTGAGATCGAAGGTCGGATAGTTGCCGAGTCCGAGAATGAATCCCGTCTGCGGATCGCTCACGATGATCGTCGCCTTCAACGGCGCATACGTCGCCGCGATGTAGGCGAGTTCCTGCTCCACGATGTGCTGAATCGTTGCATCGATCGAAAGCGTCACCGAATACCCATCCGACGCCGGCACTTCGCGCGTCCGGAATTGCGCCACTTCCCGTCCTTTTCCATCGCGCTCGCCCTCGCGCCAACCATCGCGGCCGCGCAGATAGAAGTCCGCGTAGTTCTCTATCCCAAACGCCGGAGCGCCTTCCTTGTTCACGAAACCAACGATATGCGCCGCCAGCGTCTTGTGCGGATACGCCCGGCGATACACGCGCGTGCCATACACGCCTTTGATGCCGAGCGCTTCGATCTTCGCGTAAGTCGTTTCCGTGATCTCGTCGCGCAACTTCGCCCACCGGATCAATCGTTCGCCGTTGCCGGCCACCGCGTCGTCCAGATCGGCGTTCTCCTCGTCCATGTCCGCGGCATCGCTCGCGGCGAGTCCGGTGAATCGCGGCGGGGCGCCGTCCGCATTCGTGTTCTCCGCCTTCTTCGCCGGGCGCGTTTTCGTCCGAAAAATACGAGCCATTTCATCGAGCGGCATCCCGATGATCTGAGCGAGTTCAGGCCACTTCTGCTCGTCTTCCGGCCGCAACACCTGCGGATCCACCTGCAACACCAGCATCGAACGGCTGGTCGCCAGAATGCTTCCGTTGCGATCCAGGATGTCGCCGCGCCGCGCTTTCTCGATGTCGATCCGCCACCGCGCCTTCTCGATCCCCGCGACCAACGCCTCGCGATCGATCACGTGCAACTGCACGAGTCGCGCACCCACGCCGCCGAAGCAGGCGACGATGCCCACCGCGAGGAGGACGAGGCGGTAGTTGGAGGCGAAGCCGCGTGACATGGCGCCCGTTCAGCGTCGCGCGAGCGGCAGATAGACCGCCGCCGTTTCCGGCGCCGTGTCGCCAAACAGCCCGGCGTTTCGTTTCGCGGCGAGCCGCATGACCGGATCTTCTCCGAGTCGCACGATCTGCCCATGATTGGGCGCCACCAGGCCGAGATTCCATTCGGCATTGCGGCGCAACAGCACGCGCGTGTCGCGCTCCGATTCCGCCGCCGTGATCGTCTCCGCCAGATGCCGCTCGACCATCGCGATGCGCGCATCGAGCTGCTTGTTGGAGTTTGCTGTAACCGAAATCTGGTGACGCATCCAGACGGTCCCGAGACCGATCGAGCCGCTGAATCCGATCATCACCAGCGTATAGACCAGGAGCTGGTTCACGAATCCGTGGTTGGAGGAGAAGTTCATCTCGCGTGGGGGAAAAAGGTTTCGCGGCTCAGAGCTTTCGCATCGCCCGCAACTTCGCCGACCGGCTGCGCGGATTCGCCGCGATTTCGTCGTCTGCCGGCGTGATCGGCTTCCGCGTCAACGGCTCGGCCAGCTTCAATCGCAGATCCTGCGGCAATCCATCGCTCGCACTTTCCGGCTGGCCGCACATCCGCCGGAAAAACTGCTTCACCGGACGATCTTCCAACGAATGGAAGCTGATCGCGCACATCACCCCACCCGCCGCGAGCTTCGCAAACGCCGCCGGGAGCGCGCGCTCGATCGCGCCAATCTCGTCGTTCACCGCGATTCTAATCCCCTGAAACGCCCGCGTCGCCGGATGAATCTTCGACGCATGCCGGTCCCGCGCCGGAATCGCCGCCGCAATCACCTCCGCCAACGAAGCCGTCCGCCCCAGCGCCCCCGTGCCGCGCGCCGCCATCAACGCGCGCACCACGCGCCGCCAGTTCTGCTCCTCGCCGTAGTCGCGCACCGCCCGCACGAGCATCTCTTCCGTCGCCGTCTCCAACCACCGGCTCGCCGGCACCCCGCTGCGCGGATCCATCCGCATGTCCGCCGGGGCATCGTTGCGAAACGAAAAACCGCGCTCCACCTCGTCGAGTTGAAACGACGAAACGCCGAAATCGAACAACACGCCGTCGAACCCTTCGTGCGCGATCTCCGCCAGCCGGCCAAAGTCGCGATCGATCAATTCAAACCTTTCTCCAAATTCCGCGCGCAACACGTCCGCCCGCGCCTGCGCCGCCGGATCGCGGTCGAGCGCCACGACGCCCACGCCGTCCGCCGCCTGCAAGATCGCGCGCGTGTGACCCCCGCCGCCAAACGTGCAATCGAGATACCGCCCGCCCGCGCGCGGCGCGAGCAGCTCCAGCACCTCGCGCAGCAACACGGGTTGATGGCCGGGAGTCATGGTGGGCAGCAGGTTCTCAACGCACGCGCTCATCAGTCCTTGCGCACGACCGTTTTCTTTTTCGCGACCAGCCTCAGCACGAGGCTGTCGCGCACCCGCGGGCTCGCCGACGCTTCCGCGCCGCGTTGAACGCCGGATCCCGCCGGGAAAACACGTTCGACCGAGAACGACACCGGCTTCCGCGTGGTAGGAGACGTTTTGGTTTTAGTGGAACGTCCCATTTTAGATTCCCATCCGGCGCATGATATCGCCGAAGTTTTCGCCCGCCGTCCGGGCTTCGACCTTCGCCCAACGCTCGGGCGAGTAGATGTTGAACTTCGTCAGCGAACCGACGAGCACCGCGTCCTTCGCCAGACCCGCATGCGTCCGCAGCGCTTCCTCGAGGCCCATGCGACCCGACTTGTCGAACCACAGCTGCTGCGTCTGCGCGAAAAACCGCGCCGCGAAATCCTGCCCCGCCCCGTCGCTCAACGCCACCTGCGCGATCTTCGTGCGCAACTTCTCCACCTCATCGGGCGGCAACACCGCCACATATCCGTCCGGATGCGGTGTCGCCAGAAACACATCGTCTTCTCCGTGCGCATAGCGCCACGCCGACGGAATCGTGAGCCGAAACTTGTCGTCGAGGGTGTGCCTGAAAAGGCCCGTGTAGAGACTTTTGCCGGGTTGCGCCATGTGCTCGGGGTAGACCTCCTGCCCCAAAGTGCTGCAATATGTCCCATTTTGACCCCCAATCGTCAAGTAAAGACCCGGCAAATCCCGGGATTGTTATTCACAACCCGCCATTTGGGCACCCTCCGCCCTGTAGCGGAACGCGTAAGCGTTTCGCATTAACCGGGCGCAAACACGACGCATGAACGTCCACTCGCCGCCAAGGGCTAAACGCCCCCGGATCCCACCTGACCTTCGGTCAACTCACCCGCGCATCACATTCCCGCCAAAATCTTGCGCAACGTCTCGTCGACCAACTTGGGATTCGCCTTCCCTTTCGCCGCTTTCATCACGGGCCCTTTGAACGCATTGATCGCGCTGTCCTTGCCCGCCTTGAACTCCGCCAACGCCTTCGCGTTTGCTGCAATCGCCTCGCGACACCATTGCTCGAGTTCGCCCGCATCCGTCGGCGCCGCCTTCAGCCCGCGCTTTTCCGCGATCGCCGACGGCATTTCGCCCGACGCAAACATCTCCACGAAGATCTCCTTCGCCGCATTCGTCAGCACCGTGCCGCTGTCGATCAGCTTCACCAATTCCGCGATATGCGCCGGCCGAACCTTCGACTCCGCGAGCGTGGATTTCGCGTTTCCGATTTCGCGCAACAGATCGTTCACGATCCAGTTGCCCGCCGCCTGCGGCTTCCCGCTCGATTTCGCCGCCTCTTCGAAAAAGTCCGCCAGCTCGCGATCCCACACGAGCACCGAGGTCAACGTGTAAGGCAGCTGATACGTCTCGAGAAACCGCCGCTGCTTGTCGAACGGCAGTTCCGGACACTCCGCGCGAAGTCGATCCTTCCACTCTTCGTCGACCACGACCGGCATCAGATCCGGGTCCGGAAAATAACGATAGTCGTGCGCCATTTCCTTCGAACGCAACGACTGCGACGTCCCCGTCATGCCATCGTAATCGCGCGTTTCCTGGACGATCGTCCCGCCGCGTTCCAACACCGCGATCTGCCGCTTGATCTCGTGCGCGATTCCATCCCGCACGAACGAGATCGAATTCAAATTCTTCAACTCCACCTTCGTCCCGAGCTTCGTCTCGCCCACCGGCCGAATGGAAATGTTGGCGTCGCAGCGGAGCTGCCCTTTCTCCATGTCGCAGTCGGAAATCCCGCCGTAGATCATCGTCGCCCGCAACGACTGCAAATACGCATACGCCTCCTCCGCCGTGTGTAACGCCGGCTCGGATACGATCTCCATCAACGGCGTGCCCGCGCGATTATAGTCCACGAGCGAATCCGTCGCCCCGTGATTCAACTTGCCGACATCCTCCTCGAGATGGATGCGCGTCAGCGGGATCCTCTTGTGCTCGCCCATCACATTGCGCGACGACCCGGGCAGCTCGATCTCCACCGCCCCGCCGAGGCAGATCGGCTGATCGTATTGGGAAATCTGATAATTCTTCGGCGAATCCGGATAGAAATACTGCTTCCGGTCCCATTTGCACTCGGGCGCGATCTCACACCCGAGCAGCAGCCCCGCTTTGATGATCGCGTCGAGCGCCGCCTTGTTCATGACGGGCAACACCCCCGGCAGCGCCAGCACGACCGGATCGGTCAACGTATTCGGCTCGAACCCATACCCCGCCCCGACCGAAGTAAAAATCTTCGACCGCGTCTTCACCTGCACGTGCACCTCGAGACCAATGACTGCTTCGTAATTCATCGAAATTCCTCAATACGAGATGGCCCGCGAAACACGCGAAACGGCGCGAACCACCAATCTGAATTTCGCGTTCATTCGCGTGTTTCGCGGGAGCTCAGAGATTGGGCCGTCGAGCTTTCCACTCGTGCGCCCGCTCATACGCGTTCGCGATCGCCAGCAGGTTCGCTTCCTCAAACGGCTGCCCGATCAGCTGCAGCCCAATCGGCAACCCCGCTTTCGTAAAGCCGCACGGCACGCTGATCCCCGGCAACCCCGCGAGGTTCACGCCGATCGTGTAGATGTCGCACAGATACATCGCGAGCGGATCGCTCTTCTCGCCGAGCTTGAACGCCGGCACCGGCGACGTCGGCGTGAGCAGCGCGTCCACTTCTTTGTAAGCGTTCAGAAAATCCTGCCGGATCAACGTCCGCACTTTCTGCGCCCTCCCGTAATACGCGTCGTAATACCCACTCGAGAGCACATACGTCCCGAGAATGATCCGTCGCTTCACCTCCGCGCCAAATCCTTCCGCGCGCGACTTGAAGTATAGATCAACAATGTCCTTCGCCTCGCTCGAGCGATGTCCGTAACGAATGCCATCGTAGCGCGCCAGATTCGAAGACGCTTCCGCCGTCGCGATGATGTAATACGTATCCAGGCAATACTGCGTGTGCGGCAGCGACACTTCTTTGATCTCGCAGCCTTGCGCCCGATAAAACGCGATCGCCTGCTCCACCGCTGCGCCGACTTCCGGATCGAGCCCCTCGCCAAAATACTCCTTCGGAATCCCCAGCTTCCACGGTCCCTTCCGCGTCGCGAGTTCCGCGCGATAATCCGGGATCTTCGCCTTGAATGACGTCGAATCGCGTTCGTCGTGCCCCGCGATCGCCCCGAGCACGATCGCCCCATCCTCGACCGTCCGCGTGAACGGACCGATCTGGTCGAGCGACGACGCAAACGCGATCAAACCAAAACGCGAAACCAGTCCATACGTCGGTTTCAATCCCACCACGCCGCACAGCGCCGCCGGCTGCCGAATCGATCCGCCCGTGTCCGATCCGAGCGTCGCGATCGCCTCGCCCGCCGCCAGCGCGGCCGCGCTCCCGCCCGACGATCCGCCCGGCACGCGCGTCGTATCCCACGGATTCGCCGTCGGCCCAAACGCCGAATTCTCCGTCGACGATCCCATCGCAAACTCATCGAGGTTCAACCGCCCCCAACAAACCGCGCCCGCCTTCTTCAGCTTCGTCGTGACCGTTGCATCATAAGGCGACACGAAATTCGCCAGCATTTTGCTCGAAGCCGTCAGCGGCTGGCCTTCAACCGCGATCACATCCTTCAACGCCACCGGAATCCCGTCGAGCGTCCCGCGCGTTTCACCGCGCGCCCTCCGCGCGTCGGAGGCCTCCGCCTGTCTCAACGCGTCCGCTTCGTCGAACGAGTTGAACGCATGCACGCGCGGCTCCACCGCCTTCGTGCGCTCAACCACGGCTCGGGTGAGTTCGACCGCCGAGACCTGCTTTTGATCGAGCAGCGTCGCGAGTTCAGCCAGCGAACGATAATGAAGCGGATCAGCCATGGTCGTCACTCCATCACCTTCGGCACCACGATCATGTTCTCGCGCTGCGCCGGCGCATTCCTCAACGCCGCCTCCACCGGCAAGCCCGGCTTGGCCACGTCATCTCGCCACACATTCGTCACCGCGAATGCATGCGCCGTCGGCTCTACGCCGCTCACGTCGACCTTCGACAGCTGCTCGATGTGATGCAGCACGTCGCCGAGTTGTTGCGCAAAACGGTCTTTTTCCTCGGAGGTCAACGCGATGCGCGCGAGTTGCGCGACATGCTCGATGTTCAAAGCAGGCGGCTGAGTCATGGCAGGCGAACGGCCGAGCGTGCGTCCGCCGGAATCGTTGGCAACCGGCAAAATCATCGCGAAAAACAATCCATCCACTCTTCGCGTTAAAGCTGCTCGCGTTAGCGCCGATCATGCCAGCACCCCTCCCCACCTGCGGCATGAAAGTTCTGGTCGTCGATGATGACGTCATCGCCCGGAAAGTGCTTGGCGCCTTCCTCAAACAATCGAACTACGAGATGTCGATCGTCGAGGACGGCCAGAGCGCGTTCCGCGCGCTGACCGCGCCTGATGCGCCCCTCGTGGCCATCATCGACTGGATGATGCCCGACATCAGCGGCCCGGAACTGTGCGCCAAACTCCGCCAGCACGATTTCGCCGTGCAGCCTTACTTGCTGATGTTGAGCGGGCGTAAGGAAAAAACGGATATCGCCGCCGCCCTCGACGCCGGAGCTGACGATTTTATTTCGAAGCCTTTCAACATCCAGGAAATGCAGGCGCGTCTCCGCGTCGCCACGCGTTCCGTCCAGCGCCAGCTCGACCTGCTCCTCCAGCTCAACGAACTGCGCGCCGAGCTCGAAAAGGCTCGCTCATCGCAACCGGCTTCTGCCGCTTCCAGCCCAGCCGCACCTTCCGCCGAAATCGAAACCTCATCATCCGCCGTCGAGCCCCCGCGCACCGGCATGACGCTGCTCGAAGATTACCAGATCGACATCATCGTCGCCGGCGCCCTCCGACACGCCGGCCAAATCGACACCCCGCGTCGCCTCGCCTGCCTCAACGAAACTCAAACCCGCGTCGCCTGGGCTGGCATCCTGCTCGTGAAGGAAGAGACGTGGGTCGACCTCTTCGTCGAAATAAATCCCGCCTCCGCGCAGATGTTCCTCGCGCAAGCGCGCGGCACGTCTTCGCAACACCGCAACCCGCTCGACTACTGCGCTACGTTCCAAAACTCCCTGCGCGATTCGCTCGCTTCCGTCCTGCGCGCGATGGGCTGCGAGATCCAAACACCCCTCCCCACGTCCGCGATTCGCGATCACGCACGAACGCTGCCGTTGGGCGAGTCGCGCATCGAGCGCCATCCTTATCGCGTCGGCGACGTGGAGTTCACATTCGCCTTCGTCGAATATCCCTGCCCGCTGCGCGAGAAATCAACCGACCAGCTGCAACTCTGCGACGTCCTCGCCCAGCCGTATCCACCCGCCAATACGCACCGCGTGCCGCTGCTCCGCGCCGGTGTCGTATTGAAGGAGCAGTTCATCGAGAAGCTCCAAGACTTCGCGTCGGCGACCGCGACCGAGGTCCCACCGGTCCTCGTCCACACGCCCTCGCCCGTCGCTCTCCACTTCAAGTAGGCGGGCGTCACTGAGACCCGCCCGCCCAATCATTTCCGCACCGTCCAGCCGTTCGTCTTTACGATCTCATCCTGGATCTTCTGGAACGCCGCGTTCACCTCGTCGTCGGTCAACGTCCGGTCCGCCGCACGGAACGTGAGCGCAAACGCGACACTCTTCTTTCCTTCCGGCAAACCCGTGCCTTGGTAAACGTCGAAGACCGCCACACGCTCCAGCGCGAACGCATTTCCAACCGCCGCGCGCGCCACTTTCGTGAGCTGCTTGCGCACGTCGTCCGCCGGCGTCGGCGCATCGACCACGAGCGCAAGATCGCGCAACGCCGCCGGGAACAGGCTGAAGTCACTGTAACGACGACGCACGCTCTCGGCCGTGATCTTTTCGGGCAGGATCGCGAAGAAGCCCGCGTAAACCTTGCCTTCGATCCCGAGCGATTTTGCCAGCGCGAGATCGACCAGTCCAAAGCGAGCCGTCCAGCCGCCCAACATCTCACCCGCGCCCGCCGCATGCCCCGACTGCCAACCGAAGCTCGGCTCCGCGATCGGCGAAATCGGCTGACGCGCGAGATCGATTCCCGCCATCGCCGCCAGCGACGTCACGTGATGTTTCGCCGTATAGGAATCCGCCGCTTCGCGCTGCTTCCAACGGCGTTCGGCGTCTTCTGCGATCACAAACCCAACCGCCGCGCACTCGACCGTCTGTCCGTTGCGCTCGATAAAGACCCGGCCCGTTTCGCACAAACGGGAAACCGCCACACCGCGCGCTTGGTTGAGCTTCAACGTCTCGAGCAAGCCCGACACCAACGTCGGACGCAGATGCGATTGGTCCTCGACAAACGGATTCGCCAGCGCGAGTTCCGCCGCCGCCGGAGCCGCAACCGACAACGCGACTTCCTTCGCCGGACGCAGCGTGTAGTTCACGCACTCGTGGAAATCGTGACCGACGAGATAATCCGTCACCCGCCGATTGAAGAGCACGATCGGATCGTCGTCGCCCACAAGACCGGGCGAACTCACGACCGTCGCCGGGATCTTTTCCGTCCCGTAAAGTCGCAACACCTCTTCGACGAGGTCGATCGGACGATCCAGATCGTCGCGCCAGCTCGGGATGCTGACCGTCCACGCCGGACCGCGACGCTCCGTCGGCTCCTCGCGCGTCACCGTAAGCTCGAGCGAATCGAACGCCGCGCGCATGTCCGCGGCGGGAATGTCGAAGCCGAGTTTCTCCGTGATGTAATCGTGCGTGACGACGACTTCGCGCTGCCACGGCACGTCACCGCCGACCTTGAACGCCGGCCCGGCCACCTGCCCGCCGGCCGTTTCAATGATGAGATCGATCGCGCGCCACGCCGCTTCCAACGTTCCATGCGGATCGACGCCGCGCTCATAGCGATACGAAGAATCCGACGAAAGCCCGAGCGCGCGCGAAGTCGCCCGCACCGACTGACGTTTGAAGATCGCGCATTCGAGCACGAGATCCGTCGTGTCGTCACTCACGCCCGAGTTTTCGCCGCCCATGATGCCGGCGACAACGACCGGTTTCTGCGCGTCGGCAACTACCAGCATCTTTGAAGTCAACGTCCGCTCCTTGCCGTCGAGCGTCAGGATCTTCTCACCTTCGGCCGCCGGACGAACCACGATCTCGTGGCCGCCGAGTTTGCGCGCGTCGAACGCGTGCAACGGCTGGCCGGTTTCGAGCATCACATAGTTGCCAACGTCGACGACATTGTTGATCGGGCGCAGGCCCACCGCTGCAAGCCGTCGCTGCATCCACTCGGGTGAAGGACCGATTTTCACGCCGGTGATGACGTGCGCCGTGTAGAGCGGGCAAAGCTCAGGCGCGGTGACGCTGACATTGCGCAACAGCTCCGGGCGTGCGGGCAAATTGGATACATCGCCCCGGAATTTCTCCTGCGGATACTTCAGCGGCAGCTTGAACCACGCGGCGAGTTCGCGCGCGATGCCGAGGTGCGACAAACAATCGGGACGATTCGGCGTGATCTCGATGTCGAACACCGTGTCGCCCGGCGGCAGCACGTCGTTGATCGGCGTGCCGAGCGCGGGCGAACCAGAGAGGATCAACAATCCCGCATGTTCGCTGCCAAGCCCAAGTTCGTCCGGCGCGCACATCATGCCGTCCGAAGACTGGCCGCGGATCTTCGATTGCTTGATAACGAAGTTGCCCGGCAGCACCGCGCCCGGAAGCGCGACCGGCACGCGATTGCCCGCGTCGCAATTCGGCGCCCCACACACGATCGTCTTCACGCCGCCCGCCGAGCCGACATCGACCGTGCAAACGGAAAGCTTGTCGGCGTTGGGGTGTTTCGCGCGCGTAAGGATTTCACCGACGACGACGCTCTCGAGTTTCGGCGCACCGGTGGAAATGACGTTCTCGACCTCGAACCCGAGGAAAGTAATCGCACGGCAAATCTCGTCCGTGGACGCAGTGAGTTCGACGTAGTCGCAGAGCCAGTTGAGGGAAATTTTCACGGGGAAGTAGGTTGCCCGCGAATCACGCGAAAACTCGCGAAAAGGCCGGAGTCCTTCGTGTGATTCGCGTGTTTCGCGGGAGGTGTCTCAGGCGAATTGTTTCAGGAAGCGGAGGTCGTTTTGGTAGAAGTAACGGATGTCATCGATGCCGTAGAGGAGCATCGCGAGACGTTCGAGGCCCATGCCGAAGGCATAACCGCTCCAGACTTCGGGATCGTAACCGACGTCGGAAAACACGACCGGATCGACCATCCCGCAGCCGCCGATCTCGATCCATTCCTTCTTCACCTTCGGCAGATGCTTCGCGCTCAGATCCACTTCGAAGCTCGGCTCGGTGTAGCCGAAATAGTGCGGACGGAAACGCGTCTTCGTGTCCTTCCCGAGCAGCGAGGCGAAGATGTAATCGAGCAACGCCTTCAGGTCGCGCACCGTGACGTTCTTGTCGACGTAGAGGCACTCGAGCTGGTGGAAGTTCGCCGAGTGCGTCGCGTCCGTCGTGTCGCGGCGATACACGCGGCCCGGCGAAACGATGCGGATCGGCGGCTCGCCTTTCAGCATCGTGCGGATCTGCACCGACGAGGTGTGCGTGCGGAGAAGGTATTTCTCTTCCGGATACTTCTTCGAGACGTTCCCGAAGCGCGCATTCGCCGGGAAATAGAACGTGTCCTGCGCATCGCGCGCCGGGTGATCGGCGGGCGTGTTGAGCGCGTCGAAGCAGTAGTATTCCGTTTCGACTTCCGGACCATCCGCGACGGTGAAACCGACCTTGCGCAGGATCCGGCACATCTCCTCACGCACCAGCGTGAGCGGATGATACGTGCCCGGCCCGATCTCGGGCGAAGGCAGCGTCGGATCGACCGCGGGCCCGAGTTGCGCCTGAAGTTCGTTCGCTTCGATGGCACGCAGCGCCTCGTCCAGCAATACCTGCACGCGGCCCTTGGTTTCGTTGATGAGCTTGCCGAGCGCCGGGCGCTGCTCCTTCGGCACGCTGCCCATCTGTTTCATGAGCGCGGTGAGCTCGCCGTTGGGACCGACGTAGCGGGCCTTGGCGGCTTCGAACTCCGGACGCGTTTTCAGCGCGGCGAGCTCGTTCTGCGCTTTGGCAACCAGGGCGGAAAGTTGATCTTGCATGAATATGGGGAGGAACCACGAAACACACGAAAAGGAACTCCGCGTTTTTCGTGTATTTCGTGTGTTTCGTGGTGATTAAAAAAAAAGGACGGCACCTCGCTCGAGGCCCGTCCTCCGGAAAGAGACAGGGAGGCGAGCCTTTGCCGGGCTCGCGTTTGTCAGAACTTAGGCCTTCGCGGCGGAGGCCTTGGTCTTCAACGCGTCCTGGGCTTGCTTGACCAGGGCGTTAAACGCCACCTCGTCGCGAATCGCGAGATCGCTCAGCACCTTGCGGTCGAGCGTGATGTTGGCGGCCTTCAGGCCTTCGATGAACCGGCTGTAGCTGATGCCGGCATTGCGGCAGGCGGCGTTCAGACGGACGATCCAGAGCGAACGGAAGTCGCCCTTCTTCTTGCGGCGATGCGCATAGGCATACTGCCAGGCGTGCTGGACCGCTTCTTTGGCGTAGCGGAACAGCTTCGATTTATTGCCGAAATAGCCCTTGGCGTATTTCAGCACTTTCTTGCGGCGCTTGCGCGACGCGGGGGAGTTGGTTGCACGAGCCATGTTAGTTTTTCCTTTTGATCAGGTTAGTCGCCGGCGGGTCGGCTTTTAGGTTTCACCCGCCGTGCGAAATTTCAGTGGATGCCTGGCTTCTTAGAGGCCGAACGGCAGCGCACGCTTGAGCGGCGCGGCGTGACCTTCAGCCACCAGCTTGTCACGCGAGGCCCGACGCTTTTGCTTCGAGCTTTTCGTGGCGAGCAAGTGACGGAAGCCGGGCGTGCGGCGCACGAGCTTGCCTTTGGCGGTAAGCTTGAAGCGCTTGGCGATGGACTTCTTCGTCTTTTGCATGGGAAGAGCGGTCGAAAACAGAGAAGCGCGCCCAGGGTGTAAAGGGTAAACTTCGCCGCGTTTCGCATCGTATCGGCGTCCGCCCGACGAGCGACAAAGCAGTCCTCCGGA
Source organism: Verrucomicrobiota bacterium (assembly GCA_023391285.1). Classification (GTDB taxonomy): domain Bacteria; phylum Verrucomicrobiota; class Verrucomicrobiia; order Opitutales; family Opitutaceae; genus Opitutus. The sequence goes on from JAEWBF010000032.1 coordinate 29,337, forward strand.
TTCCAGCGAGCAATGAATTCTGAAATCGTCGACTCCGCTTCGATCGTTCGCGCGTAACTCCAAGCGCAAAGATGCTTCACCACGCGCTCCCCCAACTCCGCCGATCATGAAACGAGAACTCCTCGCCGGCCTCACGGCCGCGCTGCTTGCCCTCTCCAGCCTTCACGCCGCGGCCAAAGAGCCGCTCTACGACGGTCTCGGCAACTACTCCCGCAAAATCACCACCACGTCCGCCGAAGCTCAACGTTACTTCGACCAAGGCTTCGCGCTGCTGCACGGCTTCAACCATGGCGCCGCCGTGCGCTCTTTCCAACAGGCGGCCGCACTTGACCCGGAGTGCGCCATGGCCCACTGGGGCGTCGCACTCGCTCTGGGCCCTCACATCAACGTTCCTTTCGTTCCCCCACCCGCCGCCGAACAAGCCTGGCAGGCGATGCAACTCGCTCAACAGCACGCCGCGAAATCGTCGCCCGTTGAACAGCAACTCATCGCCGCGCTCGCCCATCGCTACGCGTATCCACAACCCGAGGACCGCTCGCCGCTCGACCGCGCTTACGCCAACGCCATGCGCAAGGTCTGGCACGATCATCCGAACGACGCCGACATCGCCGTCCTCTTCGCCGAATCGCTCATGACGCTCCGCCCCTGGGATCAATGGACGCCCGACGGCCAACCGCAGCCCGGCACCGAGGAGGCGATCGCCGCGATCGAAGCGGCGTTCAAACTCAACCTCCAGCATCCGCTCGCGAATCATCTCTACATCCACGCCGTCGAAGCTTCGAAAAATCCCGAGCGCGCCACCGCCGCCGCCGATCGCCTGCGTCGATTGCAACCCGGCCTCGCCCACAACGTCCACATGCCGTCGCACATCGATATTCGCAACGGCCGCTGGCACGACGCGATCGTCGCGAATCAAAACGCGATCGAAGCCTCGCGCCGTTTCCGCGAGCGCGCCGGCCCCGCCCAAGGCCCACTTCTCCTCTACAACGCGCACAACCGCCACATGCTCGCCTACGCCGCGATGATGACCGGCCGCCAGGAACTCGCCGTGAACGAAATTCGCCAGATGGTCGACGACCTGCCCGCCGATTTTATCAAAGACTTCGCCGTCGCGACCGACGCCTACATCGCGATGCCCTACGAAGTGCTGCTTCGCTTCGGCCGCTGGGATGACGTTCTCGCCATCGCCGAACACCCGGACCATCTGCCCTTCGCTCGCGCGATGCGTCACGCCGCCCGCGGCATCGCCTACGCCGCCAAAGGCGAGATCGCCTCCGCCCGCGCTGAACAACAAAACTATCTGACCGCGCTCCCGCTCGTTCCCGCAACGACCAGCGCAGGACCCGTCGCCGTCCACACCATCCTCGCCGTCACCACTCCCATGCTGGAAGGCGAGATTCTCTATCGCGAAGGAAAGATCGAAGAAGGCATCGCGCGCCTGCGTGAAGCCGTGCGCGCCGAAGACGCCCTGCGCTACATCGAACCACCCGCGTGGTTTCTACCCGTGCGCCACGCGCTCGGCGCCTCACTGATGCAAGCCGGCCGCTTCGCCGAAGCGGAAGAGGTTTATCGCGAAGACCTGCAACGCCACCCCAACAACGGCTGGTCGCTCTTCGGGCTAGCCGATAGTCTCCGGATGCGCGGCCGCCTCGACGAAGCCGACAAAATCGCCGCACAATTCGATGACATCTGGCGCAACTCCGACACCCGCATCACCTCGTCGTGCCTGTGCCTGCCTCGTGCGGACGCGACGACGGCCGTTCGCTAAAAATCCTGCAACCGACTCTCACTCGGGCCGCGCGAGGGCTCGATGTGCGCGAGCACCTCGCCCGCCAGATACACCGATCCGGAAACCACCACCGTGTCGCCCGGCTCGCCCACCGTGCAAACATCCGGCGCGGGGAAAATCCGCTCGATCGATCCACGCACCACCCGCCCCGCGAAGGAATTCGGCACCAGCGATTGCAATTCTTCGAAGCGACACGCGCGACTCTGCGCCGGCACAACGAAGTAAACCTCGCGTGCATACCGGCAAAACACGTCCACCAACGCCTTCGCCCGCGAAACACCAAGCACACCGCCGATAATCACGGGAGGCCGGCCCGTCGCTGCGACGAGACCCTGCAGATTCGCCGCGAGCGCCCCGGCCCCCTCGGAGTTGTGCGACGTATCCACAATCACGCGACGCCGGCCCACGATGAACTCCTGCCACCGCCCCGACCACCGCACCGCCTTCAAACCTTGCTCGATGGTTTCAGGACGAATTTTCCAACGCTCGGACAGGGCCCGCACCGCCAGCACCGCCGTGGCGGCGTTCCACCGCTGATAGACGCCCGAAAGACTCGTCGAAGGATAATCCTCCACCTCCTCCCCAAACGATTCCGTCACCGAATGGACCGGCGACTCCCGTGATCGTGCGATTTCGACAATCGTCGCCAGCGCCGCTGCCGGTAACCGCCCCACCACCACCGGCCGACCCGGTTTGATGACCCCGGCTTTCTCCGTCGCAATATCTTCCAGCGTGTTGCCCAAAACGTCGCAGTGATCGAAGCCGATCGACGTGATCACACTCACCTCCGGCGTCACGATGTTGGTCGCATCCAGCCGGCCGCCGAGCCCGACCTCCAAACACGAAACATCGCACTTCTGCCGCGAGAAGTGAACAAACGCCATCGCGGTCATGAATTCGAAATAACTCGGCGGCTCCTCGTCCGGGCTCATCGCGAGCGGCGCCATTTCAGCCACGTAAGCGGCGATTTCTGCATCGCTGAGCGGGCGGCGGTCCACTTGCACCCTTTCGCCGAGTCGCACGAGATGCGGCGAGGTATACAATCCCGTGCGCCAGCCCGCCGCCCGCAGGATCGATTCGATCATCGCCGCGACGGAGCCCTTCCCGTTGGTCCCCGAAATATGAATACACGGCACCGCTTCCTGCGGATTGCCCAACCGCTCCGCAAAACGCCTCATGCGATCCAATCCGAGTGCGACGCCCCGGCGCTTGAGCCCCAACAAAAATTCCCTCGCAGCGGCATAATCCATGGCGGTCATCCCAACACGTTCCGCGCGCCGGCGGTGGCCACCAGCGACTCGCGCCATTGTTGTCGCAAAGAAACGACCATCGGATGCGCGTGCGATGCAAACGCACCCAGTTCGACGCGATCGTCTTCATCCCAGACCCTCTCCACCGGCGTGATGCCCCGCACCGCGTTCAACACCAACACCGCATCTGCGCTGAGCATCTCCGCCAACTCGGCGCGCACCGCCCGCGCAGGAAGCCCGGTCGCCAACACCCACGCGAGGCATGTTCCTTCCACCGGCCCGAGCGAAGGATCCGGAAAGCGCAATTGTCCGTCCTTCACCCAAGCAACGCTCTGTCGTGTCGTTTCCACGACAAACCTTGCTTCGCGCGAAAGAAATAATCCTTCATCGGATTCCGCCCGCGAACGCCGCGAAAGTTCGTTCGCCCCGAGCAACGCGTTCGCGTAGTTGAGGCTCTTGGGCCGCGGCAACCACTCGCCGTTGTCGCGCAACGTGCGGAGCACTCGCAGAGCGATACCTTGCGTCGTCGGTTTCGCCGGCAGCGGTCGCATCGTCAACAACTCCGCCGGCTGGGCGTCGATCGGCCCACCCGTAAGCGTATAGCGAAACACCGCGTCGCTCATCCCGCTCGCCGCGAGCATTTGCCTAACGATGTCGCACAATCGCGCCTCATCGCGCGCGAGAAAATTTTCCGGAATCGCGAGCCCCGCCGCCGCACACGCCCGTTGCAGACGCGCAAGGTTGAACGGCCAGTGATGCGGACGCCCGCCGCTCGTGCGAAAGGTTTCGAAAAAACCGAGTCCGAAAAGCACCGCGCGATCGCTGATCGGCAAACGTGCGTCGTCCGCTGGCAGGAGTTTGCCGTTGAAGTAAACGGAAGCGGACATGTTCAGGCCGAAAAAGGGATCGCGCCGGCAGCTTCAGCCCGCTCGAGCGCAACCCAGAGAGCCTGCGCCTTCCGCGTCGACTCGTCGAGTTCGCGTTCCGGATTCGAATCCGCCACCACGCCGGCGCCCGCCTGCACGTGCGCGATTCCGTCCTGCAGCAACATCGAACGGATCACGATGTTCAGCTCCATCTCGCCCGCGTAACTGATCCAGCCGAGCGAGCCGGTGTAAAATCCCCGCCCCACCGGCTCGAGTTCCTCGATGATCTCCATTGTGCGGATTTTCGGACATCCCGTGATCGTGCCGCCGGGAAACATCGATTTGAACACGTCGACCCATGTGCATCCCGCCGCTAGCCGGCCCTCCACCTGCGACACGATGTGCATCACATGCGAATACCGCTCGAGCACCATGAACTCCGGCACACGCACACTCCCGAACTCCGCCACGCCGCCGATATCGTTGCGGATCAGGTCAACCAACATGAGGTGCTCCGCGCGCTCCTTCTCGCTCGCCAGAAGCTCCGCCGAAAAATGCGAATCGTCCGCCGCCACCCTTCCGCGCGGCCGCGTCCCCGCGATCGGACGCGAACTGATCACGCCCGCTTCGAGCTTCACCAGCAACTCCGGCGAACCGCAGACGAGCGCGAAGTGGCGCAGCTTGAACAAGCCCATGTAAGGCGATGGATTCACCCGCCGCAGCGCATCGTAAATCCTCTCCGGCGACAGCGCGGTGGGCCGGCTCGTGCGACGCGAGAGATTCACCTGATACGTATCGCCCGCCGCAATGTAATCGTGGACCCGGCGAGCCGCTTGCTGAAACTCCTCCGCGGAAAACGAGGAAAGCGGAGCTACCCGCTTCGCAGCGACCAAGCCGGCCATCGATTCCCGGCTGCCCGCACGCGGAGAACGCCATCGTTGCAGCGCGGTTTCAGCCGCTGCGCTCGCTGCGGCGAACTGCGTTTCAACCGAGCGCTCTGGTGCGAGTTGCGACCAAACCACAACACCCAACGAACGATGCGCATGATCGTAGATGAACAATTCACCCGGTTCGATTGCGGCAAATAGCGGCAGTCCCAGATCACGCGGCGCCGTCCGCCGCACGCGTTCCCAGGTTTGCACCAGATCGTATCCAAAAAGTCCGACAAACCCGCCCGTCATCGCCGGCCACTCCGCAAGCTTCGGCGCACGACGCTCCTCGATCAGCCCCTGGAGCAGCTCCAGCGGCGAGCCGCGCCGCTCTTCCGCCTCGCCTTCCCCCTCCCCGACGAAAACACGGACGCCCTCCTCCTCTCCCAGAACCAGTCGCTCCGCCTTGCTACATATATAAGTGTAGCGTCCCGACTGCGCGCTTTCGAGGAGCGCGCAGGGAGCCTCAGTCGCAAGTCCTTCCCAGGAAGCGGGCAGCTCCGTATCCGCTTCAATCGCGACAGCAGGCAACCACGTGCAGCCCTCTCGCTGCCATGTTTGCCAATCGTCGTAGGTTACCGGCCTCACGCGGTCCAATCTCGTCGACCGCGCCGCCGCGTCACGACGATTCCGCGACATGCCGCTTTAGGTTGGAAACGAAGAGCGCGGCACACTCACATCGCAGCGATGCAATCCTGGCAAAGCCCCCATGGCCGTCCCCTGCCCGAAATTGGGCGACGCACCCTGATCATGGGCATTCTCAACGTCACCCCGGATTCCTTTTCGGACGGCGGCCAGTTGGGATCGACGCAAGCCATCCTGGACCGCGCGGGCGCGATGCTCGAGGCCGGAGCAGATGTGCTCGATATCGGCGGTGAATCGACGCGCCCTGGTTCCCAGCCACTGGAAGCGCAGCAAGAACTCGCCCGCGTGCTGCCCGCCATCGAAGCCGTGCGACGCTGCTGGCCGCACGTTCCGCTTTCGATCGACACCTACAAGGCCGACGTCGCCGACGCAGCCATCGGGGCGGGCGCCGACATCATCAACGACGTCTGGGGCGCGCTCCACGGTCTCTCGTCTTCGGAACGCCGCGCGCGCAGATCGCGTTCTTCGTCCGAGCCGACACCGATGGCGCTCGTCGCTGCGCGCCAAAAGTGTCCGCTGATCCTGATGCACAACCGTCCCGACCGCGATTACAGCGACTTCATCCGTGACGTGCTGGGTGATTTGAAGATGAGCATCGCCACCGCTCGCGCCGCCGGAGTCGAAGAGCGGCAGATCTGGACCGACCCGGGTTTTGGTTTTGCGAAAAACGTGCCGCACAATCTCGCCGTCCTGCGCGATCTTCGCCGCATCGTCGATTTAGGCCCTCCTGTGCTGGTGGGAACCTCGCGCAAATCCACGCTGGGCGCCGTGCTTGGCACGACAGTGGACGACCGACTGGAAGCGGGCGGCGCGACCGCCGTGTGGGCCATCCAACAAGGCGCCGCGATGATCCGCGTTCACGACGTGCGCGAAATGACTCGCTTCGCCCGCATGGCGGACGCGATCAAAGCCGGGCTCGATTTCAAAACCTCCTGAGCATGGACAAACTCATCCTTCGCGAACTCCACTTCGTCGCGCGCCACGGTGTGCTGCCGGTCGAACACGAAACGAGCCAGCACTTCTCGGCGACCCTGGAGTTGGAACTGTCCCTCGCCGAAGCGGGCCGCACCGATCACCTCGATCGCACCATCGACTACTGCGCCGTGCAGGAGGTGGTGCGCACGATCATCGAAGGATCTCATCGCAAGTTGATCGAAACCCTCGCCGAGAACGTCGCCGCCGAGGTGTTGCGCGCCTTTCCCCCCGTGCAAGCCGTGACCGTCGAAATCCTGAAGCCGCGCCCTCCGGTCGATTTCCAGTTCGCCGGCGTCGCCGTGAGAATTCGGCGCGAACGACGCGCGCAAACAGCGCCGTGAAATCCGGCATGGGAATCCGCCAAGCCTTTGTCGCCGCCGGTTCGAACCTCGGCGATCGCGCCACGACGCTGGCTCGAGCGCTCGCCTCGCTGCGCGCGGCGGAAGGAATCGTCGTCGTGGAATCATCTCCGCTCTACGAGACGGAACCCGTCGGCCTGGTCGACCAGCCGCCATTCCTCAACCTCGTGGCGGGAGTGGAAACGACACTTGAACCAGAGGCTCTTCTAGAAACATTGCAGCGGATCGAACAGGAATTCGGGCGCGAACGTGTCGTTCGCTGGGGACCACGCACCCTCGACCTCGATTTGCTCGCCCTTGAGGGAGCAACTCGCAACGACGCGCAGCTTCAACTCCCCCACCCGCGCATGCTCGAACGTGCCTTCGTCATGGTTCCGCTCGCCGACGTCCTCGCGCGTCCAGGTTTCGCCCAGCGCGGATGGGACTGGCTGCGCGCGCGCACCAGCACAATTTCCCGGGCGGGTGTATCCGAGTTCCCAGCACCGCCAGCCACTCCTTCAGAGCAATCTTGAAGGGATTGGCTGAGGCCGGGTGTTGGGCAGGGATGCTCGCAGGAGATGCTCGAACGTTTCGTTTGCGTGCGGAAGACCGTGGCGAGACAGCGCATTCACCGCGCGCTCGAAAGGAGGTGCGCGACACCTGCTGAATCGGGGAAATCACAGTTGACTTCAACGACTGCTGTGTGAGTTTTTCCGCCCCTTGTTTGGCTTCCTAGCTCAATGGTAGAGCAGCTGACTCTTAATCAGTAGGTTCGGGGTTCGAGTCCCCGGGGAGCCACCAGCTTTCGCTCTCGCATGCGGGCGTGGAGGCGGGTTCAGGACGTTATTTTCAAGTCCAAGTCGGCGGGCGCAGCCAGTTCCTCTTTGCGCCGGCGTAGCTCAACGGTAGAGCACCTGTTTTGTAAACAGGCGGTTGCGGGTTCGAATCCCATCGCCGGCTCCAGTTGTGCCAACCGTCCGGTCTCGTCGCCCGCCGACCCGCCTGTTTTATTTGCCCGATGGTGTAATGGTAGCACAACGGATTCTGACTCCGTTTGTCTAGGTTCGAGTCCTAGTCGGGCAGCCACAGAAACATCTCCGTGGACTTCCGAAAATCCGGCGTTCCCTGAACCGCTTCTCAGCGGAAAACGCAAGTGTCACGCAGCCAGCCTTGGTGTCGTTTTTTGCGCATTCTCGCGCATAATTTTTTTTCGAGACAAAGTAGGTTGACACCCAGAAATCGATGAAGCCTAGTTCGCGCTCCCCCACAGCTACCTCCAGTTTTTTCGAAGCAGCGACATGCTGATACAAATCCGCCTTCCCCGCGCAGTTTGTGGCCGAAAGATTATCAAGAACCGGCCTCTTTCTTGCTAGTTCGCGGATATGAAATTGAATCTTTCAGCAGTTGACCTCGTCTATTTCTCTGCCCCGACCCTCTAAACGTAGGCAGATCCGATACCCTAAACCCTTTCTCATCCTATGACCATCCAAAGCCTCCCCATCGCGTTCCTTCTCGGTGATGCCACACTGATGGAACTCTTCAAACACGGCGGTCCCATCATGTGGCCCATCCTGCTCGTGTCGTTCCTCGGCGTCACCGTCATCGTCGAGCGCATGCTGTTCATCATTCGCGAAAACAGCCACCGCGAACCCGAAGTCGTGGAGAAGATGCTCGAGCTCGTCGAGAAGCGCGACATCGACGGCGCGCTCGCCGTCGGCCGTCAGAGCAAGGACTTCGTTGCTCGCATCCTCGTCTACAGTCTCTCGAACAAGGAATACTCGATGCACAACGCGTTCATTCGCGCGTCGGGTCAGGAACTCGCCCGCTTCCAACAAGGCATGGCGACGCTCGACACCGTCATCACCGCCGCTCCGCTCCTCGGTCTGCTTGGCACCGTCACGGGCATGATGAAGACCTTCGGTAACATGCAAGGTGACATCAGCGCCGCCGCCGGCGCGATCACCGGTGGTGTCGCCGAAGCGCTCATCGCGACGGCGTGCGGTCTCGCGATCGCCATCGTCGGTCTCCTCCCCTACAACTATCTCAACGCCCGCACCGAGGAAGCGAAGCATGAAGTTGCCGACGCCTCCAACGCGCTGGAAATCCTCGTCAAGAAGTCCGAATCGTTCGCGGCCTAATAAAGACCGCGGTCGAGCGTTTCATCACTAGCCCTCTCTCCTTATGGCCGGATCATCAGGTGGCACAGGCCCAGGCGGCGCCAAGAAGGCGCGCATCGAAATCATTCCGCTGATCGATGTGATCTTCTTTCTGCTCGCGACCTTCGTTTTGTTCACGCTCTCGCTGAACAAGTCCGAAGGTCTCTCCGGGGTCACCATGCCTCAGGCTGATACCGGCGAAAACCGCGATCCCAGTGACTCGGTCACGATCACGGTGACGCAGGAAGGCACGATCGGATGGAACAAGGATCCGGTGACTTTGGATGAGTTTCTCTCCCGGTTGCGGAGCTACAAGGCTTCCAACCCGGAGGGCCGGATCCTCATCAACGGAGACGAGAACGCCTTCTTCAGTCAGGCCATCTATGTCTTCGACGAAGTTCGCAAGGCGGGCTTCCAGAAAGTGCTCATCGAAACGCGCCTCAAGGCGCCCGGCGCGAGCTGACCCACGTCCGCTTCGCCTCCCCTTTTCTGCTTTAGCAATCCTCTCCCGACATGGCGCAAGGTTCCGTTCCCAAGGTTACAGACGAAGCCAAGAAGAAGGCTCGTATTGAGATCATCCCTCTCATTGACGTTATCTTCTTCCTCCTGGCGACGTTCGTTCTGTTCACCCTCTCGCTGAACAAGATTCAATCGGTGCCGATCAACTTGCCTGTCGCCTCCAACACGCCTGCAAGCAAGTCCGACCTCGACGAAACCGTCACCCTCCAAGTTTCCGACCAGGGCTCCTGCTACTGGAACAAGGAGCTGATCACCCTCTCGGAGATCGGCCCCCGTCTTCAGCAATACAAGACCCAAGTGCCCAATCCCCGCGTGCTGATCGCCGGCGACGACAAAGCCAAATTCGGCGCGACCATCCTCGCTCTCGACGAAGTGCGCAAAGCGGGCATCCAGCAGGTTTCGGTTGAAACCCGCGTTCGCGGCACCGGCCGCTAAACTCTGCGAATACACACATCATGCGCCGCGATCTGATCATCGGTATCCTCATTTCCATCGCATTCCACGGCGGCATCGCCTGGCTCGGCGAACTCGAATCCGCCAAGCCCGTTCAACAGATCGTCGAGGAGGAGCCCACCATCGAGTTGATGGAAATGCCCAAACTCGAGCCCGAGGAGCCCGAAATCGTCGAATCCGACCAGGAGCAGACCGCGCCCGTTGAATTCGCCCCGCCCATGCAGCAGGACGTCCCGCAGATCGTTCAACTCGACTCGTTCGTGCAGCAGGTCCAGCCGCCGCCCCCCGAGGGCCTGAAGCCCAACATGGGCGTGATCAGCATCCCGCAGGGCCGGCCAGGCGGTTTCGCGCAAGGCGTCGAAATCTTCGACATCTCGAAGCTCGATCAGCGCCCCCAAGCCCGCTCGACCCCCGCCCCTCAATATCCTTTTGAAATGCGCCGCGCCGGCATCACCGGTGAGGTCGTCGTCGAATTCATCGTCGACGCCAACGGCGATGTCCGGAACGCCTTTGCTGTGCGCTCCACCCAGCGCGAATTTGAAACCGCCGCCGTCCAAGCGGTGAGCAAATGGAAATTCAAACCCGGTCGAAAAGGTGGCCGCGCGGTTAACACGCGCATGCAGCAGCCCATCGCCTTCAATCTCGCAGAATAATGCTGACCGTTTTATCCCTCTCCCCGCGCGGCCGTCGCTATCGCCGCGCTCTTTTCTGTGCGCTCGCCGCCGCATTGGCGACACCTGTCGTCATCTCCGCTGCCGAGGGGCCCGCCCATTCCCTGGAGGAGCGCATCGCCACGGAACTCCAAAAGCTTCAGCCGCTGGTTGACGCCAAGAACTGGGACGGCTCGCTCGCGCTCATCCAAACGCTCAAGTCCAACGCGAAGCCCGAGAGCTACGACATGGCCTTCCTCTCCGACATCGAGGCCAAGATCTATCTCCAAAAGGGCGACTACGCGAAAGTTCCCGCTCCTTGGGAACAGGCCCTTCGCCTGCACGACAAGTTCAACTACTTCCAACCAAACGCCGTCCAGGACATCCTCTATTACCTCGCCCAGATCTACTATCAAGAGGCGACAGGGACGAAGAATACCGCCGTCCAGAAGCAGGCCTTTGCCAAAGCACAGTCCTACCTTCAACGCTGGTTCTCGACCAACAAGAAGCCCGACTACGACCCCGCCATCCAGGAAGCCGCCATCTTCCACGCTTCGCTGCTCTACAATCAAGCGGCCCTCGATCAGGAAAACATCGACAAGGAACTTCTGAAGAAGGCCGAAGCGGAAGTTGAGCGCGGCCTCCGCCTCACGCCGCGACCGAAGGATACCCTCTACATCCTTCTCCTCGCGATCAATCAAACGCTCAACAACTACGAGAAACTCGCCGAGGTCCTCGAACTTCTCGTTAAACAATACCCCGCCAAGAAGGATTATTGGAGTCAACTCGCCGGCGTCTATCTGACGCTCGCGAATCAGCAAAATCAGGACGCTCGCACCGCCCGCGAATACAACACCCGGGCGATCCTCGCCATCGAGCGCGCTCAGGCCTTGGGCTTCATGAAGACGCCCAAGGACAACTACACGCTCGTGGGCATCTACTTCAACGTCGGACAATTCGGCCGCGCAACCGAGCTGCTCCACGCCGGTCTTCGCGACGGATCAATCGAAAACGACCAGAAGAATTGGGAGCTCCTCGCCTACTCGTATCAACAGGTCGATCGCCCCCTCCAAGCCATCGACGCCCTCCGCGAGGGCGCCAAGAAGTTCCCGAAGTCCGGTCAGCTCGATTACCAAATCGCTCAGGTCGCCTACTCGCTCAACCGGCCCGACGACGCCTACAAGTCCCTGCAGGATGCGATCGAAAAGGGCGGCTTGGAAAAACCCGGCGCCGTTCACGGCTTCATGGCCTACGTCGCTTGGGAACTCGGAAAGCTGCATGAAGCCGCCGCCTCGGTCGACAAGGCCCTCGCCTCACCCGATGCCAAGAACGACCAACAACTCCCTCGCCTGAAGACCGCAATCGAAGAAGCCATTCGCGAAAAAGAAGCTCCTGCCGAGGAACCCGCTCAACCTGCGGAGTCCTCCGACAAAGAAGCCAACGCCGAAGAACCGAAAACGCTTTAATTGCCCCTCTCCATGAAGAAAACCTACATTTATTTTCTCGTTCCTCTCATCGGCCTCATCGCCTTCGGGGCGCTGTATTGGAACTTTGACGCGGAATACGCGGCCAAGGAAGCCGCCGAGAAAGCCGCGATCCGCAAGGCGAAGGAGGACAAACTCGCCAAAGAAGCCAAGGATCGCGAGGTCGCCATCAAGGACGCCATCGATGCCCAGGAGCGCCGGAAGGCTGAACGCGTCGCCAAGGAAGCCAAGGACAAGGCCGACCGCGAAGCCCGTGAACTCGCCATCGAAGCCCGCGACCGCGCCAATCGCGAACAACAGAAACTCGCCCAGCAGGTCGAGCGCCTCGAAAAGGAAGTCAAAGCCGAGCAGGAGGCCATCAAGGAGATCCAGAAGGAGTTCCAGCTGGCCAAGGACGAACAACAATTCCTCAAGGATTACGTGAAGCAGGCCGAAGCCAACACGAAGAACCTCACCGAGGTCTTGGACAAGATTACCGCGGCCGACAAGGCGCGCGCCGAGGCGGAAGCCGCTGCGGCCAAAGCCCGGAAATCATAATTTACCCAGCATGAAAAAGTGGATCTATCTCATCTCGGTCGGCGGCATGCTGGCCATCTTCATGTTCTTCTACTTCGCCCACGTGAAGGAAGCCGAGATCAAGGAGCAGCAGCAAAAGGCTGAAGCCGCGGCCAAGGCCAAGGAAGAAGCCGACCGCAAGGCCGCGATCGAAGAGAAGGCCCGCGAAGACGCCGAGCGCCGCGCTCGCGAACGCGCCGAGGCCGAGGCCAAGAAAGAAGCCGACCGCCTCGCCAAGTGGGAAGCCGAGAACAAGAAGATTCAGGACGCCACCGACGAGATGAACGCGAAGGCGGACGCCTACTCCAAGGAAATCTCGGCTCTCGAAGTTGAACTCAACCGCCTCCGCACGGAGAAGGAAAAGCTCAACCGCGACGCTTTCGAATTTGCCAAGCAGGTTGAACAGGCTCGCATCGCCAAACGGAATGCCGAGCTCGAGATTCAGCGCATGACCGACATGATCGCGCGTCGCGCCGCTGAAAGCTCTCTCAGCCGCGCCCCAGCCGCTCCTCCCACGCGCTCCTGAGCGACGGCTCGATCAACTCTCAACCCAAGGCGTAACGGCCTTGGGTTTTTTGTTGTCTGGCACTGACGCTCCCCGATCCGCCACGGGAAAGATCCGCATGCGAATCTTTCCGAGATTTTGTTTGCGGCCGCCTCACCCGTGGCTTTTTCTCCGCCTTCCTCGAAGCGGAAAGCATCGAGAGAAGATGTCGGGGCGTAGCTTAGCCTGGTAGAGCGCTACGTTCGGGACGTAGAGGTCGTGAGTTCGAATCTCACCGCCCCGACCATCATCGCCGGCCGCCGGCTTATAGCACGAAGGGATTGTAGCGCAGTTCGTTCTCCACCGTCGTCAACGGGCCATGTCCCGGTGCAATCACCGTTTCCGGCGGAAAGGACTGGAGCATGCGCCGCAGATTCGCCGCCAATTGCTTCCGGCAAAACTGCGCACCGCCAACGGATCCAGCAAAGAATAGATCGCCCGAAATCAGCAGCCCCACGGTGCGTTTTCTATCCCGCGCTTGGACCAGATAACAATTATGCGCCGGCGTATGCCCCGGCGTGCTAAACGCCGTTACGGCCAACGCACCGAATTGCTTGCGCTCGCCCTCGCCCATCGCCTCCCCACACGGAACCTTGGCGCCCCGCGGACAATACGCTTCCCGTATCCCGAACCGCTCGACGACCGCGCAAAGCGCTCCCGTGTGCTCTCCCTCTACATGCGTTAGAAAGACCCCATCGACTTCTCGGATCTCCGGTGGCCACACCGCTTCAAGCGAATCAATGCCCGGCCCGGTATCGAACAATACCCCGCAAGCCGCTCCCCGCTCGGCCACCAGGTAAGCATTCGCAACTCCGATCCCGTGACGCATCCGCAACGGATAAAGCGCAAACGGCAGCATCGCCGGCGCCGGCAACGGATACCGCCCGCACCCCAGCGCGCACAATCCCACCTCGTTCAAGCCCAGCGCCGCTGCCAGCCGCCGCAGTTCGTCCGAGGAAAGCTCCGGACGATAGTTGATCGCATCCCGGATTCGATTCGGCGCCACGTCGGCCCGTCGCCCCAACGCCTCTTCGTTGAGCCCCGCATGGCGCATGGCCTTCTCCAAGACATCCCCGAGTTCGTCCTCCAATGGCACGACATTCAGCACGGCTCGTGAAAAGTAGGCCCCGCGCGTGGGCCACGCAAAATGATTTTGTTTTTTCGGACGCCCGCGGCAGCGTCGTCGCATGGATCCAGTCCAGAAAGAGATACTCGACATCTTCGTTCGCACCCGTGCTCTCCAAGAGGGACACTTCATCCTGCGGTCCGGTCTCCACAGCGGGCACTACTTCCAATGCGCACAGGTCTGCCAGCGGCTCGACGCCGTCGAGCGTCTCGCCCAGCTCCTCCTCGCCAAACTCCAACGGCATTCGTTCACGACCGTGCTCGCCCCCGCCATGGGCGGACTCGTAATCGGACAGGAACTCGCCCGTCAGGCTCGCGCACGTTATCTCTTCGCGGAAAAGGATAACAACACGCTCGTCATGCGCCGCGGCTTCGTCATCGCACCCGGCGAACGCGTTCTCATCGCCGAAGACGTGGTCACGCGCGGCGGACGTGTCGTGGAATGCCTCGACATCGTCCGTAAAGCCGGCGGCGTGCCCGTCGCGGTCGCCATGCTCGTCGACCGCAGCGCCGGTTCCGCCCGTTTCGACATCCCCGCCGTTTCGTTGCTGGAACTGAGCTTCCCAACCTATCCTTCCGACGCCGTCCCCGACTGGCTGTCCAAGATCCCGGTGCAAAAGCCCGGGAGCTGAAGACTCTCCTTCTCCTCGCGCCATCGTGCGCTCCGAGAGCGTGAAGGAGAAGGCGCGATCTTCGCCGCCGCTAACGATTCAAGACCTTCGCGCCGCCAGCGCCGCTGCCAACCCGTCGAGCAAGCGCGCCCACGAACTTTCCATCGCCTGGACATGATCCGCCCACGTCGGATGGAGTTCATGAGTAAGCGTCAGCTCACATTCGCCCGAACCTCCGGAAAAATCCAACAGCACCCGCGATCCTATCTCCGATCCCGCGATCATCCACGTAAACACCAGTCGCCGGGCCCGCTCCACTTCGAGATATTTCCCGAGATGCTCGATCGTCTCGCCGTTTCGCTCGACCATGAACGAAAACGCACCTCCCACCCGCGGATCCACCACGAGGTGCACGATCTCCTCGTCCCGCACCGATGGCCCAAACATCCAAGATCCAATCAACTCCGGTTTGAGCCACGCTTCATAAACACGTTCAGGCTCCTCCTGAAATAGCCGCTTCACCACTGCTTTCGCTGCCGCCTTCATCACCGGGATCCGTTAGCCGCGATCTCGCCCTCGCGCAACCCCGCTCTAGGGCTCCATACCCCAGCGCGGCGCATTCCCTGCCCCCATCTCGCATCGCCCAGCTCAGCGGTGCAGCCCGCGATTCACCCCACGCGACGGCCGATCCTCCAACCCCGATTGCCGTGGCGCGGCGTCACCAGGCCCACCGTCCGTCTCCTTTTCCTTCACACCTTCCACGGAACGGTTCTCAGCCGGGATATCGTCATCGTCGACCGTTTTGTTCGCCCGGCCGCGCCGGTGCGTGCCTGTTCCTTGTCGAGTGGCAGGAGTGTCTTCGGGTTTCATCCTTCACTCTACGCGTAGGCGCACGCGCTGTCTCTGCCCGCTTCTCCCTAAGTAGGGTGCCGGCCCGCCTCCGATGCTCGCCTTCGGCCGCATCGCGCGATTCTACTCGTGCGTCGAACGTTTCCCGGTCTCCGCGGTCTGGCGGTTGTCCTCTCCAGCTCATGTCCTTTGCTCTCCGCACCTTCCTGCTCCTCGCAGCGTTGTCATCCTCCCTCCACGCCGCCATCGAATCTTGGACCTCCCCGGACGGCACCTCGATGCAAGCCGAGTTCCTCTCCGCGAAAAACGGCTACGTCTCATTCCGGAAGCCCGACGGTCGCCGTCTCATTTTCCCGCTCGCTCAACTCACCGTTGCAGACCGGGAACGAATCGCCGTTCTCACCGGCGCGATTCCTTCGGAACAGCCCAACCTTGTCGCGAGTTCGTCCGGTCGCGATGCCGCTGCCACCAAAGCCGAGCCGTCCCCCCTCGCTTCTGCGCTCTACGGCAAACTCGTCGGCATCCGAGACGGTGTGGTCGACGCGCTCGCTCTCGATCACTTGTCCGACACCAACGCCACCGCCATCTACTTCTCTGCCAGCTGGTGCGGTCCCTGCCGCGCGTTCACACCGCGCCTCATTGCCGCTTATCACGAGATCAAGGCACGCCATCCCGAATTCGAAATCATCTTCGTCAGCGCCGACCGCGACGAGCGGTCCATGAAACGCTACATGGTCGAGGAAAACATGCCGTGGGCTGCCCTTCGCTACAGCGAAACCCGTCGCGATCACCCCCTCGTCAGCTATCGCGAATCCGGCATCCCCAACCTCGTCTTCATCGATCGCCAAGGTCGCGTGCTTTCCAAATCGTTCGACGACCAAGGCAACTATCTCGGTCCGCAAAAAGTCCTCGCCGACATCCGCAAACACTACCGCCTCTAAGACGGGTCTTCCCATCGATCCGTTCGTCGGCACACCCGATGTCTCGTCGGGCAGAGCGCGACGCATCGAGCGCGGAAAAGGTGCACGAACTTTTCCGCGAAAATCTGCACGCGACCATGGCCCTAGGCCCGGAAATTGTTATCCATTTTCCGCATGGCCGGATCGTCCTCGGCTCGTCTCTTCTCGCGTCTCGCCGGGCCGCTCTTCTTCGCGTGGTTCGCGTTCGCCGCTTTCACCTCCCTTCGCGCCGCTGACATCGACGAGGCCCGCGCTGATCTTCGCGCGGGAAACTACGAACAAGTCGTCCAAGTCGCCCAAACCATCTCAACCGAAGATCGCGAAGAGAACGAATCGTGGCGCGCACTCGAAGCGCGCGCTCTCCTCGCTCTCGGCCGCTACCAAGAAGCCGCCGAACGCCTGGACGAACTCGGCGCTTCCGTTCTCTTCAACCTCCACCTCCGCCTCCTTCACCGCGAAGCCGCGCTCCACACCGGCAACACCGACGCCGCCGCGATCAACGTCCGCGAGGTCGTCCGCGCCATGAACTTCGCCGCCATGAGCCGCGGCACCGACTACGTCCGCTCCTCCGAATTTCAAGCCGTCATGGGCGAAGCCAGCCTCCTCGCCGGCCTCGATCCGCGCCTTGCCCTCGAAAACTTTCTCCGCCCGGCCCAGCGCGCCGAGCCGCCTTCCCGCGACGCCTTTCTCGTTTCCGGTCGTCTCGCCCTCGACAAACGCGATTTCGCCCTCGCCTCGCGCACGTTCACGTCCGGCCTCGAAATCGCGCCCGACGATCCCGATCTCCTCTGGGGTCTCGCGGCGTCCTTTCAAACCGGCGACCGCAAACAACTCGTCGCCCAAGCCCAGCGCGCCCTCGAAATAAACCCGCGTCACGTCCCTTCGCACCTCCTCCTCGCCGAGCATTTCATCGACGCCGAACGCCGCGATCTCGCCGCCGTCCATATTGACCTCGCCCTCGCCGTAAATCCTCGCGCTCCCGACGCTCACGCTCTTCGCGCCGTCCTCGCCCACGTCGCCCGGGATCCCATCGCCGCTGCACGCCATCGCTCAGCCGCCCTCGCCACCTGGTCCAACAATCCCCGCGTCGATCACCTCATCGGCCTCAAACTCTCCCAACAATACCAATTCGCCGACGGGGCCGCCGCCCAACGTCTCGCCCTTTCCTTCGATCCGTCCTTCACGCCCGCCCGCGTCCAGCTCGCGCAGGACCTCCTCCGCCTTGGCCAGGAAGACGAGGGCTGGCAACTTGCCGCCTCCGCGCATGAAGCCGACGCCTACAACGTCGAGGCCTACAATCTCACCACGCTCCACGATCAGCTCGAAAAATTCACCGTCCTCACCAGTCCGCATTTCCGTATCCGAATGTCCGCTACGGAAGCGCCGATCTACGGCGACCGCGCCCTCGCGTTGCTCGAACGCGCCCACGCCCATCTCACTGAACGCTACGGCCTCCAGCTCGACGCTCCCGCGATTGTTGAAATTTACGACAACCCAAAGGACTTCGCCGTCCGCACCTTCGGCATGCCCGATATCGGCGGCTTCCTCGGCGTCTGCTTCGGCCCGGTCTTCACCATCAACAGCCCGGCCTCCGCGCACGCCAACTGGGAGGCCGTTCTCTGGCACGAGTTCACGCACGTCATCACCCTCACGATGACGCGCAACCGCATGCCGCGGTGGCTCAGCGAGGGCATCTCCGTTTTCGAGGAGCGCCAGCACAACCCCGCCTGGGGCCAGCTCATGTCGCTCAACTACCGCGACCGCATCCTCGACGGAAAAACCCAACCCATCAGCCGCATGAGCGCCGCCTTCCTCGAAGCCGAAGACGGCCGCGACACCCAGTTCGCCTACTTCCAATCCTACCTCGTCGTCGAATTCCTCGTCGAACGCTTCGGCTTCGAAAAACTCCGCATTCTCCTCCGCAGCCTCGCCGACGGTCTCGAGATCAACACCGCCTTC
Source organism: Verrucomicrobiota bacterium (assembly GCA_023391285.1). Classification (GTDB taxonomy): domain Bacteria; phylum Verrucomicrobiota; class Verrucomicrobiia; order Opitutales; family Opitutaceae; genus Opitutus. The sequence goes on from JAEWBF010000032.1 coordinate 47,993, forward strand.
GCCCGTCATTTCGCCCCGCTCGATACGCTCGATCGCGACTTCGCCGCCTTCGCTCGCGAAACCGCCCTTTCCTTCGGCCGCGGCCTCGATTTCCGCCGCGACTCCGCTGGCCTCACGAATCTCATCGCTCAAAATATCCCCGGTCTCCGCACCGTTCCCAACGTCCACGATCTCCTCCGCGCCGCCCGCGAAGCCGCCGACGCGGAAGATTGGAAAACCGTCCGCGAAAAACTCCAACCGCTCGCCGACGCCAACCTCTACCTCCCCGGCGCCGACAACTTCCACTCCCTCCTCGCCCGCTCCGCCGCCGCCCTCAACGACACCGCGGCCGAACGCGACGCCCTGACCACCATCGCCACGCGCGAGGCCGACGCCCTTGCTTCCGTCACCCGCCTCCTCGATCTCGCCAAATCCGAAAACGACTGGTCCGCCGCCGCTCGCTGGGCCGACGCCTGGCTCGCCATCAATCCACTCTCCCCCACCCCGTGGCGCACGCTCCTCGACGCCCACGAGCGCACCGGCAACGCCACCGCCGCCGCCCAAGCCGGCCGCGTCCTCCTCCGCCTCGACCCACCCGACTTCGCTTCCATTCACTTCCGCGTCGCGCAACACCTTGCGTCCGCCGATCCCGCCGCCGCTCGCCGCCACGTTCTCCAGGCACTCGAAGACGCCCCCCGCTTCCGCGCCGCTTACGATCTCCTCGCCACGCTTCCTCCCGCCACGCCATGAACGCTCGTCTGATCTCCTTTGCGTTCCTCGCGACGCTTCTCCTCACCGCCGACGCCCTCGCCCAATTCCGCGGCTTCGGCGGTCTCGGTGGCCGCCGCGCCCCGCTCACCGACCGCGGCGACGTCCCCAACTGGGAAATCGATCCCAAATTCCCGCACGACGTTTTCTCCTTCGCCCGTCTCCGCTATTCGAGCTACGGCCGCGGCTGGGGCGGTTGGGGCGGACGCGGACGCTGGGCCACCGACGCCCCCGAAGCCGATCTCAACCTGTCCTTCCGCCTGCAGCAGATGACCAGCCTGAAGGTCAACCCCGAGCCGACCTTCATCGATATCACCGCCGCCGAACTCGCGAAGTATCCCTTCGTCTACATGATCGAACCCGGCGGCCTGCAGTTCTCCGAAGACGAAGTCGTCGCCCTCCGAAACTACCTCCTCAACGGCGGCTTTCTCATGGTCGACGACTTCTGGGGCGACGAGGAATGGGACAACTTCTACTACGAGATCAAACGCGTCTTCCCCGATCGCGAACCCACCGAGCTCCCCATCGATCACCCGATCTTCCACTGCGTGTTCGACCTCAAGGAAAAACCGCAGATGCCCAGCATCCACCAGTTTTTAGCCACCGGCCAAACTTTCGAACGCGACGGCTACGGCGGCACGCAAGAGGTCCACTACCGCGCCCTCTTCGACGACAAGGGCCGCATGATGGCGATCATCTGCCACAACACCGACCTCGGCGACGGCTGGGAACGCGAAGGCGAAGACCCCACCTACTTCGAACGCTTCGCCGAGAAAATGGCCTACCCGATGGCCATCAACATCCTCTTCTACGCCATGACCCACTAACATGTCCACCGTATCCACTTTTTCCCCACAGACCCCGCCGCTCACCGACGAAGCCGCCTACCAGCGTCTCCAATCCGGCCGCGAACGCGTCACCGCCGAACTCGCCAAGGTCATCGTCGGCCAGCACGAGGTCGTAGAACAACTCCTCTTCGCCCTCCTCGCCGGCGGACACTGCCTCCTCACCGGCGCGCCCGGCCTCGCCAAGACCCTCCTCGTCAAATCCCTCGCCCAAGTCTTCCACCTTCACTTCCAGCGCATCCAGTTCACGCCCGATCTGATGCCTGCAGACATCACCGGCACCGAGATCCTCACCGAAACGCCCGACGGCCGCCGCCTCACCTTCGTCCGCGGCCCCATTTTCTCGAACCTCGTCCTCGCCGACGAAATCAACCGCACGCCGCCGAAAACCCAGGCCGCGCTCCTCGAGGCCATGCAGGAGCACCAGGTCACCGCCGCCGGCGTTCGCCACTCGCTCGCCGAACCGTTCTTCGTCCTCGCCACGCAAAACCCGATCGAGATGGAGGGCACCTACCCGCTCCCCGAAGCCCAGCTCGATCGCTTCCTCTTCAACGTCCTCATCGATTACCTCCCCGAAGCCGACGAGGTCGCCGTCGTCCAACAAACCACCTCCCGCTCCGCGCCCGCCCTCGAACCCGTCTTCACCGGCGAAGACATCCTCGCCTTCCAAAACCTCGTCCGCCACGTCCCCATTGCCGAAGACGTCATCCGCTTCGCCGTCCGTCTAGCCGCCACGTCGCGCCCCGGCACCGAAAACGCCCCTGCCTTCGTCAACAACTGGGTCAACTGGGGCGCCGGCACCCGCGCAGCGCAAGCCCTCGTCATCGGCGCCAAAGCCCGCGCCCTCTGGCAGGGCCGCACCCACGCCACGATCGACGACATCCGCGCCCTCGCCGCGCCTGTATTGAGACATCGAATACTCCTCAACTACCGCGCCGAAGCCGACGGCGTCGACGTCGAACACGTCATCGAAAAACTCCTCTCCACCGAAAGGTAGGGCGCGTTAGCGTGCCCCGACTTGTCGGGGTCCCCAACCCGCCGTTCCCGCTTCGCCGCGATTTCAGATCCGCCCCCACCATGTCCCGCAGTCACCCAATCCCCCCGACTGCTTCACCCTCGCCCGCCCCCTCCTCGCGCGCACACGCTTCCTCCACCCCGCGCCCAACCCCCTCCCTCGAC
>JAEWBF010000068.1 GCA_023391285.1 Verrucomicrobiota bacterium
CGTCGAAATCGATCACGCCATCGAAGGCGCCGCTGTGGCGGATCCAGTTGTTGACGGCTTGGCGGTCGGCTTCGCTTTCGGGGGTGTCGTAGCTGGTGAAACCGCTGAAGGCCATGATGGTGGCGCCGATGACTTTGATGCCGTGAGCGTGGGCGCGGGTGATCATTTGTTGGTAGGCGGCGATGAGGTCGGCGGCGGTGGCGTGAGGTTGGCCGTTGGCGCGGGCGCCGACGGCGGTGCCGAGGTCGTTGACGCCTTCGAAGATGATGAGCCAGCGGACGCCGGGGATCGCGATGACGTCGCGGTCGAAACGGCCGAGGGCGCTGGTGCCGAGACCGTCGCGGAGGACGCGGCCGCCGCCGGCGCCCTGGTTGAGCACGGAAATGTTGGCGGTGGCGGGATTCGCGTGGAGGCGGCGGGCGAGGTTGTTGGGCCAGCGATTGTTTTGATCGGTGGTGGAGCCGCGGCCGTCGGTGATGGAGTCGCCGAGGATGACGATGGCGGACGATTGCGCGTCGGCGAAGACCTCGAGCGAGGCGAGGAGATACCAGCGTTCGGTGCGGACAGGATCGGTGAAATCGGCGGCGGAGACGGCGTTGCCGGAAACGATGAAGGAGCCGGTGCGCGAGCCGGGGTGGCCGGTGATGTTTTGGGGGATATCCGCGACGTGGATACTGACGGCGAGGTTGACGAACGGCGTGACCTCGAACGCGACGTCGTCGGTGAACATCATCGTGCCGGGGAGAATCGTGACGGACGGCGAGCCGTTGAAGGTGAGGGCGGTGTCGGTGTCGGCGACGATGGCGGAGCCGCCGGCGGAGCGGGCGACGTGGACGGCGGTGATGCGGACGGGGGATTCGCCGTAGGCGTTGGAGAAGGCGAGGCGGAGGCGATTCCCGGCGAGGGTGGGTTGGATGATTTGGCGGAGCGTGCGATCGGCGAGGCCGGGAGCGGGAGGGAGGTTGTGGGGTTCGACGAGTTGTTGGGCGGAGACCCAGGAGGCGACCCACTTTTGGTCGGTGGCGTTGGCGGCGAAGGCGAGGGTGGCGGTGAGGAAAGTGAGGAAGGTGAGGAGAAGGCGGGGCATGAGGGAGGGGAAAGGGAAAGGGAGGGTGAAAGGGAGAGTGAAAGGGAAAGTGAGGGTGAAAGTGAGAGGGAAAGGGGGGCTGAGGGACGAAACGCTCGGTCCGACGTGTCGGGGTGGTGGCGTTCCGCTGGGGGGCGGCTAGGCGTCGAGGAGGGTGCGGACGCTGCGGAGGATTTCGCTGAGGGCGAAAGGTTTCGAGAGGGTGGTCTGGTGAGAGACGGCGAGCCAAGGGAGAGGGATGGGATCGTCGAAATGGCCGATGGCGAGGACGCGGAGGGCGGCGTTGGATTTGGCCAGGCGGCGAGCGAGTTCCTCGCCGCCGTTGTCCAGCGGGGCGATGAGAAGTTGGACCGGGCGGGATTGTTCGCGGGCGCGTTTGGCGGCTTCTTCCGCGGAGGCGGCGGCGATGACGTTGTAGCCGTCGGCGGCGAGCATGCCGCCGACCATTTTGCGGACGACCTCGTCTTCTTCGATGAGGAGGAGCGTTTCGTGTCCGCGCGTGGCGGGGAGCGGCGTGATGGGCGCGAGCGGGGTGGAGGATTCTTCGGGCTCGTCGGTGGCGGGGAGGAGGATTTCGAAGGTGGAGCCGGCGAGGAGGACGCTGCGGACGTTGATGTAGCCGCTGCTTTGTTGGACGATGCCGTAAACGAGAGCGAGGCCGAGGCCGGTGCCTTTGCCTTCGGGCTTGGTGGTGAAGAACGGTTCGAAGAGGTGTTTCTGCGTGTCGGCGTCCATGCCGGTGCCGTTGTCGGAAACGGAGAGCGAAACGTAATGGCCGGGCGGGACGTCGGTGGTGCGGCGGTTGAGGCCGGGTTTGATGTCGCGGTCTGTCGTGCTGATCGTGATACAGCCGCGATCGCGGAGGGCGTCGCGGGCGTTGATGACGAGGTTGAGGAGAACCTGTTGAAACTGGGTGGGGTCGGCGCGGACGTTGGAGAGGTTTTTGGTGAGATCGAGTTCGAGGCGGCCGGCTTTGCCCACGAGGCGGCGGAGGATCTCGGCGTTGTCGCGGACGATGCGGTTGAGGTTGATGACGCGAGCGTCCATCGGCTGGCGGCGGCCGAAGGCGAGGAGCTGGCGCGTGAGGGTGGCGGCGCGGAGGCCGGATTTGTGGATTTCCTGGACCTCGCGAAGGGCTTGTGGGCGATCGGAGAGCTGCGCGGCGAGCATCTCGCAGTAGCCGTTGATGACGGAGAGGAGGTTGTTGAAATCGTGGGCGACGCCGCCGGCGAGGCGGCCGACGGCGTCGAGGCGTTGCGAGTGAACGAGCGCTTCCTGGAGCCGGCGTTTTTCGGTGGTATCGCGGTAGGTGCCGACGATATGGGAGGCGCGGCCGCGGGCGTTGAGGACGGGGCTGAACGTCCAGGACGCGTAGATCGCGCTGCCGTCTTTGCGGGTGAGGTAGCCCTCGCCGGTGAGCGGGCGGGAGATGCGGCCGCCGTCGAGCCATTTGGTGGTGCGCTCGACATCGACGGGATCGGCGTGGAGGGCGCCGTGAGAGCTGCCGGCGAGTTCGCGCGCGGTGCGGCCGGTCATGGCGCAGAAGCTATCGTTGACGAATAGAATGCGCAGACCGCGCGGGGACGGTTTGGCGTCGGCGATGAAGACGCCGTCGGCTTGGGCGCGGAGGGCGGCCGCCAGGAGGCTGGGTGCGACGGTGGGTTTTTTCGCGACGCGTTTCTTCACGGGGCGAGGCGCTCGATGGTCCAGGCGCCGTCGGCTTCGCGGCGATAACGGAGGCGATCGTGAAGGCGGCTGCGGCGGCCCTGCCAGAACTCGACGGTTTCGGGGGCGACGCGATAGCCGCCCCAGTGCGGCGGGAGGGGCACGGGCTGGCCGGCGTATTTTTTTTCCACTACCTTGAAGGCCTCTTCGAGCGACTTGCGGTCGGAGATGATGGAACTTTGGCGCGAGACCCAGGCGGATAGCTGGCTGAGGAGCGGGCGGCTATGGAAGTAGGCTTCGGATTCCTCGCGCGAGACTTTGGTGACGGTGCCCTCGACGGTGATTTGGCGTTCGAGGGCGAGCCACGGGAAGAGGAGAGTAGCGCGCGGGTTGGCGTCGAGATCGCGGCCCTTGCGGCTCTCGTAGTTGGTATAAAATACAAAGCCGCGGCCATCGACGCTTTTGAGCAGGACGGTGCGGGCGGTGGGGCGGCCGTCGCGGGAGGCGGTGGCGAGCGTCATGGCGTTGGGCTCGACGAGCTTCGCGGCCTGAGCCTCCTGGAACCATTTCTCGAACTGGCGAAACGGGTCGCGCGCGAGGTCCTTTTCGGCGAGGCCGGCGAGGGAGTAATCTTTACGCAGATCGGCGAGCGACATGGAAGGCGGAGGCGGGCGATGATGAAACGTGGGATGGGCGTGTCAAAAGTCATCTGGTTGACGTGGCTTGGTGAAGGTTGGTGGTGAGAGACACACCCCGCCCTTTGGGCACCCCTCTCGAGAGGGGACTTTGGCTCCGAGGGGCGCGGGGACGTGGGGGGTGTGGCGGCGTGATGGGTGCGGCGGCAGAATGACTCCGATAGACACACCCCGCCCTGCGGGCACCCCTCTCGAGAGGGGACTTCGGTTGCGGGGGGCGTGAGGAGGGCGGGGGAGAAAGAGGAAGATAAAGAGGAAAGAGAGAGCTTTTCTGTGCGGCGGGCGCGCCGGCGCGCACGCTGGACAATCCGCGCGGCTTCGTCGTTCATGCGTTGGAATCGAACACGCATGACACCCTCTGCTTACATCGATCTTCACGCGGCGGACATGGTCGGGACGCTGCAGCAGCTCGTTGGGATTTCCACGGTCAATCCGCCCGGGGAGAATTATGCGGAGATCACGGAGCTTTTGCGCGACGAGTTGGAGGCGGCGGGGCTGGTGGCGAAGCGTCATGCGGTGCCGGCGAAGTTGTTGAAGAGACTGCTGCCGGCGGAGCAGTGGACGTATCCACGTTTCAATGTCGTGGGGAAATGGCGGGTGCGCGGGGCGAGGAAGACGGTGCATTTCAACGCGCACTACGACGTGGTGCCGGTATCAGGAAGGTGGAGACACGCGTCGGCGTTCAGCGGCGCGCTGGAAGGCGGATGGATTTACGGGCGCGGGACCTCGGACATGAAAGGCTCGCACGCGAGCTTGCTGCTGGCGTTGAAGGCGCTGCGGGCGACGGGGACGGCGCCGAAGGTGAATGTGGAAGTGTCGTTTACGGCGGATGAGGAGACGGATTCGGAGCTGGGCGCGGGGTGGCTGGTGCGGCACGCGCCGATCGAGCCGGATTATGCGATCGTGATGGAAGGCGGGGAAGGGGCGCGCGTGTGTTGCGGGCACAACGGCGTGGTGTGGCTCGAGGTGGTGGTGCATGGGCGCGCGGCGCATGGGTCACGGCCGGATTTGGGCATCAACGCCCTCGAGAAAATGTCGGCGCTGGTGGTGGCGTTGGAGGATTACAAGAAGGTGCTCGCGAAGCGGGCATGGCGGACGCCCGATGGGGTGATGATGCGCCCGACGATCAATGTGGGCGGCGAGTTTGCGTCGGGGCCGGGCGGGAAGATCAACACGGTGCCGGCGGAGGCCAGGTTCTCGATCGATCGGCGCGTGCTGGCGATCGAGGATCACGAGGTGGCGGAGCGGGAGCTGCGGGAGTTTCTCGCGGCGGCGGCGCGGAAGATTCCGCAGTGCCGGATCACGGTGCGGAAAGTGTCGGAGAATTTCGCGTGCTACTCGGAGCCGGAGCATCCGTTTTTCGCGACGATGGCGGAGTGCGTGACACGCGTGCGACGGGCGAAGACCCTGTTTAATGTTTCGACGGGGTTTAATGACATGCATTTCTTCGCGCATCATTTGAAAATTCCCACGCTCGGTTATGGCCCGGGTGGCGAGAATTATCATGCGGTGGATGAGCGGGCGCGCGTGCGGGACTTGGTGAACTGCGCGAAGATTTATGCGGAGTTGTTGATGGGGTTCGAGGGATAGCCGCAAAGAGGCGCAGAAGGCGCAAAGAGGCGGGCGAGGTGGTTCGCGGGCCTGAGCCGTGGCGGAAATGATTTGGAGTGCCCGCGAAATACGCGAAAGGACGCGAAAACGACGTGGTAGGAGGGGAGGTTGCAGTGGTTTTTTTTGGCGTGGTTTAGCGTGGTTCGCGGGCGGTGGTTGGGTTCAGGGTGGAAACTAAACACGAAGTGACAGAGGTGGAGAGCGGGTTAACGTTAAACCCTGAACTCAAAACCTGAATGCGGAGCGCGAGGGTCGCGGCCTAAAGCCGCTTTTACAGCGGAGCGCCAGCGAGCTGGCGGCCTACTGGAGGCCTTGGCGGACCATGTTGACGGCGATGGCGGCGAGGAGGAGGGAGATAATCTTCGAGATCGCGCGCATGCCGGTGCCGCCGATGCGGCGGGCGATGCGGTCGCTTTGCGCGAAGGCGAGGACGACGAGGAGGAGATTTAGCGCGAGGGCGACGAGGGTGATGACGACGCCGACGGTTTGAGCGAGAAGGATGAGCGTCGTGATGGAGGCGGGGCCAGCGATGAGCGGCATGCCGAGCGGGACGACGCCGAAGTCGTCGGCGAGTTCGCGCGGTTGCTCGGTGGCGGAGTGAATGATGTCGCGCGCGGCGAGGATGAAGAGGATAAGTCCGCCGGCGATTTGGAAGTCGGACGCGGTGATGCCGAGGGCGCTGAAGATGGTTTGGCCGAGGAGGAGAAAGAGAAGCGCGACGCCGCCACCGGTCCAGGTGGCTTGCGCGGCGATGGTGCGGCGGCGTTCGGCGGGGACGCCGGCGCTCATCGCGAGAAAAATGGCGGCGAGTCCGATGGGGTCGATCGCGACGAAGAGCGGGATGAAGGCTTGGAGGAATTGGCCCGCGAGGTCGGACATGGAGGTGAAAATGCGGGAGCGGAGGACGGGAGGCAAGGGCGGGCGGGCCGGTGAAGTTGGTGGAGATATGAACCGCGAAGGACGCGAAGGGACACGAAGAGAGAAGGGCGTTGGTGGCGGCAGCCTGAGATGAAGTTGTCATTTCAGAAAGGACGGGTTGGGGCGCACGCCTCGGACGGGCGTCGCGAGCGGGCTTGTTAGTTTTTGCGCAGTGGCTGGGGAGACTACGGCAAGAAATGCAGGGCAGAGGCCGAGGGATTTCGGTAGCCTGCTTTCACTCCACCGACGGGCTGCCGGAACCACGCACACCGGGACGGCGCGGCGGCGGTCCATGTCGATGCTTCATCCGCAGGCTGTTCTACCTGCAACCACCTTACTCCGCACGCGCGCTCGCGCGAGGTGGAGGATTTTGGCGGGTGTGTTCGCGGTGGCGTTGCTCAGTGGGACCGCGGTGGCGGAGGACGAGGAAGAGACGCCCTCGAGTGCGCGTTGCATCGAGTGCCATACGGATCGCGAGGCGATGGCGAAGGCGCAGGTGGGCGCGGATCGTCCGTTGTTGGTGGATGCGGACGCGATCGGGGCGTCGGTGCACGGGTCGTTCGAATGCGCGGATTGTCACGAAAATTTGGATGCGGAAGCGATGCCGCATCGGGAAACGCCGATTCCGGTCGATTGCTTCTCGTGTCACGACGACACCGGGAAGAAGCACAAATTTCACGCGAATCTCATGCTGTCGCCGCCGCCGGAGGGAAAGGACACGTCGTGCGTGGCCTGTCACGGCGGGCATGAAGTGGTGGGGGTGAAGTCGAAGGAGTTTCGGTTTCCGCGGGCGAAGGACGGCCGCTCGCTCGCGCTCGTAGTCACGAAGGCCAACGGGTGTGTGGAGTGCCACCAGGAGGCGGTGGAGCATTTTGCAGCGTCGGCGCATGGGAAGGCGTTGGTGTCGGGCGATGCGTCCGCGCCGACTTGTTTCACGTGTCACGGCGATCCGCTGATTGCTTCGAAAGATTCGGCGAGGGCGCTTGAGCGGAAGCTGGCGCAGACGAAACTGTGCGAGTCGTGTCACGTGGAGAAGGAGGAGGTGGCGAGCCATGTGTTGCGCGGGACGATGTTTGTGGCGTCGTTTGACCAGAGCGTGCATGGCGCGGCGTTGTTGGCCGGGAAGGCGGAGTCGGCGACGTGCGTGGATTGTCATGGCGCGCACGAGATGAATCGGGCGATCGCGTCGGGGGCGTTGATGCACAAGCAGCGGCAGCCGGAGACGTGTGCGAAGTGTCACGAGGAGGAGGCGGGAGCGTTCAAGGAAAGCGTGCATGCGGTGGCGCTGCGGAAGGGAAATGCGGATTCGCCGGCGTGCACGTATTGCCACGGCGAGCATGACATTCGCGGGCATGAAGATCCGCGGTCGCCGGTGCATGCGGCGAATGTGGCGCAGGAGGTGTGTGCGACGTGTCATGACTCGCTGCGGCTGACGCAGAAGTATGGGTTGTCGTCGAAGGTGTTTCAGACCTTTGCGGACAGCTACCACGGGCTGGCGACGCGGGGCGGCGCGGTGGAAGTGGTGAACTGCGCGAGCTGTCACAGCGCGCACGCGATCAAGTCACATCTCGACCCGACGTCGACGGTGCACAAGTCGAACCTCGTGATGACCTGCGGGGAGTGTCATCCCGGCGCGAATACGCGCTTCGCGGTGGGGTCGGTGCACGTGAGTCCCGAGTCGGCGTTGAAGAAGGACGGAAATCATCCGGCGCTGTATGTGGTTTCGACGTTTTACGTGTGGATGATTGCGGTCGTGGTGGGCGGGATGGCGGCGCACAACGTGTTGGATTTCCTGAAGAAGATCCGGCGGAAGCTCGCGATTCAGAAAGGGCTGATCGAGCCGGAGCGGCTGGCGCATCGCTTGTATGTGCGGATGACGGTGCATGAGCGGCTGCAGCATGGGGTGCTGGTGATCAGCTTTGTGCTGCTGGTGGTGACGGGCTTCATGCTGCGGTATCCGGAGGCGTGGTGGGTGGTGGCGATCCGGAATGTGAGCGTGGGGGCGTTCGAGTGGCGCAGCCTGATCCATCGGGTGGCGGGGGTGGTGATGCTGGCGGCGGGCGCGTGGCATATCGCGTATCTGGTATTCACGAAACCAGGACGAGCGCTGTTGAAGGACTTGTGGCCGCGGTGGCGGGATGTGACGGATCCGTGGAAAGTGTTGAGATACAACCTGGGGCTGGCGTCGACGAAGCCGGCGTTTGGGCGGTTCAGTTACATCGAGAAAGCGGAGTATTGGGCGCTGGTGTGGGGAACGATTTTGATGGGCGTGACGGGTGTGGTGTTGTGGTTCGACAACACCTCGATGGGGCTGCTGACGAAGCTGGGGTTCGATATCTCGCGGACGATTCACTTCTACGAAGCGATCCTGGCGACGCTCGCGATCGTGGTGTGGCACTTCTATTTCGTGATCTTCAATCCGGATGTTTATCCGATGAACCTGTCGTGGCTGACGGGGCGGATGTCGGAGGAGGAGATGCACGAGGAGCATCCGCTGGAGTTGGCGCGGTTGAAGGCGCTGGAAGAGGCGGCGGCGGAGGAGGAGAAAGACGGGGCGACGCCGGAGGAGAAAGAGAAAGATAAAGAGGAAAGAGAAAGAGGCGGTGAGCCGGGGGCGCATCCGTTGTCGTGAACAAGGAATGCGCAGGGATGCCGAGGGAGGCCGGCCGCGAGGTATTAGCGGAATGTTTGAACGCGCGTTGGCGGGCACCCCGGGTTGTGGCGGCGGGTCCCAAAGATAACGTTGGAGGTGTCGGAGTTTCGAAAGGAGGCTGCTGTGAGTGCGATCAAACTACACCTGGAACAAGCGGAACGTGATGCAGTGATCCGTTTCGCCGAAACGATCGGAGTGTCGGCGGAAGACGTGGCGTATGCGGCGTTGAACCGGCTGATGATGCGGGCGGAGGATCCGGAGTTGCAGCGCGATGTCTTGGAGACGCGCGACTGGCGAAAGGACAATCTGCCGCTGTGGAGCGACTCGGCGTGTTCGGTGCATGCCTACGAAGGCAAGCCGGATGCGGAGCCGGAGCGGTGTCGGAGGATGGCGTAGGGCGAACAGGATCGCCCGCTAAACACACGAAAGGGACGCGAAAGAAGGTGGCCGGTGCGCGGTGGATTGCGATCGCGCAGCGAACGCGTCTTGCGCGGTGGGGGCACCGCGCCTCCATGCGTGGGAGGACTTTTTAGACGAGGGCGGCGTGGAGAATTTCGGCGGGGGGGAGGGCGCGGCGGGCGGTGGCGTCTTTGATTTGGTGACGGCAACTGGTGCCGGGGGCGGCGATGAGTGTATCCGCGGAAGTAGCACGCACGGCGGGGAAGAGGACGAGTTCGCCGATCTGCTGGGAGATTTCAAAATGTTCGGCTTCGTAGCCAAAGGAGCCGGCCATGCCGCAGCAGCCGGAGGGGATGATTTTGACTTGGTAGTTGGCGGGGAGCTGGAGGGTTTTGACGGCGGGCGTGAGCGAGGAGAGCGCTTTTTGGTGGCAGTGGCCGTGGAGCTTGATCGTGCGCGCGGCGGTGGTGAAGGAGGCGGACGTGATGTGGCCGCGGTCGGCTTCGCGGGCGATGAATTCTTCGAAGAGGAAAACGCGTTTCGAGAGGGCGCGAGCGGCGGGGCGGAGATTGGCGGGGACGAGGTCGGGGAATTCGTCGCGGAAGCCGAGGATCGCGGAAGGTTCGATGCCAATGAGGGGGGCGTCGTCGGTGATGATGGGCGAGAGAAGTTCGATGTTGCGGGTGGCGAGGCGGCGGGCGTCGCGAAGGAAGCCTTTGGAGAATTGGGCGCGGGCGCTGTCGACGTGATCGGGGATGACGACTTCGTAGCCGAGGCGTTCGAGAAGTTGGATCGCGGCGATGCCGATGGGAGCGTCGTGGAAATTGGTGAATTCGTGGGCGAAGAGGTGGACGCGGCGGGGGTGTTGG
>JAEWBF010000136.1 GCA_023391285.1 Verrucomicrobiota bacterium
GGGGCCCCCCCCCCCCGCCGCTCCCGCCTCACGGAATCGTCAGCTCCATCCCCAGCCGAAGCGCATTCTCATTCGGCATCACATTCCGATTCGCCGCATAGATATCCCGCCACCGCGAACGATTCCCATAATACTTCTGCGCCAAACTGAACAACGTATCGCCTTTCGCCACCACATGCCGCCGTCCCGCCGCCGCAGGCTGCGTCGCCGGACGCGTCGGCTGCGCCGGCACGAACGCCGCCGGATTCTCCGCCGGCGCCAGCGACACCGGTGAATCGTCTTCCTCCGCGGGCGCATAAAACGACGAAGGCACATCCCGCGCCACCGGCGCCGGCGTGCTGGTTCCCGCTCCCAACGCGATGCGCGACTGCGTCAACACCGGCGGATTCGCCCGCAAGCTCGTGAGTTCCGCCCGCAATTGCTCGTTCTCCCGCTGCAGCCGGCCAATCAATTCCAACTCGTCCATCCGGTCCGCCCGGCTCTCCAACGGCTGCGCCGGCAACGTGCGCGCAAACTCCCGCGTCGCCGCATCGATCCGCTGCTTCACCAGCGCCGCCTGACGCGAGTTCGGCTGCAGCTCGAGGTATTTGCGAAAATGATAAATCGCCGCCACCGGATCCTTCACCTGCTGCAGATACAACAGCCCCGCTTCGAGATGCGACTCCGGCGCCGCATCGCTCCGTTTCGCAATCACCTTCAAAAACGCATTCAACGCCTCCTGATTCCGCCCCTGGCGCACCAACTGCTGTCCTTGCCGAAAATTCGGCTCATCCGCCTCCGCCGGCATCGCCGCATCGTTTCCACGGTCGCACCCTGCGGCGCAAAACAATGCGACGCCGGCAAGCGCGACCTGGACCATCGAACGGATTCTCATCGAGCGAGGAAAACGGGATTGAACGACCAACCGTGGCGCCTAAATTCCGCCCACTCTTACCGCGACTCAAATCCTAAATGCCGCTGCAACCGAAAACCATCCTCGCCCGGGCGCGCGCCTGCATCCGGACCGAGAGCGATGCACTGGCAGACACCGCGAAGGCCCTCGGCCCCGAGTTCGTCGACACCGCCCAAGCCGTCGAAGCCGCCATCGCCGCCGGCCAAAAACTCATCTTCACCGGCGTCGGCAAAAACGCCCATATCGCCCAGAAACTCGCCGGCACGTTCAACAGCACCGGCGCCCCTTCCTGTTTCCTCGACGCCACCCAGGCTCTCCACGGAGACCTCGGCCTCTGCACCGAAGGCGATCTCGCCTTCCTTCTGAGCAACAGCGGCCAAACCGAGGAAATCCTCCGCCTCCTCCCCGTTCTCAAACGCCTCCAAGTCCGCCTCGTCGCCTTCACCGGCCAAGCCGACTCCGACCTCGCGAAAAACACCGACCACCGGCTCATCTACCGCGTCCGCCGCGAAGCCTGCCCGCTCGCGCTCGCCCCCACCGCCAGCACCACCGCCGCCCTTGCCCTCGGCGACGCGCTCGCCATGGTCCTGCTCGAATCCCGCGGACTCACGCGCGACGACTTCGCCCGCTATCACCCGGCCGGCAACCTCGGCGCACTTCTCTTGAAGGTGAAAGACATCATGCGCACCGGCGATCGCCTCCCCGTCGCCCCGGAAAACGTCTCCACCCAGGACGCCATCCTCGCCATGACGCGCGCCAAATCCGGCAGCATCGCGCTGGTGCACGCAAAAACCGGGAAACTCACGGGCATTTTGACGGACGGTGACTTTCGTCGCAGCGCCCTCACCGGGCCCAACTTCCTCCAGCAACCCGTATCCACTTTCATGACGCGCAATCCCAAGGTAATTGCCGAGAACGCGCTCGGCGTCGACGCGCTGCGTCTCTTCGAGACGCACAAAATCGACGACCTTATCGTCATCAACGCGCAAGGACGGCCCGTCGGTCTCGTCGACGGCCAAGATCTACCCAAGCTGAAGATCGTGTGACGACCCGCTTCGTCCCACTCCGCGATCGTCTCTGGCTCTCCGCTCGTAGCGGAACGCGTAAACGCTTCGTCCCACCTCACGATCGTCTCGGGCCCTCCGCGCGTCGCGAAACGCGGTCTGCCCCGACTCGTCGGGGTGAGCGTTTCGTCACGCTCCGCTTCGCAACACCACCCGCGCCCACCGCCTGCCGGAATGAGCGCCTTACGTCCACCCTCCGATGAAACCGCCTCTCCGTGTCGGCCTAATCGGCATGGGCGGCTTCGCTGCCGCACACCACGCCACCGTCGCTCGCCTCGAAGATCGCGGCGAATGCCAGCTCGTCTGCACCTGCGACCCGCGCGCCGCCGACTTCGCCGCGCAACAACAGCTCTGGAAATTCGACTCCCGCGGCGTAAAGGTCTTCGACGACTACCGCGTCATGCTCGAGCGCTGCCACCGCGAACTCGACCTGGTCGTCACGCCCACGCCCATTCAGCTCCACGCCGAAATGCACGCCGCCGCCGCGTCGTTCGGCCTGCCGAGCTATCTCGAAAAACCACCCACCCTCGATTACCGCGAACTCGAGGACATGATCGCTCGCGACGCGAGTCTCCCCAAAGCCTCTCTGGTCGGCTTCAACTTCATCGTCGAAAAAACGCGCCTCGCGCTCAAGGAACGCATCCTTTCCGGCGAATTCGGCACCGTCCGCGGCGCCACGCTCCTGGGACTCTGGCCGCGACCCACCAGCTACTTTCAACGCAACGCGTGGGCCGGCCGGCTCATGATGGACAACCGCATCGTCCTCGACTCGTGCATGGGCAATGCCCTCGCACACTTCGTCCACAACGTTCTTTTCTGGGCCGGTCGCTGCCAGCTCTTCAGCTGGGCTCAACTCGCCGCCGTCCGCGCCGAACTCTACCGCGCCCACGATATCGAAGGCGCGGATACATTCTTCGTCGAAGCTGACTCCACCAGCGGCGTCACGATGCGTTTCGCACTCTCGCACGCCTGCTCGGGCGCCAGCTCCCAATCGGAAGTCGTGGTCTGCGAACGCGCGACCGTGCGCTACATCGTCGGCCAAACCGCGGAAGTTCGTTGGTGCGACGGCCGCGTCGAACGCATCGAACTCGGCCCGTTCGACGGCCTCACCGAGAATCATCTCGAGTATTACCGCTACCTCCGCGGCGCAACGCCACGCGCCGCCACCACGCTCGCCGACTCCCGCCCTCTCGTCGCGCTGAACGATCTCGCTCACGTCTCTTCCGGTCGCATCGCTCCGATCCCTCCCGAACGCATCAGCGGCACCCGCGACGAAAAAGAACAGAAAGACTATCTCGACGTCGCCGGCCTCACCGCGCTCCAGGAACAATTCGCCCTCCACGGGACCTGGCCGAGCGAGGCCGGCTGGTCCCGCGAACCCGCCACCGTCGCCACTCCCGGCGACCTCTCTCGCTTCCACGACGTCATCCGCGCGATGCTCGGCCGTTAACTCCACCCATGGAGGCGCGGTGCCCCCACCGCGCAAAGCGCCGCACCTCTTGCCCGCCACCGCGCGCATCTTGCCGCGCCTTTCCTTTTCGCCCCCGCTTCTACCACCGAAAGCCGTCCTGCTATCCGGCAGCAGCTGATGGCCACGCACTTGAGTCCCGCGCTTGCGCTTACACGCTCGTGTCTCATGCCCACTCCGCCGTTCACCTATCAGGATCCGTTTCCGCTCGGCGCGGATGAAACCGAATATCGCCTGCTCTCGAAGGACGGCGTCAGCACAGCGACATTCGAGGGCCAGGAAATCTTGAAGGTCGCACCCGAGGCACTCGCCTTCCTCGCACAACACGCCTTCCACGACTGCTCGTTCATGCTGCGCCCGAAACACCTGCAGCAGGTCGCCGCCATCCTCGACGATCCCGAAGCGTCCGCCAACGATCGCTACGTCGCCCTCACGCTGCTCAAAAACGCCGAGATCGCCGCCCAAGGCATCCTCCCGTTCTGCCAAGACACCGGCACCGCCACCATCGTGGCGAAAAAAGGCCAGCAAGTATGGACCGGCGCCAACGACGCCGAATGGCTCAGCCGCGGTGTCTACGAATGCTACACCAAGGAAAACCTCCGCTACTCCCAAACCGCGCCCATCGATCTCTGGAAGGAAACCAACACCGGCACCAACCTCCCCGCGCAAATCGACCTCTACGCCACCGAGGGCGCCAAATACGAATTCCTCTTCGTTGCCAAGGGCGGCGGCTCCGCGAACAAGACATTCCTCTTCCAAGAAACCAAAGCGCTCCTCAATCCGAAGAGCTTCGAGAAATTCGTCACCGATAAACTCTCCTACCTCGGCACCGCCGCCTGCCCGCCTTATCACCTCGTCTTCGTCATCGGCGGCACCAGCGCCGAAGCCTGCCTCAAAACCGTCAAGCTCGCCTCCGCCAAATACCTCGACGCGCTTCCCACCACCGGCAACGAACACGGCCGCGCCTTCCGCGATCTCGCGATGGAAGCGCAAATCCTCTCGATCGCCCAAAAATCCGGCATCGGCGCCCAATTCGGCGGCAAGTATTTCGCGCTCGATGTCCGCGTCGTCCGCCTCCCGCGTCACGGCGCCAGCTGCCCCGTCGGCGTCGGCGTCTCCTGCAGCGCCGATCGCAACATCAAGGGGAAGATCACCAAGGACGGCATCTGGCTCGAGCAGATGGAAACCAACCCCGGCCGCTTCATCCCCGCCGATCAGCGCACGCTCAAGGACGACAACATCGTCCGCATCGACCTCAACCAACCGATGTCGCAGATCCGCGCCGAACTCTCCAAACATCCCGTCACCACCCGCGTCTCGCTCTCCGGTCCGATGATCGTCGCACGCGACATCGCTCACGCCAAACTCAAGGAGCGCGTCGATTCCGGCCTGGGCCTCCCCCAATACCTTAAAGATCATCCCGTCTATTACGCCGGCCCTGCGAAAACGCCCACCGGTTACGCCTCCGGTTCATTCGGCCCCACCACCGCCGGACGCATGGACAGCTACGTCGACCTCTTCCAATCGCTCGGCGGCTCCATGGTCATGCTCGCCAAAGGCAACCGCAGCGCCGCCGTCACCCACGCCTGCAAACAACACGGCGGCTTCTACCTCGGCAGCATCGGCGGCCCCGCCGCGATTCTCGCCAAGGAAAACATCACCAAAGTCGAAACGCTCGAATACCCCGAGCTCGGCATGGAAGCCGTGTGGAAGATCGAAGTGAAAGACTTCCCCGCGTTCATCCTCGTCGACGACAAAGGCAACGACTTCTTCGCCAACGGCTGCAGCGCCTGCCTCCCAGCGAAAAAGTAGCGGAACGCGTGAGCGTTTCGTCGCGCCCTTCCCCTACTCCCCCACCACCGTCACCAGCACCTGCCGCGAGTGCGCCGCGCGCCGGTGCTCCCACAGATAGATCCCCTGCCAGGTCCCGAGCTGCATCCGCCCCTCCGCGAATGGCACACATTCGCCCGTTCGCGTCAGCGCCATCTTGATGTGACTCGGCATATCGTCCGACCCTTCGAGCGTGTGCTCGAAATGCGGATCGTTCTCCGGCACATGCCGATTCATCCAAGCCTCGAGATCCCGTCGGGCCGAAGGATCCGCATTCTCCATGATCACAAGCGAACAGCTCGTGTGCTGACAAAACACCGACACGACCCCGCACCGCTGCTTGCTCCTCGCCAGCTCGCGCGCCACCGCCTCCGTAATCTCATGCAAACCCTGCCCCCGCGTGCGCACCGTAATCGTCGATTGCTGAACCGGCATCTCACCTTCCTCCCATAAATCTTCGTTCCGACGGAAGTGTCATATTATGTATGACAGTTTCCTTCGCTCAATTCCGCCCACGTTCCGTCTCCGTCGCCTTTCAACCTCCCGCTCCTCCCAGCCCGCTCGCGCCCGGCTTCGTCATCGACAGTGGCTCCAACGCCCGATCCAGCGCTGCCGCCTCCATCAACTTTTTCTCGAGCACGATCTCCCGCAGCGTCCGCCCGCTCCGAAGAGCCTCCTTCGCCACCGCCGCCGCCTGATCGTATCCGATAAACGGATTCAACGCCGTCACCAGCATCAGCGAACGATCCACGAGTTCGCGACACCTCGCCTCATCCGCCTCCAACCCATTCACGCATTTCTCCGTGAAGACCCGCACGCCATTTGCTAGGCAGTGAATCGACTCGTGCAGACAATGCGCGATCAGCGGAATCGTGACGTTCAACTCGAAATGCCCGTCGCGCCCGCCATTCACCACCGTCTGCGCCAGCCCTTGCGCGTAAAGGCACACTTGCACGAGCATCTCGCTCATCACCGGATTCACCTTCCCCGGCATGATCGACGATCCCGGCTGCGTCGCCGGCAGACGAATCTCGCCTAGTCCCGCCCGCGGCCCCGATCCCAGCAGCCGGATGTCGTTCGCGATCTTCGTCAAACTCGCCGCGATCGTCGCGATCTGCCCCGCCGCCTCCACGCAATCGTCGCGCGCCGCCTGCGCCTCGAAATGATTTCCCGCCTCCTCGAAACCGAGCCCTGTCTCCTCGTTTAGGATACGACAAACGCGGGTCCCGAATTCCGGATGACAATTGATCCCCGTTCCCACCGCCGTCCCGCCGACCGCCAGTTCGCTCAGCACCGCAATCGCCTTCCTCGCCCGCGCCGCCGACTTGCGCGCCTGCGCGGCATACCCGGAAAACTCCTGCCCCAACGTCAGCGGCGTCGCATCCATCAAATGCGTCCGCCCAATCTTCACGATTCCCGCAAATGCCTCCGCCTTCTTTTCCAGCGCCGCCGCCAGGCCGTCCAGCGCCGGTGCCAGTTCGCGCTGAATCGCCACCGCCACACTCACGTGTAGCGCTGCCGGAATGATGTCGTTCGACGATTGCCCAAGATTCACGTCGTCGTTCGGGTGCAACGGCTTCTTCGCCCCAATCGGCAAACCCGCGAGCTGGCTGGCGCGATTCGCGATCACCTCATTGGCATTCATGTTCGTCGACGTGCCCGACCCGGTTTGAAACACATCGATCGGGAAGTGCGCCGTCAGCTTTCCTTCCGCGATCTCTCGCGCCACCCGCTGGATTTGTTCGCTCTTCTCTCGCGGCAACAACCCCAGCTCTTCATTCGCCCGCGCACACGCGAGCTTCACCAACCCCAGCCCGCGAACGAACGCCTCCGGCATCGGCCGCCCGCTCACCGGAAAATTCAACACCGCCCGCTGCGTCGACGCTCCATACAACGCCTCTTCAGGCACCGACATTTCTCCCATCGAATCTTTTTCCGTGCGCATAACAAAGCAGCTTTGATCAGTTGAGATTTTCCGCAGCCGTTCAACGAAGGGGCTTCCCCTTTCCCTTCTTCCGTCAAACCGCTATCGCGCTTCATCCAGAAAGCAAAACCGCGAACACCTCGCGCTCCCCCGCCCCCGCTAACCATAAAAAAGCCGCGGCGTCTCTGCCGCGGCCCAAAGTTGTTTTCTGGCGTCGCTTAGAACTTGAACGCCACCCGATCCCCCTGCACGCCGACGCGGCTGATCGAATCGTAAAGCCGCTCTTCCGTCAGCCGGCGCGCAACACGTTGGCTGTTTCCCACCGCGACGTCGTTCGACGTCGCCACCGCGGGCAACGCCGTCGCCAACAACCGCGAACGCCGCGACTCTCCCGGCGCACCAATCTGCGTCAGCGGATCCCGCACCGGCTCGCGAATGTCCGCCCGCCGCGCGACCGCGCCAAATGCCTCATCCAGCAGCTGCGGATTATCCGCCTGCACCGCCGCCAAATTCGCCGCGATGTAAAGCGCCGACGGCGAGAGCTCGGCTTGAACCGCCTTCGCCTCTTCCATCGCCACCACGTGCGGCATCTGCCCCGTGGGTGCCGGAGTCACCGCCGCATCCGCTGACACTTCCGTTTCTTTGACCGCCAGCGTCATCGACGTCGCAACAGGAAGCGCACTCCGAGTCGGCTGTTCTGCCAGCTCCGGCGCTGCAAGTTGCGACCGCGCGATCGGCACCGCCGCTTCATCCGCCGAGCCCGCCCGTGAATCGAACGCGCGATACTCGCCGACCGTCACAAATGTCAAAGCCATGATCGCCGCCGCCCCCAGCGGCAGCTGATAACGCGAAACCCGCGCGCCCACCCGAATGAAAGGCGCCCACCACGGACGCGGCTCCACAATCGCCGCGAGCTGCTTCACCCGCAGCTCACGCTCGAACTCGGCCCAGAACTCCACCGCAGGCCGCTCTGCCCGCTTCACCTTCAGCAAATCCTCGACCGTAACAGGACGTTTTCGGGAACTCATCGGCGAATATAGGGCTGCAGTTCGGATTGGAGGAGCTGCTTGGCATAATGCAGCCGTGAACGGACCGTGCCGACCGAACACTCCATGACCTCGGCTATTTCTTGATGACTCAAGCCATCGATTTCGAAGAGCGTAATCACGGTTCTGTGCTTGATAGACAATTTCTGCATGGCCTCGTTCAATTTTTCCTGAAGCTCCCGGGCGAAGGTTTCCCGGTCCGCTCCGGTTGCATCCGTGAGAGCGGCAATCACTTCCGCCGAAATCCGGTCCTCCGGATCCATCTTTTCGAAGCTGAAAAACGTCCTTAACCGGTGCTTCCGCAGGTGCGTCAGCGTGGAATTCACCGCAATCCGGTAAAGCCACGTGAAGAACGACGACTGGCCCTGGAAGCGGTTGATCGACTGAAACGCCTTGATCAACGCATCCTGAGTCAGGTCCGCCGCATCCTCCCGGTTCGATGTGAGGTGATACACCACCCCGAAAACCCGCTCGCGATACTTCAACACCAACTGATCGAACGCCGCCACATCACCTTCCTGCACCCGCCGCACCACCGCCATATCGGCATCGGCCTCCGTCTGACGATCCGGAGAAGCGACAAGCGTCTTCCCTGCGATCTTGGCCGCGTCCATAGCGCCGCGAACAAAGTCCAACCACCCTCCCGGCGCAAACTCAAAAACCACCCTGCCTCTTCCGCCCCACGTCTTTGACGCATTCTTGAGCAGTGGCCGCCGAGCCCGCGCCGCGCCCCGCTTCCCAACAAAAGACCTCACCTTGTCGCCTACCCCGCCGCCTTCAACGCGCCCACTTGCGCACGCAACACGTCGCAAAGTCCCAGCAACAACGGCGTCGGCGCCTCGCCCGGCCATTCCTGCAACGCCGCCGTCGCCGCGCCGATCTCCGCCTGCACCGCCTCGCTGACCGCCCCGAACACCTCCAATTCGCCCATCTGACGCAAACAACGCGCAAGATCCGGCGCCCGCTCCCCTTTCAACTCGCTCTCCAACACCTGCCGCTCCGCCGCCGGCAACCGCTCGCGCAACACCAGCAGCGGCAGCGTCAACTTCCCGCTCGCCAGATCCGTCCCCAGCGTCTTCCCAATCCGCCGCTCCTCCCCAAAGAAGTCCGCCAGGTCATCATAAATCTGATACGCGATGCCCAAGTGCCGGCCGAATCGCGCCGCCGCGTCCACATACCCCGCATTCGATCCCGCCAACTTCGCCCCGAGATAACACGACACCCGGAAAAGCTCCGCCGTCTTCAAATCGATGATCCGCTGATAATCGGCCAGCGTGATGTCCGTCGTTCCCCGCCGCATCGTCTGCACAATCTCTCCCGCACACACCCGCCGCATCGACTCCGACACCGCCGCACAAACCTCCGTCGTCGGAAACTGCGTCGCCAGCTTCACCGCCTGCGCAAACAGCGCATCCCCCAACAACACCGCCGGCGTCGGCCCATACTCGCGCGCCGCCGTCCGACGACTCCGCCGCACGTCCGCACGATCCATGATGTCGTCATGCACCAGCGTCGCAAGGTGCACCATCTCGACCACCGCCGCCACGCGCACGGCCTCCGACGTCACCACCTCCGCCCCTCGCCATCCGCTGAGAAACACCAGCGACGGACGAATCCGTTTCCCGCTCGTATCGATGCAATAATCCGCCATCGCCCGAATCTCCGGCTCGAACGCCGCGATCTGTTCGCGCAACTCCCGATCGAGCGCCTCCATATGCCGCCCCAGCAGCGCAAAAACCTGCCCAAACGTGGGCACTGTCCCGGATGTGGTATCGACCGAACGTCCGCTCATGGCAGGCGCACCCTACCAGCCGCCACCCAAATGGCTAATCAATACTGCCGCCTTCGCACGCCGCTCATTGTAGGGCGGGGTCTCCCAACCCCGCCGCCGCTGGACCGCCGCGCGCGGTTGCAATCCGCGCGCACACGTCGACACTCCGCGCTTCCAGCCCCATGAGCGATAATCCCCTGCTCCTCGTCATCGTCGGCGCCGGCGCCCTCTACCTCGGCAAACTCTGGCGTGACGACCTTCGCGCCCGCCGCGCCGGTCGTCCCAACCCTCGCGCACTTCCCGGCGCCACACCTGCTCCCAAAGTCGCCAACGTCATCGCCGTCATCGGCGCACTCCTGCTGCTCGCGATCGAAACCTTCGGCGAACACGCCCTCGGCATCTCCGCCGAACAATCGACCCTCACCTGGCTCTTCGCCGCCTACACGCTCGTCGCGCCCATCATCGAGGAACTCGTCTTCCGCGGTTTTCTCGTGATCGACAATCGCGGCGCTGCCGCTCGTTGGGCCGGCATCCTCGTCGCCTCCGCCGCCTTCGCGCTGATCCACGCGCATCTCTTCGATTGGGACGACAATGGTTTCGCCCTCACGCTCACTGCGAAGGGCTTCTTCACAACCGGCATTCTCTTCGCGACGTCCGTCTGGCTCTACTACACCCGCTTCGCTTCCTGGAATCCGTCGCGTTCGCTTCTCCCCTGCATCGTCGCCCACACCGCCAAAAACGCCGGCGTCATCGTCATCAAAGCCTCCGGCGGCTTCATCGTCGGCGCCTGGTAACCCCCGCCGCGCAGGAGGTAGGGCGCGCTGTCCCCAGCGCGCCGGTCGCACCACGTCCACGACGGACCGCCCACCATCGCGTCACGACGTCAGAAACCCAAGCTCCTCCCCCATCCGACTTCGAAGGATCGTGCCCTACCTTCTCCGCCCTTCGTGTGAATTCGTGTTTATTCGCGGTTCAGACCGGCCCGTGAACCGGCGTGGAGCTTTGAACTCTGAACCTTCCCCGGAGCTTGGATCTTAAAACGCTCGGAGCTTCCTTCGCGACGCTGGCGCCGCGAAGGCCTCATCACTTGATCTCGTAAACTTCGACCAACCCGACGCCACTCGCTCCACCGGCGCCACTTACGACCGCCGTGTAGATGCCCGGCGGCAATGTGATCAACACCGCGGCATCCTTGCTGCCCGCCGCCAGCGGAGTCGCCCCCGCCGCCGCCCGCGCACGGGCCAACATCGTGGCATCGTTGCCCACATCCCAATTGTCGTTCTCGCGCACGAGCGTGCCGTTGAGCTTCACGATGCGCAGCACCGGATCCGCCAACGCGCCCGACACGCCAGGCATGCCCGGACCCACCGCCTGCACGAGAATCTTCTTCGGAAACGTTCCCGTTACATTGAAGCCTGCGATCATTTCGCTGCCCGCGCCACCGACGTAACCGCGCGACGAAATCGCCACCATCTTCTGCGCCGTGAACGGCGTCAGCGTGCTCAGGTCGTAAATCTCCAGCAACCCGTTACCCGTCGCGCCGCCCGTGTCGCTCAACTGCGTCGTATACACACCCGGATTCAACGTCCGCACGATCGCCGCATCATTCGCGCCCAGCGCGCCGAGACCGGCCTGCTGAATCGCCGCCGCGACTTCCGCGCCCGACGCTCCATCCCCCACCGGCGTGCCCCAGTTGTCATTCGACGCGATCATGTTCGCTCCGCGATAAAGCTTGAGCTGCGGATTCGGCACGGTGTTCGGGATGCCCAGTGACGGCCCGACGCCACGGATCAGCAACCGCTTCGGCACCGACCCGTCGACCGCCAAACCGGCGATCAAGATATCGCTGCCCGTTCCGACCCACGCGCGCGTCGACAAACCAAACAGCGCACCATCGCTAAACGTCCCGCCCGACGAGAGCGCACCCGTGAACGACTCGGTCCCCGCTCCGCCCGCCTTGGTCACCGTGCCGGTCAAAAACCCGGTCGCCGGATCTGCCGTGCCCGTAAACTTGCTGCCGGCCTTTGTCGTTACCGAGAACGCTCCGTTCGCACCGATCGCGCCCGCGCCGGAATCCACGAACGTCCCGTCCTTCGCATAAATCGTGATCTGCCCATCGAGTCCCACGATCCCGGTCAGCACGCTGCCCAGCCGGGTAGTAAGGCTGCCATTGTAATAACCCGCGCGCACCGCGTTGCCCGACTGCGCAAATGCCACCGGGCCGGTGAACGTATAGGTCGTTCCGCCATCGACGAAGGTCCCCGTTACACCCGAATCGTTGAACCGGCCGGAAATCACCACGACCCCCTCGCCATTTGTGAGCTCGAACTGGCCCGATCCAACCACGGGCACGTCCGAGAAATAATAAGTCTTTGCCGCCCCGAGACCCGTCGCGGGCACATAACCGATGAACGTCGCGCTCGTGTTGCCGACATTGATCGCGGTGAAGTTCCCCGAATCGAAACCCCCGATGAAGATGCCGCTCGCAATCGTATCGATCGCCTCGCTGCCCGTCGTGCCCGCCAGCACCAGAATCGCCGGCGAAGTCACCACATTTCCAGAATTGTCGATCGCCACCGCCGTCAGGCTGTAAGTGCCTTCCGCCGTCGGACTCCAATTCGCGCTGTAAGGCGGCGTGTTGTCCGTGCCGACCGACACATTATTGGCGTAAAACGTCACACTCACGATCGTGCCATCCGGATCCGACGCGCTCGCCGTGATCCCCGTCGACGAACTCACCGGCACCCCCGCGCCCGCGCGCGGCGATGTGATCGTCACCGACGGACCGGAGTTGCCCGACACCGTCACGGTGCGCGGCGACGAGGTCGTGATGTTGCCCGCATTGTCCGTCGCTTCCGCGACGACCGAATACGCGCCCGCCGCTGTCGGTTTCCAGGTGCCGAGGTAAGGCGCGGACGTTGCCGTCGCGACCGGAATCCCGTTCGCCAAAAACCGCACTGCCGTAACCGTCCCATCCGCATCCGCCGCAATCGCGGCGAGCGTGACGTTGTTGCCGGCCGTGATGCTGATGTCTGAAGCAGGACTCGTTAGGCTGACGGAGGGCGCCGAACCGCCACCAACCGTAACGACCACCGGAGCCGACGACGTCTGTGTCCCGGCATTATCCGTGGCCCGAGCAACGATCGTGTAGGAGCCGGCCGAAGTGGGAGTCCAGGCCGAGCTATAAGGCTGAAGCGTATCGGTCCCGAGCGACACGCCGTTCACAAAGAACTGCACGCTGGCAACCGCCACGTCGTCAGTGGCAGTCGCTTGAATTGTAACCGCGGTTCCCACTGTCAGCGAAGCGCCTGAAGTGGGATTTGTGATCAGCACGCTGGGTGCTCCCGGGCTGGCATCGATAACCTGCACCGTCACCACAGAACTAGTTACTGCGTTGCCATCATTGTCGGTGCCAGTCGCGGTTAACTGATAGCTACCCAGGCTAGTCGGCGTCCAACTCGCGTTGTAAGGATAGGTGCTGTCGCTCGCGACTGACTCGTCGTTTACCAAGAACTGCACGTTGGTAATGCGGCCATCGCTATCGGATGCCGCGGCGGAAAAGAACACCGTCGTATTCACGGGCACCTGGCTGCCCGTAATCGGTGACGTTAGCGCTATAGTAGGCGGATTTCCGATTACCGGCGGCGGAGGAGGAGTGCCGCCTTCGGTCACCGTCAGGGCAACGCCCGGAGTGGTAGATGTCAGCCCGGTCGAGCTGGTTGCCAATGCCGTGATCACGGTAGGCAATAGATTCCCCTCATCATCAAACCTACGAAGGGGCACAAAGGTGATGGAGTAGGTCGATCCCGTGGGAGTTGTGTCGCTCCCAATAAACTCACCATTATTGAAGAACTGAACGGAGGCTATCGTAGCCGCTACCCCATTAACAATGTTGCTGTCGGTCGCGTTGGCAGAAAGGGTGAGCGGCGATCCACCTGTGACCGTTGCTCCACTCGATGGCGACGTGAGCGTTACAGTAGGCGGCGCTGCAATGATCACGCGCGTCGGCTGAGGCGTGGTGGTGGGGGTAGAACTCGACGTCGAAGCGACGACATTGTTCTTATCGTCATAGGTGAGCGCCACCAGGTTGTAGGCCCCCACGACCGTGGGTTGCCACTCGAAGGTATACGGATACGCGGTTTTAGTGCCGAAAAGAACGCCGTCGATATAGAGTTCCACCTTAGTGATCAGGCCCGTGCTGCCAGCGTCCACTGCAACCGGAATATTGTTGCCCGACGAAACAGGGATAGGAACGGCTTTGTCGTGTGTCGGACTACTGATCACACTGGTTGGGCGCGGGGTGATCGGTGCCACCACCTGCAGGTTCACCGGAGCGCTCATCGGTAGGAGTTGGCCTTCATTGTCCAAGGCCTGCGCTGTGATGATCGGAGCGGAGCCTGCCGGGGGCGTATAGATAAGCGAATAGGGTATCGTGCTGTCCGGCTCTCCAATCGCTACCCCGTTATCATAGAACTGAATTTGCTTAATGAACCCGCCCCCTACTGTAGCGTCGGCCTTTAGAACGATGGACGAGCCCTCGGGCACGATCGTGTTTTGGACAGGGCTGTTTACGACGGTGCCTTCAGCGAAATAACGGACGGCAAGCGATGTTGCGGTGTTTATCCCGTCTGTCGCTCGCACGGTGATGAAATACGAACCAGGCTGGGGCGGCGTCCAATACACGTATTCGTGATTGGGCGGATTCATTGGCATGGGCGAACTGCCAATCTGAATTCCGTTAACGAAAAAGGTGTAGGTATAACTAGAGATCAAGAACGTGCCGACCGCTTGCGCAGTGATGACGATCGGCGTTCCCGCGGGGCCGGACACCTCGTTCGGCTGATAATACGTCGTGCCTCCGGTGAAACCAGGAGTAATCAGATCATTGAGGTTGATGTCCCCGTTCACGTTGATCGCCGTGATACTAACGCCGACCACGGGCTGTTGTCCCAACGCGAAAGCGGTGGCGATCAGACCGACAAGCATACCGGTCAGAAATCTATATTTGGAAATCATATGCACACCTCAGGTTGCTGGATAGCCAGGGCGGGGTGGTGATGCAGCTCAGTCGGCTTTGCCGAAGAACTTGCGCTTCTTCTTTGTTTCCGGCTCGGCCGCCGGATCCACGAACGGGTCCGATCCGTCGCGATATCCCGGCAAATCCTTGCGCTCCATCTGCAGGCCGCGCACACGCTCCGAATCGAAAACTTCCTCCACCGGCGCCCCGTCCGCCTTCAACGACCGCGCCGTGATGAAGATGATCAAATTGGTCGTTTCCGTGTTCTTCGTGTCCGACCGGAACAGCCGCCCAAGCACCGGCACCGACCCCAGCACCGGCACCTTCGTCTCGCCCTTCGTGCCGCTGCTCGTCAGCAGGCCACCGATGCCCATCGTGTATCCGTCTTTCAACGACACCTGCGTCGTCGCCTTGCGCGTCGCCACAATCGGAATCGTCGTGCCGCTCGCCCCACCAAACGCCACCTGGCCGTTCGGCTGGCTCACTTCCGGCGCAAGACTGAGCTTGATCAGCCCGAGCGAATTGACCTGCGGCGTCACCCGCAGCAACACGCCGATCGGCTTGTAGGTGAAGCCGCTGATCTGAAACGTGCCCGTCTGCTCGCTGAACGTGTAATTCGGGATCGGGCGCTCCTCACCCACGTTGATCACCGCCTCGCTGTTGTTCAGCGTCACGATCGTGGGATTGGACACCACCTTCGTGTTATTCGCCGTCTTCAACGCGCTCAGCACCAGGCTGAACTGATCCGCGGAAAACACCGCCGACAACGCCCGCTCGTTCGTCGTGCCCCCCGTGAGCGATTGCAGCAGGTTCAACGCCTCCGACGCGGTCGTCTGCACCGCTCCGGTCGTTCCCGCCGTGATCGTGTTGTTCACCGAGCTCGTGATGTTCGTCGCCGCGGTCGAGGTCGGCACGCCATTGGTGGTTGTGACCCCGCTCGACGTCGTGCTGCCGGTGTTCTGGCTGCTCGTCGTGCCGTTGTTGGTCCCATTCGTCGTCTGCGACGAGTTGCCGCGACTGCTTTCACGACCGTTCAAAGACTCTCCACCCGCAAGGCGATCGTAAGTGCCGATCCGCCCTTCCTCATCGCCACCCACGCCCACTCGATAGCCGGCGAGCCCCTGCCAGTTGATCCCGATGTTCTTCACGTCGCGATCCGTGACTTCGACGAACTTCGATTCGATCATCACCTGCGACGTCGCACGGTCCAGCTTCTCGATGATCGGGCGGATGCGATTCATGCGCGAAGGCCGCTCCGTGATCACCAGGCTGTTCGTGCGCGAATCGATGACGATCCGGCCGCCCGCCGCCGCATCCACGAGCGACGTGATCGTGGGCATGATATCCGCCGCGCGGGCGTAGTTGATCAGGAAAACTTCGGTCGAAACCGGCTCCTGCAACAAACTCGCCTGCGACACGATTTTGACGATGTTGCCGTCCTCCACATACGTGAAACCCACGGGTTCGAGCACGACCTGAAAGATCTGCCGCCACGTCACATCGCGCAGCTTGATCGAGGTGCGGCCCTGCAACGTGTCAGGAATAACGAGGTTCAGTTCAAAGAGATCGGCGACGTTGCGCAGGATGTTGCGAATGTCTTCCTCGGGGAAATCGACGGAGAGCGTGTCCGTGGCGAGACTGCCGCTGTTGCGGGCGACGAGCGCGGGCCGATTCGCCGACTCGTCCTTGATGATGACTTCGGACGTCGCCGATGGCGCCACCGCAGCCGGCTCAACGAGCGGAGCGCTCACGGGCGCGGGTTCCAAGCCCGGCGTCTCCGTGGCGAGGATCGCCGGCGTTTCCTGCTGCGGCTGTTCCTGACCCCAGCCGAGAGGAACGAGTGCAGCCAGGGTGAAGGCAGCCAGTTGAAGCGGGCGTGTGCTCATGTTTACTTTCCAGGTTGGATTCGCCGGGTGATCTGTTCGCGCTCGTGGCGCAGGGTGAAAGTGACGCGGTCGATCGCGACCAGCTCGAGGGTGTAGTCCTGCCCTTCGAACGTGACGGTGAGCAGATCGCCCACGCGCAAACGCTTCTGTCCAAAAATCAGGTAGGGTTCTCCGCCCAGCTGCAGCGTGCCGGATGGCGAAATGCGCTCTGCGATCCGCTCGAGCACGCCGGTCTGCTTCGTTTGCACCTGCCCCGCCGCAGCCGCGGCCGCGGCTCGCGCCGCCGCGATGGCGCGCAACTCCTCCGGATCAGGTTGTCCAAAAGCCACCGGATTGAAGGGCTGCACCAAATCCGGCGCGAGTGGAGTCACCGTCGGCACCTCGGCAAATCGGGTCGCGAGTTCCAGAATCGAGCTCCGGCGCGCCGCCGGCGGCACATCGGCCCGGGCTCCCGACAGCTCAACCACCGCAACTGCGAGCAATCCAACCAGGAGTAAGACGCGAGAGTTGTTCATGGCTGCGCGTGACCAAGCAGTTCGATGTTGAGCGCAATCCTCACCGGTCCTGCGCGATCAGGGCTGACCGGCTCGATCGAAGCCGAAAGCACCCGACAAAAATGCGTCCCATTCTCCAGCCGGCGCAGGCAGTGGAGTGCCGCCCAGTAATCACCACGGAACGACACGCTGAAGTTTACCGCCGAAAAACCCGCCTTCGTCCCTTTCGGCACCGTGCGGTTGGGAGCGGCGGAGTTCTGCTTGATGTCGATCAGCTCAACGCCGGTTTCCGACTCGAGCCGGTAAAAATACTGCAGGTTCTTCGCGAGCTCACCCGAACGCACCAGCCGTTCGTCCATCTTCGCCCGCGCCGCCGCAATCTCCGCCACGTGCTCGCGAAGATTCGCCGCGTTCATGACGTTCTCTCCAATTCGCGTGCCCTCCGCCGTCCGCTGCTCGAGCAGCGTCGTCGCCTCCGTCACGGAACCCCCAAGGTAGTGCACGCCGAATCCGCCCAAAAGCGTCACCGCGATGCAGATCGCGATCACCGGATGCTTCTTCACCCACGCAGAGATGTCGGCCGTCGTCATTTCTTCCGCTCCTTCACCTTCATCGTGATGTCCACGACCATCCGCCCGGTCTGCGGATTGCGCGTCAGGCTCACCAATTTGATCTCGTCAAAACGATCCGTGAAAAAACGGTCCTGCTGCAGCAGCTCCAAATACGCCGAAGCCGCGCCACTCGCCTGATCGGCAGATCCGCGCACCGATCCTTTCAACGTGAACAACGCTTCCCTCAGATCGACGCGGTCCAGCGCCAAATAAGCCGGCAACGTCTCCGCCAATCGCAGCAGGATCTCCGAGGGCACCGGTCGCGAGGTCAGAAACGCATTTACCTCCTCCACCGGCTTCGCATCCGCCTGGAATTTCCGGTAAAGCCCGATCGCATGATCGCTCGTCCGCCGCTGCCGCTCGATATCCGCCTCCCAGCGCCCGATCTGCTGGCGCAGATCCCGCAGCTGATACGCCGTCACCGATAACCATAGCAGCATCGACACCGCCGCGACCACCGCCGCGCCATTCAGAAAAAACGCCGTGCGAACGATCTTCGTGTCCGGCAACCGCTCCGGATTACGCAAATCCGGATGCCACGCGGGCGCCTGCAGCGACGACGCCTGCTCCTTATTTCTTTTTTTCAGTAGCGCCAGCATCGGAACCGGAGTTGTAGGAAACCATCAGGCTGAGCAGCCCAAACCACCGCAGCCCCGAACGAGCTGCCGCCGCACCCGGCGCAAAGGTAATGCCGCGCGATGCAAGCCACGCCTCCAGCTCGATCGACATGCTCGAAATCCCCAGCGCCGCAGCAATCGATCGGTCCAGCCACTCGAGCGACGGCGGCACCCCCAAGCACACCACCTGCCCCACCGACTGCCCCGTCTGCACCTCGTAAAAACCGATCGAGGACTGCAGCTCCTTCAGCAGCCGCTTCACGAGCAGCGGCCCCATGCCCGTGAAATCGAAAGTATTCGAGAAAAACAGCTTCTTCGCCGCTTCGAGATCCTTCAGCCCGAGCTCCTTTTGCACCACCGGCAAAATCCCTTCGATCCCCTGCGGAATCGGCCGCGCGATCTCCACGCCATTCGCCCCAACGATGAACGAGTGCGTCACATCCGCGCCGATCTCGAGCACCAGCGTCGGCATGATCGTTTTCTTGAAACGCAAATAATCGATCATCGCCCCCAAGCTCGCCACCGTGCCCAACTCCAGCCGGTCAGGATAGATGCCCGACGCAAGCAGCCGCTCCTGCGCAGTGTCGACGTCCTCGTTCAACATCCCGACGAACAACACCTCTTTCTGCGTCGCCCGGTCCAAATCGTAATCGGTGCCGTCCACCGCGCTGATCGCGTGCACCGCATGCTTGTCCAGCTCCAGCCGGAACTGACTCGCCATCAATTCGCCGAAATACCCCGGCTCCTTCAACCGCTTCAGCTCCACCGACGCCCGCCGCACCAGCCGCCGCGCCGGATAAACGCCGCACGTCGCGTTCAGATATCCCGTGGGAGACTTTTTGGGCTGCAGCTTCTTCAAGGCCTCCGCCAATGCCGCCGCGTCCCCCGCCCCACACTCGCTCACTTCCTCGACCACGATCGGCCCCTTCGTCGCCGACGTCCGCGCCAGCAGCGTCGCATGATCGTTTTGCTCGACGAAATACCCTTTTGTCTTGGCGGCGAGAAACATGCGGGTGGTTGCGGGTGAGTCCGGCTCCGGCACCATCCGTCCGCATTTCGCAATCAACTTTTACGCGAAACTCCGACCATGGCACCGGGAAACCCGGATGCGCAACCTCGGAAAAGTCCCTCCTTAATACAAGCCAATTTCCCTAGCAAGCACCTGGGCCTGCCGTCTTTACTTTTTCTTCATCCCACCTTCCGAACACATCCAAATTTTCAATACACAACGAAAAAACCCGCCCAGGGGCGGGTTCGAAAACGGTGCGCGCGGAACCCCGCGAATCACTTCTGCCAGGTGCGCTTCTTGTGCCGGTTCGACTTCAGGCGCTTGCGGCGCTTGTGCTTCGACATCTTCAACCGACGTTTCTTTTTCAGATTACCCATGGTGTAGGAAAGTAAAGGGTCGACGGTGCAAAGCACCGCTACCGGTGTAAAGCGTGAATTTCCCCCGCCTAATCGCTCCGCCTCCCCATCTCGGCGGAATGCGGGAGCATTTCGTCCCCAAGCACGCTTTATCCATTCCTCTGCACCACCACCCGCCGCCTCATTCGCGTAAACATCAGAATCGCCTCCACCTTACTCTCGTCCACCCCCGCGAGAATCCCCGCCACCCGCCGATAGGTATTCAACTGCCCCGCATGCCGCGCCACCAATTCCGGCAACTCGGCTTCGCTCCCCCGATCGGTCTTGAAATCGATCACCGTCACGCGCGTTGCCTCACCTCCACTCGTTCGCTCCACCACCACACGATCGAACACGCCCGTGATCCAAGCGCCTTCGACCACCACCTCGAAGGCCCGCTCCCTCCACACTTCGGCGCGCGCTGCCTTCGGCCGGCTCCACAACGAGCTCAACTCCGGCGCACGCAAACACGCCAGCGCCTCCTCGCAAAGCTCCGCCTCCACCCCGCGCGCACGCCACGTCTCCGCGATGTCCTCCGCCGTTTTCTCCTCCACCCATTCCAACTCCGCCAACAGCCCGTGCACCGCCGTGCCGAAATCTGCCGCACCGCTCCGCTGCAACGAGAACAACTGCGCGCCCGCCACCGTCGCCGCTTTCCCCGCCGACGCACGCCTCGCCGGCCAGCGCCGCACCCGGCCAGGCCCCAGCAACGGCCGCGCACCGTCGTTCTCCCTTCCCGCTCCTCGCTCCTTTTCCTCTGCTCCTTCGCCGCGCTCCTGCCCGCCAAACCAATCCGCATCCCCCACGGAAAACGCGCCTGCAAACTCCCGTCGCCCCACGCGCACGGGCCCCGTTTCCCCACCCAGCGTCTCCGCCAGCAGCTTCGGAAAGTTCCGCGAGGTCGACGCCCCCGACGGCTTCGCGATCAAATACATCGCCCGCTTCGCCCGCGTCATCGCCACGTAGAGCAGCGAAAGATTTTCGTAGCACGCGTCCGCCTCCGCCGCCCGCACGTGCGCCGACAACACCGGATCCGCCGCCAAAAATACTTTCGACGGCAAATCCAACACCCACTCGATCTCGCGTGCCACCGACCGCTGCACCGCCAGCCCGTCGCGCCGGCAATCCAGGCGAATCCCTTCCAAATCCGGCAGGATGACCACATCGAATCCCAGCCCTTTCGACTTGTGGATCGTCATCACGCGCACCGCCGACACCGCCTCGCCTTCCCGCAACGTGTGCCGTTCCATGAACGCCACGAATTCCGCCACGTCGCGGCTGCCCGTTTCGTCGAACAATCGCGCCGCCGCCGTAAACTGACGCGCCCGCTCCCGCGTAAACGCATCGTCCGCCGCGATCGCCGGCTCCAGCCGCTGGATCCACGCCGCCACCGTCCGCTCGAAACCTTCCGCATGAATCTGCCCGAGCACGCGCCGCGTCACCGTCTCCGGAGTTTCAATACGCGACGCCGCCAGCGCCGCCCCGAGCGGCGTCATCTTCAAATGCTCCTGCGCCAGCGTGTCCCCCGGATGCGCCGCCGCTTGCACCAGCGCGAGCAGTGCCGCCCCCAGCGGATTGTCCGTGCAAACGTGCAGGTCCGACTCCGCGAGCGCCGGCATGCCCGCGTAACGCCGCACATATTCCGCCAGCGCCGTCGCCGTCTTGTTGTCCTGCACGAGCAGCGCACACGTGAACCCGCGCTCGAGCGGTTCGATCTCCTGCAACAATTCCACCGCGATCGCGAACCGCGCCCGCTCTTCTTCGTCCTTTGATCCCAGCGCCGGCCCGTGCAACAGCGCCGCCTGCCCCCCCAGCTCCGGTCGGGCGGATTTATGATCCTGCCACTCGCGCGTCCACATGTCCGTCGCCGGCCCGGGAAACAAATCCTTCATCACCGCTTTGTCTCCAAAAACCCGATTCACCATCGCGATCACCGGCTCGCCCGACCGCCACGACTGCACCAGATGCTCTTCCGCGATCGTCCCCGGCTGGATCGCATTGTAGTGATCGAAGATCTCGCGAAACAGCCGCGGATCCCCTTCACGCCAGGTGAAGATCGCCTGCTTCACGTCGCCGACGTAAAAGAACGTCCGCATCCGCGACGCATCCTGCACCACTTCGTCGATCAGGTTTCGCAACACCGACCATTGCCCGAAGCTCGTGTCCTGAAACTCGTCCAGCAGCCAGTGGTCGATCTCGCCATCCAGCCGGTAATCGATCGCCAGCCGATCGGCTTCCGGCGCCCCACCTCCGCTCAAGCGCGGCGCGCCGTTCTCGGGCGTCAGCAGTCGTTGCACATCCCCAAATGTCAGCTTTCCCGCCCGCCGCACCGCTTCGTGGTAAACCGCTTCGTATCCCGCCAGCACCGCGTGAATCCCGCGCGTCATCTCCAGCCGTCGCTCCATCTCCCGCCCAATCACGTCACGCACGATCGTCGCCAGCGCCGCACACGCCGCCGGCGTAAGTTCCTGCTTCTTCCGATCGAACTCCAACACCGCGCTTCCGCACTGCAGCGCCTCCCACGACTCCAGCGCTTTCTCGAGCACATACAGCATCGGCCGGTCCGGCGTCACTCCGGCGTTCCACATCTGGCACGCCTGAATAAATTCCCGCCATCGACCGCGTTGCTTGTCGCCGATCGCCGCCACCTCAGCCCACGCCTGCAACGCGCTCAGCGCCTTCGCCGCTTCCACACCGGCACCGCTCCAACGGCTTCCCTCGGGCCAGATCCGCTGCGGATTTCCCCAGCCATCCGCCGCCGGCCCCGCCAAAAAGATTTCCTGATGCCGGTCCAAAAATCCATCCAGCCGCATCGCCAGCCGCTTCTCGTCCACCCCAAAGGTCGCCCGCTTGAAGGCTTCAATAAATTCCCGCTGCTCCGGCGCCAGACCACCCGCCCCTCGCTCGAACATTCGCCGCAGCACCCGCCGCCGCTCCACCCGCGCCGCATGTTCCTGCAACACTTCGAACTCGCCCGCCAAACCCAGCTCCAGCGGAAACGCTCGCGCCACCCGCGCGAAAAATCCATCCAGCGTCCCGAGTCGCAGCCGGTGCATCGCGTTCACGACGTCGCGCAACATCCGCAGGAAAACCTGTCGCGCCTCCTCACCCCGCGCGCCGATTCCCACCTCCTTCGCCAGTTTTTCCGCAAACGCTTTCTCCTCCGCCGCCCGCGCCAGCTTGTTCAGAATCTCGTCGAAAAATTCGCCCGCCGCCTTCCGCGTGAAGGTCAGCGCCACAATCCGCTCCGGCTTCGCGCCGAGCGCCAGCAATTGCACAAAGCGATTCGTCAACGCGTAGGTTTTTCCCGATCCCGCCGACGCGAGAATCATCACGTGTCCCACCGGTTTCATCGCCCCTCCTCCCACGCGACACTGTCCGCCACGCCATGATGAAACAGCGACGCGAACGGATCCTGGTCCGGCCGAATGTTCTCGTTCGGCGGCCAAAACACGCCTGCGCGGATCGCGTCCGCCACCCCCGTCGCACAACGCCACGCCGCCTCGTCCAACTCCCGCGGATACTCTTCCCACACGCGCACGCTCGTCTCCGTCGACGCCTTCGGTAGATTGAAATATCCCGCCCGCGCCTCGCGCGCCGCCGCCAGATCGACGGTCCCTTCCTCGAGCGCCACCCGCCCCATCGCCAGCGCCCGCAAATACAGCGGCAGCTGTAAATCCTTCCACGTGACATCCCGCGCATTCCACGTCAGCAGCGCAAATTCCGGCCGCGCTTCGCCGCGACGCACCCCGCGCAAATGCGCCTCCTCGGGGTCCACCGGCTGGTCCGACGTCTTGTAATCGATCACGCGCAATTCGCCGGTTCTCGCATGCCGATCGATCCGGTCGATCTTTCCGCTGATCGTCAGTCCCCCCACCTCGATCTCGAAGGGCCGCTCCACCGCGACAATCTCCCAACCTTCCGCCCGCGTCTGCGCCTGCACCTCCGCCGCCCGCGACAGCCGCTGCCGCGCCGACTCCACTTGCACCGTCAACGGCAGCGTTAACTCCGTCCCAAAGAGCCGCGCCGTTTCCGCTTCGAGTCGCTCGAGCAAGAACCCCCGCAACGTCCCCGCCTCCTCGCACGCGCGCATCGCCGGATCGCGCCCCAACGCCTCCAGCGCCGCGTGACACAGAATTCCGAAATCCAGCGCATCCAATTCGCTCTTCGTCGGGTCCACCGGCTCCATCCGCAATACGCGAGAGAGATAGAAGCGGAATGGACAATCCAACCACGCGCGCAGTCCGGTCACCGCCACGCGCGCCGGCGGATCCACCCGCCGCGGCGCAAGCGCCCACGCTCGCCGCCACGCCGGCGTAACTCGTCCCGCTCCCGCTCCCCGAAACAAAAACCGCACGCGCCGCGGCAACGCTTCGTCCGCACAACGCAGCAACAATCGCGAGGGACGAAGTGGATCTCCCGATACAGAGGTCTTGCCGAAGAACAGATCGATCCGCCCTCGCGCCTCCGCTCCGCTCCGCCACGCCACCAACGCCTGCAGCAGATACGCATCGCGCGCGAATCGCGCCGCATTCGTCTTCAACCCCAATCGCTCTCGCAACGACTCCGGCAAAAACACATCGCCCACCACCGCGTCCGGCACATGGCCGTCGTTCAATCCTGCCACCGCCAAATGCGGCGCATCCTCCCACAAGAGTTCGAGCCACCCTTGCAACTCCACCGCGCCATCCGGCTTGTCGTCGTAACGCGAAAGCTCTCCGTAGAGCCGCAGCGCGACATCCCACCAGTCGTTCGTCGTCCAACCCGGAAACAGCTTCGCCGCCGCCCCGATTTCGCGCATCACTCCTGCCCACGCTTCCGCCGCCTCCGCTGCCGCGGCTTCGTCTTCCCTCGCCAGATCAAAGCGCCGTCGCACAAATATCCGGCTCAACGCCGCACTCGCATTTTCCGGAAACTCACCCCCGCGCAACACGTCGCGCAACTCCGCCACCTTCGCCAAAGCGACCCGCGTCCCCGCGCTCACTCGTTCCTGCTCCGCGTGCCGCCGCAACGTCTCCAGCGTGCGCGGCAGGTGCGCGCGGTGCAGCGCATCGAGATCGCGCAAAAATCCCGCCGCCGACCCACCTTGGTCCGTCCCGGCCGCATAACTCAGAAAATCCGGACACCTCGCCAGCGCCGCCACCGCCTCGAACGTCTCCTCTCGCGCCAACCCCGCCAGCGCCGTCAACAATTGGTGCAGCGCATCGCCTTTGCGCGGCCGCCCATCCGGGTTGAACGCCCCCTGGCCCGCCCGCAGCAACTCGCTCGCAAGCAGCGGAGCCACTTCCGCATCGGCCACCCCCACGCCCAGCACGCCTTCCGCTTTCCCATACCTTGCCGCCAACTCCGCAATCCGCTCCGCCTGCGCCATCGAATTCGCGCAAAGATGCACGCTCTCCTCGAAGTCCGGCCAATCGATCTTCCGACACTCCCACGCCTCCGGCCGCGGACGCCCCCACGCATCGAACGCTTCCGCTTTCTCCTCCGGTGCGAACACCAAAACATCCACCCGGACTTTCTGCGCGTGAGCGGCCAACACCCGCAACGCGAGCGGCAGCGGATCGGGCGTGCCCATCACGATGATCCTTTCCACCCCGTCCAACGACACCGGCGTTCGCGACGACTCGATCTCCGCCGCCTGTCGATCCCGCAGCCCCCACCGCGCCAGCTTCGCTGCGTGCAATCTTTCCATCTCGCCTAACTGACTCCACCGCTCCCATTCGGGAAACTCCTCACCCATCCGCTCCGCCACATCGCTCAACAACAAACCGCCTTCACCCAACGCCCGTCGCAACCGCCCAAACTCCTGCGCCAGCCGCAACGCCCACGCCGCATTTCGCGCCGGCGGATCGATCGGAAACACCGCACGGAAGGCCTCCAACTCGATCTCCCGCAATACTTCCATCCAGGCGAGCAACGAAACCAACCGCGACGCAAGCGTCGCTTCTTCCACCGCCGCCGTCACGAGCGATTCCGGCATCATCACCCGCGGCGGAAACACCGCCGACCCGCGCTCCGCCGCATGCCCGGCAAGCGCCTCCCGCAACCGCCGCCCCGCCTGGCGCGTCGGCACCACCACCAACGTGTCGCTCAGATCCAGCGGCCCGTCTCCCGACCACCCCTGCGCCAGAAACGCCACCGCTTGCGGCAGCAGCGGGCGATCCCAATTCAGAAAAAATCGGCGAATAGATTCAGGGGGCGACAACACGTGAAGAACGCGACGATGCTCACGCCTCATCCACCCTCGCAAGCCTCCGCATAGCTGCCGTGCTCCTTTGTCATGCTTCGCAAAACGAAGATCGCTGAAGTCCCTCCGCCACAACCCAGGGAAGCGCGTCCCGCCGAGCCACTCCCGCGCACGAAAAAACCCGCACGTATCCGTGCGGGTGAGAGAATGTCTGCGATCCGGCGCACTGCGCCGCTTGCCAAGAGTTACTTCGCGAACACGAACTTCGCCGCATGCGCCTTCGCACGGGCTGCCGCATTGCGGTGCACCACGCCCGACTTCACGGCCTTGTCCATCGCCGAAGTGTAGGCGCTCGCCGCCGTCTTCGCCTCGGTCGCATCGCCCTTCTTCGCCGCCGCGTCCAGCTTCTTGCGCAGCGTCTTGATACGGGTCTTCACCCCTTGATTGCGGTCGCGCAAGCGGACAGATTTACGCGCAGCCTTGATGGCGGATTTCGTGTTGGCCATGGTCGTTTCGAGATTTAAAGCCCGCCAAAGACTCAAACGCCCCCGGGAGAGTCAAGGGTTTTGTCCACCCCCCCTTGCGGCGTGCCCAATGCGACCATGCTCCTTGCGCCTCCAGGATCCGTTTGCGCAAACGTTCTGGAGTTTGGTTTTGCACCGGACTTAATGCCGCCATGCACCCCGAGCGCCCGTCCGTCATCCGCGTGCTGATTGTGGACGACAGCACCTTGGTGCGTGAGGGTCTCCGCGCGGTGTTCTCCACCCAACAACGCGAGCCCCGCATCGAAGTCGTGGGCGAAGCGGGCACCGTCGCCGACGCCATCGCCGCCGCTCCCGCCCTCCGGCCCGACGTGGTCTTGCTGGATATCCGCCTGCCGGATGGTTCCGGCCTCGATGCGTGTGCCGAGCTCTGCCGCGCGTCGCCCACCACTCGCGTCCTCATCCTCACATCCGTCGCCAGCGACAATCTCATCCAACAAGCCATCCAAGCCGGCGCTCAGGGTTACTTGATGAAAGAGATCGATCCCGAGGGCCTCACCCGCGCCATCGCCGACGCCCATGCAGGTCGCTCCGTGCTCACCGGCGAGGTCACCGCCCGTGTGTTGCGCCTTCTCCGTGAAGGCGCCGCCGGTCCCTTGGCACTGCTTTCGCCCCAAGAGCACCGCGTGCTGGCGCTGACCGCCGTCGGCCACACCAACAAGGAAATTGGCAACGAACTCGGCCTCAGTGAGAAGACGGTAAAAAACTACCTGAGCCACGTCTTCGAGAAGCTCAACGTTACCCGACGCACGCAGGCCGCCGCCATTTACACTCAAGCATTTGCGAGCGGGATAGGGCCGAAAGCCCCTAGCGCTTAGGGACTATTTTCGGGTCGCTTGCTCCGGCGCTCTCCCTATGCCGATGCAAGTCAAATGAAGCGCGCTTTCCGCTCCGCATCCCCGCCCTTGTCCACGCCCGCTCCCCGCGGCGCGCGGCGCATGCGATCGCGGCGCGGCTTCACGATCGTCGAGACGATGGTCGCCGCGACGATCTTCGTGATGCTGACCCTCGGCGTCTACACGATGCTGATGAAGTCGTATCAGCTCATCGCGTTGACGCGCGTGCGCGACGACGCCCGCGCCGTGCTCCGCAGCTTCGCCGATCAGTTCGAGCGTCTTTCCACGACGCAAGAGATCGCCGGCGTCGTCCGGCAACGCTGGCTCTTCCTGCCGAGCAATGGTCCCACCGGGCGCGGCCTCGTCTGGGGCGCCCTGAGCGACCAAAACACCAGCGTCAACGCCGAGGACGTGCCGTTCCTTTCCGTCCCGCTCGGTGGTGAAAGCCATCGCGTGAATGCCGCTCTCACTCGTGACGTTCGCTACATCGATGCCTCCAGCGGCGCCGACGTCGCGGACCGCGAAATCGAAGCCGCGGGCTACATGCTCTCCGCGACCTTCACCATCAACTACAGCATGGGCGGAAAAGATTACACCCAAGCGCTCACCGTCCTACGGGCCGCGCCATGACCTCGCTACGCTCACGCTCTTCCCGCCCGGTCCGCGGCTTCACCATCGTCGAGGTGCTGATCGCCGGAAGCATCGGCGCCATGATCCTCGCCGCGGTCCTCTCGATCTTGGTGATGAGCGCTCGGATGGTTTACAAAAACCAGCAGATCGAAGCCGCCGCCACCAACACCCGCGTCGTGCAAGAGCACATGAACGCGGAATTCTCGATCGCCATCAGTCAATCCGATCCCGTCCCGGACGGCATCCGGCCAACCTATTCCGTCCCTTCCAGCACCGAGCCCATCCGTTACGCCTGCGTTACTTACCGCGTCCCGATCGGCTCCTTCGCCACCGTCGTTGCCCTCACCGCCAAAGACAGCGATACCATCCGCATCGATTGCCCTCCCGACGTCATCCCGAAAGCCGGCGATTTTCTTCTGATGGACACGCCCAATCTCGGCGCAGGCATCAGGATCCTCTCCGTCACTCCCGAAGGCGTATCCGGCGTCATCGATGTCACCTTGGAAACATCCCTCGAAGAGGGCACCACCAGCAGCGCCAAGGAAGATGCCAAGGCCGACGCTCTCGTCCGCATCCATCGCGAACGCAAATACGAGACCGTCCCCGCGGCCGATGGCAGCGCGAAAACCGAACTCCATTGGTATGAATCGGCCGCCGACGAGAAGAAATTGATCCTCTCCAGGAACGTCGACGCTTCCGCCCGCTACTTGTTCGCCCAAGTGCCCGAAGTGATCACCGACGACGTCGATCCCGCGATCGGCTGGCAGTTCAGCTACGTCGACGAGGGCAACGGCGCCGTCATCCCCGGCAGTCACAAAAACTTCTATCAGACCAACTACGTCGAAGGCCTGATCATGCCCAAGTCGGGCAACCCGCTGAGCACGGCGTCCATCCTCGGCGGCGGCTCCACCACCACGAGCACGACCACCAGCACGACGACCAGCACCACCACGTCGTCCACCACCAGCTCAAAGTCTACCACGACCACCAGCAAGTCGACCAGCACCAGCTCGAAGTCCACCACTTCGACGTCCAAGACTTCCACGACGTCCACCACTTCGAAGTCGACGTCGAAGACGACCACCACCTCCACCACGTCGAAGTCCACGAGCAAGACCAGCACCACGTCGACAACCTCGAAGTCGACCAGCAAGACGACGTCCAAATCCACCAGTAAAACGACGTCGAAATCCACCTCCTCCACGTCGAAATCGACCACGACGAGCACCACGTCCAAGTCCACCAGCGCTTCCACCACCTCCAAATCGACGTCGGTCAGCACTTCCTCGAAATCCACCACGTCGTCGAAGTCCACGACCACGAGCATCCCGTTCGATGGCTAATCCACCCGCGCCGCACAAAGCGGCACGGCGCATCCTTCCGATGAACTACTCTTCCCAACGCGGCAGCGTGTTGATCATCACGCTCGTCTTCGTGGCCATCCTCGCCCTGGCCGCCACCTCCGTCTTCGACCTCGCCGCCAACTCCTACCGCCTTTCGATGCGCAACCAGCTTCACGCCGAAGCCCGCGCCGTCGCCGAGAGCGAACTCGAATACCTGTTCTACCGTTTCAAGATGGTCGTCGTCACCGGCAACTCCGCGGCCGAGGCCCCCGCCGTGCTCAATTCCCAAGGAATCTCCGACAACGACACCATCCCCGACACCAACCGCGAACCGTTCCTCGAAAAACACCGCGCCGCCGGCTGGCGCGTGCGCCGCTCCTTGGTGCTCGATCCCGTCATCGTCAAAAACGGCGGCCCCATCGTCGGCCGTATCCCCGACACCCG
This sequence comes from Verrucomicrobiota bacterium, assembly GCA_023391285.1. Lineage (GTDB taxonomy): Bacteria > Verrucomicrobiota > Verrucomicrobiia > Opitutales > Opitutaceae > Opitutus. The sequence continues at coordinate 30,007 of JAEWBF010000136.1, forward strand.
CAAAGTCGGCGACTACACCTACGTCATCGCACGCATCGAGGTCCTCCCCCCGGAACAAAACCCGTTCGCCGACGAAAACACCTCCGTCCGTATCGGCCGGCGCTTCATCAACTCCAACACCTCCATCTTCCAATACAGCATCTTCTTCCAGGGCGACCTCGAGCTCAACCCCGGCAACGACGTTACCATCGAAGGCGATGTCGTCGCCAACGGTTCCATCTACATGGGCCCGCGCAGCGGCTTCGAACTCAAGCTCATCGACCAGGTTCGCTACCTGAAGAGCGGCTTCTTCAACCAGGACGCCGATGAGAACACCACCTACTACAATCCCGACATCGGTCCCCCTCCCGTCACTCTCGTCGCTCCTACCTTCGCTACCTCCAAAGAGGCCCAGCTCGAGTCGATGGACGCACCCGAGAATCTCTTCGGCGGCATCGACGCCAAAAAAATGTCACAAGATCGACCGGACCTTTTCGGACCTTCCGGCGCTCTGGACCACGAATCGTGGACCGAAGCGCAACAACTCATCGCCGAAAACAACGTCTATCGCTCCCTCATCGTCCCGCCCCCCGGCGCCAGCAACTCCAACGAATACCCCAACGCCACCGGCTCCACCACGGACGACAACGTGATCGCCGTCCGGCGCGCTTATAATCGCGCCCAACTGATCTTCACCGTCGAGGCCGACGGCACCCTCACCATCACCAAGGGTCTTGGCGGCACCATCGACGCCACCGCCGCCTTCCTTAACCCCGAAGCCATCGACCCCAGCCTCGACAAAATCGTGAAAGAGATCGAAGACGGCGACGGCAACCCAGCCACTTGGCATTACGCCGAACCTGTTTTCGACAAACGCGAAAACAAGAACGTCAAAGTCACCACCATCGATATCGGCGCCCTCAAGAAGACGCTCGATTACCTTCGTGACGGAATCAGCCCCAGCGACCCCAATCGCTTCCCCGATTTCAACGGCCTGCTCTACATCAACCTCAAAAGTTCCTCGAGCACCAACCCGGCCGCCATCCGCCTGATCAACGCCGAGTCGCTCCCGCAGAACGGCACCAACGGCTTCTCCGTCGCCACCAACGGGGGCATCTACGTCCAGGGAAGCTTTAACACCGATCTCATCACCAACGCCGACGGCACCACCCGCCCCGTCCCCGCCATGCTCATCGGCGACGCGCTCACCGTTCTCTCCGATGGCTGGATCGATGCCGATGCCGCCGCCGCCTTCGATGGCTCGAAACGCATCGCCTCCACCGACCTCACCGTCAACGCCGGCCTCCTCACCGGAAATATTGCCTCCACCACCGGCAGCCAAAGCGGCGGCGCACAAAACCTCGTCCGCTACCTCGAAGATTGGACCGGCCACACCGTCACCTTCTACGGCTCCCTTGGCCGCCTCTTCCAATCCGCCCATTTCATCGCCCCTTACGCCGGGAATCTCACCATCAGCTACAACCAGCCCTCGAATCGAAATTTCGAATACGACCTGAACATGCGCAGCTTCCGCCCGCCCGGCTCCCCGGAGACCACGGCCTTCAGCCGCGGCAGCTTCTTTACCTGGCAGCACGAGTGAGTTCTATGGCGGACGTTCTCACCGTGCCGCCGTCAGGCGCGCATGCCCTCTCTCCTCCCCTGACCTCGACCGAGATGCCCGAACCTCACGACGTTTTCCGCTTCGGCGACGGCGAACATCGCTTCCTCTCTCTTCGCATGCGCCGGCTTCTCCGCGAGGGCGCCGTCTCCATCGTCGATATCCTCGAGCGCGACGAGCAACCCGATCCCGAAGTCACCGCTATCATCCCCGCGCGCAACGAAGCCTCCACCATCGCTACCGTCATCCGCGAGTGCTTCAACTACGCCGCTCACGTCCTCGTCGTCGAAGGCGGCTCCACCGATGACACCGCCTCCGTCGCCGCCGCCACCGGCGCCCGCGTCATCCGCGATTCCGGCCGCGGCAAAGGCGCCGCGCTCCGCGAAGCCGTCGCTCACGTCGAAACCGACGTCTGCGTTTTCGTCGACGCCGACGGCTCTCACGATCCTATCGATATCCCGCTTCTCGTCGCTCCCATCAAAGCCGGCGAAGCCGAACACGTCGCCGGCTCCCGCCTCCTCGGCGGCTCCGACGAGCTTCACGGCGGCGGCGACGAATTTCTCCGCCTCGCCGGTTCCGCCTTCATCACCTACCTGATCAATCGCCGCTTCGGCACCCGCCTGTCGGATTCGCAAAACGGTTTTCGCGCCATCCGCACCGACATCTTCCGTCGCCTCGATCTCCGTTCGCGGCACACCACGATTGAGATGGAAATGATCATGGCCACCCTCGCCGCCGGCTACCGTATCCTCGAAGTCCCTACACACGAACGCCCGCGCGCCGCCGGTTACTCCAAAATCTCCCTGCACAATCCCGGCACCTGGCTCTCCTACGGCGGATGCCTCGTCTCCGGCCTCTGCCGGCGCCGCCATCCTCCGCGTCAGTCATGAGCGGTCCCTACGAAGCAGTCATCGGCGTGTGGGACGGCCACGACGCCGGCGCCGCTCTCGTCATCGACGGCCGCGTCGAACTCGCCCTCAACGAGGAACGCCTCAGCCGCCGCAAGCTCGACGTCGGCCTCCCCACCCGCGCCCTCGCCGCCATGCGCCGTGCCGCCGGCAATCGCCGCATCGCTTGGGCCCCAACCACCTCCGATTTCGCGAAAACCCTCACGCGCACGTTTCCTTCGATGAAGGAAAATTATTACCAGCTGCGTCGCCGTCTCGTCCCGCCCGGACCGCTCCACGCGTTCAAATCCCACGCGAAATACTCCCTCACCCAACTCCCCACCCACCCGCTTCTCCGCGCCTGGGCCCGCCGCTCCTTCGCGCGACAACTCGGCGCCGAGCTCGACGACGTCTTCCTCGTCGACCACCACGAAGCCCACGCCGCTTCCGCGGTGTATCCGCCAAACTGGGACACCGACGCCGCCGTCGTCACGCTCGACGGCATCGGCGACGGCGAATCCGGCTCCGTCTGGCTTTGGTCCCACACCACCCACTCCCTCGAAAAAATCCTCTCGCTCCCCGGCTCCGCCTCCCTCGGCCTCTTCTTCGAACACGTCACCAACGAGCTCCAGATGCGTCCGCTCGAAGACGAGGGCAAGGTCATGGCGCTCGCTTCCTACGCCGTCGACACCCCGCCCGAAAAAAACCCCTTCCTCCGCTGGTTCTCCCTCACCACCGACACCCGCGGCCTCCCCGTCCTGCGCTGCTCCGTCTCGCCGCTCCGGATGCGCCGCGCCGTCGCCGATCTCGTCTGGTGCACCCCGCGCGAGACGCTCTGCCGCCAAGCCCAGCAGACCCTCGAAATCCTCGTCCCGCGCTTCTTCACCGTCCTCGCCGAAGCCACCGGTCGCCGCTCCTTCGCCTACGCCGGCGGCGTCGCGTCCAACATCAAAGTCAACCGCCTCATCCGCACTTCCCCCGGGATCGATCGTCTCGAAGTTTGCCCCGCCATGGGAGACGGCGGCCTCGCGCTCGGCGCCGCCCTTTCGATCTGGCACAAAACCTCCGGCAAGCGCCCGCAACCGTTCCACGATTTCCGCCTCGGCACCGACCACGGCGATCTCGGCGCCGACGCCGGTCGCTACGCCGCCGCTCACCAAGCCCAGCTATCCCGCCCGCCCGATATCGCGCGTTCCGTCGCCGAACTCATCGCCGCCGGCCACGTCGTGATGTGGGCGCAGGGCCGCATGGAGCTCGGCGCCCGCGCCCTCGGCGCCCGCAGCATCATCGCG
>JAEWBF010000087.1 GCA_023391285.1 Verrucomicrobiota bacterium
GTGCCCTCACCGCGCGTCAACGCTGAAGCGCGGTGAGGGCACCGCGCCTCCATTGGAGAGATTCAGGGCCTAGAAGAGGGAGTTGGCGACGATGCCTACGGCGGTGATGGGGCCGGAGTCGCTCATGCCATCGAGGGCGCGGTCGGCTTTCTTGAGCGTCGACTGCGCGCTTTGGAAGAGCTGGTCGTCGTTGATCAACTTGCCGAGGGTGCCTTCGCCTTTGGCGATTTTGTCGGAGACGGCGCGGAAGTTGGCGACGGTGGCTTTGATGTTTTCGCCGGTGCTGTCGTCGTAGATGAGCGCGCCGAGCGTGCCCTGGCCGCTCTTCACCTGGTCGATGATACCCTGGGCGTTGGCCATGAAGTCCTTCGCGCCGGCGGCGGCGTTCTTGATGTCGGTGACGGTCGTGACGAGTTCGTTGTAGAGTTGGGGATCGTTGACGAGCCGGCCGATCGTGCCTTCGCCGCTGTTCACCTTCGTGGTGATTTCCTGGAGGTTGGTCATCGTGGCGGTGACCTTGTCGTGGTTTTCGGTGACGAGGCGGTCGAGTTTTTGGAAGAGACCGGGCTCGTCGCCATTGCCGCCCATGGCGTTGCCGAAAGCGCCGAGCGCGCCTTCCAGTTTTTGGCCGAGGTCGCCGATGTCGGAGAGGACGCTGTTGAGGTCGGGCGTGGTGCGCGTGCGGATTTCGTCGCCGGGATTCAAAGCGGGCGCGGAGGCGGAGCCCATGTCGACGCCGATGTAGTTGGTGCCGATGAGGCCGGCCATGGAGATGGCGGCGACGGAATCGGCGGGAATTTTAACGTCGGCGGAGATGCGCAGGATCGCTTCGGCGCGGCGTTGTTCGGTGTTGAGACGCGTGCGTTCGACGACGCCGACTTTGACGCCGGCCATGCGGACTTCGTCGCCGCTCTTCAACTCCTTGAGGGAGGCGAACGGTGCGACGAGGGTGTAGCCTTCCTCGCGGAAGAGTTTGCCACCGCTGAGGGTCTCAAACGTGACCCAGGTGAGAGCGAGGCCGAGGAGGAAGAAGAGGCCGACGCGGGCGGTTTGTTGGGCGTTGTTCATGGTGGGACGGGAAGTTGAGAGTTGAGAGATGAGAGTTGAGAGACGGATCGGTGCGGGAGGCAGGCGTCAGGTTTCCAGTTTCTTGAACCGGGGGTTCTGAATATCGATTTTCGGATTCAGGAAGTCGGCGATGCGGGCGTTGGTCGGCTGGCGGAGGCCGGCGGGGGGGCCGAGGTGGATGAGTTCGCCGCCCATGAGGATGCCGACGCGATCGGCGATGTTGAGGGCGAGGTCGCGATCGTGGGACACGACGATCGAGGTGACGTGATACTCGTCCTTCAACGTCGCGATGATTTCGCTGATCGTGGCGGACATGACGGGGTCGAGCTCGCTGGTCGGTTCGTCGTAGAGCATGAGCTGCGGCTCCATGACGAGCGCGCGGGCGATGGCGACGCGCTTCTTCATGCCGCCGGAAAGTTCGGACGGAAATTTCTGCGCGGCGTTTTCGAGGGAAAGGATCTGGAGCGCGCGCATGACCTTTTCGCGGATGCCGCGTTCGTCGGTGATGCGGTGTTCGCGCGGGTAGAGCGCGAGGTTGTCGTAGACGCTGAGCGAGTTGAAGAGCGCGCCGGCTTGGAAGACGAGCGCCATGCGGATTTGTTCGCGCGTGTGTTCGGAGGTGGCGTCGTGGCCGTCGACGAGGACGCGTCCGGAGGTGGGCGCTTCGAGTCCGACGATGTGTTTGAGCAGGACGCTCTTGCCGGAGCCGCTGGGGCCCATGAGCACGAAGATTTCGCCGGGCTCGACGGAGAAGCTGATGTTTTTCAACACCTGCACGCGGCCGAAGCTTTTCGAGAGATTCTCGACGGTGACGCCGACGGCGGGCGTTTCCTGCTCGGTGAAAGGATTGCGCGTAGCGCTGGAGGAGCGGTCGGACATGTTACATCAAGGCTTTCGTGACGAAGTAATCGAGCACGAGGATCATGATCAGCGACGTGACGACGGCGCGCGTGACGGCGGCGCCGATTTCGCGAGGGCCGCCCCGGGTGTTGAGGCCGATGTTGCAGCAGACGAGGACGACGACGAAGCCGAAGACCTCGGCTTTGATGAGGCCGTTCATGACGTCCTCGAATTCCATGTAGCGACGCAGCGCGGCGAAATAGGCGGGCGGATCGATGGCGATGAAGCTGGTGTATTTCGCGACGATGGCGCCGCCGAACCAGCCAACGAGGTTGGCGATGATGGCGAGCACGGGCACCATCACGACGGCGGCGGCGAGGCGCGGGAGGACGAGCATGCGCGCGGGCGGGATGTTCATCGTCACGAGCGCATCAATTTCCTGATACACCTTCATCGAGGCGAGTTCGGCGGCGATGGCGGAACCGACGCGGCCGGCGAGGAGGATGGCGACCATGACGGGGCCGAGTTCGCGGGCCATCGAGAGGCCGACGAGGGAGCCGATGAGTTGTTTGGCGCCGAAGTTCTGCATCGCGTAACCGGCCTGGAGCGCGAGCACGCTGCCGATGAAGAAGCTGAGGATCGCGACGATGGGGAGCGTCGTGTATCCAATCATGAAGCACTGCTCGACGAAGCGCGCGCGTTGTCGCGGGAGCGTGCCGATGTAGGAGGCGCTTCGCGCGAGAAGCATAACGGTGCTGCCGATGCCTTCGAGGATGGCGTTGAGTTGTTTCATGTCAGCGCGACGCGTCGCGGAGCTTGTTCTCTTTGGAAGGGAAATCGAACCAGAAGAACCGCCAACGATGGTTCTCGGTGCTGCGGCGCCAGCCGAAAAGCCCGCGGCCGATGGCGACGCGCTTTTCGCCGTCGCGTTCGCGCACGCTGTAGAGCGGGCCGAGGTGGAATTCGCGTTCGGCGGGGGCGGTGCGCGAGGTGATCAGGCCCCAGAAGAACTCCTGGCGCTCGGTGCCTGGGGCGCGTTGATCGAAGCGGTAGATCGAGAAGAGCGGAGACCAGGAGGTGCGGATGCGTTCGTTGTCGGGGAAGAAGACCTCGAGTGGGCTGGGGAATTGGAACTGTTGGCGGCCGGCGCCGTTGTCCCATTTGCTGTAGAGCGGCCAGACGTGGGTTTTTTCGGCGGCGGGGAGATTGGGATTGGTGGCGCTGCGCTGCTCGGTGGAACGGTAGAGAAAGTAGAAGAGCTGGCGTTGTGAGTGATCGAGGCCGGCGTCGGTCCATTCCTTGCGGCGATAGATGGGCCACATGATCCAGCGCTTGTCGGTGCCCTTGACGTTGGAGTGGGTGTAGAACGGGCCGAAACGGTTGACGGTGCGATCGTCGCCGCGGCCTTGAACGAGAAAGGGCCAGAAGTAGCGGGTTTCGTGATAGCGATTGGGTTCGGTGCGATCGGTGTATCCAAAAAACGGCCACAGGTAGCTTTTGTTGACGAGGCCGGGCGCGGTTTCGCTGGTGTAGAAAGGAAGGATGCCGACTTCACGGCGGGGCGCGGTGCCGGCGGGCGCCTCTTCGGGGGCGGCGAGGGTGTTGTTCCAGGCGAGCGGCCAGAGGTAGAAACGGCGGTCGAAGACGCCGGGTTTTTGGAGGCGGCCGAAGAGCGGCCAGACGGCGAAACCTTCCTCGGTGCCGCGGGTGGTTTTGATGAACGGCCACGGCGTGCTGGTGGCGACAGCGCCTTTTTTCTCGGTGCGCGAGTAGAAGGGAAAAAGGGTGAAGGAGATGCGGTCGTAGCCGAGGCGGTTCTTGATGGTGCCGCCGAACGGGAAGAAGGCGCGGTAGGAGGTTTCGGGATCGCGGGTGTCGCGGGAAAACCAGAACGGCCAGACGTCGAACGTGTCGTAGCGCATCGCCTCCGGAAGTTCGGCGGCGCGCTCGGGTTGGTCACCGGAGCGGTTGATAAGTTGAAGGACGCTCCAGCGGTAAGTCTCGTCGTCGGCGCGGTAGACAAAAACTGGATACAGGAAATTGGTTTCGCTGACTTCGCCGGCCGGAGTTTTCCATTGCGCGAAGAAAGGACGAAAGCCGGAGACGGTGCGCACGCCGTCGGAGGCGGGCTTGCGGAAGATGAGCGGGCCGGCGGCTTCGGAAGAGACGACGTTGCCGCGGTCGTCGAGTTGGCGAACACGAATCGGCCAGAGGTTGTCCTCCGCGGCCGCGGCGGTGCTCCCGGCGAAGGCCAGGGCGCTGACGAGGAGGAAGCGGAGGTGATTCATGTGTAGTGACGGCGAGCGGGCATGCGGACACCCGTCGGCTCGGTGGAGAGTCGGCAACCACCGGGCGTTTCGACGTTAAGGGTCGATTGGTATGAGTTTTCGGAGGGGGCGCAAACGCTATGTGAACCGGATGTGCGGGGCGGGGTTCCGCCGGATGGGGCGGGGAGTGAAACAAGGGGTGAACGGCGGATCGAGGGCGTGCGCGGGCGGGTGAAGGCGGGATCGGTGCTGGCGTCGGGGCATAAAGCCACTCCCTCAGCGGGTTCACGTTCACCGTGCGGTCAGACGACGAGGGATTCGCCGGCTTCGAGGGTGCGAAAGGTTTGCGGCGGGATAGAGGAGGCGGTGCGGGCGGCGGCGAGGGCGTGGAGCGGTTCGTCGCGGCCTTCGTCGGTGAGCTGCCACGTGCCCCAGTGCATGCCGATGGAGTGGCGGGCGGCGATATCGCGGTGGATTTGGACGGCTTCGGCGGGGTTGCAATGTTGTGCGGACATGAACCAGCGGGGCTCGTAGGCGCCGATGGGGATGAGCGCGACGTCGGGCGGGCCGAGGCGGCGGCGGATGTCGTGGAAAAGCGTGGGGTCGTAACCGGTGTCGCCGGCGAACCACCACGTGCGTGAGGCGACGCGGACGAAGAACCCGCCCCAGAGACGGGCGTTGCGGGTGCCGGAGAGGCGGTTGCTCCAATGGCGGGCGGGAGTGAGCGTGACGGTGATATCGGCGTGACGCTCGGGAGCGTGGGATTGCCACCAGTCGAGTTCGATGAGGCGGCGAAGGCCGGCGCGGCGGACGAGGGGAGCGTTGGCGAGCGGGGTGATGACGAGCGGATCGTGGGCGCGGGCGAGGGCGCGGAGCGTGGGCAAGTCGCAGTGATCGTAGTGATCGTGGCTGAGGAGGATGATGTCGACTCGCGGGAGCTCGGAGAGGGGCAGGCCCGGTGGTTGGACGCGGCGCGGGCCGAAGCGGTTGAACGGTCCGCAGATGTCGCCGAAATGCGGGTCGGTCAGGAACGTGGCGCGGGTGGTTCGAATGAGGAACGTGGCGTGGCCGATGGCGGTGAGAACGCAGTCGTCGTTCTGCGGCTGGGGTGGCGGAGGTTGTGGGGTGAGGGGAACGTGCGCGGGCCAAGGCGTTGGCCGGCTGGTGCGGCGCCAGCGGAGCACGTCGTGCCACGTGCGATTTTCGTGCTGAGGGTTGAAGAAGGTTTTCCCGTTGAAGTGGTCGGAGGGCGGGAATGACATCGCGGGAGATGAAACGAGCGAGTTCGGTCCGGCAACTGGTCGCGGAGGCATTATGCGCATAAGCGGGGGCGGAGCGCGGGGAATCACGCTGACGGTGCCGCGGGGCGACGCGGTGCGGCCGGCGACGGATGGAATGCGTCAGGCGGTGTTTTCGAGTTTGGGGGCGCGGGTGAGTGGCGCGCGGTTTTTGGATCTGTTTGCCGGGAGCGGGGCGTATGGGCTCGAGGCGGTGAGTCGCGGCGGGAGCGGCGGGGTTTTTGTGGAGAAAAACGCGAAAGCGGCGGCGTGTGTGCGGCAGAATATTGCGGCGGTGTGCAAGAGTCTGCGGCGTGAGCCGGCGGGATTGGACGTGTTGCAGATGGACGCGTTGAACGTGCCGCTGGGAGCGAGTGGGGCGGTGCCGGATCTGGTGTTTGTCGATCCGCCTTACGAGGTGATTACGGAAATCGTGGAGCCGTTGTTTGCGCGGTTGAGCGAGGTGTTGGCGGCGAAGGCGGAGGCGCTGGTGGTGTTTGAAGCGCCAGGGGAGATCGAAATCGCGCCGAGGGGGTGGGAGTGTTTGAAGCGGTTGGGAAAGGGCGCGCGGCAACCGACGGTGAGCTTTTTCCGGCAGGTGGTGGGGTAGCCCGGGGAGTGGGCGAACGCGGAGCGGCGGGGTCGGGAGACTCCGCCCTACATCAGGCCGAGCTTGGCGCGGACCAAGGTGACGGCGGCGAGGCAGGCGGACTCGGCGCGGAGAACGCGGGGGCCGAGATGAACGAAATCGAAATGCGCGGCGCGGAGGGTGTCTCGATCGCGGGCGGACCAGCCGCGTTCGGGGCCGAGGGCGAGGGTGATGGACGGTGAAAGATTTTCGAGGGAGCCGAGGGCGCGGGGGGATTCGTAGTTGTCGAGAGCGAGGCGCGTGGACGAAGCGGGGAGAGTGGCGAGGAGATCGGAGAGCGTGTGGGTGTGAGTGACTCGCGGAAGGCAGGTGTCGAACGCTTGTTCGGCGCCGGCGAGGGCGTGGCGGCGCCATTCGCCGGAGGACCAGAGCGAGCTGTGCGCGTAGTTGGGATCGGTTTTTTCGGTGATGACGAAATCGATCGACGCCACGCCGAGCGTGGTGAGGTCGCGGAGGATGTCGCGGGCGGTTTGGGGACGGGGGAGGCCGACGATGACGGCGATGGGGGCGGCGGCGACGGGGGTGTGCGTGGAGGTGAAGGTGAGGGTTAGCGCGTCGGGGGTGAGGGAGGTGAGGGTGGCTTTGCCGCGGGGGCCGTTGATGAGGCCGGCGGCGAAGGTGTCGCCGGGAGTGCGTTTGAGGACTTCGACGATGTGGCGCGCGCGGGGGTCGGTGCGGAGGAGCGGGCGGGAGAGGTCTTCGGGGGTGAAGAGGATGAGGTTCACGGAGGAAGACTCGCAGGCTATACGCCGAAGTGGCGGCGACGAAAGGCGCGACCGGAGCCGGTTTTTAGGTAAGCTTCGAAGGCGATGGCGCGGCGTTCGTCAGCGAAGGCGTGGTAGCAAACGAGGTTCCAGGGACGGTGCTTCGCGGTGTGAGGGGATTTGCCGGCGTTGTGGTCGGCTAGACGGGTGCGGAGATCGGCGGTGCGGCCGACGTAGTGCTCGCGAGGGGCTACGGCTGACTCTAGGAGGTAGACGTAGTGCATGGGGGGCGAACTGTAGGCGGAGGCGGGAGGGGCGGGCGAGGGGTGGGGCCCTCCTTCGCGCGTTGCGCTACGGCGGGCACGCATCGGATTCCGATGCGTGGAGCGGGTGGACGGAATCGAACCGACGATACCTCTTTGGAAGAGAGGAGTTTTGCCACTAAACTACACCCGCGTTGCAGGCCCGGAGCGAGGTGGGAGTTTCCGCCGAGGCGCGGGGCGGTCAAGCCCTGTTCTCACTGGTGATCCGCATCCGGTTTTTACCGATTCTCGACGGAAATGGGATTGCTCGCGCAACTGGCGGACGTTTGCGTCTTAACATGGCTCTCATCTCGTCGGCATCGTCTGGCTCCGGCACAGTCGCACGAACCGATGCAGCCAGGAAAGGCCGGTCGAACATCGCGGCGGCGCAGGCGTTGGCGAAGCAAAAGTCGCTGGAGAAGAAGGCGCGTTCTTACAAATTGCCGCTCGGGGAGCTGGCGATTTTCACGCAGCAGCTGGCGTCGTTGTTGGTGGCGGGTTTGCCGCTGGTGCAATGTTTGGAAGCGTTGCAGGATCAGACGGAGGACGCGGTATTTCGAATCGTGATACGCGACGTGCGCGCGGACATTTCGTCGGGAAACTCGTTTTCGTCGGCGGTGAAGAAGTTTCCGAACGCGTTTCCGAATTTGTTTATCTCGATGGTCGAAGCGGGTGAGGCGAGCGGCGGGTTGGCGGAGATTTTGGGGAAAGTCGCGAGTTACTTCGAGGCGACGGTGAAGTTGGCGAAGAAGGTGAAGTCGGCGATGACGTATCCGATCGCGGTGATCGGGTTGGCGATCGCGCTGGTGAACGTGCTGTTGATTTTCGTGATTCCGGTGTTCGCCGCGATGTTTGAGGATTTCGGGGCGAAGCTGCCGGCTCCGACGCAGGCGCTGATCGATTTGTCGGACTTCATGAAGGCGTATTGGTGGGCGATCGGCATTGGGGCTTACGCGCTGTATTGGATCGTGGGAAAATACGTGAGGACGCCGGCGGGGCGGAGGCACAAGGACCATTTCCTGGTGAAGGCGCCGATCTTCGGGAACTTGATTCACAAGATCGCGCTGTCGCGTTTCTGCCGCACTTACGCGACGTTGATCCGATCGGGCGTGCCGATCTTGCGGACGTTGGAGATTGTTTCGGCGGCGAGTGGAAAAGTGCAGATCGAAGATGCGTGTTTGGAGATTTCGAAGCACGTGAGCCAGGGCGGGCAGGTGTCGGAAGTGCTTGCGACGAATCCTTTTTTTCCGCCGATGATGAAGCACATGGTGAAGGCAGGCGAATCGACGGGTAATGTGGACGGGATGATGACGAAGATTTCGGATTTTTACGACGTGGAGTGCGAGGCAACGGTCGCCTCGCTGACCTCGCTGATCGAGCCCATGTTGATCGTGTTTTTGGGTGTCGTGGTGGGCGGCATCGTGATGGCGATGTTCCTGCCGATCTTCCAACTCGGCGCAGTGGCCGGCGGATTGCAGTAAGTCGGCGCAGCTGCCGATTGACTTCGCGCCTCGGTCTCCGGACGCTTTTGCTTTCATGCCTTCCGTTCTCATCGTCGACGATCTCCTCTCGATTCACGAGATGCTCGAGGCCGTTATCCAGCCGACCGGTTTCAGCACCGCGTTTGCCACGGATGGCGAGAAGGCGCTCGCGCGCTACAAGGCGGAAAAGTTCGATCTGGTGCTGGCCGACATCGACATGAAGCCGATGGACGGGATCACGCTGTTGAAGCAGTTGAAGCTCTATGAGCCGACGGCGATTGTGATCATCATGACGGCGTATGCGTCGACCGAGAGTGCGGTGCAGGCGCTGAAGTTCGGAGCTTTCGATTATCTGCAGAAACCTTTCCGGGTGGATGAGCTGATTTCGACGCTGCGACGCGGGATCGAGTTCAAGCAATTCCAGAGTGAGCGCGCTTTGACGGGGATCACCCCGGGAGTGAAGACCGGCGACGTGGAGAACCGCTTGGTCGGGCAGAGTCCGCAGATGCGGAAACTCGTGCAGCAAGTGCGTAAACTCGCGGCGGTGCGGACGCCCGTGCTGCTGATTGGCGAGAACGGGACGGGGAAGGTGGCGGTGGCGGAAATCTTGCACGCCGCGACGGGCTCACCGGAGACACAGTTCGTGCGGATCGATTGCTCGTTGAGTTCGGAAGCGAGTTTCCGCGAAGGCTTGTTGGGCGAGAATGGCGAAGGCGGCACGTGGGTGCGGCAGGCGCGGGGCGGAACGTTGTTTCTGCAGCATTTGCAATGTCTCTCGATGGCGGTGCAGAAGGAGTTGGTGAGCGTGCTGCGCAACACGGCGCACGGCTTTCGGCTCGTTTGCACGACGACGGAGGATCTCGAAACGCTGACGGACGAGGGAAAGTTTCACGACGAGTTGTTTTACCGGGTGGCGTCGCTGCCGGTGCAGATGCCGGCGTTGCGCGACCGAGCGGAAGACATCCCGCTGCTCGTGAAGAACTATGCGGGCAAGGCGGCGAATCCGCATTTCGACGCGGCGCTGGTCGAGTTTACCGATGACGCGCTGGCGGTGATGCGCGGGTATCATTGGCCGGGCAACTTGACGGAACTGTATCAGGTGGTGTCGCGCATCGCGGCGACGACGGAGACGCGGATCGTGACGTCGCAGCAGCTGCCCTTGCGATTGAAGGAACTGAAGAGCTGGCCGACGCTGGCCGAGTATCTTGCGGGGCAGGAGAAGCAGTATCGCGACATGGTTTTGCACGCTTGCCATGGCGACAAAGCGGCGGCGGCGAAAGTGTTGGGCGTGGACGCGGCGGGGTTGGGGTGAAGCGGGCGGAGGCGGCGCACTCGGAGAG
>JAEWBF010000093.1 GCA_023391285.1 Verrucomicrobiota bacterium
CTCTCCGAGCGCGCCGGCTCCCCCTTAATCCGCCATTTGCCTCGTCCGAAATCCCGCATCCATTCTCCTCTTAACTTCTTTCTTAACCATGCGACTCCTCCTCTCCTCCCTCACCCTTTGCGCCGCCCTCGTCGTGCCCGCTCAAGCCGCCGACGAAGTCCCGCTGAAACTCGATCTTCCGCGTCCGCTCTTTGTCGGCACGCCCCGCCCGCTCAAGCTCGCCAACCTCGAAACCCCGCGCGCCGGCCGCCGCCCTGACTTCATGGTCCCCGCCGGCACGCAGCTCCTTTCAAAGGACAAGGAAGTCACCAGCAGCGATCCGCTTCCCATCATCGGCGAACTCTCGTTCGTCACCGACGGCGACAAAGCCGGTAGCGAAGGCACCTACGTCGAACTCGGACCCGGCGTGCAATGGGTTCAAATCGACCTCGAAAAATCCGCCAAAATCCACGCGATCGTCGTCTGGCATTTTCACTCCCAAGCCCGCGCCTATCACGATGTGATCGCCCAAATCTCCGACGACCCCGAATTCAAGTCCGGCGTCACCACCGTCTACAACAACGACGACAACAACTCCGCCGAACTCGGCGCCGGCAAAGATCCCGCTTACATCGAAACCTACGAAGGTCGCCTCATCGAGGCGAAGGGAGCCACCGGCCGCTACGTCCGCCTCTACTCCAACGGCAACACCTCCGACGAGCTCAACCACTACGTCGAAGTCGAGGTTTACGGCCAGCCCGCCAAGTAACCGAACCCTCCATTTCTCCCCTGAGGGGCGGGTCTTCGACCCGCCCCTTTTTCTTTTCCCCCTCCCCGATCCGCACTAACTTCCGTCGTGCTTTCGTCGCTCCATCGCTGGCTCCCCCTGGTTCTTATCGCGACCGCCGCGCTCTGGTTGCGAACCACGGACATCGCCCGCCGACCCATGCACGCCGACGAAGCGAACCAAGCCGTCAAACTCGGCGAGCTCCTCGACACCGGCGATTACGCCTTCGACCCCGCCGATCATCACGGTCCCACCCTCTACTTCCTCGCCGTCCCCATCGCATGGCTCCGCGGCGAAACGTCCCTCGCCACGCTCACCGAAACCACCGTCCGCCTCCTCCCCGCGATCGCCGGCACCTTCGCCGTCCTTCTTCTCTCCGCCCTTGCTTCGCCGCCCACCGATGGAGGCGCGGTGCCCTCACCGCGCAACTCCCGCCTCCTCCCTTTCACCGCCGCGATCTTCCTCACCGTCTCTCCTCCGGCCGTCTACTACTCCCGCTACTTCATCCAAGAAACCCTTCTCCTCGCTTTCACGCTCGCCGCCTTCCTCTTCGCTCAACGCTGGTGGCGCACCCCGCACGTCCGCTGGGCCCTTCTCGCCGGCGTATCCGCCGGTCTGATGCAGGCCACCAAAGCTTCCGCTCCGCTCTTCCTCCTCGCCGGAATCCTCGCCGCCCTCCCTTTCGCGTTCCGACACTCGCGTAGCACGGTCAACCTGACCGTGCTCCCTCGCCACCTCGCCATTGCCGCCTTCTTCGCCGTTCTCACCGCCGCCGTTTTCTACTCCTCCTTCTTCACCCACCTCGCCGGCCTCCGCGACGCTCTCGCCACCTACACCCACGCCGGCTCCCGCGCCGTCGCCGAGTCCGTTCACCAGAAACCGTTCGCCTACTACTTTGAACTTCTAGCCTTCCACCGTGCCGGTGGCCTCACCTTCCACCAAATCCCCTTTCTCGTCCTCTCCGCACTCGGAGCCGTCGTCGCCTTCCGCCCCTCCTCGATCTCTCCCCTCCTGCGCTGGGCCTCGATCTACATCCTTCTCGTCGGCCTCGCCCTCTCTCTGACACCCTACAAAACCCCGTGGCACGTCATCCATCTGGTTCCCGGCCTCGCTCTCCTCGCCGCCGGCGCCGTCGCCGTGCTCCGCCCCTGGTGGCTCGCCGCCGCTCTCGGCGCCTTCGCGCTGGCTATCCAAATCAAACAAACCCAACTCGCCGTCTTCCTCCGTCCCGCCGACGCCCGCAATCCCTACGCCTACGTCCACAGCTCACCCGACGTCCTGAAACTTCGCGCCCTCGCCGACGCCGCCCTCGCTACGTCCCCTGATGCTCTGATCCGCGTGATCGCCACCGAATACTGGCCCATCCCCTGGTATCTCCGCGGCCTCGAGAAAAACGTCGGCTACTGGTCCACGCCGCCCGCTGATTCCAACGCCGCTCTCGTCATCGCCTCCGCCGACCTCGCCGACTCCGTTCGCGAACATCTCACCGGCACCTACCGCGAATCCCTCGTCGGCCTC
Organism: Verrucomicrobiota bacterium; assembly: GCA_023391285.1. Classification (GTDB taxonomy): domain Bacteria; phylum Verrucomicrobiota; class Verrucomicrobiia; order Opitutales; family Opitutaceae; genus Opitutus. The sequence goes on from JAEWBF010000093.1 coordinate 2,285, forward strand.
CGTCCCGGCGTTCTCTGCGTCGTCTTTACCCCCGAGCCATGACGACCTCTCCGCGCCATTCCCTCGTCGTGCCGCTCTACAACGAAGCCGGCAACATCCTCCCGCTCCTCGAAGCCGCCGTGCCCGTCCTTGCTTCCTTCCCCGGCGATTTCGAAATCATCCTCGTCGACGACGGCAGCGCCGACGCCACTCCCGACGAACTCCGCACCGCCGCCGCCCGTTGGCCGCAACTCCGCTCCATTCGCCACCCGCAAAACCGCGGCCAAGCCGCCGCCCTCCTCACCGGCCTGCACGCCGCCCGCGGCGAACTCATCTTCACGATGGACGGCGATGGCCAAAACGACCCGCGCGATTTCCCGCTCCTCTACACGCCTGTCGCCGCCGGCGCCTTCGACGTCATGTGCGGCTGGCGCGTCGATCGCCACGATTCTCTCGTTCGTCGTTTTATGTCCCGCCTCGGCAACTTCGTCCGCCGCCTCGTCCTCGACGATCATCTTCACGATGCCGGCTGCCAGCTCCGCGTGATGCGCCGCGAAGTCATTTCCGCGCTCTTCCCGGTCGACCTGATGCAATCCTTCCTCCCGTCGATCGCCAACGCCGCCGGTTTCCGCGTCGGCGAAATCCCCGTCCGCCACCACCCGCGCCGCCACGGCCGCGCCCACTTTGGCCTCCGCCAACTCTGGTGGCGCCCTTTCGTCGCCATGTTCCGCGTTCGCCGACAGCTCCGCACCCTCCCTAAACGTTCCCAGCCCCAATCGGAACTGTGATACTCCACTACTCCACACTCACCACATAACCGCGCAGATACTCGCTCTCCGGCATCGTGACCAACACCGGATGATCCGCCGGCTGATGACAAAATTCCAACACGCGCACCTTCCGCCGCGCGTCCACCGCCGCCGCCGCAATCACCCCGCGCAGTTCCGCATCGTGCATGTGATGCGAACATGAATACGTCGCCAGCACCCCGCTTGATGCCAGCCGCTGCATCGCTCGCAAATTGATCTCCTTGTAACCTCGCAGCGCTCCTTCCAACGCGCTCTTCGATTTCGCAAACGGCGGCGGATCCAGCACAATCACGTCCCATAACGCCTCTCCCGACCGCGCCGGGTCGTTGAACCAATCAAAAACATTCGCCACGCGAAACTCCGCGCGCACCCCGTTTCGCTCCGCGTTCTTCCGCGCCGCCGCGATCGCCTCCTCCGCGCTGTCCAACCCAAGCACGTCCGCCGCTCCCGCCCGCGCCGCGTGCAACGCAAACGGCCCCTGATTACAAAACGCATCCAGCACTCGCTTCCCCGCGCAATACTTCGCGACCACCGCGTGCTGCTCCCGCTGATCCAAATAAAAACCCGTCTTTTGCCCGCCCGCCAAATCCAGCCAATACTCGAACCCGTCGATCTTCACCCACCTCGGCTCCCAAGGTCTTCCCGACCGCGTGTGAACCTCGGACGGCAAACCTTCCAACCGCCGAATCGGCGCGTCGTTCCGAAACACGATCTCCGCCGGCTTCAATACTTCCGCCAACACCTCCCCGATCATCTCCGCCCGCTGCTCCATCGCGAGCGTCTGAATCTGCACCACCAACGTCTCTCCAAAGCGATCCACCACCACGCCCGGCAAATCATCCGACTCCGACCACACCACGCGCCCGCACTCTTCGTCGCTCCCTTCACCTGCTCTTCGGGTCACCGCTCGCTCCACCGCCCCTCGCACATACATGCGATCCAACTCCACTCGCTCCCGACTCAATCGCCGCCAAACGATCTGCGACTTCGAATTATAAATCCCACTCCCCACAAACCGACCGCTGCGGTCGCGGCACTCCACCACCGCTCCGTCGTTTTCCGCGCCCAACAACGCTTCCACTTCATTCGCAAACACCCACGGGTGTCCCGCGAGCACGCGCGGCTTCGCATTCGGTTTAAGTTTCAAAAACGGCGTTGCACTCACGCCGCCACGCTTGTCGTTCGCGCCCTCATCGCCACGCAAAAATTCAACCCGCCCGTCCGGTCAGTTATCCGCGCCCGCGTTCGGCCACGGGCGCCCCTTCAACACGAACCTTCTTCCTCCGAGCTCTCGTAGTCGTAGCCCGCGTTCCCCTTCGTGGTCACCAACGCCAGGCCAAAGGTCATGGCGAAGCAGAAAAATGCCAGAAGGCTCAAGATCACCTTGATCATCTCCCCTCCCATCGGCCCAACCGCGAAAACTTTAGCTCTTTCTCGCGCCCCGCAGCCCGTCACCGCCCACCGGCTTCACCGCTCCGACGTATCCACCACGCGAATGCCGTAGTGAAAACCTTCCTCGTCCTCGTAGCCCACCGGCGCCTCCAGCGCAGCCGTGACCATTTTCGTCACGGCAAACACATACGCGATGGCGAAGGAAAGAGTAAGATAGGGTATCAGGGAAAGCATGAGAATACGGTAGTCACTTTTCCCAAAAAGCGAACTGGGTTTTTATCAGGCCCATTTAGTTGACGCGTTTCTTACAACCCGCCCTTCGCGCAAAATCGTTCTCGTTCTCCTTCTCGTTCTTCGTTCTCGTCGGCTTTTCCGCCCTTCGAAACACCTTCGCCCGCTCTCGCCTCCGGCTCCATGTCTCCCGCCCAAGAAATCGCCCGCCGTCGCACGTTCGCCATCATTTCGCACCCCGACGCCGGCAAGACCACGCTCACCGAGAAATTCCTCCTCTACGGCAACGCCATCCACCTCGCCGGCTCCGTGACCGCTCGCAAACAGCAGCGCTCCACCGCCTCCGACTGGATGGAACTCGAAAAACAACGCGGCATTTCGATCAGCTCCACCGTCCTGCAATTCGACTACACGGGCTACGCCGTCAATCTCCTCGACACCCCCGGCCACAAAGACTTCTCGGAAGACACCTACCGCGTCCTCACCGCCGTCGATGCAGCCTTGATGGTCATCGACGCGGCGAAGGGCGTTGAAGCCCAGACTCGCAAACTCTTCGAGGTCTGCCGCCGCCGCGGAGTTCCCATCTTCACATTCATGAACAAATGCGACCGCCCGACGCGTAACCCGCTCGAGCTGCTCGACGAACTCGAAAGCGTCCTCGGTCTGCAGTCCTCCCCCGTCATCTGGCCGCTCGGCAACGGCCCGTCGTTCCGCGGTGTATTCGATCGCCGGACACGCCAGGTTCACCTTTTCGAACGCGTTCCCGGCGGCGCCTACCAGGCACCCGTCGAGGTCGCGTCGCTCGACGATCCGATCGTTCGCGCCAAACTCGACGACTACACCTACGAACAGGTGAAGGAACAACTCGAGATGCTCGACGGCGCTGGCCACCCGTTCGATCTCTCCGCCGTCCGCGAGGGCCAGCAAACCCCCGTCTACTTCGGCAGCGCCGTCAACAATTTCGGCATCCAACTCCTCCTCGACGGCTTCCTCAAAGATTCCGTCCCCCCCGCCCCCCGCCGCTCAGCAAAGCCTGCTCTCAACTCTCAACCCTCAACTCTCAACCCCGATTCGATCGTCCCCGTCACCCACGACCGCTTCTCCGCCTTCGTCTTCAAGATCCAGGCCAACATGGATCCAAAGCACCGCGACCGCATCGCCTTCGTGCGCATCTGCTCCGGCAAGTTCGAACGCGACATGACCGTCGTCCACCAACGCACCGGCAAAACCGTCCGCCTGTCGTCCTCCCACAAACTTTTCGGCCAGGAGCGCGAAACCGTCGACGAAGCCTGGCCCGGCGACGTCATCGGCCTCGTCGGCCACAGCGATTTCCACATCGGCGACACCCTCACCGAGGACAAATCCATCGTCTTCGACGAAATCCCGCGCTTTCCGCCCGAGGTCTTCACCTTCATCTCCAACCCGAATCCTTCCGACGCGAAAAAATTCCGCGCCGGCCTCGATCAACTCCTGCAAGAAGGCGTCGTTCAATCCATCACCCTCCGCGCCGGCATGACGACCGCTACCCTCCTCGCCGCCGTCGGTGTGCTCCAATTCGAAGTCGTCCAATACCGCCTCCAATCGGAATACAACGCCGCCTCTCGCCTCGATCCCGCGCCTTGGACGCTGATGAAATGGCTCTCGCCCAAAGAGCCCGGTAACAAACTTCCGGATACGTCCACCTTCATCGCCCCGAGCGGCGTGGCGTTCGGCACCGACAAGCTCGACCAGCCCGTCGGACTTTTCCCCAACGAATGGACGATGCGTTATTTCGTGGAAAAAAACCCCGGCGTGCAGCTCCACGATCTCCCGCTCGAACAGCTCTAATCCTATTGAGTAGCTGCGCGCGCACATGCCTGCGCGTCCGTCCCCAAGCTCCTCGGGTAACCGGCTCCTTTTCCCGCGTTGACCGCCCATCATCGCGCGCTGCTTTGTAGCAGCCGATGCCCGCGCGTCCCAACGCAGCCAAACCGCGTTTCTTCTCCACCGCCGCCGCGTTCCGCACGTGGCTTGAACAAAATCACGCCACCGCCTCCGAACTCTGGGTCGGTTACTACAAAAAAGCCTCCGGGCGCGTCGCCCTCACTTATCGCGAAGCCGTCGACGAAGCGCTCTGCTTCGGCTGGATCGACGGGCTCGCGAAATCGATCGACGCCGACCGCTACATGCAGCGTTTCACGCCGCGCCGCCCCGGCAGCAACTGGAGTCTCGTCAACCTCCGCAACGTCGCGCGCCTGAAATCCGCCGGTCGCATGCACCCCGCCGGCCTCGCCGCATTCGCCGCCCGCATCGAAAACAAAACCGGCGTCTACTCCTTCGAAAATCGCCCCGAAAAACTTCCTCCCTCCCTCGAAAGATCCTTCCGCGCTCACCCTGCCGCCTGGACATTCTTCTCCGCTCAACCTCCCGGCTACCGCCGCACCGCCATCTGGTGGATCGTGAGCGCCAAGCAAGAAGCCACACGCCAGCGCCGGCTCGCCCAACTCATCGCCACGTCCGCCGCCCGGCGCCGCCTTGGCGACAAGTAGCCGCAAAACGGCAGCGAGCCGACGCAACGTCAGACTTTTGCTAACCGCCTTCGTCCCACCACCGTTTTTCTCCCGCTTTCCTCTCGCCCGGCCGCGCGAAACGACTCTTGTTCCGCGCATGATTTTCGTCCGCCACTTCCGCACGCTCACCCTCGGCCTCGCGCTCGCCACGCCCGTTGCACTCCACTCCGCGCGCGCCGCGGCCGCCCAAAAATCCGCGAGCCCCGAACTCGGCTACAAATCCGCCATCGTCACCGACGCCGCCACCGGCACGGTCTTGTTCGAACACGATGCCGACGTCGTCTCGCCGCCCGCGAGCATGACCAAGCTCATGACGTTCGCCGTCCTCTTCGACCAGCTCGCCAACGGCGCCCTGCGCCTCGATACGCCGGTCCAAATCACACCCGAAGACGCCCGCATGGGCGGCACTCAGGTCTTCCTCGATCCGCGCGAAACGTTCTCCGTCGAAGAACTCATCTACGCGATGATGATTCAGTCCGCGAACGACGCCTCTCACGCCCTCGCCCGCGCCTCCGCCGGCTCCGTCCCTGCGTTCGTCGAACTCATGAACGCCAAAGCCCGCGACCTCGGCATGACCCGCACCACCTTCCGCTCGCCTCACGGGCTCCCTCCCTCCACCCGCCGCGTCGAAGATGGCGACCTCACCACCCCGCGCGATTTCGCCATCCTCTGCCGCCATCTCCTCACCCGCACCAACGTCCTCAAATACGCTTCCATCCGCGACCGAGACTTCGGCTCCTCGCGCCCCCAGGGCCCCATCCACATGCGCAATCACAACAATCTCCTCGGCAAAGTCGCCGGCGTCGACGGCCTGAAAACCGGCTACACCGCCAGCGCCGGCTACTGCCTCGCCGCCACCGCCGAGCGCAATGGCCGTCGCATCATCTCCGTCGTCATGGGCTCCTTCGGCCCCGGCGGACAACGCGACTACGGTCGCACCCGCGATCGCAAAACCATCGAGCTGCTCGAGCGCGGTTTCACCGCACTGCCTACGAACAGCGCCCCGTTCACTTCGATCACCCCCGCGATCTCCGCGGCCGCACCCGCCGATTCCGACGCATCTCCGATTTCGCGCGCTTCCGATTCCGACAACGCCAACGACAGCTCCGACGAGGCACCTCCTGTCATCAAGTTCTCCGTCCCCAAGCCCGCTCCGAAAAAGAAATAGCGCCGGCTCACCGCCGCGCCGTCTTCCGCACCATCCGCAACATCGATTCCTCCGGATTCAACCGCGCCACTTCCTCCAACGCCACCCACGCCAGATCTTTCGATTCGCTTGTCACGACCAACGGCTCCTCCACGTCCGCCTCCACCAAAAATCTCAGGTCGTAATGATAGTGCCCCGGTTCGCCTTTGCGCTCCGGGATCCAGTGCCGGTCGACGTCGAACAGCTCCGTCGACACCAGCCGCACGCTGGCCAGTCCGCTTTCCTCCTGCGCCTCGCGCAACGCCACCGCGGATAAATCGATCTCCCCGTCCGCGTGCCCGCCCAACTGCAGCCACTTCTCCAGTTTCCGGTGATGCGTCAGCAGGGTCTGCATCCGCGCCGCATCCACAATCCACGCCGATCCCGTCAGATGTCCCGGCCCGCACGATCGCACGAGGCAGTCCGCGTGCGCCTCCACAAACCGGATCGTATCCGCCACCATCGTCGCCTCGTGCGCTTCCAGCGCCCGCCGCGCGTGTTGTCTCAACAATCCCAATACAGCCGAGCGATGCATTCAGTTCTTCCTCAATCCGTTTTTGCGTCTTCTGCGCCTCTTTGCGGCCAATCCCTCCGCTCCTTACCGCGTCTCAAACCACTTCGACTCCGCCTTCGCCTTCGCCCCTTCTTCGATCTTGTCAAACACCTCGCCCACCGTCGCCGCCACGCGAAACAACTCCATGTTCGACGGTTTGAAAAACTTCTCCCGCAGCATCGTCTCGAACAACGCAAACAGCGGATCGTAAAATCCATCTTGGTTCAAAAACACGCACGGCTTCTTCACCACATCCAGCTGCCGCAACGTGAGGATTTCCATGATCTCTTCGAGCGTCCCAAATCCACCCGGCAACGCGACAAACCCCTCCGCGCGCGTTTCCATCAGCAGCTTTCGCTCGCGCATCGTGACGACCGTCACCAGCTCGTCCGCCTCATCGAAAGCGAGTTCCTTCACCTTCATGAACTCGGGGATCACGCCGATCACTTTTCCGCCCCGCGTCTTCACCGCCCGCGCCATCGCCCCCATCAGCCCGGTCTTCCCGCCTCCATAAACCAAACCCCAACCGCGCTCCACCATCGCCGCCCCCAACGCATCCGCCGCCGCAAAATACTTCGGATCGATCCGATCGCTCGATGCGCAGTAAACGCACAAAAGTTTGTTCATGGTTCTGAGAAACCACGAATGGACCCGAATTCACACGAATAAAAGCACTGTTCTGCCGCAGCATTCGTGTTCATTCGTGTTCATTCGTGGTTGAAACCTTTTCCAACTACCGCGGCCGCCTCGCACCGTCACCCACCGGCTACCTTCACCTCGGCCACGCGCGGACCTTCTGGCTCGCTCATCAACGCGCCCGTGGCGCCGGCGGCACACTCCTCCTGCGCAACGACGACCTCGACGCCTCCCGCTGCCGCCCCGAATTCGTTACCGCCTTTGAAGAAGACCTGCACTGGCTCGGCCTGACCTGGCACGGCCCCATCATCGCCCAAAGCCAGCGCCTCCCCGTCTACCGCGCCGCCCTCGCCCGCCTCCACGCCGCCGGCCTTATATTCCCGTGCACCCGCTCCCGCCGTGACGTCGCCGAAGCCGCCGGCGCCCCGCATTTCGACGACGAACCCGTTTACCCCAAATCCTTCCGCCCTCCTCCCGACGCGCCGCTTCCCCCGCTCACCGATCGCATCACCACCAATTGGCGCTTCCGGGTGCCCGATGACGAGGAACTCGTCTTCCACGACCTCCACTTCGGCTCACAACGCGCCGTCGCCGGACGCGATTTCGGCGACTTCCTCGTCTGGCGCAAAGATGATGTCCCCAGTTACCAGCTCGCCTGCGCCGTTGATGACGCCGATCTCCGCATCACCGAAGTGGTCCGCGGCGCCGACCTCATCAAATCCACCTTCCGCCAACTCCTCCTCTTCCGCGCCCTCGGCGTCCCCGCGCCCGCCTACTATCACTGCCCGCTGGTCACCGACACCACCGGCCAACGCCTCGCCAAACGCCACGACTCGCTCTCCCTCCGCGCCCTCCGCTCCCGGGGCGAACTTCCCTCCCAACTCCTCGCCCGCTTCTCGAGCACCTAGCTTTCAACGCAAAGACACCGAGCAACAAAGAATCCGGTTTTCTCCGTGCCTCTGTATCTCTGTGGTTCACCTCATGCCCATCCGCATCGGCATCCTCAACATCTCCGACCGCGCCTCCGCCGGCATCTACGCCGACGAACCCGGCCAAGCCGCTCTCGCCCTGCTCCGCGAATGGCTCATCACGCCGTTCGAACCCGACTACAAAATCATCCCCGACGACCGCGCCATCATCGAAGCCGAACTTCGTCGCATGGCCGACGAATCCCACTGCGCCCTCGTCGTCACCACCGGCGGCACCGGCCCGGCTCCCCGCGATGTCACGCCCGAAGCCACCCTCGCCGTAGTCGAAAAACCACTACCCGGTTTCGGCGAGCTCATGCGCGCCACGTCCCTCCGCTACGTTCCCACCGCCATCCTTTCGCGCCAAACCGCCGGCATTCGCGGCCGCACGCTCATCGTCAACCTCCCCGGCCGCCCCAAAGCCATCCGCGAAAATCTCGAAGCCGTCTTCCCCGCCATCCCTTACTGCATCGACCTCGTCGGCGGCCCGCGTCTCGAAACCAACGAGGCTGCGATGAAAGCCTTCCGCCCAAAATAAGGCGGCGCTTCCGCCCGCACTCCGCCGTTCAGTCCGTTGCACGCCTCGCAAAACTGCGCATATTTCCGCGCTTCGCCGAGCCCCTCGAGTCTCACGCCCATGCCTGACCTCTTCCAGCCGTAGCGGAACGCGTGAGCGTTTAGTCCAATTTCTTATAGCACCGTCTCTCTTCTTCCCGTCACGCCACCGCAATGGCCACCTACATCTACGAAACCATTCCTCAACAACCCGGCACCGAGCCCCGCCGCTTCGAAGTGCGCCAGTCGATGAACGACGCCCCGCTCACCCGCGACCCCAACACCGGCGAACCCGTCCGCCGCGTCATCACCGGCGGCTACGGTTTCGTCGCTCAACGCGCCTCCAACTCCTCCCCCGCTCCCGTAGCTTCCGCCGGCGGCTGCTCCCCCGGCTGCGCCTGCCACCGCCCGCCCCCCATCCCCATTCCTTAATCCAAAGTTGTAGGGCGGGGTCTCCCGACCCCGCCGTCCCGTCGCGCGCTCGCTCCTCTCCCGCTGCCCCCCGACCACCCGCGTCTCCACTTTCCCACTACACTCCCGCTCCTCACAGCTCCGTATACTTCTCCGCCCGTCCCCGCGCTTTCTCCACCGGATATTTTTTCGCATTCGCCGCCATCTTCGTTTCGATGGCCGCCGCGAGATCGAGCCCCGTGATATTCGCGAACTCCAGCGCGTAAATCACCACGTCCGCGAGTTCCTCCGCGATTTTTCCTCGCTTCGCCCCGTCTTGCGCAATCGCCCGCGAGGCCTCCGACGTGCTCCAAAGGAAGTGCTCCATCAGCTCTCCCGCCTCCGCCGCCAGCGCCATGCTCAAATTCTTCGGCGTGTGAAACTGCTCCCACTCGCGCTCGCGCGCAAACGCCAGCACGCGCGCCTTCATCTCCGCCACCGTCGTCGTCGCATCGTTCATGGCCGCAACGCTGTCGCCCGATACAGCGTCACGCAATCTTCACCAACACATCCCAGTTCGCACTTGGCACGCCGGCTGCAATGTGCACCGTGATTCTCGTTCCAATGACCGTTAACCATAAACATCTCCGCGGCTCCGCCGGCGCTTCGTTTACGAAGGCCGTCGCTTGCTCTTGCCGCGTCCAGATGTGTTCGGTCGCTCAATATTGGAGCAAATCGCATCAAACCGGCCCGGGCTCTCAGGCCTAAACGTTCCGTTTAACGGACCCAGTTTAGAACCAACACCTGAAGCCCGGCGGCAATTAAGCCCCGAGGCTCTTTCCTCGTTTTCACCTTCCAACGTCCACCCGATTTCCTCCCATGCATACGATCATCGAAACCAGCCGTCCCGCCCGCCGTCGTCCTCGCCGCTCGGATACAGCGCATCGCGCCTTCCGTCAGCCGAGCTACGATTGCCGCGAGCAGCCCGGAGCCGTGCACCTCACGGTCTACGTCCCGGGCGTTGAGGCCGCCGGCGTCGAGATCGAAGCACGCGGACCCGACCTCACCGTCACCGCCCGCAAACCTCATTTCGTGCGCGTCAATTGGGAAGCGCTTCACCTGGAAACCGCCCAGCGGGATTACCAGCTGCGCCTCCGCCTGGGGCACGGTTTCGACTACCCCGCGCTGCACGCCGAAATCAATGACGGCGTGCTCACGGTGGTGTTGCCGAAACGCGTGAGCGTCGCGGATCCACTCCTCGCGCGTCGCGTCGCGTAACCACACCGGGAGGAAGCGCGTCAGTTCCAACTCCGCGCTTCCTCCCTCGTTTTTCATCAAACTCCCGCGCTCACGCCAACCGACGCGGAAGTTTTTCCTAAGGTCGTTGGCACATTGTTCCGAAGTTAAGGTCACCCCTACCCGTCATGCCCTTTGCCGTTCCAATCAACGATGCGCAGCCTCCCGAGGCGCCGACGGCTATCGTCCGAATTTTGAACCGCGATGACATCCAGTGGAATCGTCCCGTTTTCAAAGCGCCGCCCCTCAACGTAGTCCCGCCGGTCGCTGACCTCGCGGAACTCGCCCGGGCGGTTCGGAAGCCCGATGCGCTTCTAGGCTGACCGAACTCCTGCGAGTTCAATCTTTCAACGGCCCCGAGCAATCGGGGCCGTTTTCTTTTCCTCCAATCTCCAATGGAGGCGCGGTGCCCCACCGCGCATTCGCGCACCTCACCTCTCCGCCACCAACCACTCCACCCCCGCCCCGCCTCCCGGCGCCACCGCCAGAATCCCGGCCAACTCCTTCGCCGCCGCCTCCGCGGCTTCCGCAAATTTCCAGGGCGGATTCACCACCAACACGCCACACCCCCGCATCTTCAATCCTGCGCCTTCGCCCGCGATCGTCATCTCCACCGCCACCGTCGGCGGCAGCTCCAGCGTCCGCAGCTCCGCAAAGAACGTCTCGATCCGCGCCCGCTCGGTGAGCGGATACCACACCGCAAACACGCCCGCCGCCAGCCGCGCCAGCCCTTCGCGAATTGCCCCCGCCACCAGCGCAAACTCATCCACCGCCTCGAAGGGCGGATCGATCAACACCAACGCCCGCCGCTCCAAGGGCGGCAACATCGCCCGCACCGCCGCATACCCGTCCATCTCGCGCACCACCGTCCGTAGCGCGAAACGAAACCGCTCCTCCAACGCCGCGAACTCCTCCGGATGCTTTTCGCACAACGCCATCCGATCCTGCACCCTCACCAACGCCCGCGCGATCGCCGGCGACCCCGGATAAAATCGCGGCGACGCCCCGTTCCCGCCGCTCTCCGCATCAAAGCTCCGCACGATCTCCCGATACTCGCGCAACGACTCCGACATCGCCTCTTCCGCCCACAGCTTCCCAATCCCGCCCGGCCACTCCGGCGCTCGCTCCAACGAATCTCCCCGCGCCGCCGCCGCCAAATCATACGCCCCTCCCCCGGCGTGCGTATCCAAAAAGAAAACCCCTTTCTCCTTCCGCTGCATCGCCCGCACAAGCTGCACCAGCAGCACGTGCTTCATCACGTCCGCGAAATTCCCCGCGTGAAACCGATGCCGGTAATTCATCCCACGACCGGCACCTTCACCACCGTCTTCCGCACCAGCCGCGACTCGCCGTCCGCGCCCCGCAGCCCCGGCATATGCACGTCCGCCGGAAAAAACACGGCGGCATCTCCCGCCGCCAGCGCCAACACCGACGCACCCGCCAAATCTTCATACACCACCAAATCCCGCTCCTCCCGATACGTCTCGCGCACCTTCACCCGCGAACCATCCACCACCTCCATCCGCTCCTCTCCCTCGAAAATCACCTGCACATCGACGAACTTCCGGTGCGATTCGAAAAAACCCTCCGCCCGCTCCTTCGTCCGATAAACCTGCTCCAACGCAAACGCCCCTCCGCTCAACTCCACCCGCTTCGTCTCCCCTACCGCGATCGTCTTCATCCGCTCCGCCGCCGCCGAGCCCGGCGCAAACAGCTCCTCCAAATACGCCCACGTCGCCGCGAATTGCTCCCGCGGATACACCTGCTGCTTCAACGTCTCGATGGTCCCGAAAATCGCCATCCCCGCACTGCACCTTTCCGCCCGTTCCCTTGCAAGCGCCGAACCGCCGCCCCCGATCGTGCTCGTGACTCGTGCTCACCTCCATCCCCCCGTCGATCACGATCACAAATTACGAGCACGCTCCCGCCTCGCCCTTCCCTCGTTCTTCTTCGTCCCTTCCGCCAACCGCTATTTGCACCCGACCCACACCTACATTCCTTACCCACCGCCATGAAACTCCTCCCCTCGTTACTCCTCTCCGCTTCTCTCGCTATCGCCCCCGCCGTCCTCCACGCCGCCGACTTCGAAGGCAAGATCCGCATGAAAATGACCGAACCCCGCGGCGGCTCCCGCAATCTCGACTACTCGATCAAGCCCGGCCTCGTCCGCGCCGACATCGCCCTCGATGAGAAGCAGAACATGACCACGATCATGAACTCCGCCAAGAAGGAGGTCGTCGTGCTCATGCCGGGCCAGAACATGTATTTCAGCTCCTCGATCGACGACGTTGCCGACGTAGCAGCCGAACACGCCGGATCCCTCGAGAAGACCGGCGAAACGACCAAGATCCTCGGCTACGACTGCACCAAATACGTCTCCCGCGACAAAGGCACCACGACCGAAATCTGGGCCACCGACGAACTCGGCACGTTTGCTGGCATCTCCGCCGGCAATCCCATGTCCCGCAAAAAATCCTCCGGCCCCGGCTGGGAACAAGCCCTCAAAGGCGGCAACTTTTTCCCGCTCCGCGTCGTATCCGTGAACAAGAAGGGCAAGGAAGAATTCCGCATGGAAGCCGTCTCCATCGACAAAGGCTCGCAGCCCGACTCGCTCTTCGAAATCCCCGCCGGCTATCAACAATTCAATCTCGGCGGTCTCATGAAAGGCCTCCTCCCCGGCTCCCGCTAATCTCTCGCCACTCCGATTCTGATCGAGGCGCGGTGCCCCCACCGCGCCTTTTTTATTTCAACCAACCCCGCCCCTTGCCACCTCGAGCCGTCCTCCTTCTGCTGCCCACCGCCCGTGGCTTCGCCTCTTCTCCGCATCCTCTCCGACCTCCACTACGGCGACCGCTCCAGCGCGCTGACGTCGCTCACGCAACTTACCCCGCTTTTCGACGGCGTCTCCGAACTCCTCCTCAACGGCGACACTCTCGACACCCGCCCGTCCTCCAACCTTTCCCACACCGCCGCCCTCCTCGCCGATATCCGCAACTTCTTCTCCCACTCCGCCCCGCCCACCACCTTCCTAACGGGTAACCACGACCCCGACATCACCAACCTCCACCACCGCGCGCTCGCCCATGACGCTCTCTTCGTCACCCACGGCGACGCCCTTTTCGACGATCTCGTTCCGTGGAGCCGCGATGCGCCGCTCGCCCGGAAACTCGTCACCCACGAACTCGCCGCCCTCGCACCTGCCGAACGCCAACACCTTCACTCCCGCCTCTCTGCCCTCCGCCGCGCCGCCTACGCGATCCCTCAACGCCACCAATCCGACCCACACGGCTTCCGCCACCTGATCGGTTTTCTCCAGGACACCGTCTGGCCGCCCGGCCGCGTCTTCCGCGTGCTCCGCGCGTGGCGTGAAGCCCCCCGCCGCGCCGCCGCCTTCGTTCAACAGCACCACCTCCCCGCCCGCTTCTTCGCCATGGGTCACACCCACCGCTGCGGTCTCGCACGCACCGCTTCCGGTCTCATCGTCTTCAACACCGGCTCCTTCTGCCCGCCGTGCCGCGCCGCAGCGATCGACGTCACTCCCGATCGCATCGTCTTCCGCCGGGTCGAACGCCGGCGCGACGCCTTTTACCCCGGTGCCACCGTCGCCGAGTTTTCACTCGCCCCGCGCTAACGGCCCGCGACACTCCCGCCCCATGGCCATCGAGTTCGGTTGGTGGAATCGCGATCCCGCAGAGGGTAAATATCAAGTCCGCGCCGTCATTCACGGCGGCAACATCGAGTGGACCCGTCATCAGGGCCATCACACGCAATGGCAGCCGCACACACCTTCGGACGACGACCGCGTGCGTCTCGTATCCGAAGCGGAACGACGCCTCCCCCGTCGCCTCATCACTCAAAAGCAGTTCGACGAAATCAAACGCCTCTCCGAAAACACCGGCCCCGGCGCCCTCTCCGGCCGCCGTTCCTCCCGTCCGGGCCCCACTTCCGAATTCTAGCCCCTAGCGGACCGGTAGGTTGCGCGCTTGCCGCGCAACAAAACGCCGCCCGCCCGTATTTCGTAGCGGAACGCGTGAGCGTTTCGTGATCCGTGAACGTTTCGTCGGTTTACCACCGCTCCCGCGCCATCCCCCAAATCAACCGAAACGCCGGCGCATACTTTTCGGGCTTTTCCGCGATCCGCCGCGTCACCTCCTCGGGCGCCAGCCACTCCCCGCCCTCAATCTCCTCCGGATGGAGCACAAACGGCCCGCCCGACTTCACGCGATAAATCCAGCAAAACTCCTGCCCCGTCGCCTCGCACGGCTCGACCCGAAACCACCGCTCCGGCTTCTCCTTCACCTCCAGCCCGAGTTCCTCCTTCAACTCGCGCACCGCCGTCGCATCATACTCCTCGCCGGCGTCGACATGACCCGAACACGAGGAATTCCACAGCCCGGGCGACGTGTCCTTCTTCATCGATCGTTTCTGTAAAAATAACCGCCCGTGCTCGTCAAACACCAGCACGTGCACCGCCCGATGCAGCAACCCGCGCGCATGCACATCCGCCCGCAGCGCCCGCCCCACCGGCTCGTCGCGCTCGTTCACCACATCAAACCATTCGTCGGCCATACCTGCCTTTACATCACCGTTCATTCGTGTCCATTCGTGAGCCCTTAAACGCCTCATCGTATGCCCAAAATCGACGTCAGCAAGGTCGCTGAGATCCTGAAGAAAAACGAAATCGATCCCGCCGTCCTCCGCCGCGTCATCGAAGAGCTCAACCTCGTGGTCCAGCCCGAGGACGAGGGCGACAAGCCGCCCCCGGTCAAAAAACAATTCGTCGTCCTCGTCTCCGACCCCGAGAACCGCTTCCCCAAAACCGACTTCGCCGGCTGGGTCCTTCAACTCCCCGAAGACGAAAGCCCCGCCACTGTCCAGGAGCGCATCTTCCGCGCCGCCTATGATTACAACGCCACCCGCAAGGGCCGTCTCTACCCCGCCAAAACCGTCGGCGAAGCGATCGAAAACATCCCCGCCAAACACTTTAAGGAAACGGAAGTCTGGGTGAAAACGAAGTCCCCCGTCATCATCCTGAAAACCGACAACGAAATCCCCAAAGACAAATAGCGCGCCCCATCTGCAATTGTAGGGCGGGTCTCCCGACCCCGCCGTTTTCTTTCCGCCCCGCTACTCGATCCCCAAGTCCCGCGCTTCAAACCCGCGCTCCTTGAGCGCCGCCTTCACCGCGGCCATGTCCATCTCCATTCCCGGCCGCACTCCGTTCGCGCGAAACCACCCTTGGTTCATCTCGAGCGCGAGTTGCAGCAGCGTGCTCCGCGACCGCACCGGCGTCTCATCATACGGGTGCAGCGGATAAATTTCCTCGAGCATCCCGTGCCGGTTGAAAAATCCGATGTCCAGCGGCGTCGGCGTATTCCGCATCCAGAAACTCATCTGCTGCGGCTTCGCATAAACAAACAGCATCCCTTCATCCGCCCCGAGATCCCGCCGCTCCATCAATCCGCGCATCATCTCCGGTTCCCGCACCGCCAGCTGCATCCGCACCGTCTTCGGCCCGACTCTGATCTCGAACCAGTCCGCCACCGTCTTCGGCGCCGCGCGCTGCTCCACTCTCGACTCTCCTTCGCGACATCCGCCCGCGACTCCCGCCCACAACACCGCCGCCAACATCCAGCCACACCGCCGCCAAACCGAATTTGCGTTTTTCACCACGCGCGTGGCTAATGCCCGGCTTCTCACAACTCAACTTCTCTCTCGCCCGCCATGCCGCGCGCCTCCACTCCGCCGCTCCTCTACGCCGACACCGTCACCAACGCCGACCAGCTCTACTTCAGCCGCATCGACGTCCACGACCCGTTCATCGCCTTCGGCTCCGGCCGCCGCCGCATCACCGTCCAATCCGCGCTCGAGTTCGGTCGCGTCAAAAAAGCCCGCGTCTTCCACTCCGTCCTCCCCCTCGAGGTCTGGCGCGAGCGCGCCGCCAAACTTTTTCCCAACCACCACATCGGCCCCGCCGAAATCATCGCCGCCGCCGCCCGCGCTCACCGCATCCACACGTTCCGCGTCGCCGACGACTTTCCCGCCGTCCTCTATCTCCGCCTCCGCGAACTCGGCCTGAAACTCGAACTCGCCCGCGGCCCGCTTTTTCCCGAACGCGAAATAAAATCCGCCGCCGAAGCCGCCGCCATTCGCGAGGGCAATCGCCTCTCCTCCGTCGGCTTCACCGTCGCCGAAAACATCCTCCGCGCCGCCCACCCCCGCGGCCGCACGCTCCTCCACGAGGGCAAACCGCTCACGTCCGAACGCCTCCGTTTCGCCATCGAATCCGCCATCATGGCCGAGGGCGGACAAGCCAACGGCACCACCATCGTCGCCGGCGGCGACCAGGCCTGCGACCCCCACGAACGCGGCTCCGGCCCGCTCCGCCCGCATGAGCTGATCATCATCGACATCTTCCCACGTGTAACAAAATCCGGATACTTCGGCGACATGACGCGCACCTACCTCCGCGGTCGCGCCTCCGATGCCCAAACTCGTCTCGTCGCAACCGTCCGCGCCGCCCAACTCGCCGCGCTCAAATCCATCCGCGCCGGCGTCGAAGGCCGCGAAGTGCATCAACAAGTGGTCAACACCTTCGACGCCGCCGGCTACAAAACCACGCACACGAAATCCGGCTCCACCGGTTTCTTTCACGGCACCGGCCACGGCCTCGGTCTCGCCGTCCACGAAGCGCCTCGCCTCGCCGCCACCGGCTCACTCCCGCTCCGCGACGGCGCCGTCGTCACCGTCGAACCCGGCCTTTATTATCCCGGCCTCGGCGGCTGCCGCATCGAAGACGTCGTCCAAGTCACCAAAACCCGCCCCAAACTCCTCTCCTCCCACCCCTACACCTGGCACTTCGAATAATCCGGTGGCGCGGCAGCGCCGGTAGGGCGCGCTCTCCGAGCG
>JAEWBF010000104.1 GCA_023391285.1 Verrucomicrobiota bacterium
TCGCGATCAGTCTTTGGAGGAGCGGACGTCGAGGGCGTCGCGGAGTCCGGCGCCGAGGAAGTTGAGCGACAAGAGGGTGAGGGAGAAAATCGCGCCGGGGAAGATGAGGAGCCAGGGAAACTCTTCCATTTTTTCGGCGCCGTCTTTGATGAGGGAGCCCCAGGAACTCATGGGCGGTTGGACGCCGAGGCCGAGGAAGCTGAGGAAGGCTTCGAGCAACATGACGGCGGGGATCGTGAGGGTCGTGTAAACGATGATCGGGCCGAGGATGTTGGGGAGCATGTGGCGGAAGATGATCCGGCGGCGGCTGAGGCCGAGGGATCGGGCGGCCTCGATGTATTCCATTTTTTTGATGGAGAGGATCTGGCCGCGAACGATGCGGGCCATCGTCAGCCATTCGACGGCGCCGATCGCAAGGAAGAGGAGGACGATGTTTCGGCCGAAGAACACCATGAGGAGGATGACGAAGATCGTAAACGGCAGCGCGTAGAGGATGTCGACGAGGCGCATCATGACGGTGTCGAGTTTGCCGCCGATGTAGCCGGCGATGGCGCCGTAGGTGACTCCGATGGTGAGTGCGACGAAAGTCGCGACGAGGCCGACCATGAGGGAGATGCGGCCGCCGTAGAGGATGCGCGAGAGGAGGTCGCGTCCGAGGGTGTCGGTGCCGAGCCAGTGAGCGGCGCTGGGCGCGGTGGCGCCGAGGTTGAGGTTTTGGGCGTGGTAGGATTGGGCGAAGAGCGGGCCGAAAACGCAGGCGAAGGTGAGAACGCAGAGGAGGATGCCGCCGAAGAGGGCGAGGCGGTTTTTGCGGAGGCGATGCCAGGCGTCGGACCAGAGGGAATGGCCGCGCTCGAGGTCGTCGGGCGAGAGGGCGGCGGAGGGGAGATTGCGCGGGGAGAGGGAGAACATGAATTACCGCCCGCTAAACACGCGAAAGGACGCGAAAGGAGTGGAAAGGGATTTAGCGACGGTTCGCGTGGTTCGCGGGCAATCGATCGTCATTCGAATTTGAGTTTGGGGTTGAGCCAGACTTGGACGATGTCGACGACGAGGTTGAGGAGGACGACGAGAGCGGCGTAGAGGACGACGGTGCCGAGGACGAGGGTGTAGTCGCGGTTGAAGGCGCTGAGGACGAAGATGCGGCCGAGGCCGGGGATTTGGAAAATGGTTTCGATGACGAAGGAGCCGGTGAGGATGCCGGCGATGGCGGGACCGAGGAAGGAGACGACGGGCGCGAGTCCGCCGCGGAGGGCGTGTTTGAAGATGACGCGTGTTTCGCTCGCGCCCTTGGCGCGGGCGGTGCGGATGAAGTCTTGATTGAGGACGTCGAGCATGCCGCCGCGCGTGAGGCGAGCGATGTAGGCGGCGTAGAAGAAGCCGAGGACGAGCGAAGGGAGAACGCGGTCGATGGGCTCATACCAGCCGGAGGCGTTGACCCAGCGGAGGTGTATCCCGAAAAGCAGGACGAGGAGCGGGCCGAGGACGAACGTCGGGACGCAGATGCCGATCATCGCGGTGGAGGAGGCGAGGTAGTCGAGCCAGGTGTTGCGTTTGACGGCGGCGAGGATGCCGAGCGGGAGACCGAGGACGAGGGCGACGAGGAGGGACCACGCGCCGAGCTCGAGGGACGTCGGGAGCGAGTCGGCGATGATCTCGTTCACGGTGCGGTTGACGTATTTGTAGGACGGGCCGAGGTCGCCGCGGAGGAGATTGCCGAGGTAGTCGAGGTATTGTTGATGAAGCGGTTTATCGAGGCCGTAATGCGCTTCGAGATTGCGGAGGGTTTCGGGGCTGACGGCTTTTTCGGCGGTGAACGGGCCGCCGGGGACGAAGCGGATCATGAAGAACGTCGCGGTCACGATGACGAAGAGGACGGGGATCGTCTCGAGCAGGCGGCGGAGGATGAAGCGCAGCATTGCGGGGGGAAGTAACGACGGGTGCCGGAGCGATGACAAATGTGGAATGGAGGGCGGTGAGGAGTGAACCACAGAGACACAGAGGCACAGAGGAAGGAGGAGGAGGGAGCTCGGTGTGTTTGTGCCCGTGTGGTTCGTTGATCGGGTTGAGTTGCGCCGCAAGGGCGCAACCTACGGGTGGAGATTAGCGGTTGCGGAGGAGCGGGTTTTCGAACGAAGTGCGCGGCTGCATGACGTTGGCGTTTGTGGGAAGCATGGTGTTGTTGGTGGCGGGGTTGGTCGCGTTGGTGCGCGGCGGGCGGACGCGTGGGGTGGGTGGAGTTTATTTCGTGGTGGCGCTGGTTTCGGTGGGGTTGCTGATCGCGTGGTGGGTGGCGGATCAGTTTACGGGGAGAGGAATGACGCCGGGGTTTTTGTTTCACCTCTTCTACGGGGTGGAAGGCGCCGGCGTGGCGGAGTATCGGGGGATGATTCTGGGCGGAACGTTGGTGATTGCGGGGGCGACGGCGGTGCTGGCGTGGAGTTGCTTGGCGGCGTTGCGGGATGGTGCGCGGCGGACCGGGCTGATCCTGGTCGCGTTTGCGTTGCTGGCGGGATCGGTGGCGGTGAATCCGGGGGTGGCGGATTTGAAGCAGTTGCTGTGGCCGCGGGAGGCGGGGGCGGATTTTTTTCGGTATTATCGGCCGCCGGTGCTGAAGGCGACGGCGGAGCAGCATCCGAACTTCGTCTTTATTTTTGCGGAGAGTTTCGAGCGGACGTATTTCGATGAGACGATCTTTCCGGGATTGGTGAACGAGCTAAGAGAGTTGGAAAAGGAAAGCGTGTCGTTCACGGAGCTGCATTCGCCGGAAGGCACGGGTTTCACGATGGGCGGGCTGGTGGCGAATCTATGCGGGATTCCGCTGATCAGTCCGGCGCATCCGAACTCGATGTCGGGGATGGACGAGTTTCTGGCGGGCGCGCCGGCGTGGACGGATGGTTTGCGGGAGGCGGGTTATCACCTGGCGTTTTATGGTGGCGCGCATGCGCACTTCGGAGGGAAGGAAAAGTTTCTGAAGACGCATGGGTTCGCGGAAGTGGCGGGGTTTAGTGAGCTGCATCCGCGCGTCAGCGATCCGACTTATCTGAATAATTGGGGGCTGATGGATGATACGCTGCTGGAGCTGGCGTATGCGCGGTTCGAGGAGTTGTCGCGGGAGCGGCGGCGGTTTGGGTTGTTCGTGCTGACGATCGATACGCATCACCCGGATGGATACCATTCGCGCTCGGAGGCGGACCGGCCGTATGGGGATGGAAGCAACTCGATGTTGAGTGCGGTGACGATGTCGGACCGGCTGATCGCGAGATTCGTGCGGAAGATTCGCGGATCGGAGTGGGGCGCGAACACGGTGGTCGCGATCGCGTCGGATCATCTCGCGATGGAAAACGTGGCGAGCGAGCGGTTGCGAAAGGGGGAGCGGCGGAACCTGTTCATGGTGCTCGATCCGCGAGTGAAGGAAGGGCGGCGGGTGGAGCGGAGCGGGGCGACCTTTGATGTGGGCGCGACGTTCTTGCCGTTTCTGGGATTTCGGAGCGCGGTGGGATTGGGGCGGGATTTGTTGAGTTCGGCGGTGTCGGATGAGCGGTTGGCGAAGCGGCAGAGTCCGGAGATGTTGCGAGCGTGGCGGAAGGAGCTGCTGGAGTTTTGGGCGTTTCCGCGGCTGCGGCGCGACGTGGTGTTTCGAAGGGAAGGAGCGGAAGTGGCGATCGATGGGCGGAGATTTCGCGCGCCGGTGCTGGTGGAGTTGGATGAAGAGTGGCGGACGAAGCTGCGATTTGAGTTCGATGCGACGTGGGATGTGCGATTGACGGAGCAGGTGGCGCGGCTGGAGGAAGGGACGCGGTTTCTTTTCGTAGCGAAGCGGGAGGACGTGGGGGCGTTGGTGACGGTGGATGAGATCGATGCCGAGTGGGTGATGGTGATCGGCATCGCGGGCGGGGAGCGCGAAGTGCGGGCGCTGGGAGATGGGGCCGCGATCTCGAAGGAGGAAATCGAACGGACGCTGGAGCGGATGAACAAAAGGTAGGTCGGGGCAGGCTGGCTCGCTCTACCTAGATCTGCCAGTCGTAGGCTTTGAGGTCGGACATCGAGGGATTTTCGATGAGGGCCTCTTTGCGGCGGCGGGTGCGGGTGACGAGATTTTCGCCCTTGTTGTAAACCACGGACTCGGCGGGGACGGATTTGATCAGCCAGACGTTGGAGCCGATGATCGAGTGTTCGCCGATGCGGGTGTCGCCGCCGAGGATGGTGGCGTGGGCGTAAATGGTGACGTGGTCGCCGATGTCGGGGTGGCGCTTGATGCCTTTGATCGGGTCGCCGGCGTCGTCGGTTTCGAAGGATTTCGCGCCGAGGGTGACGCCCTGGTAGAGTTTCACGTGGTGGCCGATCGTGGCGGTTTCGCCGATGACGACGCCGGTGCCGTGATCGATGAAGAAATGGGTGCCGATGCGGGCGCCGGGGTGAAGATCGGCGCCCGTGCGCTCGTGCGCGTATTCGGTGAGCATGCGCGGCAAGAGCGGGATGCCGAGGCGGTAGAGCTCGTGGGCGAAACGCTGTAGTGAAATCGACAATACGCAGGGGTAGGCGAGGATGATTTCCTCGATGCTGCGCGCCGCCGGGTCGCCGCGATAGGCGGCGGTGACATCGGTCTGGATGATTTCGCGAAGGGCGGGGAACTGCGCGAGGATTTTGCCGGTGAGCTGGCGGGCGCTGGCGCCGGGGGAGGGAATGCCGGCGAAGCGGAGGCTTTTTTCGATTTCAGCTTCGAGGCGTTTGTCGAGGCGGGTGAGAAGCTTGCCGACGTGCGCGGCGACATCGGCTTTGGCGAGGCGGGTTTCCTCGAAGAACCCGGGGAAAAGCAGGTGCATGCAGTCGACGGCGATCTGCTTCACGGACGACTGCGAGGGAAGGTTGACGCCCTCGAGATGATTGATGCCTCCGTCTTTGTCGTAGGACGCGAGGAGGGATTGGCGGATTTCGTCGAGGCTCATGGGAGCGCGGCGGAGCCGCGCGGTTCTGGGTTCTGAGTTTTGGGTTCAGGGTTTTGACTTGTGCGGGCTTAGCAAGCGGAAGGTGTGGCGTATGGCTCGCCACGCTTGAAACTCAAAACCCAAAACTCAGAACCCCGAAAGGCAGCGCGACGCGCTGCTAGATGTAATACATCTCCTCCGGGCGGCGGGTGACGAGCATGTCGAGGGTGAAGGATTTGGTTTTTTCGACGAGGGTGTCGCGGATTTCGGACCACACCTCGCGCATGCGGCGGCCGGAGCGGCCCTCATGGTTGCCGCTGAGGCCGAGGACTTCGCCATCGAATACGCTGAGGATGTCGAAAAGGGAGATCTGATCGGGGGGGCGGGCGAGGGCGTAGCCGCCTTGGATGCCGCGGCGGCTGGTGATGAGGCCGGCGTTGCGGAGTTCGGAGAGGATTTGCGCGAGGAAGTTTTGTGGGACCTTTTCGACGCGCGCGAGGTGTTCGATCTGGGCGAGCTCCGTCGAGCCGTGCAGACGCGCAAGTTCCGCGAGGACGCGGCAGGCGTAGTCGACTTTGGCGGAGATTTTCATTCGCGAAAGTAGGACAGCGTCGGTTCAACACACCCCGCTCGGTCGGGCACCCCTCTTGATAGAAGGGACTTCGGCGGGGCGGCGGTTGAGGGGCATTTTCAAATCACGTAGTCGCCGGATTCGGGTTTCACGAGTTCGCGCGGGGGCAGGAGCATGCCGGCGGCGACGGTGGCGTTGGTGCCTTGTTCGACGAGGATGAAGGAGCCGGTGAGGCGATTCGCGGCGTAGCCGTCGAAGAAGATCGATTTGGCGGTGCGGATGCGGATCTCGCCGAGGTCGTTCATGGCGAGTTCCGTGGGGGCGGGCTCGGCCTCGAGCGTGGCGATATTGAGGCGGCGTTCGATGTCGGTGACGGCGGCTTGGACGGTGTTGGTGGTATGTTTGAGGAAGTATTTTTTGCCGCGTTGGAGCGGGCGCGGGTGCATCCAGCAGATCTTGGCGTGGAGATCGGTGGAGGCGCCGACGAGCTGATCGAGGCCGACGATCATGCTGCCGCGGCTGACGTCGATGTCCTGATCGAGAACGAGGGTAACGGATTGCGGGCAGAAGGCTTCCTGGAGCGAGCCGTCGAGGGTCGAGATTTGTTTAACGGTGGAGACGATGCCGGCGGGCAGCGTGAGGACTTTTTGGCCGACGCGGACGATACCGCCGGCGATTTGACCGCTGAAGCCGCGGAAGTCGTGAAGTGTTTTGTCGGTGGGATTATTGGGACGATTGACCCACTGAACGGGGAGGCGGAAGCCGTTTAGGTTGAGATCGCTGGCGATGTGAACGGTCTCGAGATGGCCAAGGAGGGTGGGACCGTCATACCACGGCGTGTGGCGCGAAGGTTCGACGACGTTGTCGCCGTTGAGCGCGCTGATCGGGATGAATTGGACGTCCTTGATGTCGAGGCGAGGGAGGAACTCTTCGAACTGGGCGCGGATTTCGCGGAAGCGGGCTTCGCTCCAGTCGACGAGGTCCATTTTGTTGATGGCGACGACGAGATGGGGGATGCGGAGGAGCGAGGCGATCGCGGTGTGGCGGCGGCTCTGCTCGATGACGCCGGCGCGGGCGTCGACGAGGACGATGGACAGGTTGGCGGTGGACGCGCCTGTGACCATGTTGCGCGTGTATTGAACGTGGCCGGGGGTGTCGGCGATGATGAAGCGGCGCTTGGGCGTGGCGAAGTAGCGGTAGGCGACGTCGATGGTGATGCCCTGTTCGCGTTCGGCGCGGAGGCCGTCGGTGAGATTGGCGAGATTGATTTGGCCGCCGCCGGTGATGTCGGCGGAGCGCTCGAGGGCCTCCATCTGGTCCTCCATGATGTTCTTCGAGTCGAAGAGGAGGCGGCCGATGAGGGTGGATTTGCCGTCGTCGACTGAGCCGCAGGTGTTGAAGCGGAGGATGTCGATGGGCGCGGTCGCTGCGGAGGCAGGGGTGGAGCGCACGGAAACGGAGGAGACGGCGGCGGAAGGTGCGGAGGAGGAGGGAGCGATCACGGGTGAGGAGAAGAATTTTATGCGGCGATGAGTCAGCGCACGGGAGACACACCCCGCCCTTCGGGCACCCCTCTTTTTAGAGGGGACTTTGGTTGCGGGAGGTCGGGTGTAGTTTTTTCGGTTTAGAAGTAGCCGGCTTTTTTGCGGTCCTCCATGGCGGCTTCGGAGGCTTTGTCGTCGGCGCGGGAGCCGCGTTCGGTGACGCGGGCGGCGGCGATTTCGGTGATGATGTCGTCGAAGTTGTCGGCGGGCGATTCGACCATGCCGGTGCTGATGATGTCGCCGATGGTGCGGACGCGGACGACGAGTTCACGGACTTCCTCGTTGGGTTTCGGCGGGAGGATGTCGTTGACCGGAAGCCATTGGCCGGCGCGGCGGACGCAACGGCGATTGTGGCTGAAATAGATCGAGGGGACCTCGAGGTTTTCGCGGCGGATGTATTCCCACACGTCCATCTCGGTCCAATTCGAGAGGGGGAAAACGCGCATGTTTTCGCCGGGATTGAGGCGGCCGTTGTAGAGATTCCAGATCTCGGGGCGCTGGTTCTTGGGGTCCCACTGGCCGAAGGAATCGCGGAAGGAGAAGAAGCGCTCTTTCGCGCGGGCTTTTTCCTCGTCGCGGCGGGCGCCGCCGATGCAGCAGTCGAAGCGGAATTCCTCGATGGCGGCGAGGAGGGTGGGGATTTGTAGCTTGTTTCTGGATACTTCGCCGGGCGCGGGCGTGGCGATGCCGGAAGCGATGGCGTCTTCGACCTTGCGGACGATGAGTTTGGCGCCGAGCTGTTTGGCGCGGCGGTCGCGGAATTCGTTGAGCTCGGGGAAGTGATGGCCGGTGTCGACGTTGAGCAACGGCATCGGGATCTCGGCCGGGCGGAAGGCTTTCTCGGCGAGCCGGAGGAGGCAGATCGAATCTTTGCCGCCGGAAAAGAGGAGAGCGGGGCGCTCGAATTCGCCGGCGACTTCGCGCATCACGTGGATGGCTTCGGTTTCGAGAAGTTGAAGGTGGTCGAGGTGGTAGTTGCTCACGGACGGGGTCCTGAGGAGAAGTTGAGAGGTGAGGGTTGAGAGATGAGAGATGAGAGTCGGCGGGCGGCTCGGCGGGGACGCCTCGCCCTACCTAGGCGATGGCTTGTTTGCCCCAGGCGGCGTGGAGGCCGCATTCGCGTTTTTCGTCGGCCTTCGCGGGATCAAAATAGTCCCACTCGTTGGGCAGGTTGTGCTGCGCGAGGTAGGCTTCCATGTCGGCGTCGCTGAAGTAGAAGACGGGCGAAACCTTGAGGGAGTTGAAGTTTGCGTCGTGGGAAACGATGTCGAGGCCGGCGCGGCTGGGGTTTTGGACCTTGCGGAGCGCGGTGATCCAGACAGTGGGCGCGAGCTCGCGCATGCCGCGTTGGAAAGGCTCGAGCTTCATGACGGCGCTGAATTTTTTCAGGCCTTCCTCGTCCTCGGTGGTGGGGATCTGGCCGTAGATCGCGTCGCGGTGGGCGGGCGTGATTTTCGGGAGGAAGGGTTTGATGTTCAGGTTGAGCTGCGCGCGGAGTTGTTCGGCGTGCTTGTAGGTCGCGGGGCGGTTGTAGCCGTGATCGACCCAGAGAACGGGGATGTCGGGCTGGACCTGCGTGGCGAGGTGAAGGACAACGGCTTCGTAGGGACGGAAGTTCGTCGAGACGATGGCGCGGCCGTGCGACTGCGCGATGGCCCAGCGGACGATGTCGAGCGGGGATTTTTGGCGGAGGTCGGCGTTGGCGGCGGCGAGTTGGTCGGGGGACATGGCTCTGAGTTGAGAGATGAGAGTTGAGAGTTGAGAGCAGGGGGCGGACGCCTCGGAGAGGCGCCCCTACCTTAGAGCGTCGGAGCGGGCGTAGCGGGGGCCGGCGTTTTGGCGGCGGCTTCGGCGGCGAGGGCGGCGGCGGTTTCGATTTCGGGCCAGATCACGCGGGCGGCGAAATCGCCGAAACGTTCGTTGGCGACGCGCTCGGATTTCCAACGCGCAAGGACGGGGCGAAGTTCGTTTTCGATGTCGGGGTCCTTCACCGTGTCTTTGTAGATGCGGTTGAGGCGCGTGCCGGAGGCGTTGCCGCCGAGCCAGATTTGGTAGCGGCCGGGCGCTTTGCCGACGAAGGCGATCTCCGCCATGTAGGGGCGGGCGCAGCCGTTGGGGCAGCCGGTGGAACGGATGATGATTTCTTCGCCGCCGAGGCCGAGTTCGCCGCCGAGTTTTTCGATGCGGTCGATGAGGCCGGGGAGCATGCGCTCGGATTCGGCGAGGGCGAGGCCGCAGGTCGGCAGCGCCGGGCAGGCCATCGACGCGGCGTGCAACACGGAGGCTTGGTTTTCGGTCTTCACGCCGTGCGACGCGAGGACGGCGGTGATGCCGGCACGGTCGGATTCGGGGACGTTGGCGATGATGACGTTTTGGTTCGCGGAGAGGCGGAACTCGACGTGCGGGAACTTCTGCGCGACCTCGCGGAAGGCGGTTTTTTGCGCGTGGCCCTCGACGTCCTTGATGCGGCCGGTTTCGACGAAGACGGTGCAGAAGAGTTTGCCGTCAACGGCGCGATGCCAGCCGTAGAGATCGCCGGTCGTGGTGAACTTATAAGGACGCGCGGGCTCGAAGGTGATGCCGGCGCGGCGGGCGATTTCGTCGCGGGTCCAGTCGGCGCCGCGTTCTTCGACGACGTATTTGAAACGCGCGTGTTTGCGGTTGGTGCGATCGCCGAAATCGCGGAAGGTGGTGAGGACGGCTTTGGCGACTTCGACGACGTTTTCGGGCGTGGTGAAACCGATGACGTCGGCGAGACGTGGATACGTTTGCGTGTTGCCGTGGCTGCGGCCCATGCCGCCTCCGATGGCGACGTTGTAGCCGAGGACCTGGTCGTTTTCGACGATGGCGATGAAGCCGAGGTCGTTGGTGAAGACGTCCATGTCGTTCACGGGCGGGACGACGAACGAAATCTTGAACTTACGCGGGAGGTAAGTCTGGCCGTAGATGGGATCGACGAAGTTCTTGTTTTCGGGGTCGTCGAGATTGAGTTGGACGTTGTCGATCCAGATGGAGTGGTAGGCGCGGGTTTTCGGCGCGACGGCGTAAACGGTTTTGAGGGCGTCGGTGTAAACGGCTTCGCGGGCCTTGGTGATCGCGGGCGTGGGGGATGCGGTGATGTTGCGGTTGACGTCGCCGCAGGCGGCGAGGGTGGAGAGAAGGGACTCGTTGATCTTCTTGATGAGCGGACCGAGGCCGGACTTCACGACGCCGTGGAACTGGATGCACTGGCGGGTGGTGACGCGGAGGGTGTTGTTGCCGTATTGGGTGGCGAGGTCGTCGAAGGTGAGCCACTGGTTCGACGTCATGACGCCGCCGGGGATGCGGCTGCGGATCATCATGATGTATTTCTTCGCGGTCTTGCGGAGGTCGCGGTCGTCCTGCTGGTAGATGCCATGGAATTTGGTGAACTCCTTTTCGTCGTCGGAGAAGCGGTCGAGGGACGTGTCGGCCAAAGTGGTGGCGATGGTGCTGGCAAGGGTCGGATTGGCCTGCTTCAGCGACTCGTTATGGGAAAGTGGCGCGGTGGTTGCTTCTGGCATATAAAAAGAGAGAGGCTTGAGTTGACTACTTTACTAAAGAAGTAAAAACAAAAGTTCGTCATGGTTCAAAACGCCGCAAGGGGAGGAATTGAAAAACGTCCGGTGGTGCGCCTCGTGGGTGCGGGACCGGGTGCGGCGGATTTGATCACGCTGCGCGGGGCGCGGGCGCTCGGAGAGGCGGAGGTCGTGTTGTATGATGATCTTGCGAATCCGGAACTGCTGGAGTTGTGCGGAGCGCAGGCGGAGAAGATTTATGTCGGGAAGCGGGCGGGAGCGCACAGTTTGCCGCAAGGAGAGATCAATACGCTGCTTGTGGCCAAGGCGCGGGAAGGGAAGCGGGTCGTGCGATTGAAAGGGGGGGATCCGATGGTGTTTGGTCGGACGGCGGAGGAGATCGAGGCGCTGGCGACGGCGGGATTTGAATTTGAGATTGTGCCGGGAGTGACGGCGGCGGCGGCGGCGGGGGCGGCGGCGGGCGTGCCTTTGACGCAGCGGGGCGTGACGTCGGCGACGGTGTTTGTGGCGGGGCACGCGTGTGCGGATCGGAATGGCACGCCGACGAACTGGCGCGCGTTGGCGGCGCTGCGGGCGACGTTGTGCATTTACATGGGGACGCGGCGGTTCGCGGAGATCGCGTGCGAGCTGCGTGGCGGTGGATTGCCGGAGACCACGCCGGTGGCGGTGGTGGCGGGTGCGACATTGTCGTCGCAGAGCTTGCGATTCGGAACGCTGGCGGAAGCGGATGCGTTATTGGCAAATCTGCAGGGACGTCCGGCGATGATTATTGTCGGCGAGGTCGTGCGGTGGAGTGAACTCGCGGCCGCGGCTCAGCAGAGTGCGAGCGCGGGGATGATGGGATGTGAGATTTGAAGTCGGAGTTGAGAGTTGAGGGTTGAGAGTTGAGAGAGTCTGGCGGCTGCCCTGACGTTGTCCTGATGGGAATCCACTCTGCGAGTCGGCGGGTTTTGTTGGTGGATAATGGGTCGCTGGAGCCGGCGAGCACGTTGCAGTTGCGGCGGCTGGCGGCGGAGTTGGAGGGGAAGGTGGGGATGAAGGTGGAACCGGTGTCGGTGGCGCATTCGACGAAGGTGCCGGCGGAGAAACTGGAGGGGCGGCGAGCGGAGTTGTTGGACGAGGCGCTCGATCGGTGCGTGGCGGAAGGCGTGACGGATGTGATCGTGGCGCCGCTGTTTGTCGGGCCTTCGTATGCGATTGTGCGGCATGTGCCGGCGGTGGTGGCGCAGCGCGGGAGTTTGCGGGCGCGGATCGCGGCGCCGTTGTTTGTGGAAGGGGAGACGCGGTTGGCGGAGATTTTGGCGGAGCACGTTCGCGAGGAGAGGAAGACGATCGCCTGCAATCAGGCTCCTACCGGGGGCGTGCGCGTGGCGGTGGTGGATCATGGGAGTCCGTCGCGCGGGGTGACGACGGTGCGCGATGCGGTGGCGGCGCAGGTGCGAGAGCTACTCGGTGGCGAGGTGGTGGAGGTGGCGGCGTGCAGCATGGAGCGGCGGGCGAGCGAGGAGTTCGCGTTCAATGAGCCGCTGTTGGAGGGGCTGCTGGCGAGGGACGGGTGGAAGGACGAAGCGGTGGTTGTGGCGTTGTTGTTTATTGCGCCGGGCAAGCATGCGGGGCCGGAGGGCGACGTGGCGCAGATCGTGAGGCGCGCGCGTGGAGGGACGTTGGACGCGGTGCGATTTACGCGGACGATGGGGGCGCATCCGTTGTTGGTGGAGATTTTGGCGGATCGGGTGAGGGGGCTGGGAGTTGAGAGTTGAGAGTTGGGAGTTGAGAGAAGGGTGGGATCGAGCACGTTGCGGGGTGGCGGAGAAGACGCAGACGTTGGAGAAAGTGCGGGCGGAGGCGCGGGGCTGCACGCGGTGTCCGCTCTACAAGATCGGAACGCAGACGGTGTTTGGCGAAGGGCCGGTCAAGGCGCGGGTGATCATGATCGGCGAGCAGCCGGGAGATCAGGAGGATTTGGCTGGGCGGCCCTTTGTGGGGCCGGCGGGGAAGTTGTTGGATCGCGCGTTGGTGGAGGCGGGGATCGAGCGAGACGACGTGTATGTGACGAATGCGGTGAAGCATTTTAAGTGGAAGCCGGTGGGGAAGCGGCGGCTGCACCAGAAACCGAATGCGCGGGAGATCGCGGCGTGTCGTGTTTGGTTGGATACAGAGCTGGAGCTGATTGCGCCGGAGCTGGTGGTGGCGTTGGGCGCGACGGCGGCGCAGGCGTTGATGGGGCGGAGCTTTCGAGTGACGCAGCAGCGTGGACGCGTGTTGGAGGCGCCGTTTGGAAAGCGGTTGGTGGCGACGGTGCATCCGTCGTCGATTTTGCGCACGCCATCGGGAGATCGCGAGGCGGCGTATGCGGGGCTCGTGGCGGATTTGAAAGTGGTCGCTCGAGCGATCGCGCGCGGGTGAGCCGCGGAAGAGCCGGGAACGGCGGAGCGATTCAGGTTTGTGCGCGGGCGCTCGCGAGGCTGGTGCGGACCTCTTCGTCGCTCACGGGCGGAAAGTGATCATACCAAAGGCCAACGGCGTGGAACGGACTCGGCTGAACAGGGCAGACGAGTTCGTCGACGGCGGCGGCGAGCGTGGCGCAGGATTCGGGCGCGCCCACGGGGATGGCGACGGTGAGATGCGGCGGATGCATTTGCTGCAGCGCGAGGACGGCGACGCGGAGGCTGTAGCCGGTGGCGAGGCCGTCGTCGACGAGGATGATGCGACGCGTCGCGACGTCGGGCGGCGGGCGGTTGCCGCGATAGAGGGTTTCGCGGCGGCGGAGTTCGGCGGTCTCGCGCGCGATGATGGCGGTGACGACGTGTTGCGGGATGCGCTCGGCGGCGATGAGCGAATCGTCGAGGAGTTCGACGCCGCCGCTCGCGATGGCGCCGATGGCGAGTTCGGGGTTGGAGGGGTGGCCGATCTTTCGCACGAGAAACACGTCGAGGGAAAGATGAAGGGCGCGCGCGATTTCGGCGCCGACGGGAACGCCGCCGCGGGGAAGAGCGAGCACGAGGCTATGATCGTGAGCATGCGACGCGAGATGCCGCGCGAGGGCTTGTCCGGCTTCGTTGCGGTCGCGGTAGCGGTTGATGGGAGTCATGACTCCGGGGTAAGACAGGCGCAGGTGAGCACGGGTGCGGGCGGAGTGGGTGGGAGAAATTACCAAATTGGGAGCGGCCGGCGCGGGGCGACGGCGGGGTCGGGAGACCCCGCCCTACAACAGAAGTGCGAGGGCGGGAAATCACCCATCGGCCGCGCCGACATTCGCCCGATTTCGGGGGACGCGAGGCTGCGTAGATTGCGGTGATGAAAACCATCCACACCGCGGAGATGATCGCGCAGGGTGGACGGGATGGCACGGTGGAGGCGCCGGATGGCGGCTTCTCGGTGCGCCTGTCCACGGACGAACAGCAGGGCAGTGTCACGCCGGAGCACCTGTTTGCGGGTGCGTATGCGGCGTGTTTTTTGGGAGCGTTAAAAAATGCGGCGACGACGGCGCATCTGCCGACCGAGGGCATGACCGTCGTGGCCCGCGCGAATCTGGATGAAGACAATCGCGGCGGCTGGCGGTTGAACGTGGAGTTGCGCGCGGCGACGCCCGGTATCAGCGGAACGGATGCGCAGCATATCATGAATCTCGCGCATCAGACGTGTCCGTATTCGAAGGCGACGCGTGGGAACATCAATGTGACGCTGGCGTTCGACTGAGTCTTACAAAGCACCCGACCTATTTTGCCATGAACGAAAATTTTGTTGTCACTGTCGATCGCGGACACCTGCGGATTTATGCGGAGCACCGAGCACCGGGGCAGACGCCGCGACTCGACCTCGTCGAAGCGATGGATTTTCCGCAGGGGAAGAAAAGCTACACGGCCAACGATACGGATGTGGCGGGACGGTTTAACAGTTCGAAGCATCAGTCCGGCGCGCCCGGGATGCCGGGCGGGATCATGGGAGGCCGGTCGGGGATGTCGATCGACGAGCGGTTGCCGATGAAGGAGGAAGTCGAGCGGCGCAATGTGAAGGTGATTGCGGAAGAAGTGGAGACGTTCATGCGGAATCGTCCGAATGCGACGTGGGATTTCGCGGCGCCGCCGGCGTTGCACAACGCGGTGATCGAGGCGTTGTCGGAGGAGACGCGCGCGAGGATGCGGCGGGCGCTGGCGAAAGATCTCGCGAATCAGAGCAGTGAGGAAGTGCGGGCGCATTTCGAGACGGCGGGGAGGTGATGGAGCGCGGGCGGGAGGATTGCGCGGTGGGGGCACCGCGCCTCCATCCTCTTGCGGAGAACACGGGAAGTGCGTAGGTGTCGGCGCATGATGAACTCACGTTGGCTGGCGTGCGCGGTGTTGACGGCAGGGGTGGCGTTTGGGGCGAGTGAGCCGGTGATTCGGGCCCCGGAGACCATGGTGGTGGAGAATATTCCGGCGATTCCGGCGTCGGTGGCGGAGGAGGCGAAGCGTTACACGGAGTTTCGGACGGCGACGTTTGGCGGATGGCATCCGACGCGGACGGAGATGCTGATCGGCACGCGATTCGGCAACACGGTGCAGTTGCACGGCGTGAACGCGCCGCTCGGGATGCGGCGGCAGCTGACGTTTTTCGAGGAGCCGGTGACGTCGGAGGGAATCGATCCGGTGGCGGGGGAGTTTTTTGTTTTTTCGCGGGATCGTGGTGGCAGTGAGTTTCGGCAGCTGTATCGTCAGGATTTTCGGGATGGGAAAGTGACGCTGCTGACGGATGGCGGCGAGCGGACGCAGAATGGCGGCGTGGTGTGGAGCAACCAGGGCGATCGGATCGCGTATGGATCGACGCGGAGGAATGGGGCGGATCGCGATTTGTATGTGATGGATCCGCGCGATCCGAAAAGCGACCGGTTGGTCGCGGAGATGAACGGCGGCGGATGGTTTGTGGTGGATTGGTCGCCGGATGATCGGACGCTGCTGGTGGTCGAATATGTTTCGATCAACGAGTCGCACCTGTGGCTCGTGGACGCGGTGGCCGGAACGAAGGCGGAGCTGACGCCGCGCTCTCAGACGGGTGTGGC
The DNA here is from genome assembly GCA_023391285.1 of Verrucomicrobiota bacterium. GTDB lineage: Bacteria > Verrucomicrobiota > Verrucomicrobiia > Opitutales > Opitutaceae > Opitutus. The sequence goes on from JAEWBF010000104.1 coordinate 15,639, forward strand.
GTATGGGGCGGGCGAGTTCAGCGCGGACGGAAAAGGCGTGTTCGTGACGACGGATTTGGAGAGCGAATTTCACCGGCCGGCGTTCATTGATCGGGAGACGCGGGAGACGACCTTTCTGGCGAAGGATTTGAAGGGTGATGTGGAGAGTCTGGCGGTGGCGGAGGATGGGAAGCGGCTGGTGTTTGGCGTGAACGAAGCGGGGGTGTCGCGTCTTTATTTAATGGATACGGGGACGCGGGAGTATCGGGCGGTGAGTGGAATTCCGGTGGGCGTGATTGGAGCGGGCGGGTGGCACGAGGAAGGTCGGCACTTTGCGTTCACGCTGAGTTCGGCGTCGATTTCGGGGGACGTGTTCGTGCTGGATGCGGAGACGGGCGCGGTGGTGCGCTGGACGGAGAGCGAGTTGGGGGGCGTGGTGGCGTCGGAGTTGACCGAGGCGCAATTGATCACGTGGAAGAGTTTCGATGACCGGGAGATTTCGGGATTTTTGTTTCGGCCGGCGGTGAGATTTACGGGGAAGCGGCCGGTGATCGTGAACATCCACGGCGGGCCGGAGAACCAGGCGCGGCCGTGGTTTTTGGGGCGCAACAACTATCTGCTGAACGAGCTCGGCGCGGCGATCATCTATCCGAACGTCCGCGGGTCGGCGGGTTACGGAAAGACGTTCCTGCGGCTGGACAATGGGAAGCTGCGCGAAGATTCAGTGAAGGATATCGGTGCGCTGCTGGAGTGGATCAAACAGCAGCCGGATCTGGATGCATCGCGCGTGCTGGTGATGGGCGGAAGTTACGGCGGCTACATGACCTTGGCGACGGCGACGCACTACAGCGATCGGATTCGGGCGGCGATCGACGTGGTTGGTATCAGCAATTTCGTGACGTTTCTCGAGAGCACGGAAAGTTATCGGCGGGATCTGCGGCGGGCGGAATATGGCGACGAGCGCGATCCGGAGATGCGGGAGTTTCTGAATGCGATTTCGCCGCTGACGAATGCGCCGAAGATTCAGGTGCCGTTATTCGTGGTGCAGGGGGCGAACGATCCGCGCGTGCCGCGGACGGAGGCGGTGCAGATGGCGGAGACGATTCGGGGGAACGGCGGCGTGGTGTGGTATCTCGAGGCGAAGGACGAAGGGCACGGGTTCAGGAAGAAGGTGAACCAGGATTTTCAGTTTTATGCGCAGGTGAGGTTTATGCGGGAGTTTTTGGTGGGGGAGTAGGCGGTCGCGGCGGGAGGGAGTGGGAAGGGAGGAATGGCCGCAAAGAGGCGCAAAAGGCGCAAAAATCTAGAAGCCGGATGATGTATTTGAACCACGAATGGACACGAATTTACACGAATGACGGATTTGCCAAAGGGGAGTCGCTAAACGGTGATGAGGAGTTGGAGCATGCTCCCGGTCAGCTTTTCTCTCCATTCGTGTGCCTTCGTGTTCATTCGTGGTTTATCGCGACGGGTTAGCGGCCGAGTTTTTTGCGGGTTTTGTAGTCTTGGAGGAAGATGCTGCCGACGAGGTAGAAGCCGCCCGCGGCGGCGGCGAGGAAGAGGAGGATCGCGAGGCCGGGATAGCCGAAGATTTGGAAGCGGGTCTGGACCTGCATCAGCAGGGACGCGCCGACGATGAGGGCGGCGAGGACGACGCCGCAGGTGATGCGGTTGGCGATTTTTTGCATGCCATCGAGGACGATGGGGGCGTCGATGGTTTTGATCTTCACCTCGAGCTCGGCGTTGGTGATCGCGTCCATGATCCGGTTGAGGCGCGTGGGGAGACTCGTGAGGAAATCCTTCATCTCGAGCATCGAGCTGAAGAGATTTCCCTGAGTGAGGTCGCGCTTCATGCGCTGCGACATGAGCTCGGTGACGTTGCGCTGGATGGAGCCGTTGGGATCGAAGTTGGGATCGAGGATCCGTCCGACCTCGTCGAGTTGAAGGAGGGTTTTGCCGAGCAGCGTAAGTTCGCTGGGGACGCGCAGGCCGTTGTCGCGGGATTTTTGGGACAGCTCGAGGATCGAGCGGCCGACGTTCATTTGCTCGAGGCCCTGATCGCGGCGCATCGATACGAGTTGGCTGACCTGGCGGCGGAACTCGGCTTGGTTGAAGTCCTCGAGTTTCTCGCCCATGCGGATGGCGATATCGGCGGCTTCGTCGCCTTTGCCGTCGCTGACGGCGAGCAGGATTTTCAGGAGATTTTCCTGCATGCTCGGCGAGGTGTGTCCGACCATGCCGAGGTCGAGGAGGGCGATGCGGCCGTCGTCGGTGATGAAGACATTGCCCGGGTGTGGGTCGGCGTGGAAGAGACCGTCGACGAGGACCTGTTTCAGGTAGGCTTTGAAGAGCTCTTCGATGAGCGGGGCGCTGTCGATATCGAGGCGCGCGAGTGGGGACAACGAAGTGACTTTGCGGCCGCGCACGTAGTCCATGGTGAGGACGCAGCGCGACGTGTAGTCGGGGACGGGTTGGGGGATGAGGAGGAGCGGGTAGTCGCGGAGATTTTCGCCGACGCGGGCGAGGTTCTGGGCTTCGAGCTCGTAGTTGAGTTCCTGGAGGATCGTGAGGCGGAATTCTTCGAGGACGGCGGTGAAGCGGACGCGTTTGCCCATCGCGGTGTGGCTATCGAGGAAGGACGCGATTTCGCCGAGCACTTCGAAATCTTCGGCGATTTGGGTGCGGATGTTGGGGCGCTGGACTTTGACGACGACGGGGCGACCGTCGCGGAGTTCGGCGTAGTGAACCTGGCCGAGCGAGGCGGCGGCCATCGGCGTGGGTTCGAAGCGGGAGAAGGCTTTGGAGAGGCGGACGCCGAGCTCGGTGGTGACGATCTCTTCGACTTCGGAAAACGGGAACGGTTTGACGCGGTCTTGGAGGCGCTCGAGGGCTTTGAGGTAGGCTTCGGGGAGCAGGTCGGGGCGGCCGGCGAGGACCTGACCGAGCTTCACGTAGGTCGGGCCCATGGCCTCGAGATCGTCGGCGAGCTGTTCGGGTTTGGCGTCGGCGGGGAGGTCGGTGTCGTTGGGGTCGGGCGCGTCGAATTCGGCGGACGCGGCCATCTGGCGGGCGAGGTCGGAGCGGCCGTATTTCCAGAGGAGGCGAACGATTTCGCGGTAGCGCTTCAAGTGAGTGGCGGAGAGTTTCATGCGAGCGGTGGGCGAGGGCGTCGGGGGTGTTGCGCCAAGGAGAGGAGGGACACGGGTTTGGGGGAGGGGTTCGGGGCGGGGCGCGGCGGGTTGCGTGTGAATGGGGCCGAGTGGTGGGACGCGGGGAAAAAGACTTTCGTTGCGGCGGGGTCGGGAGACCCCGCCCTACATTGAACGGAGGCGCAGGAACAAATGCGCGGGGGAGGGATTCTATGGCGGGATGTTCTCCGCGGCGAAGGATGCGATCGCGAGCAAGGCGGCGCAGAGTTTCATCAATCAGCGCATCGCGCGTTATGGCGAAGTGCGGACCTTGAAGCTGGATTCGAAAAACAAGAGCGCGGAAGTCGTGTGCGCGTTGCACGGCGAGTCGGAGCCGATCATGGTGCGCGTGGAGCGATATGAGCTCACGCAGCGTGAAGGGCAGACGTATGTGCGGCTCGCGCAGTGTTCGGCGAATCGGCCGTGGCTGCAGAATCTTCTAATGGACTACGGCGTGGATCGCGAAGTGCCGGTGCCGCCGTGGGCGGCGTCGGCGTTGTGAGCGGGAGCCGGGAAGGCGGGAAAGGGCGGAGAAGATACGCGGGAAAGTGTCATACATAATATGACACTTTGCGGAGGCGGGGGGAGGGTTGCGTTGGGAGCGGAAGGTGTGAGGCTGGGCGGATGGTCAAGATCACGGGTGAATATCAAGGGGAGTTGCACTGCGTGGCGGTGCATGGGCCGTCGGGCGCGGAGCTGAATTCGGATGCGCCGAAGGATAACATGGGGCGCGGGGAGGCGTTTTCGCCGACGGATTTATTGGCGACGTCGTATGCGACCTGCGTGGTGACGACGATGGGGATCGCGGCGAAGAAGAAAGGCGTGGAGCTGGGACGTATCCGTTTCGCGGTGACGAAGGAGATGTCAGCGGATGCGCCGAGACGAGTCGTGCGGTTGGCGGCGGAGTTTTGGATGCCGATCGCAAAGACGGATCCTTTGGCGGAATGGCTGGAGACGATTGCGCATAATTGTCCGGTGCATCACAGCCTGCATCCGTCGGTGGAGACGCCGGTGGTGTTTCATTGGGCGGAGTGAAGGGCGCGGCCAAGGCGGAGGGCGCGGGGTTGCGGCGCGTTGGGGACAACGCGCCCTACCTACAGAAATCGATAGGTGGTGTTGAAGATCAGTTGGATCTTCTTGGAGACGAAGACGCGGACTTTGATCGAGCCGGAGAGGGAGTTGGGGCCGTCGGGGATCGCACGGCCCTCGACGTGGCGTTCTTCGCCGTCGTCGTTGTGGGCGCGGCCGGTGAAATGGATGACCTCGCCGCGTTCGAGGGCGCGGAGGGTTTCGTCGGGGATCTCGATCGAGAGGGTGCCGCTTTCGTTTTGGAAGAAGAAGGGAAAGACTTTCGCCTCGTAGGTGGCGGTGTAGACGCCGTTTTCGCGGACGAAAGGAGGCAGCTTCATCGTGATGCTGCCGATGTAGATCGAGGTTTTGGCGTCGGCGATGTCGACGCGGTTGTAGCGGTCGAGGGGGAGTTCGGCGGCGGAGACGGTGAACGCGGGGAAGGGGAGGAGGGCGCAGGCGAGGAGGAGGGAGGCGAGCGGCTGCGAGAACGGCATGCGCAGAAATTTGGGGAGGGGGTTGGGGTGAGCAAATGGGAAAGGGCGAGGGGGGAAGCACGGTCAGTTTGACCGTGCTACGAGGGACGGCCGGGTCGGGAGCCCCGCCCCACGAAATGGGGATGCAGATTTCTCGTTGCGGGGGAGGGGCGGGGGTCGTGTGCTGGCGGACTTATGGCGAAGAAAGCTTCTCAGGTGACGTGGGGCGGGCGGTTCTCGGCAGGGCCGGCGGAACTCATGCTGCAGTTCAGCGAGTCGGTGTCGTTTGACCGGCGGCTGGCGCCGTTCGATGTCGCGGGAAGCAAGGCGCATTCGGCGATGCTGGCGCACGTGGGGCTGATCACGGACGAGGAGCGCGATGCGATTCACGCGGGGCTCGATGCGATTTTGGCGGAGATCGAGGCGGGAAAATTTCGCTGGGATACGAAGCTCGAAGACGTGCACATGAACATCGAGCAGGCGTTGACGAAGCGCGTGCCGGCGGCGGCGAAGCTGCACACGGCGCGGAGCCGGAACGACCAGGTCGCGACGGACATGCGGTTGTTTTTCAAGCATGCGTGCGGCGTGCTGGCGGAGAAGATCAAGGGCGCGGAGCGGGCGTTGCTGGCGGCGGCGGAGGCGAATCGGGAGGTATTGATTCCCGGATACACGCATCTGCAGCGGGCGCAGCCGGTGTATCTGGCGCATCATTTGTTCGCGTGGCTGGAGATGTTGGAGCGCGACCGGCAGCGGTTTTACGACGTGGCGGAGCATGCGAATTGGTGTCCGTTGGGATCGGGCGCGATCGCGGGGACGACGCTGCCGATCGATCGCGAGTTTACGGCGAAGGCGCTCGGATTTGTGGATGCGAAAGGACGTCCGCAGGTGTCGCAAAACTCCATGGACACGGTGGCGGATCGCGACCTGTTCATCGAATTCGCGAATGCGTGCGCGATGTTTGGCGTGCATGCGTCGCGGATCGCGGAGGATCTGATTTTGTGGAGCAGCGCGGAGTTCAAGTTCGTGGAACTGCCGGACGCGTTTTGCACGGGATCGTCGTTGATGCCGCAGAAGAAGAATCCGGATTCGTGCGAGCTGTTGCGCGGGAAGTCGGCGCGGTTGCAAGGGAATCTGCACACGTTGCTGACGCTGGCGAAAGGGCTGCCGCTGACTTACAACCGGGATTTGCAGGAGGATAAACCGCCGGTGTTCGACAGCTTCGATCAGACGGCGCTGTGCGCGGACGTGCTGGCGGGGACGGTGGGCGGGATGAAAGTGTATGCCGACAAGTGTGCGGCGGCGGTGGCGGATCCGGCGCTGCTCGCGACGGATTTGGCGGATTATCTGGTGTTGAAAGGCGTGCCGTTTCGCGAGGCGCATCATGCGGTGGGCGCGGTGGTGCGGCTGGCGGAAGAGCATGCGGTGGCGCTGGACCAGTTGCCGACGGACGCGGTGCAGAAGGTGCATCCGGCGTTTGGGGCGGACTGGGTGGAAGTGTTCGATTTGAAGCGGGCGCTGGCGAAGCGGGAAGGAACAGGCATGCCGGGGCCTAAACAGGTGGCGCGGCAGTTTAAGCGGTGGGGGAAGGTGTTGGGGTGAGGTAGGGGACGGGGGGCGGGGGGACGGCGCGTTGGGGACAACGCGCCCTACCTGGCAAGGGGTGGGGAGGGAATTTCAAGGGGTGCGGAGGCGCGGGGGCGGAAAGTGCGTATAGTGGGGCAGGTTTGCCGCGGGGTGTTCCGGCGGAGAACCGGCGTTTACCCCTGGTTTTTTCGTCATGAAAGACTACGCCACCTCGGATCTGAGAAGCTTTGCGGTTGTTGGCCATGCGTCGGCGGGAAAGACGATGTTGTGCGAGGCGATGCTCGCGTGTTCGGGTCGGATTGGACGCATGGGCAGCATCGAGGGTGGATCGACGACGTCGGATTATCACGCGAGCGAGAAGCAGCATCAGATCTCGATTCATGCGACGCTGCTGAACACGGAGTGGCTGGGGAGGAAGTTGAACGTGATCGATTGTCCCGGCTACGCGGACTTCATCGCGGAAGCGTATAGCGCGATGCGCGTGGGAGATTTCGCGTTGGTGGTGGTGAACGCGGCACACGGGCTCGGCGTGGGGACGGATGCGGTGTGGGACAACGCGACGTTGCACGGACTGCCGCGCGTGCTGGTGGTGAACGCGCTGGACAAGGCGAACGTCGATTTCGAGGCGGTGGTGGCGTCGGCGCGCGAGCATTTCGGGCGGAAGGTTTTTCCGCTGACGATTCCGCTCGATGCGGGGCCGGGGTTTAGCCGGGTGCTGGATGTGTTGCGGAATGAAGTGGTGACGTATCGGCCGGGTGGAAACGGGAGCTACACGGAGGCGCCGGCGGAAGGGGAATTGGCGGAGAACGTGCACACGTTGCACAAGGAGCTGATCGAGTATGTGGCGGAGTCGGACGACGCGTTGATGGAACGGTTCTTCGCGGAAGGCGTGTTGGACGAGAGCGAGCTGCGGGCGGGGCTGCACAAAGCGATTCAGAATCAGGTCTTCATTCCGTTGTTTGCGGTGTCGGCGGAGACGAACGTGGGCGTGGCGCGGTTGATGGATTTTATCGCGAAATATGGGTCGTCGCCGGTGGACCGGGCAGTGGTGGATGCGCTGGATCCGAGCGGTGCGCACGTGCCGGTGGCGCTGACGCAAACGGAGCCGGTGGTGTATGTTTTCAAGACGATGAACGAGCCCGGTGTGGGCGAGTTATCGCTGTTTCGGGTTTACTCCGGCACCGTCGCAAGCGGTGCCGAACTTTTTAATCCGGTGCGCAAGGTGACCGAGCGGCTTGGGCAGGTGTATGTGTTGAACGGGCACGAGCGGACGCCGGTGACGCAGTTGCGCGCGGGAGATTTGGGCGCGGTGGTGAAGCTGAGGGAGACGCGGACGGACGATACGCTGTGCAGTCCGCGTTTCGTGGTGACGCTGCCGAAGGTGGAGTTTCCGCGTCCGAATATTCACGGGGCGTTGAAGCTGCGGTCGAAAGGCGAGGAGGATAAACTCGCGGTGGGGCTGGCGACGCTGCATGCGGAAGATCCGACCTTTCACTACCGCGTGGATGACGAGCTGCATCAGACGATCGTGTCGGGGCAGGGTGAGATTCACCTGCAGGTGATCGTGGAGCGGCTGGCGCGGCGGTTTGGAGTGACGGTGGAACTGGTCGAGCCGGGGATTCCGTATCGGGAGACGATTCGGGCACGCGGGGAGTCGCGGTATCGGCACAAGAAGCAGACGGGTGGGGCGGGGCAGTTTGCGGAAGTGTGGCTGCGGATCGAGCCGGCGCCGCGCGACAGTGGGGTGGAGTTTACGCAGTCGCTCGTGGGGACGAATGTGGATCGGGTATTTGTGCCGTCGGTGGAGAAAGGGTTGCGGACGGCGTGCAACGAAGGCGTGCGGGCGGGTTTCCGGGTGACGGATGTGAAGGTGGATTTCTACGACGGGAAAATGCATCCGGTGGACTCGAAGGACATCGCATTTCAGGTGGCGGGGTATCACGCGTTCAAGGAGGCGTTTTTGGCGGCTTCGCCGTGTTTGTTGGAGCCGGTGTATCGGGTGAAATTGACCGTGCCGGAGGACAACGTGGGAGCAGTGATGGGAGATTTGTCGGCGCGCCGCGGGCATATCCTGGGCGTGGATACGGACGGGCAGTTTCAGGTGATTCATGCGCATGTGCCGCAGAAGGAATTGCATCGCTACAGCACGACGCTGCGGTCGTTGACGAGCGGGCGCGGGCGGCATGAGGAGGAGTTTAGCCACTACGCGGAAGTGCCGGCGGAGTGGGAGGCGAGGTTGGTGGGGAAGAAGTAGGAGATGGGGAGGGGGAAAGCTCCAAGCTCCAAGATCCAAGCTCCAGAGAATGACCAAGGACCAAGGTTCAAAGGGCGTGTGGAGTTGGGGCGGTTGAGGGGGGAGGGCGGGGCGGGTGCGGCGGGGTCGGGAGACCCCGCCCTACAAGGTGCGGGTGAAATTCTGCGCTTGGGTTTGGCGGGGTTTCGCTGATTGCTGGGAGGCTGATGGCCAAAGTCCGCATTCTTCCCGATCGCGTCGCGAATCAGATCGCCGCTGGCGAGGTGATCGAGCGGCCGGCGGCGGTGGTGAAGGAGTTGGTGGAGAATGCGCTCGATGCGGGGGCGACGCGAATCGAGGTGGAGTTTCGCCATGGCGGGCGGGCGTTGATGCGGGTGGAGGATAATGGCTCGGGGATGTCGCGGGATGATGCGCTGCTGGCCTTGGAGCGGCATGCGACGAGCAAGATTGTGGAAGCGGACGATCTGGATCGGCTGGCGAGTTACGGGTTTCGGGGGGAGGCGCTGCCGTCGATCGCGAGTGTTTCGAGATTCGAGCTGCAGACGCGCGAGGCGGATCGGGACGTGGGGACGGAGATTTTGGTAAATGGTGGGAGGATGGTGCATGTGCGCGATTGCGGGCGTCCGGTGGGGACGCGGATCGAGGTGACGCATTTGTTCAATTCGGTGCCGGCGCGGCGGAAGTTTTTGAAGACGGATCAGACGGAGGCGGCGCACATCGTGCAGTGCGTTCGACTCTATGCACTGGCGTGTCCGGGGACGGCGTTCACGTTGATCGAAGACGGGCGGGTGATCTTTCGTTCGCCGCAGTGTGCGACGCTGGCGGAGCGGGTGGCGGAGATTTTTGGGCGGCAGACGGCGGAGGCGCTGGTGCCGATCGAGGCGGTGGAAACGGGGATGCGGTTGAGCGGGTTTATTGGGAAGCCGGGGGTGGGGCGCGGGACGCGTCACGAGATGATTGTATTCGTGAATCAACGACCGGTGGACAGCCGGACGTTGAACTACGCGTTGATCGAAAGTTATCACGAATCGATTCCGAAGGGGCGGTATCCGGTGGCGTTTGTGTTTTTCGACTGCGATCCGGCGGCGGTGGACGTGAATGTGCATCCGGCGAAACGGGAGGTGCGGTTTCGGAGCGAGCCGGCGGTAAGAGGATTTGTGATACGCGCGGTGTTGTCGCGGCTGCGGGAGATTGGGAGCGCGAGTCCGATTTTGCCGAGTGCCGAGCCGCGGGTGGAACCGGGCGCTGGGCTTCAGGTTGGCGCGCCGACCAGGGAAACGGATGCGATGCTGCGGACGGAGGCGGCGATTCCGTTTCGAACGATTGAGATGTCCGCGGGCGCGCCCCTGGCGGCGAAAGCGGCGGCGCCGTTGGTCTCGGGCGAGGCGCAGCGAATTGCGGTGTCAGTGCAGGCGGCGACTCCAGCGGTGCAGGTGAAGCCGGTGGCGCCGACGTGGCGGTTTGTGGGCTTGGCGCACGGAACGTATGCGTTGTTCGAGACGGCGGCGGGGTTGGTGTTGCTGGACCGGCGGGCGGCGCATGAACGAATTTGGTTCGAGCGGTTGCAGGAGCAGTTCAAGCAGGGCGACGTGCCGAGTCAGCGGTTGCTGCTGCCGGTGCCGATCGAGTTGGATCCGATTTCGGCGACGATGTTATTGGACCGGTTGCTTTTTCTGAATGCGCACGGACTCGAGGTGGCGGAGTTTGGGCGAAATTTTTTCCGGATCGAGAGCGTGCCGGTGTGGATGGAGCCGGCGGATGCGGAAGGGTTCTTGCGGGATTTGCTGGGAGCGTTTCGGGACGGGCGGTGGCCGGATGCGAATCCGGATCTAGCGCGCGAAGAGCTGGCGAAAATGGCGGCGGCGAAGGCGGTGCGGCTGCCGGCGGCGAGCGGGGAGGCGGAATTGCAGGGGGTGTTGGCCCAGCTTTTTGCGACCCGGGCACCGCTGACGAGTCCTTCGGGAAAGCCAACGTATATCGAATTGAATCACGGAGAGTTGGCGCGACGGTTTCAGCGGTGAAGGAGGGAACGGGGCGGGCGAAAGACGGGAACGGCAGACGGAAATGCCGACGGCCAAGGACTAATGAATGAAAAAGGGCGTGCGTTTCGCTGACGCGTGGCACGAAAATTGGTTTTCAGCGTCCATAGCGTTCCCTTTTTTCTCATGTCATCTGTCGCTCCTTCGCCTTCCTCGAAATCCAACAAAGCCTCGCAAGGGGCCAAGGCCGCGGAGGCGGGGCCGAATGGGAAGGAACTGTTGACGGAGCGGATTCGGCATCACCTGACGTCGACGCTGGCGCGGTTTCCCGGTGCGGCGACGCCGCGCGATTGGTGGGTGGCGACGGCGCTGGCGTGTCGCGATCGCATCCATGAACGGATGATTGCGACGCAAGCGGTGCACAATAACGAGAACGTGCGCCGGCTGTATTACTTCTCGTTGGAGTATTTGATGGGGCGGTTGTTCGAGAGCAATTTGCTGGCCACCGGAATGATGGACGAGGCGCGGGCGGCGTTGAAGGACCTCGGGATCGATTTCGATGCGGTGCGGGAATCGGAAGTCGACATGGGATTGGGCAATGGCGGCCTCGGTCGTTTGGCGGCGTGTTTCCTGGATTCGCTTTCGACGCTGGATTATCCGGCGCTCGGATACGGGATTTATTACGAGTTCGGGTTGTTCAAGCAGGAGTTCGTGAATGGGCATCAGGTGGAGCATCCGGATGCGTGGGGGTTGTTCGGCGATCCGTGGGAAGTGGTGCGGGCGGATTACACGCAGGAAGTGCGGTTGTATGGGCGCGTGGAGAACGTGTTCGACGATCGGGGCAACTCGCGTCCGCGCTGGGTGGGCACGAAGACGATCATCGGTGTGCCGCACGATATTCCGATTGCGGGCTTTGGCACGAAGACGGTGAATCTGTTGCGGTTGTGGGCGTCGAAGGCGTCGAAGGATTTCGATTTGGCGGCGTTCAATTCGGGCGGCTACGTCGAGGCGGTGCGGGACAAGGCGATCGGCGAGACGATCTCGAAGGTGCTTTATCCGAACGACAAGACGGAGAACGGGAAGGAGCTGCGGTTGGTGCAGCAGTATTTCTTCGTGGCGTGTTCGCTGCGTGACATCCTGCGGCGGCATTTCCGGAATCCGCTGAACACGTGGGCGAATTTTTCGGACAAGGTGGCGGTGCAGTTGAATGACACGCATCCGGCGATCGCGGTGGCGGAGCTGATGCGGATTTTGCTCGATGAGCATCAGATGGCGTGGGACGACGCGTGGCAGATCGTCGGAAAGGTTTTTGGTTATACGAATCACACGCTGCTGCCGGAGGCGTTGGAGAAGTGGAGCGTGGCGCTGTTCGAGCGCGTGCTGCCGCGTCACCTGCAGATCATCTATGATATCAACGCGCGGTTGTTGAAGACGGTGGAGCACATGTGGCCCGGGCAGATCGAGAAGATGCGCGTGTGTTCGCTCGTGGAAGAAGGCAGTCCGCGGATGATTCGGATGGCGAATCTGGCGGTCGCGGGATCGCACGCGGTGAACGGGGTGGCGGCGTTGCACACCGAGTTGTTGAAGAAGCATCTGTTTCCGGAGTTCGACGCGCTCTTCCCGGGCAAATTTCAGAACAAGACGAATGGGATCACGCCGCGCCGGTGGCTATTGCAGTGCAACCCGGCGTTGTCGGAGTTGATCAGCGCAAAGCTGGGTAGCGAGGCGTGGGCGCGAGATCTGGATCTGTTGCGCGGGCTGGAAAAATTTGCGGGCGACGCGGCGTTTCAGGAGCAGTTCATGGCGATCAAGCGCGCGAACAAGGTGAACCTCGCGACCGTGATCAAGGCGGAGTGCGGCATCGACGTGTCGCCGGATGCGCTGTTCGACGTGCAGATCAAGCGGCTGCATGAATACAAGCGGCAGCATTTGAACCTGCTGCACATTCTGGCGCTGTATCGCCGGCTGCTGCAGAATCCCTCGGTGGACATGGTGCCGCGGGTGTTTGTCTTCGCGGCGAAGGCGGCGCCGGGTTATGACCTGGCGAAGAACATCATTCGGGCGATCAATCTGATCGGATCGAAGATCAACAACGACCCGCGCGTGGGGGATCGGTTGAAGGTGGCGTTCTTGCCGAACTATCGCGTGTCGCTGGCGGAGAAGATCATTCCGGCGGCGGATTTGTCGGAGCAGATTTCGACCGCGGGCAAGGAAGCGTCGGGCACGGGCAACATGAAGCTCGCGTTGAACGGCGCGCTGACGATCGGCACGCTCGATGGTGCGAATGTCGAGATCAAGGAAGAGGTGGGCGACGAGAACATCTTCATCTTCGGCATGACGGTTCCGCAGGTGGAGGCGCTGGCGAGTTCGGGTTACAAACCGTGGGACATCTATCAGCAGGACGAAGAATTGCGGGCGCTGGTGGACTGGATTGGCAGCGATTATTTCACGCCGGGCGAGCATGGAGCGTTTGGCGCGCTGCATCACAGCCTGTTGGGTGGCGGCGATCCGTTCATGGTGTTGGCGGATTTTCGCGCTTACAGCGATTGTCAGGCGAAGGTCGACCAAGCCTATCGCGACAAGGCGGGCTGGGCGAAGAAGGCGATCCTCAACACGGCACGCGTCGGAAAGTTCTCGAGCGACCGAACGATTCGCGAGTATGCGGAGCAGATCTGGCGGTTGCCGGCGGCGGCGGTGAAATAACGCCGCGCGGCGCGCGCGTGGCGCGCGGAAGCTCCAAGCTCCAAGCTCCAAGATCCAAGATCCAAGCTCCAGAGAAAGTCCAAACATCAACTTCCCGTGAGCGTGCGAGCGCGCGGAAGTGGGTGATCGGGGAACTGGAGGTTCTTTGGAGCTAGGATCTTCTCGCGGCGGCTGTCGCCGCAAATGCGGTTGGCAGCAGGGCTGGAAGTGGGTTAGCAACCGCGGCGAAATTGCCGAATTTACTCTGCATGATTTCGATGGGCCGCTGGGGGCGAATGTTGTTGTGGTGCGCGGGTTGTGCGCTGCTGGCGCTGCGCGGAGATGCGGCGGGTTTTGTGCTGCCGCCGATCGCAGGGGAGCTGGAGGGAGAATTTGCCGCGGTGAAATTTCCGGGTGCGCCGACCTTGCGCTGGCGGGCGACGATCGAGCGGGATGAAGCTTCGCGGCGGCGAGCGCGGGTGACGATCGACGGAGAGGGGACGAAGTTGAGGATCGAGGCGCGGGCGGATGCGAAAGGCGCTGGCGAATGGACGATTGTCGAAGGGGAGTTGGATTTGGAGAAATGGTTTCCGGTGGCGGTGCCGGAGATCGGTGAAGTGGCGGAAGGTGTGACGGCGATCGGCGTGGTGCGGTTGAGCGGTGGAGGAGAGTTGTTTGCGGGGCAGCCGAGCGGGGCGGTGAAGGTGTTGCTCACGGATGCGATCGTGCGGCACGAAGGCGATGGATGGGCACTGGAAGGGGTGGGGATGAGCGGGGAGTTTCGGATTTCGGCCGGGGATGCGGCGGCGGTGGCGGGACCGTTCGAGGCGAGTATCCGAACGATCACGACGTCGCGTTTCGGAGCGCGGAGTTTTTCAGCGCGGGGCCGGTTGAACGAGCAGGGGACGGTGACGCTGTCGGAGGCGCGCGTGGAGATTGCGGGCGGAGAAGTGGTGGTGGATCCGGCGACGATCCCGTTGTCGCCGCCGGCGTTGGATCTTAATTTTCGCGTATTGAACGTCGGCTTGCAGGACGTGGCGGCGCTGGTGCCGGCGAGTTTGGCGGATGCGCGGGGTCGGATCGACGGTGCGGTGCGAATCAGTTGGTCGGAGCGAGACGGATTTCAGTTGGGCGTGGGCGAATTGCGCTTGGGAGAGCACGAGCCGGCTTCGGTGCGGCTGGCGGCGACGCCGGGGTTTCTGACGGATCACGTGCCACGGTATTTCGAGCTTATGCCGACGTGGGCGGGTCCGCTCGCGCGGTGGTTGCGGCCCGAGAATCCGGCTTATGCGGACATGGAGCAGATCGAGATGGGGCGCACGGAGTTGCGAGTGGAGTCGCTGCGCGTGAGTCTGACACCGGAGGGGGATGATCGCGGGCGAACGGCGTCGGTGATCCTGACGGCGCAGCCGATGCAGGCGAGCAGCGTGGTCGAGAAAGTGACGTTCGAGATCAATGTGTCGGGTCCCTTGCGGCACGTGTTGAAACTGGGGTTGGAGCAGCCGTTTTCGTTGAGCGTGCGATGAGGAAACTTCTGTTGCCAGGCGCCGTCTTTGGAGCTGTATCTTTGACGACTTTCCCCATGCGCTTGCGCCTTTTTCTTCCTTTGGTGGCGGTTCTGCTCGGTGGCTGCATTCATGTGAAACTCGACCCGGTGCAGGTGCATGCGACGGTCGATGTGAATGTGCGGGTGGACCGGGCGTTGGATGACTTTTTCGGCGATTTGGATCAGAAATCGGCGACGATCGGAACCTCCAGCAATTGAACTCATGAAAACTTCCTTCGTGCGGATGTGTGGGCTGATGCTGGCCCTGATGTTGGGTGTGGGCGTGGTCGCGGTGCGCGCGGCTGAGGATCTCGGCGCGGTGAAGGCCCGGATGAATCAGCGGCTGTCGCAGGTGGATCAGCTCAAGGCGAGCGGAGCGATCGGGGAGAACAATCGCGGATATTTGGACGTGCGCGACGGAGGTGGGGACGCCGCGAATGTGGTGAGCGCGGAAAATCGCGATCGCGAAGTGGTGTATGCGGAGATCGCGAAGCGGGCGGGTTCCTCGGCGGAGCAGGTCGGCAAGGCGCGGGCGCGTCAGATTGCGGCGAACAGCGCGGCGGGCGTGTGGCTGCAGCGCGAGGATGGCAGCTGGTATAAGAAGTAGGCGATCGGCGGAGGAGGGGTGTTCGCGGAGCGGAAGACGGATTAGGCGGAGCGTCGGGGGCGTAAAGCCCCTCCCGCCGTTTTCCGCTGTCAGCGCGTGAGCATGCCGGCGACGCAGGCGGTGAGGAAGCAGGCGAGATTGCCGCCGATGAGGGCTTTGACGCCGAGTTTGGCGAGCGTGGTGCGTTGCGAAGGAGCGAGCGCGCCGATGCCGCCGACCTGGATGCCGATCGAGACGATGTTGGCGAAACCGCAGAGCGCGTAGGTGAGGATGACGATGGAGCGCTCGTGGACGAAGGTGCCGGCGGATTTCATTTCGCCGAGTTGCATGTAGGAAATGAATTCGTTGAGGACGGTGCGCGTGCCGAGGAGCTGGCCGGAGACGAGGAGGTGGCCGGAATCGATGCCGATGAGCCAGGCGAGCGGCGAGAAGAGCATGCCCAAGAGGAATTCGAGGGAGAAGGATTGGTAGGCGCCGCCGGTGACGGAAGCGACCCAGGTGTTGAGGCCGGTGGGTGAGCCGATCCAGTGGGCGAGGATGTAGTTCACGAGCGCGACGAGCGCGGTGAAGACGATGAGCATGCCGCCGATGTTGACGGCGAGGCGAAGGCCGTCGGTGGTGCCGAGACAGATGGCGTCGAGAAGATTGGCGCCGACCTTTTCGCGAGGGATGGAGAGGTCGCGCTGCACGTTCTCGGTTTGGGGCACCAGGATTTTCGAGATCATGAGTGCGGCGGGCGCGGAGATCACGGAAGCGGTGATGAGGTGCGTGGCGAAGAGGGTTTGTTGCGCGGGATCGCTGCCGCCGAGAAACGTGATGTAGGCGATCATCACGCCGCCGGCGATGGTGGCCATGCCGCCGACCATGACGGCGAGGATTTCGGAGCGGGTGAGCCGTTCGAGGTAAGGCTTGATGAGCAGCGGGGCCTCGGTTTGGCCGACGAAGATGTTGCCCGAAGCGGAGAGGCTTTCGGCGCCGGACAGCTTCATGGTTTTCGACATGATCCAGGCGAAAGCGTAAACGACCTTTTGCAGGATCCCGAGGTAGTAGAGAACGGAGGTGAGGGCGGAGAAGAAGATGACCGACGGGAGCACCATGAAGGCGAAGACGACGCCGTGTTTTGATACATCGACGAGCGAGCCGAAGACGAAGCGCGTGCCCTCGTTGGTGAAGTCGAGGAGTTTCACGAAGCCGTTGCCGATCGATTCGATGATGAAGCGAACGGGAGGGGCGTAGAGCACGAGCGCGGCGAAAACGAGCTGCAGGGCGAGACCGGTGAGAACGAGGCGCCAATCGATCGCGCGGCGATTTTCGCTCAAGGCGACGGCGAGGCCGATGAAGACAAGGATGCCGAGCAGGCCGCGGCCGACGTGGAGCAGAAGGTCCATAGATGGCGAGAGCTAGATCGGAGCGGAGATTGAGGCGTGGCGGGCGCGGGGCGAGCAGCGAATGGAGAAAGGCTGGGGGTCGAACGAGGGAGACGGCGGCCGGCCGAAGCGCGAAGGGAAAGGTGGACAAGAAGTGGGGCGTTTCGTCGCTTGCGGTGAGCGGGGGGCGGGGAGACGGTGGGTGGATGACGGTCGAAGAAAGATTGGAGCGGCATTTGTCGAAGACGCCGGATGTGTCGCGGGCCAGCTGGGTCGCGAAGAATGCGACGGTGGTGGGCGACGTGACACTTGGGGAGCGGTCGAGTGTGTTTTATGGGGCGGTGCTGCGCGGGGACATTGCGCGGATCGTGGTGGGGGAAGGGACGAATATTCAGGACAACGTGATCGTGCATCTGGCGGATGATCTCGATGCGATCATCGGGGCGTGGTGCACGATCGGGCATGCGGCGATCATTCACGCGTGCACGATTGGCGATGAGTGTCTGATCGGGATGGGCGCGACGGTGCTCGATGGCGCGAAGATTGGGGCGCGTTGTATCGTTGGCGCAGGAGCGGTGGTGACGCCACGGACGGTCGTGCCGCCGGGATCGATGGTGTTGGGCGCGCCGGCGAAGGTGACGCGGATGTTGAGCGAGGCGGAGCAGAAAGCGCTACGCGGATGGGCGGAGAAATACGTGGCGGTGTCGACGGCGCATCGGGTGCGGGAAGGGGTATAGGTGCGGTTGCGCGGCAAGCGCGCAACCTACGGGACGAAAGCTGCGGGCGGTTTGGCAAGAAGTGCGGAGCGTGAGGGAGAGCGTGGGCGTATCATCGCGGCGAACACAGCTCTCCCATGAAAAAGAACGTTGGATCCTACGATGGTGCGGTGCGGTTTGTCGCGGGTTGCCTGATCCTGATGATCGGAAACCAAACTCACAGCTGGTGGGGGCTGGTGGGATTGGTGCCGATCTTCAGCACGTTTACGGAGTGTTGCTTCGTGTATGCGGTGTTGGGGCTCGACACGACGGCGTGCGACAAGCGTCGGGCGAAGTAGGAGGGGCGCGAGTGCGCGCGGCTCGCCGGGACGGCTCGCCCTACCTTTCTGCTGAAAGGCGGGCGAGTTCGGTGGTGAGGGCGGCGCGCTCGGCGTCGTCGGGGCAAAGCTCGATCGCTTTGCGGAAATGGGGAAGTGCGGCGGAGGTTTGGCCGCGGGCGAGGAGGACGCGGGCGAAGCCTTCGTGGACTTCGAAGTTTTCGGGATCGAGGAGCCAGGCTTCGTTGTAGCGGCGCATGGCGTCGTCGAGATTTCCGGAGGCGAGAAGGCGATCGCCCTGGCCGGTCCAGGAGAGGCTGGCGAGTTTGCGGTTTCCGCCGAACTCGGCGCTGGCGGTTTGGATAAAACGCGTGTCGGCCTGGCGCAGAAGGGAAGGCCGCGGAATTTCCGGCGCGCCATACATGGGGCGAGCGTCGACGGAGACGGGGCCGGGGGTGGACGAGCAGCTGGCGAGTGTGACGCCGAGGAGGAGAAGGAGGGTTCGTGCGAGGGGAAGCACGGGAAGCAGGAGGTCGGCGGGGGTGGGAGACCCCGCGCTATGACGATGAGTGATTAGCGGGTGGATTTTTGGCCGCTGGCGAGAAGGGTTTCGAAGAACGGTTCAGACGTCTCGCGGGCGACGGTGGTCACTTCGACTTTGGCGAATCCGGCCTTTTTGAGGAAGCTGTGCAGGGCGCTTTCCTTGAAGCCGAGCCAGACATCGGCGTAGAGTTCGCGGGCTTTTTCGAACTCGTGTTCGTTGAGGTCGAGGATGAGCAGTTGGCCGCCGGGGCGCAGGATGCGGTGGGCTTCGTTGACGGCGACTTGGGGGTGTTGGGCGTGATGGAGCGCTTGGGAGAGGATTGCGAGGTCGACGGATTTATCGGGGAGCGGGACGTGTTCGATGTCGCCGAGTTTGTAGGAAAGATTGGCGAGGTTGTTTTTCTTCGCGAGTTCGGTGCCGACCTCGACCATGCGCGGGGAGTTGTCGATGCACCAGACCTGGCGGGCGCGGTGGGCGAGGAGTTGGGAGACGAGACCTTCGCCGGCGCCGAGGTCGGCGATGTCGATGGCAGGGGTGAGGCGGAGGGCGAGGTGGCCGATGGCTTCCCAGGAACGGCCGGGGCAGTAGTTTTTGCCGAGGCGTCCCGCGATGAGGTTGAAATATTGTTCCTGCGTGCGGCGGCGTTTTTGGAGGATGCGATCGAGATTGGCGCGGTCCTCGGTGGCAACCGGGAGATCGGAAATCGAGTCGATGGCGGCGCGGAGGAGCGCGAGCGGTTTGGGCGGGAGATGGTTGCGGAGCGAGTAGAACGCTTTTTTGCCGTCGCGGCGGTCGGTGACGAGATTGGCCTGACGGAGGAGGGCGAGTTGGGAGGAGATGCGCGACTGCCCCATGCCGAGGATTTCCTGGAGCTCGGCGACGGCGAGTTCTTCGCGGGTGAGGAGGGAAAGCAGGCGAAGGCGGGTGGGATCGGAGAGGATTTTGAGGATTTCCCAGGAGGCGTTCACGTGGAGGCGCACGCTGACGGGCGGGGCGCGGGATGGCAATTGCGCAGGTTTCGGTGGCGTCGGGTGCGGCCTGAGGTGGCGAGCGGGGGAAGCAGGTGTCGGAGCGGTTGACCGGAGCGATCCAAGCTGCGAGCGTCGCGGACGTTCGGCAGGTTTAAACAACGATCAAATAACTCAATCCCATGGATACGCCTCCTCCAGAACCGACTCCCATCCCTCCTCCGCCCGCAACCACGCCGATCGTGGTGAACGAAGACAAGACCGTCGCGATTGTGAGCTACCTGACGTTGATCGGATTTATCGTCGCGGTCGTGCTGCATGGTCAAAAGAAGACGCGTCTCGGCGCGTATCACCTGCGGCAATCGCTCGGGATCATGCTGACGTTTATTGCGGGCAGCGTGATTGGGATCATTCCGATCCTCGGCTGGCTGGTTTTGTTCGTGGCGATGATCGGCGGGTTTGTGCTGTGGGTGTTTGGATTGATCAACGCCGTGAATGGGAAACTGCAGCCCGTGCCGGTGCTCGGTAAGCACTTCGAGAAGTGGTTTGGCACGGCGTTCGATTGAGCGGGCGAACGAGCCGGAAGGATTTAGATGAGAAGCGCGCTCTCCGGGGCGCGCTTTTTTGTTGGGCGGTGGGAGCACGGTCAGGTTGACCGTGCTACGGAGCGGCGGGGTCGGGAGACCCCGCCAACAAAGGGGGGATAAAAAGCGCCGGCGGGTAGGCCGGCGCTGAAGTGAGGGGCGTTTGGACAAGAGATCAGCTCGCGACGGTGTCGGCGTAGCGGGCGATGCTGACGATCTCGTAGTCGTCTTCGGAGTTGCCGGTTTTCACGCGGACCACGTCGCCGGTCTTCTTGCCGAGAAGGGCGGCTCCGAACGGCGTTTTGTAGGAGATGATGTGGTTGTCGGGGTCGCTGTCC
Source organism: Verrucomicrobiota bacterium (assembly GCA_023391285.1). Lineage (GTDB taxonomy): Bacteria > Verrucomicrobiota > Verrucomicrobiia > Opitutales > Opitutaceae > Opitutus. The sequence continues at coordinate 35,836 of JAEWBF010000104.1, forward strand.
CACGCGCCGAGAACGGTGTAGCGAGTGACGGTGCCGTTGGCGGTGTTCTTGACCTCGACGAGGGTGCCGATGCTGACCTGTTCGGTGGTGGCTTCCTTGAAGTCGGTGATGCGGGCGCGGCCGAGGTCGCGTTCGAGCTGGGTCTTTTGGGCCATGAGGACCTGTTGGTCCTGCTTGGCCATCTTGTATTCGGAGTTTTCCTTGAGATCGCCGTGCTCGCGAGCGGCGGCGATGGCCTTGGAGTTTTCCGGAATCTTCTTCGAGACGATCGTCTCGTATTCCTCGCGTTTGCGTTCGAAGGAAGCCTTCGAAACGAGGAGTTGTTCTTCCTTCGATTCGGCGTCGGCCGCGACGAGCGATTGGATCTTCGGGAAGATTTTGATGAAGCGGGCGAGGAGGGACTTCTTGGTGAGTTCCTCGAAGCCTTGGTTCAGCATCAACGTATTCGCGAGGTCGCGGGCGGTTTCCGGGTCGGCGGTCGAGAGGAGGTCGGCGATGAGCTCGGTGTCTTCGCTGAGGATATCCGCGAGAGGGATACGGCGCGCGCTGGAGGCCTGGAGCGCCTCGTAGTCGATGGCGAAGAAGATGGCGCCGAGGAGGCGCGGGGTGATGAGATCGTTGAGGAGCTTCGCGAATTTCTTCGAGTGGCGGTTCTTGACGATCCAGAGAAGGACGGGCGCGCGGAGGTTTTGCTCAGTTTGCCAGCGCTTGAGAACCGCGGCGAGTTCGTCGGAGTGGCCCTGCTCGACGAGGAAGTTGATGCACTCGGTGGTGAACTTGCCCTGCGAGGTTTTGAGGAGCTGGAAGAGGAGCTCGCGGGCTTCGATCGGGTGGGTCTCGTTGACGAGTTCGAGGAAGCGGGACTGGAAATGAACGGGGATCTTCTCGGCGATGGCGGGAAGATCGCGGGTGTTGGCGATGATCGCGGATTGCTGCGGCTCGAAGGTGGCGGGGTCGACCTCGAGACGGCGGGCGAGTTCGTCGCGCACGAAGGCACCGTAGAGGCGTTCGGAAGCGTCGAGCTGGTTGCTGGTCTTTACGGCGTCGGCCAGCCCGGTGAGGATCGCAGAAAGGTCGGTTTTGACCTCCTTCTTTTCGACGGCGCCGAGGAGTTCTTCGGCAAGAGCGATGCGGCGGCGGGCGGAACGGGTGGCGTTAAATTGCTCGAGAATTTCGTCTTCGGCGGAAACGGGCGTTTCGCGGAGGATGTAACATTCGGTTTTCTTTTCCGGGACCTGGATGCGCGGATCCTTGGCGACGAGCTTCTTGGTGCTGGCCCACCATTTCTTGAATTTTTCCGGGCCGATGACCTGGGCGAGGGTGATCTCGAGGTCGATGGCGGTGGTGGCGCGGTTGGGGTAGGATTCGAGGGCTTCGACGACGAGCTGGCTGGGGTTTTCGGCGATGAGCTCGGCGATCTTGGCGGAGTCGGTTTCCTTGCGAACGAGGAGATGGTTGGCGGGAAGGATCTCCATGGTGTTCACGCAGAAAGCGGGGTCCATGGGGTGGTCCTTCTTGTCTTTGAAGTCGATGATCAGGCGTTGAGTAGCGTCGTCGTAGCTCTTGATTTGTCCGAAACCCCAGCTCCGGTGGATGACATAGGCGCCGGGCTCCATCGCTTCGAGTTTGGCTTTGGCCGTTTTGAGCGGCGGGTTTTTGGCGATGAGCGCGGAAACAGCTTCGGAATTCATTTTTACGAAAGTGATGACCTGAACGGGTAAGTTGAGCGGGGAATGAATGGTGTTGTCAAACAGTGTATCTGGCGCGGCCGGTGACGGCGCGGGGAGCGATGATGCAGTTGTTTTTGCTGGCGCGCGGGACGAGAGTGAGGCGGGCTCGCACTAATTATGGCAGATGTTTCCGCAGTGGGTTCCGACAAGAACGCGGCGCGCTCCGATGCATGGGGTGCGGCGGTGCGGCTCGTGGCGCGCTGGCTGGAGCGGCGGGAGCGGGTGGATGAGTTGTTGGAGACGCTGGGTCGGTCGTTGACGGGTGCGGAGCGGGCGCGGTGTCAGCATCTGGTGTTTGGCGTGGTGCGGCATTTTGGGCGGCTGGAGGCGGCGTTGGGGCGGTTGATTGCGCATCCGCCGCGGTTTGCGACGCGGGCGGTGTTGTTTGTGGCGGGGTTTGAGCTGATCGAGGCGCAGGCGGATGCGGACGAAGGGCGCGTGGCGAAGATCGTGCATCATGCGGTGGAACGGACGAAGACGCTGACGAGTCCGGCGGAGGCGCGCTTGGTGAACGCGGTGGTGCGGAAGCTCGCGGGAGCGTTGGCAACGCCGCCGCCGCCGAAGCTCGCGCCGGCGGACGTGTTGGCGGAGTATTTCTCGCATCCGGTGTGGCTGGTCCGAAGCTGGCTGGCGCAGTTTGGGGCGGAGGAGACGCGAAAGTTGCTCGAGTGGAATCAGCGGCCGGCGCCGGTGTATGCGCGGTGGCGGGGGGAGGATTTGCGCGGTGAGGGCACCGCGCCTCCACCGGAGTGGTTCAAGGCGACGGAGTGGGCGGGGTTTTATGAGATTCCGGCGGGACGTTGGAGCGAGGTGGAGCCGTTGTTGAAGAGCGGGAAGATTTATTTGCAGGATCCGGCGACGCGGATCGCGGTGGAGGTGCTGGCGCCCGAAGAGACCGAGGTGGTGTTGGACGGGTGTGCGGCGCCGGGCGGGAAAAGTCTCCTGATTGCGGATACGATGAAGCGCGGGAAAGTGATCGCGGTGGATTTACCGGGCGCGCGGATCGAGCGGCTGGCGGAGAATCTGTCGCGCGTGCCTGAGACCGTCGGGGTGGCGTTGGTGCAGGCGGATTTGCGGGAGAATGCGGCGGCGATGCTGAAAGAGCATGAGTTGCCGCGGGAGTTTGCGGCGGTGCTGTTGGACGTGCCGTGTTCGAACACGGGCGTGATGCGTCACCGTGTGGACGTGAAGTGGCGGTTGCAGGAAGGAGATTTTGAGAAGCACCCGCGCCAGCAGAAAGCGTTGCTGTCGGCGGCGGCGCGGCTGGTGGGGCGTGGGGGGCGGCTCGTGTATTCGACGTGCAGCATCGACCAAGAGGAGAACGAGCACGTGGTGCGCGAATTTTTAGCGGATCGGCACGGGCAATGGACGCTGGAGAAAAGCGTGGTGTCGCGGCCGTGGGAGACGGGGCACGATGGGGCGGGTGCCTTCCTGCTGCGCAGGAATGCGTAGTTTCGAGTTCCGAGTTTCAGGTTTCGGGTTGCGGCAACTCGTAACTCGGAACGCCTGAACTCGGAACCAACGCGCGACGCGGCGCGGCTACGGGACGAGGTCGAAGACGGGGATGCGTTTTTCGGTTTCTTCGGTGCCGTTGAGGAAAGTGAAGGTGATGGCGTCGGTCGTGGCGACGAGTTGTTGGTAGCGGGTGATGTCCCACTGCGCGACGGGCTCGCCCTCGATACGGGTGACAAGGTCGCCGGTTTGAACGCCGGCGGCGGCGGCGGGGGAGTCGGGGACGACGCTGGCGACGCGCCAGTAGACGGGAGTTTTGTTGAAACTGACGCCGGCGTTGCGAAGCGGCGTGGCGGGGAGCGGGGCGGGGTCGGCGCGGAAGAACGTCACCTGATTGTGCTCCTGATCGAAGGTGACGGTGAAATGTTCGAGGATGCCGCCGCCGATGGACGTGAGTTCGTCGGTGGTGTCGACGACGGGCTGGCGGATCACGTAATCACCGAGGCGGAGATCCTGGGCGAGGCGACCGATGCGTTGTTCGCGATCGCCGCTGAGGGTGGCGATGGTGGCGCCGGGGCGGGTGGGGACCGCGAATTCGGGTTGGAGGCCGATGGGATTGAGGCTGAGGGAAGCGTCGCTGCCGGAGTCGATGAGCGCGACGAGCGTTTGATTGCCGAGGCGGAGCGGGATGATGGGGATGTTGCGCTCGTTGTTGAAGTGAATCGAAGTGCCGGCGGTGGGCGGGGGGGCGGAGAGCGGTTGGAGAAGGATGCGGGAGTTGGGATAATCGAGGGTGAGGACGGTTTCGCGGAAAAGCGGGAAACCGAGGATGCCATCGATTTGGATGCCGAGGTGAGCGGAGATGGCGCTGCAGTCGTAGATGAGAGCCTGAACGTTTTCGAACATTGCGCCGCCGAGATCGATTTTGCGGAGCGTCGTGGCGGTGAGGAGGGCGGTTTCGCCGGTGGCGGAACGGACGCGGACGAGCGGGGTGGTGGGCGGGGGGGCGTTGCGGGCGGCGTAGCGGGCGGCGAGTTCGGGCGAGACGAGGGTGACGGAGGCGCCGGTATCGATCAGGAAGTGGTAGGGGCCGCGTTTGTCCCATTTCGCCTCGATCACGAGGTAGTTCGAGAGCGGTTTGGCGGCGATGGTAACGAGATCGCTGTCGAGCGTGGTGCGACCGGGGCGCGGAAGCTCGCGGCGGAAAAGCTGGCAGCCGGTGAATGCAACCAGGAGCGTAAGCGCGAGGAGCAGGCGCAGCACGGGGCGTTGAAAGCGGGAGAACGCGGGCGTCATTTCGCGGGCTGGGGAAGCGAGCGGCTGAGCCAGAGGGCGCCGATCGCGAAAGCGGCGCCGGCGACGAAAACGCTCGCGGAGCCGAAGACCCAGAAAACGGTGCCGGCGATCACGGGGGTGATGGCGCGGGAGAGGGAGCCGAGGGAACGGAAGATGCCGAGCGCGTGGCCCTGCTGGTGTTGGGCGCTGTAGAGGGAGATGAGTCCGGTGGTGGACGGGTTGACGAGACCGGAACCGAGGGCGAGGGCGGCGAGGCCGAGGTAAAGCAGCCACGGTTGCGGGGCGTAGCCGATGCAAAGGAGGCCGACGATCGAGAAGGCGAGACCGCCCATGAGAATGGCGGTTTCGGTGTGGCGCTTCAGCAGGACGCGGACGATGTAGCCCTGGGTGACGATGGCGCAGAGGCCGAGGAAGCCGAGCAGGTATCCATTTTCGCGTGACGTGTAGCCGAAACGTTCGGCGGCGAGGAAGGTGAGCGCGGTTTCCATGGCGACGAAGGAGACCGAATAAATGAAGGCGACGAGGTTGGTGCGGCGCAGCGCCCGATCTTCGAGGCTGAGGATGGCGCGAAGCGGATTGCGGAGACGCGGAGGACGAGATTCGGCGCGGGCGGCGTCGGACAACGTCTCGCGGAACCGGCGGTGAATCCAGACCAGATTGATCAGGCAAAGGATGAACGCGAGGGCGGCGGGAATGGTGAACGGGTTGATGCCGAAGCGAGCGAGGGAAGGGTAGAGGGTGACGAGATTGATTTGCGTGGCGAAGGCGCCGAGCATGGGACCGGTCACCAAACCGAGACCGAAGGCGGCGCCGACGAGGCCCATCGCTTTGGAGCGCTCGGCGCGCGTGGTGACGTCGGCGACGGCGGCGGTGGCGACGGAGAGGTTTCCGCTGAAGGCGCCGCTGACGATGCGCGAAAGGACAAACAGCCAGAACGAGCCGCTGAAGATCCAGATGAGATAGCCGAAGGCGGTGCCGGCGACGGTGAGGAGGAGCACGCCGCGGCGGCCGCGGCGATCGCTGACGGCGCCCCAGAACGGAGCGAAGATGAATTGCAGGATGGAAAAAAGGGAACTGATGACACCGCCGAAAAGGACGGCGGCGAAGTTTTCGTCTTTTCCGAGGGCGCGCGCGAAGGTGTCGGTGTGACCGACGAGCCAGCCGAGCAGGCCGCTGTGGCCGTCGGTGGAAAGGTAGTGCGTCAGCAGATCGGGTCCGAGCGGGAAGATGATGGAGAACCCGATCAGGTCGATGTAGAGCGTGAGAAAGATGACGCCGAGCGAGAGAGGACGGGTGGGCGATGGCGTGGCAGCGGGAGCAGGCACGGGAAAAGCGGGAACGAAAACGGTTCCGCGCGGAAGGCCAAGGAGCAAAGAGGGGAAATCGTCGCCGGGACGATTGCTGGATAAGTGACGCTCGAGGCCGAGCGTGAGGCCGGCGAAGTGGTTTCGCGCACGAATCGGTCGTTGAGGAGGGGCGCGCCAGATTTTCGCCGCTGCGGCGGAACGGGACGCCGTGGGGGCGCAGGCGGACGTGGTTGCTGGGATTCAGGCCGGCGAAACTTGGGCTCGCCGTCACCTTTTGAGGCGTGGAGCGTCGAGCAACCCACCCCACTCATGAAAATCCCCGCTGGCCTCGGTGTGTTTGCGTCGAGCTTAACGTTGAGCCTGATGGCTCCTGCATTGGCTGCTGCGGGAGGAGCGGTGGGCCAGTTTTCGGATCATGGCGATGTCGGCGCGCCGGCGATCGCGGGGTCGACGAGCTATGATGAGTTGCGCCAGGAGTATCGGATGACTGCGGGCGGCATCAACATGTGGGGGAAGACGGATCAGTTTCAGTTCGCGTGGAACAAGATGAAGGGCGATTTCATCCTGTTCGCCCGCGTCGAGTTTCTCGGACAGGGCGTGGACCTGCATCGCAAGGCGGGCTGGATCGTGCGGCAGACGCTCGAGGCGGATTCGCCGTATGCGGATGCGTGCGTGCATGGCGATGGGCTGACGTCGTTGCAGTTTCGCCGGACGAAAGGTGCGGAGACGGAGCAGGCGGTGGTGCCGTTGACGGGTGGCGACGTGATCAAGTTCGAGCGGCGCGGGAAGCAGTTTATTTTTTCGTCGGCGCGTTATGGCGAGACCTTCACGAGCACGACCCTCGATGAACTCGATCTCGGCGATGAGGTGTTCGTTGGGCTGTTTCTTTGCTCGCACAATGCGGAGGTGAAAGAAGAGGTGGTGTTCAAGGACGTGCGCATCGTGCGTCCGCCGAAGGAAGGGTATGTGCCATATCGTGACTACATCGGGGCGCACCTGGAGATTTTGAATGTTCACACGGGCAAGCGTGACGTGGTTTACAGTTCGCCGGAGCAGTTCGAGGCGCCGAACTGGCTGCCGGATTACAAGACGCTTTTGATCAACGTGAGCGGGCCGGGACCGAACAAAGGGCACCTGAAGACCTTCGATCTCGTGACGAAGCAGATCGGAAATTTCGACACGGGTTTTGCGACGCGGAATAACAATGACCACGTGCTGACCTTCGATGGGAAGCAGCTGGGCATCAGTCATCACAGTGCGGACGACAATGGACGCTCGGTGATCTACAAGCTGCCGGCGACGGGAGGAACGCCGGTGCGCGTGACGCCGAAGGCGCCGTCGTATTTTCACGGCTGGTCGCCGGACGCGAAGTGGATGGTTTACACGGGGGGGCGGAAGCATTCGCCGGACGCGACGTCGGACAAATACGACATCTACAAAATTTCGGCCGAGGGCGGGGAGGAGATTCGGCTGACGGATGCGGCGGGGTTGAGCGACGGGCCGGAGTTCACGCCGGACGGGAAGTATATCTATTTCAATTCGACGCGTTCCGGGCTGATGCAGCTGTGGCGGATGAAGCCGGATGGGACGGAGCAGGAGCAGGTGACGAACGACGAGTTCAACAACTGGTTTCCGCACCTCTCGCCGGATGGGAAATGGATCGTATTCATTTCTTACGGACAGGACATCAAGCCGGAGGAGCATCCGTATTATAAGCACGTTTACCTGCGGATGATGCCGGCGAGCGGCGGGCCGCCGCGGGTGATCGCGTATTTGTTTGGCGGGCAGGGAACGATCAATGTGCCCTCGTGGTCGCCGGACAGCACGCGCGTTGCATTCGTCAGCAATACGCGGATGGATTGAGCACCCGCCGAACGGATTGGTCGGCCGGCGGCCGCAACGCTCCCTCGCTCCTAGAAAGAAATCTCATGAAGAAATCACGTCCTTCCGCGTCGGTTGCCGGTTCACATTCTCGTCGCGATTTCGTTCGCACGCTGGGCGCGGCGGCGGCGGTTTTTGCGGTGCCGAACATCATCCCGTCGCGGCTGCTGGGGGCGAACTCGCCGAGCAATCGTTTTCGCATTGGGCAGATCGGCTGCGGGCGCATCGCGCGCGGGCACGACATGCCGGGGGTGTTTCGTTCGGGCATGGTGGACATCGTGGCGTTGTGCGACGTGGATTTGCGGCGAGTCGCGGAAGGGAAGGATCTTGCGGAGAAGTTTTATCGGGACGCGTCGGCGGTGCCGCCGACGATGTCGACGCACATGGACTATCGTGAAATCCTCGCGCGGGACGACATCGACGGCGTGGTGTTGAGTTTGCCGGATCATCAGCATGCGGAAATCGCGCTCGCGGCGATCAAAGCGGGCAAGGACGTGTATCTGCAGAAGCCCTTCACGATGACGCACGAGGAAAGCGTGATCTTGCGCGATGCAGTCGTGAAAAGCGGACGGATTCTGCAGGTGGGAAGTCAGCAGCGTTCGTGGAATCAATCGCAGCAGTTCCGCAAAGGGTGCGAGTTCGTGCGGAGCGGGCGGGTGGGACGGCTGAAGGAAGTCCAGATCGGACTGCCGATCGATCCGACGAAGCCGGACGATCCGGAGCAGCCGATTCCGGCGAATCTGAATTACGATGCGTGGCTCGGGCCGACGCCGAAGGTGTATTACACGGAGCAGCGCGTGCATCCGGAGTTCGGATACGACCGACCGGGCTGGCTGCGCAACGAGTCGTATTGCCTCGGCATGATCACGGGGTGGGGCGCGCATCATTTCGACACGGCGCACTGGGGAATGGACATGGAAGCGAGCGGACCGGTGAAGATCGAAGGGCGGGCGACGTTTCCGGCGAATTCGATCTGGAACGTGCACGGGGAGTATCACGTCGAGCTGATGTATCCCGGCGACGTGAAGATGACGGTGTCGGACAAATTGCCGAACGGGGTGAGGTTTATTGGCGATGAAGGCTGGATTTTCGTCGGTCGCGAACGCGAGGCAGCGCAAACCTCGAGCGATCCGGCGATGCGGGCGACGGAGTTGCAGCCGCTCGATGCGAGCGATCCGAAGCTGCTCGATCCGAATGGCGTAAAGGTGAAGTTCCTCGAGAGCAGCAGTCATCACAAGAACTGGCTCGATTGCATGAAGTCGCGCGAGCAGCCGCTGGCGCCGGCGACGGTGGCGCATAGTGCGAACACGGCGTGCATCCTGAGCTGGATTGCGATGAAGACGGGACGGCCGCTCCGCTGGGATCCGAAGACGGAAAAATTCGAGAATGACGCGGAGGCGACGGCGATGCTGTCGCGGCCGGAGCGGGCGCCGTATGGGATGCAGCGCGTGAAGAAGGCGTGAGCGGGCGCGGATTGGAATATCCGAAGACGCGACGCTGTGGAATTTGTTGGAGTCGGAGATGCGTTTCGCGTGTGCGGAAGCGCGGTGGAACATGCGCGGTGAGGGCACCGCGCCTCCATTGGGCGCCACTTTAGTGGCGTGCTGCGAACGGCTGGATGCGGAGCCAGGCGGTGAGTTCGTCGGCCAGGGTGCGGGCGTCGGCGACGCGCGGATGCCGGCGCGAGAAGTGTTGGAAGACGAAGTGAGTGAGGCGGGGATCTTCGGACTCGAGCTGAGCGACGGCGGCTTCCCACGGTGAGCGGAGGCGTTCGCTACGGGCGCCGCCGGTCATGCCGCCGCGGAGGATGACGATTTGCGCGGCAGGATAGGCGCGGCGGATTTCGCGCACGAGTTGGATGTAGCGTTCGGTAAAATCGGCGGGGAAGGGGAACTTGTTGGCGGTGGTGTAGGAGTCGTCGTTTTCGCCGTAGTTGAGGAAGATCACGTCGGGCGTCCAGGCGGTGAGAGCGGCGCGGCGGGATTCGATTTCTGGATACACGCGATCCCAAATTTCGCCGGCGCGTTTCGGCACCCAGCCGATGGAGATCCCCATGCCGCTGACGGAGATGTTGCGGTGATCGGCGTTGAGGGCGTCGGCGGTGAAAGCGGCGTAGCTCTTGGCGGCGTTGTGCGTGCGGCGGTCCTCCCATTGGTCGGAGTCGCGGTCTTCGTTGCAGGCGCCGGCGGTGATGGAGTCGCCGAGGAAAAGGAATTTGTTCGCGTAGGAAGGAGGAGCGAGGCGGAGGAGTTTTCCGTCGGGAGCGAGTTGGATGCCCTCGAAGCGGACATGGCCGGCGTCGGCTTCGCTGCGTTTGAAGAGGGTGAGGCGGTGCGGGCCGGGGCCGAGGTTTTCGAAGCGGGTGTTTTGGGGCGGCCGGTTTTTGCGGAGTTCGACGAGGTGAGTTTGGTCGTCGAGAGAGAGGTCGAAGAAATTCTGGCCGCTCGCGGAGGAGAAAAGGAGTTCGATGGAGTCGCCGGTGAATTCGAAGCTGATGCGGCTGGCCTGCCAGATTATGCCGATGGATTCGTGGTCGGAGGAGGCGGGGTCGAAGCGGCCCTCGTAGTGGATTTCTGGATGCGAGGCGGGGACGGTGGCGGCGTGGGCGACGGCGGCGAGGAAGGTGAAAGCCGCGATGCCAAGGCGGGGGAAGAGGCGGATCTTCATCGGAGAGCGGAAGCGCAGACGCGGGTTCCGGCGGAGGCAAGGATGGGGATGGCCTCGTCCTGGCGAGGGCGGCGTTCTTGCGCGGTGGGGGCACCGCGCCTCCCCTTGGCGGGCTATTGGAGGGCGCGGATGGGGGGGAGTTTTTGTTTGAGCTGGAGGACGGGAGCGAAGAGGTCGCCGTGTTTTTCGATGCGCTTGAGGACGTCCTCGGTTTCGAAGGTGAGCAGTTCCTTCTTCTTCTTTTTCCAGCACGTTTCCACTTCGTCCCAAGTGACCGGGGTGGAAACGGTGGGGTGTTGTTTGGCGCGGAGGGAGTAGACGTTGACGGTCGTCTTGTGGTCGTCGTTTTGGCTCCAGTCGACGAGGACTTTTCCGACGCGCAGGGATTTCAGCATTTTTTCGACGACGACGTCGGGGAATTGGGCTTCGAGGACGCGCGCGACGGTGTGGGCGAATTCTTTTGTTTTGTCGTAGGTGACGGGCGTGTTGAGCGGCACGTAAACCTGCAGGCCTTTGGAGCCAGAAGTTTTGGCGAAGCTTTTGAGACCGAGACCGTCGAAAAGCGCTTTCACCCATAGGCCGACCTGGCAGCAGAGGACGATGTCGGCGGGCGGGCCGGGATCGAGGTCGAAGGCGATCGTGGTGGGGCGGGAGATGGCGGGGGCTTTGTGGAGAAACGTGTGCAGCTCGAGGTCGGCGAGGTTCGCGGCCCAGACGAGCGCGGGGAGATCGTTCATCACGCAATAATGGATCTCGCCGCCGCGGTCGCGGGGGACGGTCGTGGTCTTCACCCATTTGGGGCGGTGCGACGGGCATTGTTTCTCGTAGAAGAAGAAGCCGTCGACGCCGTCGGGGTAGCGTTTGAGCGTGATGGGGCGGTTTTTGAGATGCGGGAGGAGGACGTCGGAGACGCGGATGTAGTAGTCGATGACGTTGCCCTTGGTGAATCCGACTTCCGGATACAGGACCTTGTCGAGATTGCTCACGGTGAGCTTCATCCGGCCGACGGTCATTTCGGTTTTGGTGGCCATGGCGATCAGGAGGGTTCTTCGCGGACGACGTCAGCGGCGGATTTGTCTTCGCGCAGTCCGAGGAAAACGGGATGGCGGAGACGGTGGTCGTTGGTCCATTCGGTGAATTTGATTTGGGCGACCATCAACGGCTTCACCCAGTGGCAGCGGCGCATTTCGGCGGCGGTGACGCCGGCGCCGTAGCGGCCGGGACGCTTGTCGGGGAGGTCGACGAAAGGACAGGTGTCGCTCGAGATCTTTTGAAATTCGGCGTGCAGCGAGCGGAGGAGTTTGGCGTTGAAGCCGGTGCCGACTTTGCCGGCGAATTTGAGTTGTTTGCCCTCGTAAACGCCGACGAGGAGTGCGCCGAAATGCGTGCGTGAGCCGCCGGGGGGCGTGTAGCCGCCGATGACGAATTCCTGTTCGCGATGGAGTTTCAGTTTGATCCACGCGCCGGAGCGTTTGCCGGGTTCGTAGGGGGAGTCGGGGCGTTTGCCGATGAGGCCTTCGAGGCCGAGTTTTTTTGCTTGGGCGAGAAGCGTGTCGGGATCGTTGCCGAGGGACGCGGAGTAACGGAGGGCCGCGGGAGCGTCTTTGGAGAGGAGTTTTTCGAGGACGGCTTTGCGTTTGGTGAGCGGAAGCGATTGGAGTTTTTTGCCGTTTAGTTGGAGGAGATCGAAGACGTAGAAGAAGAGAGGCGGGCGATCGGTGCCGAGATCGTGGGCTTGGAGAAGCTGGAAGGAGGAGCGGCCTTGGTCGTCGAGGGCGACGATTTCGCCGTCGAGGATTACATCGTCGGCGGCGAGGGCGGAGATGGCTTCGACGATCTCGGGGAATTTTTGGGCGAAGTCTTTGTTGTTGCGGGAGAGGAGACGCGTGCCGTGGGCGTCGCGGAAGGCGATGGCGCGAAAGCCGTCGAATTTGATTTCGTAGATCCAGTCGCCGGAGGGCGGGGAATCGACGAGGAGGGCTTTCATGGGTTCGAGGAAAGCGGGGAGGCGGGTGCTGGAAGTTCGCTTGGTTTTTTTGGCGGAGGTGGCGTTGCGGCGCTCTCGGAGAG
>JAEWBF010000047.1 GCA_023391285.1 Verrucomicrobiota bacterium
CCCGGCCGCCTCTTCACCACCACAACTTCAAATGCAGCCAATCGCGCAGCCGACGCGTGAAGATATCGAACAAGCTGCGCCGCTCCGTGGATAGTTTCGCGATCCCCGTCATCCCCGGCCGCCACCACGGAAGTTGCTCGTTCGCCGGCTCCGCTCGCACCACGAAAAACGCTCCGCGTTCTTCCGCCACCGCTTCCGGTTCCACGCGCACCACGCGCGCCGCATGGATCTCATCCGGCTGCCCGCTGAACGCCACCTCCACCGGCCCGTCCACTTCGATCAATGGCGCATCCGCCTCCGGCACGAGCAGCTCGAAATACAATCCTTCCATTCGCGCGAAGCGCAGCAGCGGATCGCCCTGCCGCACCGGTGCCCCCAACCGCTCCGACAAATCTCCATCATCCAACGCCGTGCCTGTAAACGGCGCCCGCACCACCGTCTGCGCGATCTGATGCCGCAGTTTCTTCAACTGCGCCGCGACCTGGTCCCGCCGCGCCTCCGCCACGCGCATCAACGCCAGATCGCCCGACGCTTCCGCCTGCTCCCGCTCGCGCGAATACCGGCTCAAATCCGCCAGCCGCTCCCCTTCCTCCAAACGCAGTCGCGTGTCCTCCAACGCGAACAACGGCGCTCCTTCTTCCACCAAATCCCCCGGCACCACATGCACCGCCGCCACGAATCCGTCGAACGGCGCGCTGAACACCATCTGCTGCTTCGGTCGAACGCGAAACTCCGCCTCCACCCGATACGGCACATGAATCAACAAACTCGCCGCCAACACCAGCGCCAGCGCCACGCCCGCCAGTTTCGGCCAAGGATTCCGCAAATTCGCGTGCCGTTGCATCGCTTCTTCCGCGCCACGCTTCATCCGCCGCCACACACTGCCGCTCCGCCTCTCCTTCTCCGCCAGCACCGGTCCGATCTGGTCCAGCGCCAACGCAAACTGCTCCGCTTCGTCTTGCGTGAACACATCTCCTTCGCGGTGCAGTGTCACCGCGCCGACGATCTTTCCGTCGCTGCGCAGCGGCACCGTGCAAAGTCCTTTCCAGCCGCGCGCCTTCCCCAGCGTCCGGTGCTGCAGGCACACGTCTGTGTTCGATCGATCCTTCACCGTGTCGCCACTGAGCGTCACCTCCGGCCAGAGGATGATCGTGTCCTGCTCGATCGCTTCCTCCATCGCCGCCTCGATCTCGCTCACCACCGACATGCGCGGCTCCACGCGATTGTGCTGATTCACCGCCACGATCTGCACATATGGCTCGCGCCACCAGCCGAGCGCCACCCGCTCCGCCCGATATCGTAGCGCGAGTTGATTGCACGCTTCCAACGCCGCCGCATTGAAATTCTCCTGCGCCCGCACGCGTCCGCCAAACTCGATCGCCGCCGCGAGCTCATCCGCGCGCGTCCGGACCACATCGAGCTCGCGCGCCCGGCGCCGCCGGCCCGCCGCGGTTGCCCAAAGCAACACGCGATCCCGCCACGCCGCTTCGCCCGCCTCTTCGATCGCCGCCGCCGGCACTTTTCCGACGACCACCAGCGCATCGTTTTCCGGTTCGTCCCACGGCAGCCGCAGCGCAAACCAAACCTCCGCCATTCCCGCCGGTTCCATCACCAGCGGCTCCGCCTTGGTCGGCCGGCTCGACATCTTCTCCGGCAACGTCGTTGTCGCGCCCCAGCGCAACAACACCCGCTCCGGCTCCGTCGCACTCGCCGGCCTCACGATCGCCGCGGTCGTCGCGCCGATCACCGGTCCCGCGTCACGCAACCAAATCTGCCAGAACTCGCGATCGGTCGCCACTGTCTCCGCGCGAGTCCACTCACTGGCGGCACGCAATGTCAGGGCCATCGGGTCGGTTGCTCTTGCTCGAAACTCAGCCAGCCACGCAGGCCCGGTTTCAACACTTCACTCGCATTGTCCAGCCGCGCCCGGCCCCGCATCAACCCGCTCGACGGGTCCACCTGCGGATCCACAAACACGATCCGACAACGCCACGTCACCCCGACCTGCGGCACATGCACCCACGCCTCCGTTCCCGGCCGAAGTTTCAACCCCGTCTCGGGCGAAACGTAAAATCGCGCATCCAGTTCGCTCTGATCCAGCATCTCCAACAGCGGCTCGCCACGCTCCACGTATTCGCCGTCGACGTGATGCCGTTTCACGATCGTCCCGCGCTGCACCGCTTTCACCAGACGCCGATCCCGCCGCTCCACCGCCTCGGCGAGATCGATCTTCGCCACTTTCAACTCGATCTCCTTCTGCAGCGCCTCCGTCTCGCTGGTCATGTTCTCCGTAAACAATTTCTCCGCGCCGCGATAATCGAACTCCCGCTTGCGCAACACTTCCCCCGCCCGCTCCACCTGCAGGTCTTCCTCGCCGTGTTCGAATTCCAACAACAGATCACCCGCCGCGACCGTGTCGCCTTCTTCGACCGCCACGCGCGCGAGCACACCGTCCACCGGCGCGCTCACTTTCATCGCCCGCACCGGCTCGAGCACCACCTCCACCGGCGCCGCCCACGCGACACCGACGAGGCCGCAAACGAAGCTGACGACGCTCCACCTCATCGCATCATCGCATCAAACGGCGCCATCGCCGAGAACCCGCCCGAACGCTCGGGCACGTTGCTCACCACTTCGATGCCGTGTTTCTCGAACAAGCGGCCGCTCACCGACCAAAGTTCCGTCACCGCTTTCGTGAGATCGACGCGCGCCGCCAGTTCGCGCGTCCGCGCATCCGCCAGCCGTCGCTGCAGCTCCGCGACCGCGAATCCCGAGGTCTGCCCTTGCTCCAACCGCGCCTCCTCCAATCTCAATCCTTCCGCCGCAAAGTTCACCGAGCTGCGCGCCGTCTCCAAACGCTGCCCCAACACTTCCAACCGGCGCACCGCATTCTCCACCTCCAACGCGATCCGCCGCTCGAGTTCCGCCTCTTGCAACTCCGCCTGCCGCACCCGCGCCTGAGCCGCGACCAGCTTCGCCCGGCCTTCACGGCGACTGAGCGGAATGCTCACACTCACACCCATCCCCCATTGCGGTTCCCGCCCGCGAAATGCGAAATCAAGTGCGTCCTCATACGACGCCTGCAGCCCGTGCAGGCCATAGGAAAAATGCACGTCGAGTTGCGGCAGTCGTTCATTGCGCGCCGCCGTCCGACGAAACTTCTCCTGCTCGATGCGCTCGCGCGCCAAGAGATAATCCGGCCGATACTCGAGCGCCGCCGGGAAAAAATCCTGCATCTGCACCGTCGGCGGAGCCGACAGTAAATCGGCCTGCACCGTCGGCCGCGGCGTCGCTCCATCCGCCTCAGGCTCCAACGCCAGCAGGCGCACGATCTCAAGCTGACGCTCCCGGTGAAAATCCTTCGCCTGCAACAATTCTTCCGTCGCCTCCGACACGCGCACGCGTGCTTCCGCCACGTCCACCGGGCTCAGGAATCCGAGTTCACGCCGCCGCGTCGTCTCCTGCAAAAACCGCTCCGCCACCTGCAACGCTCCCGCCTTCACCTCCACGTTCGCCTCGGCATAGGCTAGATCGTAAAACGCATTGAGCACCTCGACGCTCTTGTTGTTCACCGCAACCTGACGCGCCCGTTCCGTGATCAACAACTGTGAACGCGCCACCCGCAGCGCCGAAAGATTCACCCCGCGACCAAACCCGCGCAGCAGCGGCTGCTTCAACGTCACGCCGGTAAACGCCACGTATTCCGGAGAAAAGAGCGCGTTGGGAAGCCCCGCCCGATTCACCGAGTTGTCCAGCTCGCTGAGCTGCGCCGAAAACTCGTAGCTGGTGCCCCACGGCAAACGTCCGCCCACCCCTCCGCGGACCACCGTGTTTTCCTCTCGAAACAAACGCTGCTGCAGCGCCGCGAAATCGATCGAGTTCTGCGACTTCTTGTTATCTTCGTAATTCGCTTCCGCGAAGACCACCGGCAGAAAAGTCGACTCTTCCACCTGCACTTCAGCCGCGGCGATCTCGGGCGCCAGCGCTTCGACTTGCAGCGAAAAATTCGCCGCCAGCGCGCGTTCGAGCGCCGCGCGCTCCGTCAACGGTGCCGCGCTCGTCAGCGCCGGTGCAGCGCAGGCCAGCAAGGCCATGGCCGCGATTCGAGTGGGTTGAAGCAGGGGGAAAGGGTGCGCAGTCGCCATGATCGCGAGCGCACGCTAACACAGCCACGGCCCTCCCCGCCCTCCCCCTTTAGAGGGGATGGCCGGCTGTTCTACTCGGTCTCTCTAAATTTTCGCGATCGCGCGCGGCCGTTTGAGCGACTCGAGCGAGCCCGCCGCATTCGCAACTCCTCCCACGGATTCGGTGACGCCAAACGTCATTCCTTGCCGCACGGGTCCCACGCCAGCCAGCGCCGCATCCGCGTCCGATCCAAGCGACGCGAGCACGATCACGTCATCTTCAGCGTCCTCGGTGTCGAGCGACACGAACCGGTAGCTCAGCGTGAACTCCACCGCCACCATCCCGTCGCGCCGCAGGTCGAGCAGTTCCACCGCGCTATAGGTGTTCAACGCGACTTTGAACGACCCGCTCACCCACGCTCCATTGACGCCAAACTCGAGCTCCCGAACCACGCTCGCTCCGGCAAAGTTCACCGGAATGAGCTTCGAAGTTTCACCCGCGGCAAACACGAGCGTGCCCACGCTCTCTCCCGACCGATAGTTCAGCACCAGCGTCTGCGTGGAGGGCACCGAGAGTTGCACTTCGACGCTCGCCGATCCGTCAGCGGCGAAACGAATGCGTTCGCTCACCACGACATTCGGATACGTCACCACCGAGAACCGCGTGCTCGCCGTCGCAAGATCGTCCGTCGCCACCAGATCGAAGATCGCTACACCCGCGACACCTGCGTTCGCCGTAAGCAGCAATTCGCCGCCCACAATCCGCGCCTCCACCACCCGATTCTCACCGACCGGACGCAGCGTGTAGGTCGCATTGGCGTCGGCGTCCGCGAAATAGTCCGCCAACGCGATCTTCACCGTCTGCCCGTGGCCGAGTGTCTGCGCCGGGATGTTGTCGATCTGACGCACGGCCTGATTGAGACCGTCGAGCTTCACATCGAACTCCGTGCTCGTGGTCGACGCGCCGTCCGACACTTCCACCGTGATCGTCGCGCGTCCGCTCGCCACCGCCTCGGTCGGCATCACCAACTGCCACGCGCCATTCACGAATTCGATCTTCACCCGATTCGCCGCCACGACCGCTTCGTTCGACGACGACACGCGTAGCTGCAGACTGCTCGTCCGCGTATCCGGATCTTGGATCGGCAGCCGGATCACCACGCGATCGCCGCCACGAGCCACCACATCCTCGATCGGCTCGATCGTCGGCGCCTCGTTCGGCGCCAGCGACACGCCCGCCGCCAGCGACGCCAGCGCCTCGGCCGACAACGCCGCCTCCGCCGTCGCCGCATCAATCTCGCCCGCGCCCAGCGCCGTCAGCACCGAGGACACCTCCGTCAACACCACCGCCTTGAGCGCCGCCAGGTTCCGCGCGACGTCACCGTCGGCCGCCGACTGCACCGCCTGATTCACCCGCGCGAGCACCGTCGCCGCCGCATTCAACACATTCTCGTCGAGCTCACGCCCGGCCGCCGCCGCCGCGGCGTCGAGCACCGCGCGATTCGTTGCTACATCGCCCAACTCGATCTCCGTCCGCACCGTGCCGTCGCGCTCGATCAAGACGGACGCCAGCGCGTCCGCCATCGCCGACTGCAGCGTCGGATCGTCGTGCCCGCCGAGCAGACCCGCGCCCGCCGTCAGCAGCGACGTCACCTCCGCGCCCGCGCGCAACGCCGCGTCCGCCATCGAATCCGTGCCGCCCACTCGCGGATCATAGCTGCCCGCCGCCACGCCCGCCGGCAGGTTGAAGCTGCGCGCGATCAGTTCGGCCGCCTCGCCCGCGTCGAGCCCCTGCTCCATCAACGCCACCTGCAGCGTCGAGAGCGGGCTGATCGCCGTGCCCGTGCCGCTGCCATACGAATCCGCCAGCGCCACCGTCGTCACCGGATTTTCGATACCGTTGTCGCGATCCACGCCGCCGATCAGCACGAACACGCCTTCCTCGGGATCAATCCGGCCGTTGCCGTTGGTGTCGAAGGGCGCCAGCCGGCCCAACCGCGCCGCGGTGTCGGCCACCGGCAACGCCGCCTCGTCCGCGAAGCTGTAGAAATTCATTCCATTCGGCACCACCCGGGGCTCGCCCGCGTCGTAAACGCCGTTGCCGTTCACGTCCGCGAACACGAACTCCACATTCGACAGCGGCAGATAACCCTGCGCCGCCGGCGCCAGCGGCGTGAGTGGCACGATCACCGGCATGGCTTCGGCCACGATGCCGATCATCTCGCTCTCTTCGAGCCCGGCGTCTCCGTTCCGGTCGAAGACCACCAGCGGCGTGCCCGCCACCGGCAGCGACGCGATGCCTTCCTGCGCCTGCGCCATCATCTCCGTCAGCTCCGCCGTCGACATGATCGCGAAGGTCTCGCCTTCATCCCACACGCCATTGCCGTTGTCGTCGCGATAGACGCGCATGATCGCCGACTCCGCCGAGACATCGACGCCGTTCACCGCATAGAGCTGGATCTCGCTCTCATCGAGCAGGCCGTCGCCGTTCAGGTCATAGGGCGCCAGCAAACCCAGCAGCGCCCCCGCCGGCCGCTCGCCGTCATCGATGTTCACCGGCGCATCCGGGTCGGCGAAGTCGAAGTTGCCCGCCTCGTCCGTCATCGTGAAGGGTTCGCCTTCATCGAGGATCCGGTTGCCGTTCACATCGAGGAACACCATCGAACCGCCGACGTTGGACAACCAGGCCGAACCACCCGAGGTGAGCTGCACGGTCACCGTGCCGACGCCGCCGATGCTCACCTGCAGCCGGCCGTTGTCGATGGCCGCGTCAAAGCCCACCGAGATGCCCACCCACGTATAGCGGATTTCGATACGCGACTCCCACGGCCACCAGCTCAACTGGATGCGCACGGAGGTGGGCACGGAGACCCCGCCCCACGCCTCGCCGGACGTGCGCAGGCTCACCTTTCCGTTATCCACGTTGAAATAAATCGAACCACGCGCGCCGAAGTTGCCGCTGATGTAGAAGCTGACGCTGCCGGACGCGCCCCAGGTGCCGCTGCGCGAATCAAACCAAGCCGACGCGCTACCCGAATAGCCCCACATGCTCGCGTTGCCCGAGAAGTTCGCCCAGAATCCGGTGTTGCGCATATACATGTCCAGGTTCCCTTGCAGCGCGAAATCCTGGAACCGCACCGTCGTGACGAGCCGCAGGCTGAAGCCTTCCGAGTCGATCTGCGTCAGCGCATTCCGCAGGGTGCCGACCTCGTTGTTGAGCACGTAAACCTTCAAATCCGCCGACGCCCGCGCCCCGGTGTCCGAGCGCACCGTGATCCGGAGGTCGCCTTCCGCCGCGATCGTGCTCCGGATGCCGAAATTCGCCTGCGTGGTTCCGGTGAGTTCGAAGAACCCGTCACTCCGGAACGACCCGCTCAACCGCACGTCGATGTATCCGGCGATGCGCGCCGAAACGTTCGACATCGACATCGTCACCGTGCTGCCCCGCAGCTCCACCCGCGCCGCGCCGTCGAGCGCCACGATGCCGTTCACGAGTCGGAAGCTCACCTGCTCGACCGCCACGTTGATCCCCCACGATCCCGCCTCGATCGAAGCCTTCACGTCCATCGTCGAACCGGGCACGCGTAGTTTGCCTTCGAATACGCCGTTGACGCCCCCGCTCGATTGGATGCGCACATCCGCCGTGCCGTCCACGCCGAGAGTGTTGTTTCCGATCGCCAACCGCACCGCCCCGCGCAGGTCGAAGCTGCCCGCGCTGTTCACGTAGCCGGTGACCGTAAAGCTGCTCTGGAACCCGCTCAAATTCACCCGCGCCACGCCGCTCTTGACCTCGATGTGCTGGAAGTCGCGCGAGATCTCCGTGCGGAACGTGCCGTCCACCCGCACCAGCCCGCCCAGCAGCACGAACGCCGTCTGATCCACGTCCAGGATCAGCTTCTCGCCCGAGAGTTCCATGCTGCCGTTCAACCGCGCGTAGTCGCCCGGCACGTGCAGTTCGCCGTTGCGAATCGTCGCCCGCAGCCCGTCCGCATGCCGCAACCACACTTCCAACGCCCCGCTCGCGAAACGCTGTCCGTTCAATCGGAAATCCCATTGCGTATTACCGCGCAGCTCGAACTCGCCGTTCGCGTTCAAATATCCGCTCACCGACCACGCCGAGTTGAAGCCCGGTAGCGTCGCGCGCGCCGTCGCCTCGCGCACCACGACGTTCACCCAATTCGCTCCCGTCTCCACGCGGAAGCTGCCGACGATCGTCGCCACACCGTTCAACAACGCGAACTCCGCCCGGTTCACGTCGATTTCGAAACGATCGCCCGACTGACGCAGCGTGCCGTCAAACGTCGACGTCGCTCCACCCGGCACCACGAGTTCAACGCCGCGCAGCGTCGCGGAAATGCCGCTCGTCTTCGAGATCGTCAGATTCGCGGCGCCGAAGATACCTGCCGTGTCGCGGCGCCCCAACGCCAGCTGGGCCTCGCCGCTCAGATTGAAGTCGCCCGCCGTGTTGATCCAGCCGTCGACCGCGAAGCGCGACGCGACCCCCGGAATCCGCGACTCCGCCGTCAGCCCGTTCGCCCACACCGTCAGCGTGCTGCCGCGCATCTCCGCCCGCAGTCCGCCGTCGAACAACACCACGCCGCCCAGCAGCACAAACCGGGTGTTCACCGACAGATCAAAGCCCCAGCTTCCCGCGTCCAGTGTCCCGGTGAAACTCGCCCAATCGCCCGGCACAAACACCGTTCCCGCCACCGCGCCGCGCACACCTTCGCGCGAGATGTTCACCGCCACCGAGCTCCGCACGCCCAGCGTCCAGTTGCGCTGCTGCAACGTCGCGGTGTCTTCATTCGGCGGATACGACCCCGCGTTGAGCGTCGCCGAGCCATCGAGGTTGAAATCGCCTTCCGAGTTCAGCCAGCCATTGACGACGAAGCTCGTGTTCCACCCCGGGATCCGGACGCTCCCCACGAGGTCTTTCGCCCAAAGCGTGTAGAGATCGTCCACACCGGTGATCCGGAAGGCACCATCGATCCGCACGATGCCGCCCAGCAACACGAACGCCGTCTGATTCACGTCCACCTCGAAGCTGTTCGCGTCCGCGCGGAAGCTGCCGTTGAGCCGCGCGTAGTCTCCGCCGGGCACATACAACTCGCCGTTGCTGATCGATCCGCGAATGCCCTCGTCGTGCGAGATCGTCACCGCCGCAGTTCCGAAGATTCCGCCCGCCGTCTTGTTGCCGACCGCCAGCGACATCGTCCCGCTCACGTTGAACTCGCCCGCCGTATTCATCCAGCCGTTGATCGTCATCGACGCCCCGCCGAGCTTCGGCATCGCCAGCGTGGCCGTCATGCCATCCACCCACAGCGTCGTGTCCTCACCCAGATCGATGCTCGCCGATCCCGTCAGCGTCGCGCCCGGCACCGCGATCACGGCGTTGTTCACCGCCACGCGCAGGTAGTTCGCGGGAATGCCGTTGGCCGCCGCATCCGTCGTGTTGAGCCGCAGCCCGAAGTCGCCCGCGATCGTGAAGCCCGCCGTCGTGACGGTCGGAGCCGACATCGCGAGATCCGCCACGAGACCCTTCTCCGACGCGACGATCGTTCCGCTTCCGCCCATTTCCGCCCCAAACACCGCGAACGTGATGTCGGCCTCCAGCACCATCCGGTCGGACAACACTTCGATCGCAAACTCACCGTTCAAATTCACGCTCCCCACCGTCAGCCCGCCGCTCAGATAAATCCGGAGCATCGGTCCCGCCTCGACCGACAACGCCGGCACCGTCATTTCGCCCATCGTGAAGCCGGCCAGATCCAGCGCCGAATCGAAGGTGTTCGCACGCAGGCTCCACGTTCCGTGCACGCTGCCGCCGTTCAGCCCCGCCTCATTCTGCAACACCAGATCCAGACGGGTCGCCACGCCACCGTCTCCAAAAATGAAATACCCGTCATAACCGAACACGAACGGCGACCAATCACCCATCGTCACCGCCAGCACGCCTTCGTGCCGCATCACGACAAGCCCGCTCCCCTTCTCGATCGTCAACACCGCCTGCCCGCTGAAGGTTTGTTCAAACAGCGTCAGATCCATCGCCAGCCCCAGCGACACGCTGTTCGCCGTCAGGGTCGTGCCGCCGGCCACTTGATCCGCCTCCGAGGTGTTGATCGCCAGAACCGGCGTTGCCCCCGCCTCGAGCGTCACTCCCACGCCATCCGCGCCAAACGTCGTCGCACCGACCGTCAGCGCCGCCATCCCATACACGCCGTCATCCGCAAACGTGAAATCGATTTCCGTGCCAAAGGTCAGCGACAGCTTGTTGGTCAGCACGAACGCCAGCGTGCCGCTCGACCGCAGGCTCACCCCGTCGCCGGACACCCGCACGAAATGCGTGCCGTCGATGCGCACACCCGACAGCAACGAGAGCTCGCCGGTCACTCCCGCCTCAAAGTAATTGCCCGCCTCGAGCGTCACCTCGCCGATCGTCACGGCCTGCCCTGTCGTGTTGAAGCGCAGGTCGAGCTCGGCGTCGAACGCCAACTCCACGCCGAGATTGGCCGCATCGTTCGTGGGGGCGCCCGCCAGGATTGCGACACCCGCCACGCCGGCGTCGCTGATCTCGATGCCGAGCGTGCCTTCGCCCGCAAAGATCTCCGCGCCTGCCGCGAGCGGGCTGAGCAACGCCACCCGTCCCGTGTTCTCCCAGCGCACGAGATCGTCACCCGCCGTAAATCGGCTCAGCCCCTCGAGCCGCAGGGCCCCGAGCGTCACGCCGCCGCTCACCTCCCACATGAAGACTTCCCGCGCCCCCATCGTGTAACCGACGACCACGCGTTCGCTTCCTGTCGTGTTCAAACGGATACGCGATCCCAGTTCCGCTCCGACCGGCAGCGTCCATTCGCCGAGCGCGAATTGCGGCGCGCCGACCGCGATCGCCGCATCGAGCGCGCCGACCGTGCCGTCGGGCCCGATCCCGAGTTCGCCCCGCACTTCCGTCCGCAACAGCTCTCCCGCCAACGCGCCGTCACCCGGAACCGTGAGCACCGCCGTGCCCGTCACCGCCACACGCACCAGATCGTTGTCCAACTGGAAGGCGTAACCGCCCGTGATCATCAACGTGCCCAACGCCAGCGTGCCCGTCGACTCGATCCGCGCGTAGTTGCCCGCCTCGAGTTCGATGCCGTTCTCGTTGCGCGCTTCGCCCGTCGTGTTGATCCGCAGGAAATACGTCGCATCGCTGCCGAACACCAGGCCGACCGGCTCGAAGAACGCCGTCTCAGGCTCCACGTCCAGCGCCGCGCTGAAGCCCTTCGAGTCGATCGTGAACCCGCCGAGCACCGGCACGCTCAACAACGGCGTATCCAATCCCGGCACACGGATCTCGAGATTCGCATCCACGCCCATGCTGAATCCGGCCGCGCCCGCCGTCATCCGCATCGCGCCGTCAAACGCAAACCCGGCCAGATTCAGCACGCCCGTGGAATGCAATTCGACCGTCGGTCCCGCCGGCAGCACGATGCCCTCCACCTCGACCTCCACGTCGCGCGTGTTGATGAAGAGGTGATGGGTCAGGTCGCCGTTCATCGGCACCGCCAGAGCATCCACACCGCCGCTGACCGTCACCGCCATCCGACCCGAAAAGCCCGACGCTCCCGCTTGGAATCCGCCTTCGGCGCGCAGTCGCAGCAGCGGCGAATTGCGATCGCCGATGCGCGCCTCGCCCGCGACGAACATCATCACCCCGTCGCCTTCCGGCGTGAACCTGAACAGACCGTCGACCTCGAAGCGGTCGATCACCAGCGTCCCGTCGTAAACCAGCTCGAAGGTCGGCCCGGCCGGAATCACCTCTCCGTCGTATTCCACTTCCTCCGAGGTCGCGTTGATGAGGAGATAAGACTTTCGGGCTTCGAAGCGCAGCCAATCAGCCTCCGGGAATACAAACGTCTCATCGAGGTCCACCCGGAACGCCAAGACCGGCATTTCCGCCTCCATCTGAATCTCGCGCTCGAACTCGAACGGCACATCGACCCACACCACGCCGTCCTTGACCAAAACGAAGCTCGTCTTGCCGTGGATCATCACCGTCCCGTGCGAGGTCGGCGTCAGCGTGAACGCACCGACGAGATCGATGCTCTTGTCTTCATTTCCAAGCACCAACGCTCCCTCGATCCGCACCGCCCACAACGAGCGCGCGGGGATACCGTTGATCTCCTGATCGGTGGAGTTGAACGCCAGCGTGAAACTCGTGCCCGCCCTGAACCCGAAACCGTGGTCGCCAAAACCGTCGCCAAGTTCCGTCTGGAGCGAGATCGCCGCAAACACGCCCGCCGCCATCACGTGGATTTCTCCCCGCGCGGTGAACCGCAGGAACGGAACCTCGTCCGCCTCCTGGTCTGCGCCCGACATCCCCACCCTGGCGCTCACATCGATGATGAGGCCGGTGTCGGCCGCTTTGAAACCGAACTCACCGATGAGCACCATCGGGCCCGACATGATCTTACCGGTGATCCGGAACGCAAAATAGTTGCCCGCTTCGAGCGTGATGCCCGCCACCGTGCGCTCTTCCCCGGTCGTGTTCAGCCGCAATGCGATCTTATGGTTCGAGTCGACCGAGACCACGAAGCCGTCCGGGTGCATCACTTCATCGCTGGCCGTATTGAGATTCAAATCGAACGCCGCCGTCACGCCCGCCGGATCCACCCGCAAGCCACCCACCGCGCCCAAACTCAAGCCCCACGCCTCCGCTCCCGGTATCGAAACTTCAAGCACACCGTTGATCGTGAGATCCGCCGCGCTGTTCTGCGCCGTCAGCGTGAAGTCGCCCTTCAACGCGAACGTGCCCAGGCTCAGCGAGCCCGCGAATTCGATCCGTCCGTAGCTGCCCGCTTCCAACACCACTTCGCCGATCGTCCGGACTTCGCCGGTCGTGTTGATCCGCAGCCGGAACTCCGCCCCGCCGTCGAACACCATGCCCACGTCCGACCACGCCTGCGACACCAGCGTCAGATCCAACGCCGCCGCGATGCCTTGCGCGTCCACCAACAAGCCTCCCGTCGTCGTGAAGCGGAAGAGCGTCAGCGAATCGCCGATGTTCAATTCCATCACCGCGTCGGTGTCCACTCTCACGCCCGCCGCGTCGGCCACGAAACGGAATTCGCCCGTCAGCTCGAAGGTCGCGATCGTCAGCGTGCCGTTCGTCGTCACCGCCACCAGCGGCCCGGCCGGCAACACGCGATCCCCGATCGTCAACTCGCGCGGCGACGTGTTGATCAGCAGTTCGAATTCAAAATCTCCGCTGAACAACACTTCCAGCGGCGCAGCCACATACTCGACCTGCATCGTCGCATAACCCGCCACGCCGTTGAGGCCGAGGTTGAAGCCGGTTGCACCGCTCCACGTGATCAGCGGCGCCTCGCCCGGCGCGCCCATCGAGAGCGTGAAGGTGCCGACGATCTGCGTGCGGCTCAGCGTCGCATCGAACAGCCACGCGCCCTCCAACTCGAGCGTGTCGATCACCAGCGTCCCGTCGAAGCCCGCCCGGAAAATCGGTCCCGCCGGAATGCCGTTCGCTGCTTCCGCCGTCGTGTTCACTTCCAAGTAGAACGCGCCCGCGAAATCGACGTCGGCGATCGTCAACCCCAGCGCCGCCGGATCGACCTCCAGGTCGATACGCTCCGCGATGCCGGGGAAGGTCAGCTCGATTTCGAACGCCGCCGGGAGCCGGAACAGCTCGTTCTCGCCATCGCGGAACACGAGCGCGGCCGACGCCGCCAAACCGATGCCCGTCGTCGTTCCGGTCAGCGTGTAAACGCCTTCGAGGCTCACGTCCGCGATTTCCAGCGCCCCGGTCACCACCACCTGCGCGCCCAGTCCCGCCGGCACGCCGTCCCGCGCCACCGGCGTCGTGTTGATTTTCAGCGTGTAGCTCGAAGTCGACGAGAACCCGAAGCCGAACACATCGCTTCCATCCTCGATCCGCGTCAGCGTCATCTCCGCGAAGATGCCGTCGTTGAACACTTGGATCTCGCCCACGTAGCCGAGCTTGATCAGCTCCGCTCCCGCGACGCTCAAGCTCAGCGTGCCGTTGCCGCCCAGCTTCACTTCCTCCGCGTCCATCGTGACGTAGAACTCGCCCGCCAACACGATTCCTCCCGTCACCACGCGACCCGTCGCCAGCAACCGCGCATAGATGCCTTCCGGCAGCACCCAACCGTCCAGCGTCTGCTCCGCTCCCGTCGTGTTGATTTGCAGCAGGAAGGTCGTTTCGAACCAGAACCCAAGCGGCGCGGTCGCCGCATCCGGGTCGTTCGTCAGCGTCAGTTCCGACGCCCCATATAGTCCGTTCGCATCCAGCCGGAAGCGTCCGTTCACTTCGAACACCAACAGCGGATCGCCGGCCAGCCGCACCGTGAGCCCGGCCACGTAATCGAGATCGATCGCTTCTCCAGTCGCCCGGAAATCGAACACCCCGTCGAGCGTGATGGCGTCGAGCACCGATAGGGTGCCCGTGGCCCGCACGATCGCATACGGCTGCGCTTCCTCCGCCGGGGTGCCGTCCGGCGCCGGCGGTCCGCGCGGCAGATAAATGCGATCCACCGCCGTGGTTCCCGCCGCCGCTCCCGCCAGCACGTAATCGACGTCCTCGCCCGTCGTGTTCAGCCGGAACTCGATCTCGCCGCCGACTTCGATGCCGACCACGGAAAACGCATCCTCGCCTTCGTTGACCGACAGCTTGAAGAGGGCCGCCAGGCCGACGTCGATGCCTTCAAAAACAATCTTCAGATATCCATCCGCCTGCAGTCGCAGCAACGGCGCCGCCGTCGGTCCCGCGCTCAACACGCCGTGCGCGAGCACGTCGAAGGTGTTGCCCGCCCACGCCAGGCTGAAGACGCCTTCCACGCGATAGAGTTCAACATCGAAGAGCTCAAACCCGAGCCAGCCTTCCAACAACAGTCCCGCCACGCCCGCCGGCAGCGCGAAGTTGCGCGGCGTCTCCTCGGCCGGGAGTTTCAGTTCCTGCGTCAGATCGTTCGCGGTCGTATTGATCCGCAACACCGCCACGCCTTCGAAGTTCAGTCCGAGGTTCTTGAGCACCGCGAACTCGCCCGGCGCCAGCGCCATCACACCGACCAGCGCCACCTTCTCGTCGTCTCCGAAAAAGAGCTCCAGGTCACCCGCGAGGCTCACGACATCGCCGAGTCCCGCCACATTCGCCACGCCTTCCACCACCGTCCGCAGACTCGGCGCATTCAGCGCGATCTCGAAGCGCACCGAACCTTCCACCGTCACCGCCGGCATGTCCGGCACGCCCAGCTCCCAACCGCCCGTGATCGTGATCGAGAACTGCTCCAACGGATTCGCCGGCGGATTCTCCGGATCGATCTCCACGCCGAAGTTGACGCTCATCCCGCCATACACCGTGAAGATCGGGAACTCGCTCGGCAGATCCGCGAGGAATAGAATCACCGCCTCGCCGTCCGACACGAACCGGCTCACGTCGAAATAGAGCCGCGCCGTGAAGCTCACCGCATCGCCCGCCACAAACCGGCCGCGCAGGAAGAACTTTCCGGTCGAGTCCATCGCGAAGTCCGCCTCCACCCGGAACGTGGCCTCCGTGATATACGAGTTGTAGAGCGTCACGCCCCCATCCAGCCGGAACGGATTCAACAGCACCGCCAGCGTGCCGCCTTCCGCATTCGCCGCCACCTGCATGGCCAGCGATGCGAGCATCATCTCCCGCCAGTCTTCAAATTCCAGATCGGCGATCGGCGTGAACCCCGGGTCGTTGCGCAGCTCACGCGCATCCTCCACCGCCGGCAGGGTCGTGTTGAAGGTGATGCCCGCGCGGAAGTGATTCAGCACCATTCCGGTCCTTCCGGTCGGCTCCAACGGCACCGGGATCGAGGCCTTCACGTAGCCCTGCAACGGACCGAGCTGCGACACCCCCAACCAGATATTTAGTCCGCCAAGATTCTGAATCTCCAAGCCGGCCTGAATCGCACCCCACAACACGCGCGACTTCACCGGCCTCTCCCGATCGTCCGCTTCGATCAACTGCCCGTCTTCGGACACCCGCGCCAGTCCCAGAATCAGCGCCCCGTTTACGCTCGCCGATCCGATGTCGCCGGAAATCGAAATCGCGACTTCGCCCAAATCAACCAGCGGAAACACGCCGTCATGCAACAGGCCGACGTCGATCTCTGCGCCCTTGATCGAGCCGATCACCTCCAGCCCGGACTCCCCGATGCCGCCCGCGTTCAGCGACGCGTTCAACACCATCGTGAAATCCGTCGGCGCCCGCGCCCAGTCCTCCCACTCGAGGCTCACGTCGATCGTCGCCAGCGGCAGCCACTCAGGCCAGAGGATCGACGCCGTCGTCAGCGACAACCCGACGCCGAAATTCGCTCCCTGCCAAAGCGTGCCGTCCGCGTTCAGCCCGAAATTCTGCGCCCAGCCTTCGATCCCCAACATCGGCAGCTCCGCCGAAGCAAATTCAACAAAGATCATTCGCTCCGAACCGCTCGCCATGAAATCGATCTCCGCCCCCGTCGCGCGGAACACCAGGAACTCTCCGATCGACGCGGTCACCGAACCGACTCCCGCGCTCGTCAGCCCGAACGCCGTCACTTCGAGTTCGAGACTCTCGTCGCCCGTCAGCGCCAAACCGATCGTCCACCCCACGCTGAGATCTTCCACCTCGAGGATCCCCGCGAGCGTGAGGCTCACCGAAAAATCTCCGTTCACCGTCAGCGTGCCCGCGTCCGCATCGAGCTCACCGGAAACCGCCACCGTCGTCGTTCCACTCAACGCCGATCCGATCGTCCCACGGCCCAGTCCCATCGTGCCCCCCAGCGCCGTCCGCCAACTTCCCTCCTCGTAGTATCCCAGGATGATACCGCCCTCCAACGTGAACGCCGACCCCACCGCCGTTTCACCCACGCCCACCGAAATCAACTCGGTCTCCCACGGGACAAACGCCTCGTTCATCCACCGCAGCGTAATCGGCAGCGCATCGTCACCACTCGCCAGTTCCGTGGTCCCCACGTTCACGACCACGTTGAAGGGCAGCTTGCTCAGCACGCCGAAATCGAAACCGCCCGTGGCGATCAGCGCGAAATCATCCACCCGCCAGGTCTCGTCGTGGTCGCGCAGTCCGTTGCTGTTCACATCGCCGGCAAAGTCCGTCACCAGACTTTCAATACCAAACGGCAGCAGCCCGCCGAGCTTGAGCCGGTGCTGAAGATTCTCCGTATCCAGCGTCAGACCATCCGTGGTCACTTCGCCCGACGAAGTCAGCGCCACGTTCGTCAGCTCACCCGCCAGATTGAAATAGGGCAACGTCACCGCGACCTCGTCCGCCGACCAGATCACGTCGCTCTCCGGCTGCAGCACCGCATCGTTCACCGTGAACTCCAACCGGCCCGGCAGCTCGAACACAAACTTCGCCGCGTTGAGCGCCAGCGTAACCGTTTCGCCGGAGAAATCGTAAGTGCCCGTCAGATTGCTCGCGTTCGCCGTATAACCGAACGCGTTACCGCCAAACACCGTCGCCGTCGTCGCGGTCAACGTGACCTCGCTCGCATCAATTTCGCCGTCGAGGAAGGCCAACCCGCCGACGTCGACCTGCGCACCTTGCAGCGTGATCCCGGCCCCGAGCGCGATTTCACCGAGCGTCACCGAACCCGCGCCAATCAAGACGCCATCGGTCCGCAACGTCACACTCGCGGCCGTGAAACTCGGAGGCCCCGTTCCGGGCGCCGCGCTGAGGAAAAGAAGTTCGACCGGCACCTCCGCCGCCGTCCCGAGTTCCTGCTCGTCGGCGCCATTCCGCGTGTGCCGCAACACCACGCCCGCCACCGCCAACCGCACCACCGTGTCCGCCACGAGTTCGAGTTGGTCGATCGTCGTGGTGATGGTCTGCGTGCCAAAGTCATAGCTGCCCGCCAACGCGTGCGCATCCGCATCGGTCCCGTCCGTCACCGCCCCCGTCAGCCGCGAGCCTTCGCGTCCGAACGTCGCACTCCCCGCGGTAAAGGCGAAACCCGCCCCGGTCCAATTCGCCGTTCCGAAATCCGTCGCCAGATCAACCGTGCCGGCGAAATCCGTCGTCGTGAGATACGTCGCTCCGCCCGCCCCCGCGATGCTCACCGTTCCCGCCATCGCGCCACTCAGCGCCAAGCTATCCGCATCGAACGTCGCCGTCAGCTCCACCACCGGCACCGCATCATCCTTGCGGAGAAAATCGAAGCGCACGTCCATCGCCCCCGCTCCCGCGAAGCTCGTCGGACTCAACGTCGCGTCCAGCTCCCAGCCATCGACCGTCAACTCCAGCAAGCGCGCATCGCTGCCCGTCGCCTTCAGATTCCAGCCGTCCGCCGCACGCTCACCCGTCATCGTCAACGTCAGCGGCGTTCCGTTCGCCGCCGTCAATCCATCGAAACGAAGCACGGCGCCCAAATCGACCGTGTCCGTCGAAGTCGTAACCAGCGTCGCCGCATCAATCGATCGCGCCGCCAAGGCCGCCACCGTCACATCGAGCGCCCCGACCGTCGTGCTCAACTCGATCGCCGAACTGCCGCTGGCCGCCGGAGTGGACCCATCCGTTCCGTGGTGCATCCACACATCGTAATCCACTTCGATCTCACCTTCGACCGTCACCGTCCGACCGCCCGACTGCGCCGAGCCCGCCACCTCCGCCGTTCCGGCAACGCTCAAATAAAGATGGCTGAGATCCTCCGCACCGACCACGAGGACGAACTCACCGTCGCGCACTTCGAACACGATGTTCTGCACCAGCCGCGCCGTCAGCGCTCCAGTGATCGCAAAATCGATTCCGTCCGCCCATCCGGCGATCACCTCGTCCGGCACGAGAAACGCCCGATCCGCGTCCACCGCCAGGACCAATCCGTCGGCGATCGTCCGCGACAGCATGCCGCGCAACTCGACGCCTTCACCCGGTTCCGTCACTTGAAACCCAACCGCCTGCAGATCGCTGATCAACTGCGCCAAACTCGCCGACGGCGTGATCACCGGCAGCGCGATCTGCGACGCAAACGCGCTCAAGTTGAGCGAATCCGCCAGATTGAGCGAAAGCCCGGGCAGCGAGAAAGGCGTGCGGCCCTGCGCCGTGAGATCGATCGAGCCCAGATTGTAGCCGATCAACATCGACTGAAATTTCGCCGTGCTCGCGAGCAGGCCTTCGCTCACCACCCAGCTGATCGCCGACATCGCCACCGTCGTCGCCTGCAGCTGCTTGCTGCCACTCACCCAG
Source organism: Verrucomicrobiota bacterium (assembly GCA_023391285.1). Lineage (GTDB taxonomy): Bacteria > Verrucomicrobiota > Verrucomicrobiia > Opitutales > Opitutaceae > Opitutus. The sequence continues at coordinate 19,348 of JAEWBF010000047.1, forward strand.
TTCGCCTGCACCGAATAAGCCCAGCCGTCCGTCACTTCGATGGCGGGCGTGTTCGTCACGCTCCCGCTCACCGTCACCAACGCCCCCGCCAACGCGACTCCGCTTTCTCCTCCCGCAAAATCCGCTTTGCTGGCATCCACTCGAATCTTGCCCGCCGCTCCGAACGTGGCGTTTCCGACGATTTCCAGCACGTCATGCTGGTCCACGTTGGCCACATCGAGGTGCACCGACCAAGCCTGCGTCGAGCCGAACACCACACCGGCTTCGACCCTCAACTTGCCCACGCTTCCCTCGCCCGTTCCACCCGGAGCCACCGTGCCGTGGATATCAACGGCGCGCGGATTCTTCAGCACGCCCGTGCCACTAAAAACCGCACCGGGATACACCACAAATTCAACCTGGCTTCCCGTGCCCACAAACTCGCCATTCAGCCGAAACTCGCCACCGCGCACGAAGAAATTTCCCCACGTGTCGGTCAAACGAACGGTCGCACCGGCTTCCACTTCGAAAATCCCGCCGCGAACATTCACCTCACCCGCCGCCGTCGAGCGAAACTCGGCCTCCTCCGCAATCACCGTCCGCCCGTAATTCGCCCACTCACCACCGCCGGACCAAATCACAACCGCGGTGTCTTCCACCGAAAGTTCGGCTCCCGCCGCCACGTTCACATTACCCGTGATCGTGCTCGTGGCCGATCCGATGAGCCGCAGCGTTGCGCCTTCGGCGATGTTCAAGGTCTGCGTCTTTAGCGCGCCTTCAATCACCACCGTGCCGCTTTCGATCGTGAGACTCGCGAAGTTCGGCGTATCGCCGGTCAACGTCACGACCGCGTCTTCGCCCAGACCAGAAATCACCACATCGGCACCCGCACCAGGCACCTCACCGCTGGCCCAGTTCGCTGCATCGTTCCAGTTGCCACCTTCGGCATTGACCCAAACCGGACCCGAATCCGACAGCGCGAACATCATCGCGCCAAATCCGTCCGCCTCGCTGCGCTCGCTCTCCTCGGTTTCCACATCCGAGAGCAGCTCGATCCGCGCGCCGCCCTCCACGCCCGCATCGATCCCGCCGAATCCTTCCGCCGAAAGCATCATGCGCGGCTCGAGAGCCTCGAGCTCAAAGCAGCGATCGAATTCGGCGCGCCTGATTCCCATGATCAACAAGCCTCGTTCGCGCGATCCTCCTTCAGGGCGCGGAAACGAAATTCTCGGGGTTTAGGCGCGGGCAACACCCCGCCAGACTAACGCATTCGCCCGCTCACCTCTACCCCCCTTTGGAGGGGAGGTCCGACACGGTTTTCACTTCCCAAATCCACGGCGTCTTTGTCGGAACACGCACCGCCCCAGGCACGACGGACGCGTCCGGATGCTGCTGCGCCCAACAGAAGCGCAGCGCCCAGAGCGCCGCCGCCAGCCGGTTGGGCGCACCGATCTTTTGGAAGATCGCCTTCACGTAACCTTTCACCGTGTAGAGCTGAAGGTTCAGCAGGAGCGCGATTTCCTCGTTGGATTTTCCTTCCGCCAACCACGCCAGCACATCCGCCTCCCGCGCCGTCAGTCCCGCCCGCATCAACAGCTCCGGCGACGCCTGGAAATCCGCTCCCATCCGCGAACGCGCATGCGCCAGCTCGCGTGCGTTGCCCAAATGCGTCTGCGCCAGCTCCAGCATCGTGCGCTCCTCGGCCGTGAAATCCGGACCGCCCTTCCGCTCGATGCCGTAAAACGCGACTTCGGTTTCGCTACCCGGCACGTAAACCGCGCAGTGATTATCGAGCCCCAGCACACGATAGACCTCGTGGTAAATGGCTTTGTCGCGGAATTCGCGGCTGCTGAAATAATCGCTGCGACAAAACGGTTTTCCGTCGTTCACCCGCGGATCGAAGTTGAACAACTCGTAGTCGCCCATCACCCGACCAAACGCCTCCATCACCGGCTGCAGGCTCGCGATCGACGTGTTGAAGCCGATCGCCAGCTCCTTGGTCGCGCAGTCCAGCGTCCCGAAAGCAATCATCTCCGCCGGCACCAACCGCGAGAGAAACGCGAAGGTGCGTTCCGCAAAGGTCGCTTGGTTCAACCCCGGCTGGTAGAGGTCCAGACACGCGTCGTTGAGCTCCTGAATCTGTCGATGCTGAAGCAAGGCGGACGCGAGCGAACCAAAAACTCCGCAAGATGCAGCAATGTTTTTACGCTGAGTAAGATTTTTCCCGATCCGCCCTTAACAAGGCCGCGCACTCAAGCGCACAACACATCCAGCTTTTCCGAGATCGTTCCGCGTTCCCGGATCCGCACCCACCCCAACATCAGTCGCAGCTTCACTCCCGGATTCAGAATCCTGCGTCCGAGGCACGCCATCGCTGTATCCACTTCTTCGATGCGTTGCGCTCGCCGCGCTTCGTCGACCGTCCCCGCCAGCGCCACCGCCAGATCCCACGCCTGCGCCCGCGCCCGCCGAATGCTGAAATGCACCACCGCCTCGTCGAGATCGCCGCAAATCCGATCGATCATCCGCAGCGCGGGCCACACCTGCGCCAATCGCGTCTGCACGTCGTCCACCATTTCGCACAGGATGTCGTTGATCAGATCGAAGTCCTGCCGCAGCGCGTGAATCGCCGTTCCGGGCGCGACCTCCGCCGCCGCGATCCCAAGATCCAGATTGATGTGCGCGTTCATCCCCACGAGCAGATGCTGCAACACCACCGGCCAGTAATCGTCGCGACACCCAAACGCCACCCGCCACGCCTCCGTCAACGGACGCCCGCGCTCATACGCCGACCACGCCTCCACATAACGGCTCGCAAACACCACATCGAACCGCGCCATCCGCTCGCCATCCTCGAACGCCCCGCGCCCGATCCGCGCTTCCACTTCCGCCGTCACCCGCCGATACAGCGCCGCGAAAAAACCGTCCGCGGTCCCGCGCTCCCGCGCGATCTCCACGATCGCGTCGAGCTGATCGAGCACTTCACCGATCGTCGTCAGCCCCATACGCGCTCACCACCGCTTCGCCACTTCTGTGATCACCTGATACGCGCCCAGCGAAATCATCCCCGCCGCCGCGACAAACAATCCCGCGAGCGACAGCGGCCGCGCCCGCAATTCGCGATGCGGATTGGTGAAATGAAAATACAACGCCGCGATCGCCAGAAACGGCAGCATCATCCCCTGCGCCACCGCGCCCCAGAACACCAGATTCACCGGATTCCCAAACGTCAGAAACACCGTCGTGAACGCCACCGGCAGCACCACGCAGCCCACCTTCACCCAACGCACCCGCTCGTTCGCATCGCGATACGTCTTCACTTTGAACAGACTCAGCCCGTCCGCGAACAGCCGCGCATTCGACGCCGTCGCCGCAAAGATCGTCGAATACAACACCGCCACCGCCCCCAGCACGAACAGCCACACGCTCCACTCGCCAAACGTCTCCCGATACATGAACGACAGCGTCTCGATCATCTGGCTGTTTTCCACCCGCATGCCTTTCGCGTGCAGCACCGCCGCGCCGAGGAGATAAAACACGATCGTCGTCGTCGTATAAAACGCGAAACACGTCCACGCATCCACGCGCATCACCCGCAGCCACGCCTGCGCCCGCGCTTTCCATTCCGGACTCCCGTCGTCCGGCCCGATCTTCCGCGCGTATCCTTTTTCCAAGCACCAATACGGATAATAGATCAGCTCCGACGCCCCCACCCCGATCAACCCGAACGCCCCGAACGCCGTCGCGATGTCCGCCGGCAATTGAAACGACAACCCGCTCGCCAACTGCGCCCCCGTCACCGCATACGGCGTGAATTGCAACATCCCCACCGCGATCATCGTCCCCGCCACGAACACACCCACCAGCACCGTCGAAAACCGCTCGATAAAAACATACCGCCCCAGCACCAGCAGCACCGCCGTCACCGCACCGATCCCGATCGACAGCACCGGCAGCGACACCGTCACCCCGCCCATCTGCAACGCCGTCGCCGCGCCCCCGAGCATCCCCGCCACCTGCGGCACCAAACACACAAACATCGCCAGCCACACCCACATCACCCACGACGCCACCAGCCGCGGCCCCGGTAGCGTGTCCAGCCCCTCCAGCGTCGTCCGGCCGCGCGTCACCGCATACCGCCCCAGCTCGATCTGCACGAACACCTTCACCAGACACCCGAGAATGATGAACCACAACAGCTGAAATCCGACCTCCGCCCCCAGCTTCGGCGTCACGATCAACTCCCCCGACCCCACGATGATCGCCGACAAAATCAGCCCCGGTCCCAACTGCTTCAACAGCCCTTTGAAATTTCGCGGCGCCGGTTCGATCTCGGAAACCGGCGCAGCCGGTGCGTCAGGAGCGGAAACAAATGACATGGTGGGGGACAGTCCGCCGCAACATCGCGGCTTGGGGTGGGGAAAACTGCCGAGACTCACGCCACACTCCGCCCCACGTTGCAAGCCCCCAGCTCGCCCCGTGGCCACGAGCGTCAGCGAGTGGCCGCTTCTCAACCGCAGCAGCCATCAAGCGATTTCACCCGCCTAAAAACTCCGCCCTCTCCAGCGCGTCGACACCCGCTCGTATCCAAAATTCTCCTCCGACCGCGGCACATACGGCTTCTTCTTCGCCGCCTCCGGCTGCTCTTTCACCTTTCCCACCCCGCGCAAGTCGAGCTCCCGCCCGCGTTCATCCAGCGCCGGTTCCCTCGCCGTCCACGCCACCACCACGCCGCGCATCCACACCACCTCGCGCTGCTGATCGTAAATCCAAACCTCGAACCCGCGCCCCGCACTCCGCATCAACGGCTCTCCCAGGATTCCTCGAATCTCCGCACGCGACAGCCCCGCCTCGACGCGCCCCCACGCCGTCGACGCGTTGCCGCTCGCAGCACCAATCAGCGCCGCCACCACACCCGCCAACCAGCGGATTCTCTTCATGCTCTCCCTATCGTTCACCGCAGGCCGCAATGCAGTCTCCCGAGGTCCTTTAGCCGGCTTTTAACATCACCGCGTGTCCTCTCTGCTGTCTCGACCCTCTTGCGCCGGTCGTAGCTCGGTCGGTCAAAGCCTTCCGCCGACCAGCAGAACGGATCTTCACCTCCTGCGAAACCCGGGGTTGACAGCCCTGAGGCGCCTCGCGAAATTCCGCCTCCCTCTACGGCGGCCATAGCTCAGTTGGTTAGAGCACAAGATTGTGGATCTTGGGGTCGCGGGTTCAAGTCCCGTTGGCCGCCCCAGCTTTCGCAGGGAGCGAAAGCTGCCCGCCAAAGCGAACCGCGCAGGCGGGCCCGACGCGCGCACCCCCCGCAGCCCCACCCCCACATTTTCTCCCTCCCGTCCGGCAACCACTCGCTCCCGCCGCTGTCCCTCCCCCAGCGTCAGCGGTTCTAACCAGCATGGCGCAAGTCCGCCCATGCTCCCCCACCCGCCCCTCGACGCCCACTACGCCACCACCGAGGAAAAACCGGCGTTCGTAAACCAACTCTTCGACGCCGGCGCGCCGCATTACGATAGCGTCGTCGATTGGGGTTTTCTTCGCAGCGGCTCCTTTTACCGCCGCTGGTCTCTCCAACGCCACGGCCTTCGGCCCGGTCACCAGCTCCTCGACGTCGCCTGTGGCACCGGCCTTGTTGCCACCGCTGCGCAAAAAGTCCTCGGCTCCGCCGACACCATCACCTGCCTCGACCCGAGCGAGGGCATGCTCGCCGTCGCCCGCCAAAAACTGCCCGCCCGCTTCATCGTCGGCCGCGCGGAACAACTGCCCTTCGCCGACAACTCCTTCGATTTCCTCACCATGGGCTACGCCCTGCGTCACGTCACGACCCTCGACGCCGCGTTCTCCGAATATTTCCGCGTCCTCAGACCTGGCGGCCGCCTCCTCATCCTCGAAGTCACCAAACCGTCCAGCCGCTTCGGCGCCGCCCTCTTCAAACTCTACTTCGGCAAAATCTATCCTTCGCTCACCCAGCTTTTCACCCGCAGCCGCGCCGCGCGCGACATGATGGTTTATTTCTGGGAAACGATGGACGCCTGCGTTCCGCCCGCATCCGTCCTTGGCGCACTCCAGGCCACCGGCTTCGCCGACGTCAACCGCACCGCGATGCTCGGCCTCTTCAGCGAATACAGCGCCATGAAACCCGTGTCTGTATCCGAAATCACCTGACGCCACCATGTCCGATCCGCTCCGCGCTCAACTGAAACAACTCATCGTCCGCACGCTGAAGCTCGACGACCTTCAGCCCGAAGACATCGGCGACGACGATCCGCTCATTGGCTCCGGCCTCAATCTCGACTCGATCGACGCCCTCGAACTCGTCGTCACGCTCGAAAAGGAATTCGGCATCAAAATCACAAGCAGCGAGGAGTCGCGCACCGCCCTCGCCAGTGTCGCCCACCTCGCCGATTTCGTCCGCTCCCGCGCCCCCGCCGACCGCGTCCCCGCCTAAGATAACGCGCGTTGGCCTGCCCCGACTCGTCGGGGTCCTCAACGCGCCGCTCACACGCCTCATCCGCGTGCCACCTCCCGCACGTTCTCCCGCTCCGTGCCCCTCGACTCGTTTTCTCCCCCTCCCATCCGCCTCACCGCCACTGGCTGCCTCACCGCACTGGGCGACGCGTCCGCCACGCACGCCTCGCTCCTCTCCAACGGCCGAGCCCTTCAACTTCAGCCCGTCCTCGGCCGCGATGGCGGCGATGCCGTTCCTCTCGCGCTCGTTCCTCAGCGACCTCTCGACGAAACCGCCCCGCCCAACTGGCTCGCGCATCTCGACACCCTCGCGGCGCAAATCCCTGCCGCCGACTGGGGCTCCGCCCGTCGTCCCGTTTTCGTCACGAGCAGCAACTTCGGCGTCGGCAGCCTCTACGCTTTCCAACGCACCCGCGATCCCGCGCACCTCACAAGCGGCACGCCGTTCGCATCCGTCGACCTGATACGCCAACACTTCGGCTGGGGCGCCAACGTTTCCATCCTTTCCCATGCGTGTGTCTCCGCGCATCTGGGCCTGCTCCTCGCCACGCGCACCCTCCACGCCGGCCTCGCCGATCGCGCGCTTGTTTTCACGTTCGATTTCGTCAGCCCGTTTGTCGCCGGCGGTTTTCACGCGCTGAAAATTCTGAATAGCGGTTTCCCCGCCCCCTACGCCGCGCGCGACACCGGCTCGATCGGTCTCGGCGATGGCGCCGCCTTCGCCGTCCTCGAACACCCCGATTCATCTCCCTCCTCTTCCCACGCCGCCAACACGTTCCTCCTCCACGCGCAGTCGCTCTACAACGAGATGCATCACTTCACGGCCAACCGCGCCGACGGTTCCGGTTTCGCCGCCTGCCTCGAACCGCTCGTCTCCGCCGCGAACGACCGCCGCCTCTGGATCAAAGGTCACGGCACCGGCACCCTCGAAGCCGGCCGTCTCGAGGCCGACACCTTCGCAACCCACTTCCCCACCGCGCCGCTCGTCTCCTGGAAAGGCAGCCTCGGCCACACGCTCGGCAGTTGCGGCTTGGTCGAACTAGCCCTCGCCGTCCAATCGCTTCGCCACGGACGCGCGCCCGGCACGATTGGCAGCGCCGCACCGTTCTTCCGCGACAACGTCGCCGCGGAACCCTTCTCCACCGCCGCTTTCGATGCCGTGTTGCTCACCAGCAACGCCTTCGGCGGCGCTCACGCCGCCTGCCTCCTCACCCCGGAGTAAGTCCCTTCTTTCTCCTTCCTCTTTATCTTTCTCTTTCTCCCACGGCCCACGCACGCCTCCCCCGCGCCTCCCGCATGCTCGAACGCCACATCGTCGCCCTCCGCACCGACGCCCCCGGTGCCGAAGACCTCGCCGCCACGCGCGAGCGTCTGCGCGACGCCTTTCCTCGCAACGCCACGCGCCGCATGACCCAGCTCGGCCTGCTGCTCGGTGGCGTGCTCCACGATCTCGCTCCGTCCGAAAACGACACCGTCGTCTACGCCTCCGTTTACGGCGAAACCCGCGCCCTCGAAGATTACCTCACCAGTTTCCCCACCCCCAGTCCCACTCTTTTCCAAACCTCGATCCACCCCAGCGGCATCCAACAAGTCCTCATCGCGCGCCAGCAACCCATCCGCCACTTCTTTCCCCATACCGGCCACCGGCATCTCGTCGCACACGCCGTTCAATCCGCGCTCCTCGCTCCCACCCCGCGCACGCTTCTCTGCGGCGGCGAAGAACGCGGCACGTGGCTCATCGAGCACGATGCCGCCAGCCGCGAAACCTTCGCCTTCGCTCTCGCCCTCTCCACCGACTCCACCCACGCCATCGGCTCGCTCCGGCTCGAACAAACCTCCGCCGCCGAGTCCGCCCTCGAAGCCGAACTCCGGCTTCCCCGTTTCTTTTCCGCCCTCACCCAACGCGAGCCGCTCGCCCATCCCGCCGCCCCCGGCCTGATCCTCACGCTCACATGGAACTGAGCCGGACCGCCTCATCCTCGCGCCCTGCGCCGCGCAATCCCGGCCCCGACTGGGGCTACGATTTTCTACGCCTGCTCGATCGCACCTTGCCGGACTTCCTGCTCAATCTCTTGCTCGGCTTCGGCGCCGCGTGCGCCCTCGCTCTCATGCCGCAGCAACGCCGGCATTCGCACGCCTACCTTTCCGCCGTCTTCCGCCGCCCCGCGCGCCTCCACGAAGTCTGGCGACATTTTCATAGCTACAGTCGCGTGATGATGACGCGTATCCACGCCGCGGAGACGGGCAACCATCGCTGCACCCCCCAGTCGAGTTTCGAATCCTTCCGCGCCCTCATGCGCACCGATCGACCGGCGCTGCTCGGCACGATCCATTTCGGCAACTCCGACCTCCTCGGCTTTCTTCTCGGTGAATTCCGCCGCCACGTGCACATGATTCGCCTGCGCGTCGGCAACTCCCGCGACACCCACCGCCTCTCCGACCGCTTCGGCCAATGGGTCACCTACGTCTGGGTGAACGAAACCGAAAACCTCCTCTTCGCCCTGAAGGACGCCGCGCAATCCGGCAGCTCCATCGCGATGATGTGCGACCGCGTCGAGCATAGCTCGAAGGTCGAACCGTTCGACTTTCTCGGCGCCCGCCGCCTCATGCCATTCACCATCTATCACCTCTCGCTCGTCTTCCGTCTGCCCGTCGTTTTCTGCCTCAGCGTGCCCGGCGCAAAAAACGAATCGCTCCTCCACGCCTCGCCTGTCTTCGAACCCGACAGCCCCTCGCGTGAACAAAATCTCGCCCGCGCCCGCGCCCACTTCCAGGCCTTCCTCCACCAGCTCGATTCTCTTCTCCGCGACAATCCCTACCTCTGGTTCAACTTCATCCCGCTCAGTCCCGCCCTCCCGCCATCCGAATCCTCGCCCTCACCCGTCCGCCAACCCGCCTCATCCGCCGCCGCCGCATGAGACGCCTCTACCATATTTGCGCCTTCGCCTTCTCGTGGCTGCTCTTCGGCGTCTGCGCCCTGCTCGTCAACGTCCTCTGCGCCTTCCTGCTCTGCGTGCCCGGTGCACGCGCCCGCTGCGCGCCGTTCGCCCGCCGGGTTCTCCAACGGTTCTTTTCCGCGTGGAACGCCTGGCTCGATTTCGCCGGCCTCATCCACATCCGCTGGCACGGTTTCGAAAACACTCCTCTTCGGGGCGGCGCCATTTGGGTCGCCAACCATCCAGGATTGCTCGACGCCACGTTCCTTCTTTCTCGCCTGCCGAACGCGAGCTGCGTCTTCAAACCTTCGATGCGGCGCAATCCTTTCCTCGCCCCGATCGCGCTGCTCGCCGATCACCTCGCCTGCGCGACCGGAACCGAGTTCATCCGCTCCGCCGTCGACCGCGTCTCCGCCGGCCGCACGTTGCTCATCTTTCCCGAAGGCACGCGCACGTCCGCCCATCTCCCGCTCAACCCGTGCAAAACCGGCTTTGCCCTTATCGCCGCTCGCGCCCACGCCCCGATCCAGATCGTCGTCATCCGCGCCAGCCGCGACCTCCTTCCGCGCGGCCGCCGTTGGTGGCAGGTGCCGCAGTTTCCGACCGTTGTCGATATCCACGCCCACGATCGTCTCGAACCCGAATCCCACCGCCCCGCTCGCGCCACCGCCGCGCTCGTCGAAGAACGCCTCACGGAGCATTTGGCCGGTTCTCCGTGTCTCGTCTGATCCACGCGTCATGCCCGCGTCGTCCACTCACCTCGTCCTCATTCCTTCCTACAACACCGGCGTCCGGCTCGAGTCGACGGTGCGCGACGCCCTGCGCCAATGGGATCCCGTTTGGGTCGTGATCGACGGCAGCGACGACCGCAGCGATCAACCCATCCGCGAACTCGCCCGACGCGATCCCCGCCTCCGCGTCATCGTCCGCACCGAAAACGGCGGCAAGGGCGCCGCGATCGCCACCGGCATCGAAGCCGCTCTGCAAGCCGGCTTCACGCACGTGCTCACGATGGATGCGGATGGCCAGCACTCCGCCGCGCACATTCGTCCGTTCATGGAGGTTTCTCGGCGGAACCCTAATGCCCTCGTTCTCGGTCGACCCGTCTTCGGCCCCGAAGCTCCGCTCGAACGTCTCTACGGTCGCAAGGTCAGCGTGGGTTTCGCCCGTCTCGAAATCCTCGGCCGCGGCATCGACGATCCGCTCTTCGGCTTCCGGGTCTATCCCGCCGCCCCCCTCAAGCGCGCCCTCGATTCCACCCGTTTCGCTCGCGGCTTCGACTTCGACCCCGAGGTCGCCGTGCGCATGGTGTGGGAGGGCGTCCCCACCCTCAACCTGCCCGCGCCGTGCCGCTACATCGCGCGAAGCGAGGGCGGCGTATCCCATTTCAACTACATTCGCGATAACGCGAAGATGATCTGGCTCCACCTTCGCCTCCTCCCGCAACTCGCCTTCTGGCGCTGGATCGCGCTCGTGCGCATGCGTCGCTCGCCCCAGCTCTCATGAACCTCCTTCGCTCCCTCGCCGTCGTCGCCCTGCTCTCGCTCGTCGCGTCTCGCGCGAGCGCTGCGCTGCCGGCGATCTCCGACCCGGCCAACGCTCCGCAGTGGCACGAGATCTTCTCCGCCCTCTCCGCCGAAACGGGCCGCATCGCTGTATTCGAAGAACGGCGACATTTTCCGTTTCGCAAAAAGCCCGTCGTTCTCACCGGCGAACTCCGCCTCGCTCCCGGCCGCGGCCTCAGCCTCCGTTACGTCGCTCCCGACCCGCAAACGCTCATCGGCGACGAACAAGGCTTGCTCATGCGCGACGCGGCCGGCCGCACCCGCACGCCGCCCGACCACGCTCGCGTCCAAGCCGCCGCGTCCATCATGGTCGACGTGCTGCACTTCGACCTCGTCGCCCTGCAGCAGGATTTCGCGTTTTCCGGCGAACGCGACGGCGACGACTGGGTGCTGCAACTCGTCCCGCGCGACACCTCGCGCGCCGGCTCCCTCGGCGCCATCACTCTCTCCGGCCACGGCGGCGTTCTCGAACGGATCGAGTTCACGCGCTCCGCTGACCAACGCATCGAAATCCTCATCCGCGACTCCCGCGAAAACGTCGACTTCTCCCCCGCCGATCTGAAGCGCTACTTCCGCTGACGCCCTCTCACTCGTGCGAACATTGGCCAGCGGCCTAAATCTTTCGCACTTTCTCCGTGCTCGCCGCCCGCCTCGTCCTCGCCCTTCTCGCCGTCGCCTGCCTCATCCGTCTTGCGCTGCTCGAGCCGTCGCGCGACATCACCACCGACGTTCTCGACCTCCTCCCCGCTGACGAACGCGCGCCCGAACTCTCGCTCGTGCGCGGGCTCACCGCCGACGTCCAAGCACGCGTTGTCCTTCTCGCCCTCGCTGATCCGAATTCGGAAGCACCGCCCGACGATCGCGCCGCCGCCGCGCTCATCGATTCCCTCCGCCGCTCCGAGGCATTCACCACCGTCGAACGTCACGGCGATCCCGCTCAACGCGAGGCCTTCGGCCGCGCCATCTTCGAGCGCCGCTTCACCCTCCTCCTTCCAGCCTGGCTGGATCGAATGCAACGCGCGTTCGCCGAATCCAGCCGTCCCGAAAACGAATTCCCCGGTTGGGCCGCCGAACGCGCCGCCGACGAACTCGAGTCCTTCCTCGCCCAACCGGAAGCCATGTCGATGCACGAGTTGATCGCCGCCGATCCGCTCCTGCTCGTCCCTCGGCTCGTCCGCGACCTCGCTCCGCTCGAGCCTCTCAATTCGATCTCCAAATCGCGCGTCCTGGTGTGGGCTCTTCAAAAAGCTCCGCCGTTGTCCGACGCCGGTCAGGAACCTGTCTTCGCCGCGATCGAAAAGGCGCTCGCCGACGCTCGAGCCATCCAACCCGCTCTTACCCTGGAATGGACCGGTATCAACCGGTTCGCCGCAACCAGCCGCAGTCGCATCCAACGCGAGGTCACCCTCCTCAATATCGCCTCGATCGTCGCGGTGCTCGGAGTCGCGACGATCTTTCTCCGGCGCCCGTGGCAAATCATCCAGCTTCTTCCCGTCGTCCTTCTCTCTCTGCTCGGCGCCTGGACCGCCACGACGCTCGTTTTCCCCTCGGTGCACATCCTCGTCTTCGTCATCGGTGCACTTCTCGCCGGCGTCGCGATCGACTACGGCTTCTACGTCGCGCTGCAACCGCCCGATCCTCGCAACCCATCCTACTCCGCTCGCCTCCGGCCTCTTCTGCGCCCGCTGCTCACCAGCTGCCTCACGACGGTGGTCGGATTCTCCCTTCTGCTCGGCTCCGAGCTTCCGTTGCTCCGGCAGGTCGGATTTTTCGTGGCCAGCGGAGTCCTCTGCGCTTTTGGCGCCGCTCTTCTCTGGTTCGCCGCCGTCCCCACCGCCCCCCTGGCTACACGCTCGGTCGCATCGCTCGACCGAGGCCGCTTCACGTCGCGTCGCGTTCCGCTTGTTCTCCTTGTCCTCGCGTTCGTCTGCGCCGCCGCCCTGCCTTTCGTCTCGGAATGGCGCGATGACATCCGCGAACTGGACGTTCCGTCCCCCGATCTCCGCCAGACCGACGCCCGCGTCCGCCAGTTGTTCGGCGAACGTTCCGGCCAAACCGCCTACCTGACGTTTGGTCACACCCTGGCCGACGCTCGCAAGCACCTCGACCAATTCCTCCGCCACATCAACTCCGCCGCCCCAAGCGCCAGCCTCGCTTCGCTCGGCGCAATCTTCCCGACCGAAAGTTCCTGGCGCGCCGCGCCCCAAACCCTCGAAAAACTCGCCTCCTTCCCCGCCGCTTTCCGCGCCGAGCTCGAGCGGCGAACGTTCGACTCCAGCGCGTTCACACCCTTCTTCAACGCCTGGAACGAAATCTCGCTCAACCAGCCACCCGATGATTATGCGCGAATCTACCGCGATCTCGCTCCGCACCTGCCGGCCCCACTCGCCCAAACCTTCGCTCCGTTTGCCCCGCGCCCCTGGTTTCTGACTCTCGTTCAGGACGCAAGCGAGCTCACGGTGCCCCGCGAGCTCAGCACGATCGCCGTCCACCAGCTCGAAACCTTCAACACGCTCTTCGGTCGCTACCGCATCTCCGCCGTGCGGCTCAGTTTCGTCGGACTCGCGCTGGTTGTTCTCGTTGTGACGTTGTTGTATCGAGACCGGCGCGCATTCCGCATCGCTGCCGTCCCAGCCGGAGCCTGTTTCGCCACCCTCGGGTTGCTCTCGATTCTTGGACTTCCCCTCAACCTCTTTCATCTGTTGGGCGGATTCCTCGGAGCCTGCCTCGCGCACGATTACACGATCTTCACCAGCGCAACCACCCGTGCTCGCGCTCTTCCGCCCACCGCGGTGCGACTCTCAGCCCTTACCACCGTCGCTTCCTTCGTGGTCCTTGGCTTCAGCCGGATCCCCGTCATTCACGCACTCGGCACCACCGTCGCACTCGTGGTGTCTATCGCCTTGATCGCACTCGAAATCGAAGCCCGCACGCCTCGCCGTTCATGACGCCTCTGCTCCACCAAGCCTGGCAAAAAACCCTCGCCGCCGCTCCTCGCGCTCCTGCGCTTATCGAGGCGGCCAGCGGTCGGGTATGGACACGGCGCGAACTCGACCGCGCCAGCGAAGCGTGGCTCGCCCGCCATCCGCTCGACCTCTCCGGTCGCGTCGTTCTCTTCTCCGAAATCAACGGCCCGCAATGGCTGGTCCTGCTGCTGGCGTTGTTGAAAGCCCGTGCCGTCATCGCTCCGCTCGACCCCGGCGAACCACCGGCCCGCCAGCACGCCACCGCGCGTGCGCTCCGCGCCTCGTATCGCTGGAATGGTCACGTGCTCGAAACCCTTCCGCGCGGCCACCGGTTTTCGGATCGACGTCGCGTCATTAAACTCACCTCCGGGAGCGCCGGAAAGCCGCGCGCCCTCCCGTTTACGGATTCGCAGATGCTCGCCGACGGCCGCCATGTGTGCGCGGGGATGCGCATCTTGTCTTCAGATTTCAACTACGCGTTGATCCCGTTCGGACACTCCTACGGTTGGGGCAACCTCGTCATACCTCTCCTCGCGCAGGGCACCGCCATCGTTTGCGGATCGACCGCACTGCCGCACGTCATCGCCGCCGAAATCGCGCAGTTTCGGCCGACCGTCTTTCCCGCGGTTCCTGCTTTGCTGCGCTCGCTCGTCAGCGCCGACGTCCCCCCGGAATCGCTCGCGTCGCTCCGCACCGTCATCTCCGCCGGCGCACCGCTCGACCCCGCCGTCGCCCGCTCTTTCCACGCTCGCTTCGACCGCCTCATCCACAATTTCTACGGTTCCACCGAAACCGGCGGCATCGCCTACGATCGCACCGGCACCGCTTCGCTCGAAGGCCGCGGCGTTGGAACACCACTCCCCGGCGTGACCGTCTCACTCGGCCGCCAGCGCCGCGTCCGCGTCCACAGTCTCGCCGTCTTCACCCTGGGCAATCGCCATCCCGGCACCCACCTCGCCGCCGATTTCGGCGAGTTCAACGCCAGCGGCGAACTTGTCCTCCTCGGCCGCGCCGGTCGCACGATCAAGATTGCCGGACGCCGCTTGAACCTTTCCGAAATCGAACACGAGCTCCGAGCGCTCCCCGGCGTGCGCGATGCCTACGCGCTCCCCCATCCCGAGCGACCGGAAGCCGTCGCCGCCGTGGTCGCGTGCGACGCTCAGCCACCGGCCTGGCGCGACGCGCTCCGCGCCCGTCTCGCCTCATGGAAAGTCCCGCGAAAACTCATCGCCTTGCCTTCGTTCCCTCTCACCGCCCGCGGCAAGACCGACACCCGCAAACTCCGCCACCTCATCGGCGCCGCCTGATCCGCCTCGATCCAAAGTGTAACCTAATAGGTTACACTTTCCCGAGTCCTCGTTCCACGAGCGTCGCCTCGATTTCCACCTCGAGCGCCGCACGGCAGACTTCCGCTTGAAGATACATCACGCGATCGCTCGCCTGCACCAGCTCCGCTTCGAGCCGATCCCGCACCCGCCGATACGTCGCGGCATCGCGCAGATAAACTTTGAAATGCCTCGCCGCCGCCGCCTCCGCTCCCAACGCGTCGCCGAGCGCCGCCGCCCGCGATACCAAACGAAGATTGTCCAACGTGCAGTCGAGCTGCGCATCCAGGTCACCCGGAGCAACCGTCGCATGCCCTTTGATCGCAGCCGTTCCCGAAACAAACACCAGCCGCCGCCCGCTCTCCGTCTCCGCCACGGTCGCGCGCGAGAAACTCGGCGCGCGCGGCCCATGCTCCCGCGGATACTCGTAGGCCGGCACCTGCTCGGGATTCTCCAGATGCTGCGGCGCTTTTCGCCCGGCGACAAACACCACCGCCAGCGCCTCCCCGTCGGATCCCACCGCCGAGGCCGAGGGGAGCGCACGTTTGAAACCGCTTCCGTGCAAGGTCTCGAATGCTTCCGCGCGCCCTTCGCAGAACGCATGATAATTCTCACACCCTTCGACGGTGTCGTTGATTCCCGGCACGTAATTCCACACGCGATACAACGGCCAGCCGACACTCGCGCGGAAAAGACGCCCGTAGAGCTCGCGCGTCGTGCGCCGCAACGATGGTCCCACCCGCTGCACCGTCGCGCCCATCAGCAGTCCGTCGGTTTCCCACAGCTGAAACCCCTGATTCGCTCCCGCCCACTTCGCAGCCGGGAATAACTGCTCCGTCCGCGTGCCTCCCAACCAGGGCAACGCCAGCCGAAGCGCCTGCCCCGCACTGCCCAACGCCGACACGTCTGCACCAAATTCCACCTCGAAGGAGGTCGTTTCAATCGGAAGAACAGTGCCGTGCATAAGGACGTGTCACAACGGTCGCGCGCGAGGTGCACGCTCACCGACGTTTTCCCGCGCATGGTCCGTGGTTTAGCGGGTTTGTTCCTTGCACCGAGCCTTGCGCGCCTTGGCCAATCCCGTTCCTCCTAGCGCCGTGACGTTTCTGTTGAAGAAATTCGTTTCCTTCTGGCTGATGCCGCTTCCGTTGAGCCTGACCTTGCTCACGTTGGGCATTTTCCTGCTTTTCTCCGCGCGCCGCGCCCGCCTGGGCCGCATCCTCGTGGTGGCAGGCACGGCGCTACTGCTGATTTTCAGCAACAAAGCCGTGAGCACCGCGCTCATCCGTCCGCTCGAACGCGACTTTACAACACTCCCCGAGTTCGCACCCGGCGAACCGCTGCCAGAAACACTCGCTCGTTGC
Source organism: Verrucomicrobiota bacterium (assembly GCA_023391285.1). Lineage (GTDB taxonomy): Bacteria > Verrucomicrobiota > Verrucomicrobiia > Opitutales > Opitutaceae > Opitutus. Next base: position 35,951 of record JAEWBF010000047.1, read on the forward strand.
CGCTACATCGTCGTGCTCGGCGGCGGCCACGGTGACACCCCCGGTTTTTCTGCCGTCAACAAACTCAGCCATTCAGCCCGCGCGAGGCTCACCGAGGGCGTTCGGCTCGCGCGCGCTCTTCCGCAAGCGCGTCTTGTCACGTGCGGCCGCGGTGCCCCCGGCCAGCCCAATCACGCGGAAATCCTTGCGCAAGCCGCCGTGTCTCTCGGCATCCCACGTTCGCGCATCGTCCTGCTCGAATCGGCTCGCGACACGCACGACGAATCTCTCGCGATCCGCGAACTCGTCGGCGACCAACCGGTGATTCTCGTCACGTCCGCGTGGCATCTGCCCCGCGCCCTCGGCCTCATGCGCGGCGCCGGGGTCACCGCCGTCCCCGCCGCCTGCGATCACATGGTTCGACCTGGCGAGCAGCGATCCTGGACCGATTACACCTGGGATTCCGACTCGATCGGCCGCAGCAGCCGCGCGATCGCAGAACGACTTGGGCGCGCCTGGGCTTTTCTCCGGGGCCAATCGAAGTGAGCGATTCTTGCAGGAGCTCGTGATGATCCGGATTAGGCCCGTGGCTTACTTTCCGATCCCGAGAAAATTGTTTCGCAATCGCCACATCGGCAGCTACTCAGGCGCCCATGTTCTCGCTCAAGAAGCTTCTCGGCAAAGAGGACAAGTTCTTCGACTTGCTCGAGGCCGGCGCAGAGGAAGCCCGCACAAGTGTCGGCCTCCTCTCGAATTACCTGCAAGCACTCAGCAAAGGCGGCCCTCCGCCTAATCTCGACGATTTCGTCCAGAGCCGGCGCAAGGAAAAGCGTATCCGGCATCAAATGACAGAGGAGCTGAGCAAGACCTTCGTCACGCCTTTGGAGCGCGAGGACATCGAAGAGCTCTCGTTCGCGCTCTACCGCATCCCGAAAGCCATCGAGAAGATCGTCGAACGCCTTTCAATCTACCCTGGCCGCGTGCCTCACACCGCCTTCCAACGCCAGGCCGAATTGCTCAACCTCGCGTCCGAAGCCGTGGTGTTCATGGTGAAGGAGCTCCGCCACGGCACGAACATAGAAAAAGTCCGCGAAGCCAACGACCGCTTGCAATACGCCGAGGGCGAGGCCGACAAAGTCATGCTCGGCCTGCTCAAGGAGCTCTATCACGGCCCCTACGAGGCCCGCGAACTCGTGATCCTGCAGGAGCTCTACGAGATGGTGGAACAAGCCGTCGACCGCTGCCGCAACGCGGGCAACATCGTCGTCCAAATCGTGCTCAAGCACTCGTGAGCTTCTTCGCCGCTGCGAAACGCAGCCTGCCCCGATCCCTCGGAGTAGGCATTCCATCCCTCCTCGACGCTTTTCGCCTCCCGACGAAATGACTCTCTTCCTCCTCGTCCTGCTCGCGGCGTTGATTTTCGAATACATCAACGGCTTCCACGACACCGCGAACGCCATCGCTACGGTCGTTTCCACGAAGGTCCTCTCGCCGCGTCAGGCCGTCATCTGGGCCGCGTTCTGGAATCTCGTCGGCGCACTCGCCGGCACCGCCGTGGCCGCCACCGTGGGCAAGGGGCTCGTCGATACGAATTTCGTCACCATGGCGACGGTCCTCGCCGCCTTGCTTAGCGCGATCGTCTGGGGACTCTTCACGTGGTGGCTCGGTTTGCCCTCGAGTTCCAGCCACGCCCTGGTCGGCGGTCTCTGCGGTTCCGCTCTCGGCACGGCAAACAACTGGGACGTCCTCAAGTGGCACGTTGTCGAAAACGGCTCCCACGCCGGCCTCTGGCCGAAAATCGTGCTGCCGATGGTCGTCTCGCCCGTGCTCGGTTTCGTGGGCGGTGCGTTGCTGATGTTGATTCTCCTCGCCGCACTGCGCAAAGCCACGCCGTATTTCGTCCGCGTCGTTTTCGGCAAAGCCCAGCTCATCAGCGCGGGTTTCATGGGCTACAGCCACGGCCACAACGACGCGCAAAAGACGATGGGCATCATCGCGCTCGCGTTGTTCACCGGCACGCAATCCGGCGCGTTCGAAGCCCTCCCCGACTGGCTCCATTTTCTTTATACGCCGGAATTCCACGTTCCTCGCTGGGTGATGATCACCTGCGCGCTCACGATGGCCGCCGGCACCGCCGCCGGCGGCTGGCGCATCATCCGCACGATGGGCCACAAGATGGTGAAGCTGCAGCCGGTGCACGGCTTCGCCGCCGAGACGACCGCCGCGCTGATCATCCACGGCGCTTCCGTCGCCGGCGTGCCGCTGTCCACCACCCACGTCATCTCCACCTCGATCATGGGCGTCGGCGCATCGAAGCGCCTGAGCGCCGTGAAGTGGGGTCTCGTCGGCAAGATCGTCTGGGCCTGGGTGCTCACCCTTCCCCTTACCGGCCTGCTTGGCTACGGCATCGTGGAAGCGCTGCACATGTTCGGCATCTGATGTAGCCGATGGAGGCGCGGTGCCCCCACCGCGCAAACGCAGCCCCGCCCTCACCTCACCGCGGCAGCGTGAAATAAAACGCCGACCCCTGCCCGGCTTCGCTCTCCACTCGCACGTCGCCACCGTGCGCCTGCACCACGTGTTTCACGATCGCGAGTCCGAGGCCCGTTCCGCCTTGCTCGCGCGAACGCGCCTTGTCCGCGCGATAGAAACGTTCGAACACCCGCGCCCGCGCCTCCGGCGGTATGCCCGGCCCGTCGTCCTGCACGCACACTTCAACGAAACGATCGTTCAACACCCGCCCTTCGATTTTCACTCCACCCGACGGCCGTCCGTATTTGATCGCATTGTCGATCAGGTTCGAAAGCACTTGCCGCAAACGATCGGGATCCGCTTTCGCGATCATTCCCGACGGCAAGGTGTTCAGCAGTTGCATGTCTCGCGTCTTCGCGCGCTCCGCGAGATCTTCAATCACTTCCTGCACCGCCAGTCTCAAGGCCGACGGCTGCATGTTCAGCACCACGCGCCCGGAATCGAGCTTCGCCAGCAAAAGCAGATCGTCGATCAGCAGCCTCAAACGATCCGCGTGCCGATCGATGATGCTCAGCAACCGATCGAGCGCCACCGCATCGCTCTTCGCTCCATCGAGCAAGGTTTCCGTCGCTCCCTTGATCAACGAGAGCGGCGTCCGCAGTTCATGGCTGACGTTCGCCACGAACTCCTGCCGCACGCCTTCGAGCTCACGCACGCGCGTGAGATCGTGAAACACCAACACCGCCCCATTCACCGCCCCGGTGGGATCGCGCAGCGCGACCGCGTTGATCTGCAAAAATCGAGGCGGGGACGCTTCGATGCGCATCTCGTGCCCCAGCACCGAAGGCTCCACGTCCAACCGCCCCACCAGCGCCGCAATTTCATGATGCCGCACCGCCTCGAGCAGCGCCCGTCCCACCACCGGCTCCGATATGCCAAAGAGCCGCACCGCCGCCCGATTTGCGAGCGCGACGTGCCGCCGCTCATCCAGCACCACAATTCCTTCGATCATGCTGTCGAGCAGCGCCTGTAGCCGTTGCTCATGCTCCTTTAGCGCGGCGATCTGAGCCGCGCGAAGGCCGTTCGTTTCACGCGCATGAAGTTGCTCGGTGACGCGCGCCTTCTGGACAGAACGTCTCCACATCACCACCGCGGCAACCAACAAGACGCTGAGCAGAACAATCGCGAACGTCATGACGTGGGTGTTGAAAGAGCCTTATGGCCCGCTGATCACGACTCCGCCTTAAAACGATAACCGACCCCGCGAATCGTCTCCAAATAGTCGGCCACCGGTCCGACTTTCTCCCGCAGTCGTCGCATGTGCGTGTCGACCGTGCGCGTATCGATCGCGGTCTCATAACCCCACACGTCCTGCAGCAGCCGTTCCCGCGTTTGCACGCGTCCACGGCGTTTCGCGAGCAGCGTGAGCAAATTGAACTCCGTCGCCGTCAACGCTACGGGCTTGTTGTCCACGAGCGCTTCGTGCCGGGGCACGTCGATCTCGAGCGGTCCGATGCGAAAGTGCTCCCCCGTCTCGTCCGCCGTTTGCCCGCGCTTCAGCACCTTGCGTATCCGCAGAACCAGTTCGCGCGGGCTATACGGCTTCGTCACGTAATCGTCTGCGCCGAGTTCGAGCCCGAGCACGCGATCCATCTCGGCCGCTTTCGCCGTCAGCATGATGATCGGAATGGAAACGGTCGCAGGATCGCGTCGCAGGATTTTGCAAACCTCCAGCCCGTCGATCTCGGGCAACATGAGGTCGAGCACGATCAGGTCCGGTTTCTCCGCGCGCACCGCCGCCAGCGCTTTCGCTCCGTCCGCGGCAAACACGGGCGTGAATCCCGCCTCCCGCAGCTTGAAGCCCATCAGCTCGAGCGCGTCCGGCTCGTCGTCAACGACCAGTATTTTCGGTTTCATCTTGTTTCAGGCCGGTGTGACGAATGTCGCGAAACTCGTAGAGATACACCACTTCCTCCGCGATGTTGGTGGCGTGGTCAGCGATTCGTTCCAACCGCTTGGAAACCGCCATCAATGCGAGACAACGCGAGATGTTCGATGGCTGCTCGATCATGTAGCTGGAAAGTTCGCGATAGAGCTGACGATTCAGATCATCCACTTCCTGGTCGCGCGGCACCACCGCGCGCGCTTTGTCCGGCTGCCGATCGATGAACGCCGTCAGCGCATCCCTCAGCATCTCGAGCGACATCGCCGCCATGCGCGGCAGATCGACGTAGGGTTTCAGCGGGGGCTCCCGCGAGAGATCGAGCGCGCGATTCGCGATCGAAACCGCTTCGTCGCCCACCCGCTCGAGATTTTGCGAAATCTTCATCGCGACCGTGATCATTCGCAGCTCCGTCGCCAGCGGCGCCTTCGCGAGCAGATGGATCGCGACGTCGTCCACCTCGATCTCGAATTGATCGAGGATGTTGTCGTCGTCGATCACCTGCTGAGCCAGCGCGTCGTCACGCTCGACCAACGCGCGGATGGAGCGCGCCACCGCCGACTCCGCGTGACTGGCCATCGCCAGGAGGGCTTCCTTCAGTTTGCTCATTTCTTCCGTGAAGTGCGTCATGGTGCGTGGCTTCTCAGCCAAATCGTCCGGAAACATACGCTTCCGTCTGAGGATTGGCGGGATTCATGAAGAGCGTGTTGGTGTCGCCGAACTCGACCAGTTTCCCGAGATAGAAGAACGCCGTCTGATCCGAGCAACGCGCCGCCTGCTGCATGTTGTGCGTCACGATCACGATCGTGTAGTGATGCCGCAGATCCTGAATCAGCTCCTCGATCTTCGCCGTCGCGAGCGGGTCGAGCGCGGAACACGGCTCGTCCATCAAGATGATCTCCGGCTCGACCGCGATCGCCCGCGCGATGCACAAGCGCTGCTGCTGTCCGCCCGAAAGACCCAGCCCGCTCAGGTGCAGCCGGTCCTTTACCTCGTCCCACAGCGCAGCGCCGCGCAGCGACTTCTCCACGACTTCATCGAGCCGGCGTTTGTGGGTGATACCCTGCAGGCGCAGCCCATACGCGATGTTTTCGTAAATGCTCTTCGGAAACGGATTCGACTTCTGAAACACCATCCCTACCCGCTTGCGCAGCTCGATGGCGTCGACGCTGCGATCATTGATATCCACGCTCCGAATACGAATCGATCCGCCCGTCACGCGCGCGCCGTCGATCAGATCGTTCATGCGATTGAAACAGCGCAACAGCGTCGATTTTCCGCAGCCCGACGGGCCGATGAACGCCGTGACTTTCTTCTCTTGAATCTTCAGCGAAATCCCGTGCAACGCCTTTTGCGCGCCGTAGCAAAATTCGAGATTATCGACCTCGATGATCGGCTTGTGCGCTGCCGCGGTTTTGGGCGCGGCGGTCACTGTTTTTTGAGCGGACACGGGCGAAGCGGGTTGTGGAATCGATTTGGGTTCCATGAGGGTCATGGCGTTCACCATTTGTAACGATTGCGAAGTCGGTTGCGGAGAGTGATCGAAGCGGCTGCGATGATCGCCACCAGCGCGAGGAAGACAAACGCCGTGCCGTATTGCACGCGTTCGGTGTAGTCGTTTTGCGGGATCTTCGAGCTGACCACATAGATGTGATACGGCAGCGCCATCACGCCCTGGAAAAAGAAATCGCTCACGCGCTCGACGTCCCACGGCAGCTTGTCGCGCACGACGTAAGCCGCCGTGAACATGATCGGCGCCGTTTCACCGGCCACGCGCGCGATGCCGAGAATCGATGACGTCAAGATCCCCGGCAGCGCATACGGCAGCACGTTCTTCCGGATCGTCTGCCACTTCGTCGCGCCCAGCGCGAGCGAGCCTTCGCGAAACCCTTTCGGCACCGCCTTCAAGGCTTCTTCGCTCGCCGTGATCACCACCGGCAGAACCATGAACGCGAGCGTAAACCAGCCCGCGAGCAGCGAGACATTCCATCCCAGGAAAATCACGAACAGCCCAAATCCAAACAGCCCGAAAACGATCGAAGGCACCCCCGCCAAGTTGACGATCGCCAGCCGCACGCCGCGAATCACGCGATTGTCGCTCGCATATTCATTCAAGTAAATCGCCGCGCTCACGCCGAAGAACAACGCGATCGTCATCGATCCCACCACGAGCAGCAGCGTGCCGACGATGCACGGAAAGATTCCGCCCGAAGAATAAACGTAGCTTTCGGCGCGAACGTTCAGATCCGGATTCGCTTCGCGAAACGCGCGAAACTCGCGATCGCCCATCTCCTGCCGCACGCCTTCGTGCTCGAACACATACAACGTCTCCGGCGCCTCGGTGAGGAACGGCACATTAACGAACGGAAACTCGCTTTGAAACACCGTGCCGGCGCCTTTCACCACGATGTTCAGCAACACCGCCGCGCCGCAAAAGAGAACCACATAGGTGGCGATCCGGAACAGCCAGCGCGCCGCCGTTTCCCAGGTTCGAACGCGACTCGGCCGGTAGGCGTAAGGATTCGAGGAGGTCAAAGACTCGGCATTCATCCGATGGATACACGATATTTCCGCACGATCTTTTGCGCGGCGTAGTTGATTCCGAGCGAGAGGAAGAAGAGCACCAGCCCCACCACAAACAATGCGCGGTAATGAATACTCCCCCGCACCACTTCACCCATTTCCTGCGCGATGATCCCGGTCATCGTGTGCACCGGTTGCGTAATCACCGCGAGGCCCTCGGAGAAATCCGGGATCGCAATCCGATTTCCCGCGCACAGCAGCACGATCATCGTCTCACCTATCACCCGGCCAAATCCGAGCAACACCGCCGACACCATCCCCGACAAAGCCGCCGGCACGATGATGCGGATGATCGTCTGCAAACGCGACGCGCCCAGCGCGAACGACGCTTCCTTGAAGGAGCGCGGCACGTTGTTCAATGCGTCCTCCGCCAGCGTGAAGATCGTCGGCACCGCAATCAGCCCAAGCAGACAGCCAGCGGTCAACGCATTGAGCCGCTCCGCGAACGGAAAGCCGGGCACCCACGAGAGCCACGGCACGTTCGACAACGCGCGCAGATGCTCACCGAGAAAAATGATTCCGAAGAACCCCAGCACCACCGACGGGTAAGCCGAGATAAACTCGATGCAGGGTTTGATGATCTTCTGCTCCCGCGCCGACGCGAGTTGGTTCACATACACTGCCGCCGCAATTCCCAACGGAACCGCCAGCGTAAGCGCGATGCCCGACACCAGCAGGGAGCCGACAAGCAACGGCACCATCCCATACCAATCCTGCCAGAAGCTCGCCGTCAGCCATTGCCGGCCAAATAGAAAGGAGGTGAACGCCTGCCACATCGGAACCGGCTCCGTCCACGTCCACGCCTCCATGTCGTGCTCCACCTGCGGCAGCGTGCCGATGTAACTGCGCGCCATCCGCTGGAATTGCTGCATCCGCTCGTTCAACGCCGGCGTCGCCATCGCGGGCGCGGCATCGAGGATCGCCTGCAACTCCCGCGCGAACTCGCGATTGATCTCTTTATAGAGCGGCAGCGTGCCCGTCAGCGCTTGCAGCTCCGTCTCGAAGTCCACCGTGTCGATCTGCACGTTTGCCGCTTCTTCCGCCCTGCCCTCCGCCAGCAGCTGCCGTTGCTGCTCCATCTGATCCTGGGAAACCGTGAACTTCGTTTTGATCGCCACCGCCGCGTCGCTCAAGTCGGCCACGAATCCGCGAATCGGTTCAGCCGCATCGCTAAACCGTCCGGAGAACTCGTCGAACGTCGCCAACCGCTCGTTCGCCGCGGCAACCGAAAGGCCCTCGCTCTCCATGAAGTGCGCCAACGAACGTTGCCGCAGATCGAAAAGATAACGCGTCAGAGCCGTGTGCTCGTTTTCCGCGCGACGCGCAAAATCCACAAACTCGAGTCCCGCCTGCCTGTAAATCTGAAGGTTCTCGCGATTCTGCCCAAAGAATCCCGCGCCTTCGCGAAACAGGAAAACCGTAATGAGCGAGAGCACGATCACGGCCACCGACGCGTTGCCACCGAAGAACACGCGAATGACGTCGTCGAGCGTCAGTCCGAGAAACCGCAAACGTTTGCGTTTCACGGCAAACGACCCGGCGGACTCGGCTGTGGCGATGGAACTCGGAGAAGTCATGCAGGATCCGTCCTGGATAGCGAAAACGCTAAAAAAGGCGTCTCCGCCGCACCTTGGCGAGAAGTGAAACGGCGGAGACGCAGGCGAACATTATCGGAGGGGAACGAAGCCGACTTGTTGCACGATGCGCTGACCTTCGTCGCTCAACGTGAACTCGACGAACTTCGCCGCTTCTCCGCTCGGCTCACCATTCGTGTAATAGAAGGTCGGGCGCGCGAAGGGATACTTCTTCGCGAGCACGGCCTCCTTCGTCGGAACCGCCCCGTCGATCGGCACCACCTTGACGCCGGGCGCCTCCATGTAGGCGAGACCGACGTAACCGATGCCGTTCGGATTTTTGGCCACTTCCGCTGCGATCTGCTCGTTGCCCGCCATCTTCTGCGAGGATCGGGCATAATCGCGGCGCTTCATCGCCAGCTCCTTGAAATCCGAATACGTGCCCGACGAGGTATTGCGTGTGTAGATGGAGATCCGTCCAGGATTTCCTCCTACCGCCGACCAGTCGTTCACGTCACCGGTGAAGATCTGCTCCACCTGACGTCGCGTGAGCGAGGCGATCGGATTGTTTTCATTCACGATCACCGCGATCCCGTCGTAGCACACGATGATCGGCTTCATCGAAACGCCCTTCGCTTGCGCGGCCGACATCTCGGTCGGTCTTGCACGTCGGGACGACATTCCGATTTGCGCCGTGCCGTCCGTGATCGCGGCGAGGCCCGTGGTCGAACCTTCCGCCGCAATCTCGAACGAAACCGACGGATTCTTCGCTTTGTATTCTTCCGCGAGCTGCGGCACGAGCTTCGCGCCCAGCGTATCGGAGCCTTTGATGACGAGTTTCTGCGCTTGCAGAGAGGAAACGGCGAGCAACGCCAAGCCGAGAAACAAAAGAGTTTTCATAACGTTTCGAACGGTTGATGGAGTGATCAGAAATTCAGCTGCAGCTGCGAGCGGAGGCCGTGAACCTTTGCTTCGGCGGGGCCACCGGTGACCGTGTCTTCGGACACGCCGTAAACGTATCCAGCCTGAAACTTCAGGTCGTTGCCTTTGATATACCAGTTTCCGCCGAAGAACATTTCGGTGAGTTCGTTGTGCGTGCCTCCGGAAGGCGCCGAGCGAACGCCGTCCGAAACATTCACTCCGCGACCGTCGGAATCGAGCACGCTGTAGCGAAAGACCGCCTCGAGTTGTTCGGTGACTTTGAACGTCGGCTGGATCCAGAAGCCGGCCGGGTTCGCATCCCGCGTGGCGGAGACCCCGCGTTCGACGTTCGCCCACAGGTATTCCGCCGCCAGGCCAAAGCGCCCGGCCGTGATATCGGTGTAGAGCGAATAAACCTGCAGATCGCCGCCGGTGCCGACGCCAAACGGAGAGGTGCCCGACTTTCCGCCTTGATCAGGCAGCGAACCGACGCCTGCGCCGATCACAAACGCGCCGTCGTCGAACGAGGTCTTGTATCCAGCATTGGCCCACAGCGCGATGCCGTTGTTGGTGCTGTTGCCCACGCCCGCGGCATTCGAGAAGTTCACCGCCCGTTCAGGATTGGTGATCGCCGCGCCATAGAAGAAATCTCCGGCGGTGCCGTCCATGAAGACTCCCACCCGATAACTGCCCGCGCCCAGTCGGCGCCCATTGTTTTCCTCGACGAAGTAGCGCGTGACGCCGGAGCGCTCGATCGCCTTGAGGCTGCCGGACGACGTCCGCTCCTCGTAGCCGAGGTTCACTTTGCGGAGACCGAAGTCGAACGAGAGCGACGGGCTCTGTTTCCATTGCACGAACGCCGCGTCGAAGAGATCGCCCGCGAAGTCGTAGGTGATGTTGGCGTTCCAGTCGGCGCCGAGATCCGCGCGCGCCGTCAAATAAACGCGACGCATGAAGAAGTGGTTGGTCGAAGCCGGATCGGCCGCATTTTCGATGCCGGTGTCGAGGCCGGCGAATTGCGCCTGCACACGTCCGCTCAAGCGCAGGCGGGTCGTGAAGTTGCTGCCGCCGGTCGCGGTGGCGGGCGGCTGGGCTGCCTCGCGCACGAGATCGGCGCGAATATCCTCCGCCTCTTGATCCGTGAGGATGCCTTTGCGCACAAGCGCATCGAGCAGCGCCCCGCTGTCTTGAGCGATCGCCGCGGTGGCGAGAGCGGCGGCGCCGAGCATCAGCGCGAACCATTTCGTTTTGGTGTTAAGCATGTGTGAGTGCGTTCGTGTTGTCTTGCTGAACGCCCCCACTCTGCCCGGTGATTGTTACGATCGTGTGGCGACTCTGTGACGAGGCGGCAAAAGCGCCGCCAATCCTCGCCGTTTGTTGCCTTTTCAGCCCAGCAGCCGCGCCACTGCGCCTCGGCGCCGCTCAGGCCGTCGGCTTCTGCCGTTTTTCCACCAGCGCCAACAACAAATCGCTCTTCGAAAGACTTCCCAGCAGCTTGCCTGTGGCCGGATCGATGACCGGCAATCGCTCCAGCGGCTGCCCCAGAAACCCGCCCAACGCATCGCTCAACGATTGGTCCGGTGCGATCCGCGGGAAATCTTCGCGCATGATATCGTTCGCAATCACAAGTCCCGCGAGATCCGGGTCGCCGAGATAGGGTTTGATATCGTGCAACGCCACTGCACCGAGGAACCGCCCTTCATGGCCGGTCACGTAGATGTTGTTCACGCGCACCGATAGAAACATTCGCGCGATCTCTGCGAAACGCGCCGTCGTCGGCACCACCGGCGGATTCTGCTTCATCAGATCGCGCACGTTGCCCGCCGGCAGCGTGGCGCGCGGCGTCTCCGCCGCCTTGCGGCGCAGCGACTCACTGTAGAGCGACTCGCCCTGAAGTCCCTTCGCGGTGAAATACGCGATCACACTGCACAGCAGCAGCGGCAGGATGATGTCGTAGCTCAGCGTCATCTCGAACAGCATGATCACCGCCATCACCGGCGCATAACTCGCCGCCGAAAGAAACGCGCCCATCCCCACCAGCGCGAACGCCTGCGGATCCGCCGCGCCCGTCGGCCAAAACATGTTCACCGCCGTGCCAAACAAATACCCCGCGCTCGCGCCCATGAAGAGCGCCGGCGTGAACACACCGCCGGGTGCGCCCGAACCAAACGAGGCCGCCGTCGCCACCCACTTCGCCAGCATGATGCCGATGAGCGCAAGCCACGGCACGTGACCATTGAGAATTCCCACGACCACCGAGTAGCCATTGCCCGCCACCTCGGGATAAAACACCGCCAAATCGCCCACGATGATGCCGCCCAGCACGAGCCGCGCGACCGGCGGAACACTCGTGGCCACAAACCATTTTTCCGCCCGACGCAGCGAACGCAAAAACCACGGTGCCAGCGTTCCCGCGATCAATCCGAGCACGACGTAGGGGATCATTTCCCAGGCCGAACCGAGTTTGAACTGCGGCACATCGTAGAGCTGCTGCGCATCGGTCAGCCCGCGCACCGTCAGCGCTGCCACGACCGCCGATACGGCCAGCGGGCCAAGACTCTCCATCGCGATCGTGCCGAGAATGATCTCCGCCACGAAAAACGATCCGGCAATCGGCGCGTTATACGCCGACGCAATTCCCGAGGCCGCGCCGCAAGCCACCAGCAGCCGCAACTGCGGCGGGGAAAACCTCCGCCAGCGTCCGATCAACGACGCCAGCACGGCGGCGATCTGCACCATCGGACCTTCGCGTCCGATCGATCCGCCCGAACCGATCGAGAACAGCGCCGCCGCGCTCTTGATCAGGCTCGTGCGAACGGGGATTTCGCCCGAGCCGATCACGATCGCCTCCATGTAATCGGTCGAACTCTGTCCGCGCGCGATGCGCTTGCCCAACGCGAGCGTCAACCCCGCCAGCAACCCACCCGCGGCCGGGACGCCGATCACCGCCCACCAGGGCAGCAGCCGCATTGTTTCGACCACGCCTTCGCTGCGTCCCGTAAGGAGTTCGTGGATACCTTCCGCCAGCACCGCGAAGAGCATCGACGACATCGCACCCGCAAATCCCGCTACCGCCGCCCACATCAGCGTGATCTGCCATTCCGTCGGCTGCAGTTTCTCCTGAATCCACAGCCGCCACCGCAGCAGCCGCATCAGCCGCTCGAGCAATACCTTGGCGGGATCGGCCATCCGCTTCATGCGGCGGCAGCGCGAGCCAGGATCGCGCGAAAAGCATTCTCGTCGGGAGCCTCCAACAACGCCGCGTGCGTCCCCGGTTGCTTCAACACGCGCGAGATGTGGGCCACCAACCGGAGGTAGTCGTTGACCGCTGCGCGCGGCGCACCGATCAAGAAAATCAGGCGCACGTGCGGATGTTCGCCGTCGAACCCGACTCCCGGCGGCGCCATCCGCGCAACCGCGAGCACCAGGCTTGTCACCGCATCCGTGCGCGCATGCGGCAGCGCCACTGCAGGAGCGATGCAAACGGAGGCCAGCATCACGCGTTCCAGCACGTCGCGCAGAAAACGTTCGCTGTCGCGCACGGCCGGATGAGACGCCAGGGCGCCATGCATCGTTCGCAAGGCGGTTTCCCGCGAGCTCACCGCCAGATCGAGCATAACCGCGTGAGGGTGAGCAATGAGTTCGGTCGGCGCTTGCACGTGCGCGCACACCGTAGCGGCCTCGCTTCGCGAAACAAGCTCGCGCGTAGTCTCCCGCATGAACGCTGGTTTCACCGGCCGCTTGCGCCGGCGCAAGTTTTCGCCCACCCAGATGCCCGATGGATTTCGCTGCCGACCTCAGCCGGTTCGTTCGAAGCGTGGAGCATGGAATCGATTTGCATGTTCCGCCCGCTCACGCCCGCCCCACGCGCCTGCACACCGCGATGCGCTACAGCCTCGAAGCCGGCGGGAAGCGCCTGCGCCCCGTGCTCGTGCTCGCGACCGCAGAACGATTCGGAGTCCAGGACGACCGCGCGCTGCCCGCCGCCGTCGCGATCGAGTGCATTCATACGTATTCGCTAATCCATGACGACCTGCCATGCATGGACAACGACGACCTCCGCCGGGGCCGCCCGACGGCGCACAAAGCCTTCGATGAAGCGACCGCCCTGCTGGCCGGCGATGCCTTGTTGACGCATGCGTTCGCGCTGATCGCCCACGCTCACGCCTCGCAACCCGCTCTGGCCGCTGCCCTCGTGCGCGAGCTCGGCGACGCCGCGGGCAGCCGACGGCTAATCGGCGGGCAGATGGAAGACCTGCTCGCGGAACACAAGGCCAACGCCACCGCGGACGAGTTGGAATTCATCCACCTCAACAAAACCGCCGCGATGATCGAGGCCGCCTTCGTCATGGGGGGCCTCGTTAGCGATGCAAAAGCCGACGACGTCGATCGGCTGCGCACCGCCGGACGCCATCTCGGGCTCGCGTTTCAAATCATCGACGACGTCCTCGATGCGACCGCCGACAGCGCCACGCTCGGCAAAACCGCCGGCAAAGACGCGAAGGCCAACAAGACGACGTGGGTTAAGCTGCACGGCATCGAAACCTCTCGCCACATGGCGCGCCATCACAGCGAAGCCGCCCGCGCCGCATTGGCCGGGTTGCCCGGCGACAGCGCATTTCTCGACACTCTCGTCGATTCCATGGCCACCCGCGCCAAATAACGGTGGAGCGCGCCGTCCCGGTGGGCTTTCAGGTAGGGGGGGGGGGGCCCGCGCGCCCCCCCGCCGGGGCGGCCGG
>JAEWBF010000084.1 GCA_023391285.1 Verrucomicrobiota bacterium
GGCCGGCGTGGAGGACGTCGACGGAGCCGACGAGGAGATTGGCGCTGTAGCCGCGGGAGACGCCGGCGATGGCGGCGGCGAGGCCGACGATCGGGTGGCGGCCGAGGGCGTGATACAGAGCGGCGGCGAGCGGGATGAGGAGAACGTAGCCGACTTCGCTGCCGGCGTTGGACATGATGCCGGCGAAAACGACCATGGGTGTGATCAGTTTCGCGGGCGACGCGAGCACGACGAGACGCAACCCGGCGCCAAGCAAGCCGGTGGATTCGGCGACGCCGATGCCGAGCAGGCACATGAGCGACATGCCGAGCGGCGGGTAGGCGATGAAGTTTCGCACCGCTTCGACGAGCATGCGCTGGATGCCGGAGACGGAGAGGAGATTGACGACTTCGACGGTTTGTCCGGTGCCGGGATGCGCGACGGACAGGCCGAGGACGTGGAGCGCGAAGGAAAGTAGAACGACCGAAACGGAGAGCAGGAGGAAAAGCGTGGCGGGGTGCGGGAGGGCGTTGCCGAGGCGTTCGACGCCGTTGAGGAACCGCTGGAAGGCGCGGCCGGGAGCGGGAGAGGCGGTCATCGCGAAAGACTAGGAATGGAGCGCGAGAGGGGCGTCAAACCAAGCGAAGAGAAGAGCGATGCGGGTGCCGTGTAACTTTTCGCGAAGCGACGTGTTATCGAGACATCAACTTCTTCAAATCGATGAAAACTCTTCCTCTTGTTGCCTTCGTTGCCGCGCTTGTCGCGTTTGTGTTCTCGCCGGTCAATTTCGAGTTCGCGATGTCGATGTTGCTCACGCTGGGCGTGGCGAGCATCCTCACGGCGGATTATCGCCAGCGACGTCCGCTGGTGGCCCGAGCGAGCGTGAGTGCGCCGGCGAAACGATCTGCGCTTCCGCTGGCGGTGTGATTAGCCGCTGGTGAGCACTGGAAAGGCGGTTCCTGCCGGTGAGGCGGGGGCCGCTTTTTTCGCGACGCGATGGGAAGGAAGTTGGGGTGGAAGGCTCCTGTGGAGCGGCTCACCGGGGGGCGGTTCGCCCTATTTCAGGGAGCGAGGCTGGAGAAGCTGCGCAGGTCGATGGAGCCCTGGGACCGGGACTTCATCTCGCTCTTCTCCTCGTAGATCGTCTGGTAGAGGACGTTGTCGAGGCGGTAGGAAGCGGTCTGGGTGTTGCGCACGGCGATGAGCTGGCGCAGGAGCGAGAGGTTTTCGATGTGCACGGTCACCTCGCGGGTGACGGAGTTGAGCGGCGGGATGCCGAAAGGTTCGTCGCTGACGGCGCGGCCGACGAAATCTCCATTGAGATAAAGTTTGTGCGAGGAGCCGGAGAAGCCGAGCGGCGCGATGTTTTCGCTGGTGAGGCGGAGCGTGAGGACGGCGGTGCTTTCGAGGACGGTGGCGCTGGTGGGACGGATGTCGACGAGCGTGACGATGATTTCGCTGGGGCGCGGCGTGCTGCAGCCGGCGAAGAAAAGAAAGGGGAGGACGAAGAGAGGCAGGCAGCGACGGAGGGTATTCATGCGCGGGAAGAGCGAATGGCAATGCGCGCGGAAACTGCAAGGCTGGGGACGTTTCGAAGCGGGTCGCCGGAAGCTCCGACCGGTGGGGAAACGCTGGTTCGGCTACTTGGCCGTATCCATGAAATTGAACCGCGAAGGACGCGAAGAGGCGCGAAGGGGACGGGTGTTTTTATCAGCCGGTCGGGCCTCACTGGACCGACGGCATCACGCTCTCTTCTGAACTTCGCGTTTTGCGCGGTTTCGACTGAGTCGTTTCGGGTTAGAATACCGAGAGGGCTTTGGCGCTTTCGAGGGCGAACCAAAGGGCGCCGCCGCCGGAGAGAAGGAGCAAGGCGCGGCGGAAAAGGGTGCGGCCGCGGACAAGGGCGTCGTGGCGGTCGAAATCGCGCGGGGAGCGATTGCTCTCGGCGAGGAAGCTGGCGAAGCGGGTGTTGCGGTGGGGGCTGCGAGGATCGCGGGCGAGTCCGAAGCGGATCGCGGGACGGCGGCAGAGATTGATCAGGAGGCGCAGCACAGGGGTGATTGTGTTAGTTGTCGGAAGATTGAGTTCGTTTCTTCAAGAGATTTTTAGCTACGGTCGTATTTCACGTCTTTTTTCCCAGTCCTCCATGCACCACTTCCGCTATTCCGGTTCAGATCTGCATTGCGAGTCGGTTGACCTCGCCGCTGTCGCCAAGCTCTACGGCACTCCGACATATGTCTACAGCGCATCGACGATTTCGGATCATTTTTCGCGATTGAAGCAGAGTCTGAGCGGGCTGGACCTGCAGATCTGCTATGCGATGAAGGCGAATTCGAACCTGGCGATCCTGCGGTTGTTTTCGAATCTCGGTGCGGGGTTCGATTTGGTGAGTGGCGGCGAGATCCGGCGCGTGATCGCGGCGGGCGGCGATGTGAAGACGAGTGTGTTCGCGGGCGTCGGGAAGACGGAGGAGGAGATCAAGCTGGCGTTGGAGAATGGAATTTTCGCGTTTCACGTGGAGAGCGAGCCGGAGCTGGCGCGGATCAATCACGTGGCGGGCACGCTGGGGGTGAAGGCGCCGATCGCGATCCGGGTGAATCCGGATGTCGATGCGCATACGCATGCGAAGATCACGACGGGGAAGAGCGACAACAAGTTCGGCATTCCCTTGAAGGCGGCGGCGGCGGCGTATGAGGCGGCGGCGAAGCTGAAGAACATCCACATCAAAGGGGTGCAGATGCACATCGGGTCGCAGCTGACCTCGGTCGGGCCGTTTGTGGAGGCGGTGAAAAAGCTGGTGCCCTTTGTGGCGGAGCTGAAGGCGACGTATGGGATTTCGTATTACTCGATCGGCGGCGGGATGGGCATCGTTTACAAGGATGCCTTGGCGAGCGGGCAGCATGCGTGGTGGGATGCGTTGCCGGCGGATCAGCGGCCGTTGACGCCGGAGACGTATGGCGAGGCGTTGACGCCGTTGCTGGCGCCATTGGGGTTGAAAATTCTGCTCGAGCATGGGCGCTTCATGGTGGGCAACGCGGGTGTGTTGCTGGCGCGCGTGGAGCATTTGAAGCGCGGAGCGAACAAGAACTTCCTGATCGTCGATGCGGCGATGAACGATCTGGTGCGTCCGGCGATGTATGACAGCTATCACGAGATTGTGCCGCTGCATCGCGATTCGTCGCGGCGGGCGCTGGTGGCGGACGTGGTTGGGCCGATTTGCGAGAGCGGGGATTGTTTCGCGAAGGACCGGCAGATTCAGGAAGTTGGAGAAGGAGAGCTGGTGGCGTTCATGAGCGCGGGGGCGTATGGTTATGCGATGGCGAATCGCTACAACGCGCGCGGGCTGGCGGCGGAGGTGTTGGTGCAAGGGAGCAGTTTCGAACTGATCCATGCGCGCGAGACCTTCGAGCAGATGATCGCAGGGGAGAAAGTGCCGGCGTTTTTGAAGTGAGGAGGCGGCGAATTGGCCCGCGAAAGACGCGAAAGACGCACGGGCGCTTTCGGGTGTTTGGCGTGGTTCGCGGGACGATGTTTGGAGCAAGAAAATCCGTGCTCCTCTTCCCCAATCGTGGTTAGTGGTGGAGCCATGAGGTTTGTTGTTGTTGGAGCTGGGGCTTGGGGGACCGCGTTTGCGGTGCATCTGGCGCGGCTCGGGCAGGAAGTGACTCTCGCGCCGCGGCGGGCGGAGCAGATGGTGAAGCTCGGCGTGATGCGGGAGAATGAGGATTACTTGCCGGGAGTTTCGTTGCCGGACGGTTTGCGCGTGGAGGCGGATTTGGAGAAGGCGCTGGCGGGGGTGGAGGTGGTGTTGCTGGCGTGTCCGTCGCAGGCGTTAAGGGAAACCTGTGTGCGGGTGTGCGATGCGTTGAAGGGGCAAAGCGTGAAACTCGTGGCGAGTCTGGCGAAAGGGCTGGAACTTGGGACGCATCTGCGTCCGTCGGAAGTGATCGGAGATGTATTCAAAAAACCGATCGCGGGTTCGTTGACGGGGCCGACGAATGCGGCGGAGGTGGCGCGGGGATTGCCGGCGGCGATGGTGCTCGGCGTAACCGACGTGGGCGCGACGGCGCAGGAGGTGCAGGCGGCGTTGAGCGGGCCGACGTTGCGGGTTTATACGAGTGACGATCTGGCGGGCGTGGAGATCGGTGGGTGTTTGAAGAATGTCTATGCGATCGCGGCGGGTTGCTCGGATGGATTGAAGCTCGGCGATAACACGCGGGCGGCGCTGCTGACGCGGGCGCTGGCGGAAATGGTGCGCGTGGGCGTGCGGCTCGGGGCGCGGGCGGAGACGTTTTATGGATTGAGCGGATTCGGGGATTTGGTGGCGACGTGTCACGGCTCGTGGAGTCGCAACCGGGACTTCGGCGAACAGATCGGCCGCGGGGAGGCGGTGGCGGAGTTGTTGAAGGGGCGCAAAAGTGTCGTGGAAGGCTACAAGACCACGAAGTCGTTTCACGAGCTGTGCGCGCAGCAAGGGATCGACGCTCCGATTTTGGCGCAGACGCATGCGATCTTATTCGAGGGCAAGCAGCCGGCGGAAGCGCTGCGGGCGCTGATGACGCGGGGGTTGAAGAGCGAGTGACCACCGCCGCGGAGCGGCGGTGGAAGATCCAAGATCCAAGCACCAAGCTCCAGAGAACTTCCAAACTTCAAAGACCGAGTCCCACTCAAGCGGCTGGGGCTTGAGATTTGGGGGTTCTCTGGAGCTTGGATCTTGGAGCTTGGAGCTTTCCTCAATGTCCGCCGACGGCGGATTGCTCCTGGATGTATTCCTGCTTGAGGCCGAGTTTTTCGGGGGCGTGCAGGACCAGCATCTTCATGCGGACATCGGAGGGGACTTGTTCGGCGGTGAGTTTCGAGACGACGATCATGAGGACGATCGCGAGCGGAACGGCCCAGATGGCGGGTTGTTCGGCGAGGATGCGGAGGAGCGGGTGGTGCGCCCAGAATTCGTTGAGCGGCGCGAACGCGGCGAAGACTTTGCCCATGGGGCCCTTGTCGAGGGCGAGGGTGGAGAAGTTCGTGAGCGCGGCGGCGGCGAGAGCGAGGAGGCCGCCGGTGAGCATGCCGGTGGCGGCGCCTTTCATGGTCATGCCGCGCCACCAGACGCTCATGAAGAGCAGCGGGAAATAGCTGGCAGCGGCGATGGCGAAGGCCTGGCCGACCATGAAGTTGATTTCCAGATACTCGACGAAGCAGCCGAGCGTGATCGCGACGGCGCCGATGAGGACGGCGGCGACTTTGAAGGCGATGAGTTTTTCGCCTTGGCGGGCATTGGGGCGGAGCATGCGGCCGTAGACGTCGTGCGCGAGAGCGCCGGTCATGGAAACGAGCAGGCCGGAGAATGTGCTCATGAACGCGGCGAAGGCGCCGGCGCAGGTGATGCCGCTGAGGATCGAGCCGAGGACGCCGTATTTGGCGCCGAGGATGGTGGGGAGTTCGAGGACGACTTTGTCGGTGCCTTTGGCGCCGACGCCGGCGTAGAGCTCGGGCATGAAGTTGCGTCCGATGACACCGAAGACGGGCGGGAAAACGTAGAAGATGCCGATGAGGATCATGACCCACATCGTGGTGCGCTTGGCGGCGGCGCCGTCGGGATTGGTGTAGAAGCGGACGAGGATGTGCGGGAGTCCGGCGGTGCCGCAGACCAGCGCGATGATCAGCGAATACGTGTAGAGGAGGGAGTAGGGTTTTTGGTGCTCGGCGATGTAGGCGGCGCGTTCCTCGGCCGGGAGGATGGCGGCGGCGGCGTTGACGGCTTTGGTCGTGAGCGGGCCGAAGGGGGCGATCCAGGTTTCGTCGCGCGGGGCTTTGTCGGGAAGGGGTTGGCGGGTGGTGCCGGTGTCGGACGTCTCGACCGTGGCCGGAGCGACGATCGCGGCCGGTTGTTCGCCGGGGGCGGTGTTGAGCGAGAGTTGGTGGTTGTAGAAACCGTAAACGGAGAGGAGGACGAAGATGGGGACGCTGATCGCGAACATCTTCATCCAATATTGGAAGGCTTGGACGAGCGTGATGCCCTTCATGCCGCCGATCGCGACGTTGAAGGTGATGACGGCGCCGACGAGAACGACGCCGGCCCAGTAGGGCATGCCGGGGAAAATGTAGGCGAGGGTGACGCCGGCGCCCTTCATTTGCGGCATCGTGTAGAAGAAGCCGATGAAGAGAACGAAGCAGACGGCGATTTTGCGGAAGAGAGGCGAGTCGTAGCGGCCCTCGGCGAAGTCAGGAATGGTGTAGGCGCCGAAGCGGCGGAGCGGGCCGGCGATGAAAAGCAGGAGGAAAAGGTATCCACAAGCGTAGCACACGGGATACCAGAGGGCGTCGTAGCCTTGGGACATGACCATGCCGGCAACACCCATGAAAGAAGCGGCGGAAAGGTATTCGCCGGAGATGGCGGAGGCGTTCCAGCCGACGGAGACGGAGCGGCCGGCGACGAAGAAGTCAGAGGCGGTCTTGGCTTTTTTCGCGGACCAAAAGCCCATCCCGATCGTGACGACGACCGTGATGAACGAGAAGGCGAAGATCCACGGGTCGACGTTGTCGAGGAAGGCGAGGGGAAGTTGAGAGTTGAGGGATGAGAGTTGAGAGCTGAGGGCGAGGGGAAGGGAAAGCATGGGGGCGTCTGGAAGAGGTTAGCGTTGGATGGATTTCACTTCGTCTTCTTCGAGCGCGATGGAGCGCTTGATGAAGATGTAGGAGATGATCCAGACGAGGGGGAAGAAGAGGACGCCCAGGATGAGCCAGGAGAGCGTGAAGCCGGCGACGCGGGTCGCCATGAGGTCGGGCGCGAAATAGTTCAGGAGGGGTAGGCCGAGGAGGGCGACGAGGAAGGCGGCGGCGCAGGCGATGGAGAGGCGGAGTTGCCGGCGCATGAGCGAATGCAAAAACGATTCACTGTGCACCACGTCGTTGGACGGAGGGGGGGTGTGCGACATGCGGCGGTGAAGATGCGCCGAGGTCGTTGATGCGCAAGGGCGGAGTGCGGTGGCGGGGGAAGGGGAGTTGTTCGCGCTTTAGAATGATGAAGGAGAGAGGCGAACAGAGTTCACCACAGAGGCGCAAAGGCACGGAGAAGACCGGGGGGGGGCTCCGCGCTTCCGTGTCTTTGTGGTTTTTATTAAATCGGATTCTGGCCGAGGATGGGGGTGCCGCGGGGACGGGCGGGGGAGGTGGCGGTCTTGTCTTCGGCGGTGATGAGGAAGTGGATGGGGCCGGAGGCGGGAGCGATCGATGGGTCGAGGGAGAAGAAATAGAGCCCGCGGGAGGTGGCGGAAGGGAGGCTGCCGGCGTCGAGGGCGCGGCCGGTTTCCGTGTCGACGAGCCAGAGGTGGTAGCGCTTGTCGGCGGGCTGTTGTGGAAGTTGTTGGACGGCGATGAAGCCCTGGCGGGTGGCGGGGTCGAAGAGCGCGTAGGCGGGGAGGTTGCGAGCTGCGTCGGACGCGGGCGGAAGCTGGTTGGGTTCGGTCCAAAATTGTTCGGCGAGCGAGGCGAGTTGGATGAAGCGGGCGTCGGTGTCGCGGGCGGGGGTTTGTAGTGGAATTTCGGTGACGGTGTTGTGTTGCGGATCAAGGCCGACCACGAGGATGACGGGTTGCGGAGCGCGTTGGTGGTCGAGGTAGAAGAACGTGGCGGCGCCGAGGATGATGGCGGCGGCGGCGGGGAGGATCCAGCGGGTGAAGGCGGGCCAGAAAGGGAGGATGTTGGTGGGGGTTGAAGGCGGAGCGGACGGCGGGGTCGGGAGACCCTGTCCTACATTGGCGTGGAGTTGAGATTCGATGCGGGAGAGGAGAGCGGCGGGAGGGGTGTGTTGCGGCAGGGCGCGGATGTGTTGTTCGAGGGTGAGTTCGAGGGAGCGGACCAGGGAGCGGAGCTCAGGCTCGCGCTCGAGGCGGGCTTCGAAGTTGGCGCGTTCCGCGGGCTCGAGCTGGTCGAGGACGTAGAGGGCGGCGAGTTCTTCGACGGGCGGAGTCATGGCGCAGAAGGGTTGAGGGTGTCGCGAAGCTGGAGGAGTCCGCGGCGGATCCAGGTTTTTATGGTGCCGAGCGGTTGAGAAATTTCTTCGGCGATTTGCGGATGGGTCAGGCCGGAGAAGAGCGCGAGGTCGAGGGCGCGGCGCTGTGGTTCGGGGAGGGCGGTGAGGGCGTTGCGGAGCCGGGTGGTGTTGTCGCGATGTTCGACGGAGGAGCGGACGTTTTCGGGGGTGATGAGGTCGAGGCCTGATTCGGGGTCGGAGAGGGAGTCGGTGGCGGGTTGGCGCGAGAATTTTCGCAGCCGATCGATGCACGTGCGACGCGCGATGGTGAGCGCCCAAGTGAACGAGGTGGATTTTTGGGGATCGAAGGAGGACGCGTGGCGCCAGAGTTTGAGGAATGTGTCTTGCAGCGCTTCTTCGGCGGCGCCGCGATCGTGGAGCATGCGGACGGCGACGGAGAAGAGCGGGCCGCTGTAGCGCGCGTAGAGATCGCGAAACGCGTCACGGTCGCCCGCGGCGATGCGGGCGACCAGGCGGGCGTCTTCGGCGGCGCGGTCGTCGAGCGGTGTCGGCGGCGCGGACACGAATGCGGAGCGCGGCGCGTTATTGTTTCGAAGCGGTTGTGGGGAAGAGGACCTGTTCGATCTTCTTCGCGACCTCGGTGGCGGCGCCTTGGACGACGGTATCGAGCACATCGCTCATGTTGCGGCCCGGACGCGGGTAGTGGCGGTGGGTGATGACGCCGAAGTCGTGTTTGGTGCCGTGGTCGTAGAGGGTCATCCACGCGCGAAAGGTGAGGTCGCCGGGGCTTTCTTCGCGGATGGGTTGGAGGAAGACGCGCAGCTCGAGCTCGAGGTCGGGCTGGTTGGCGCCGAAGCGTTCGACTTTGATGGAAAGCGGCCAGTTGCGCTTCTCGAAGACATCGGTGAAGACGCGCGCGACGCGGTGGTAAAACTCGTCGTTGCTGATGCGGCGTTCGACGGGTTCGACGACGGTGATGGTGAGCGTGCGGCGGGTGTCGTTGGCGGGGGCGTTGTTGGCATCCTCGGCCTGCACGGCAGGAGCGAGGGCGAGAAGGGAGAGAAGGAGGGTGGAGATAAAGGTGCGACGTTTCATGATAAGGAAATATACGCGAAATGGGGCGCGGCGGATTCAGAATCGTGGAATTGAAACCTTTACCACGGAGGCGCGGAGGGCCGGAGGAAGAGAAAGAAAAAGGCCCGCTCGGAGGGAGCGGGCCGGGAAGTGGTCCCTGCGCTGGGGGCCGGGCTGCGGGAAGACGGTTTAGGTTTCGGCGGGGGCGGGTTCGGCGCCGGTTTCTTCGGGAGTTTCGACGATGCGGGCGATGCCGAGGAGTTTGTCGCCCGGTTGGAGGTTGACGAGGCGGACGCCTTTGGCGCCGCGGCCGGTTTCGCGGATCTCCTTCACGCGCGTGCGGATGCTCTGGCCCTTGGCGGTGAGGAGCATGACCTCGTCGGTGTCGCGAACGCTGAGTGCGCCGGCGACGTTGACGGAGCCGTCTTCGGGAAGATCGATGGCGATGACGCCGGTGCCGCCGCGACGGATGAGGCGGTAATCCTCGAACGGCGTGCGTTTGCCGACGCCGTCTTCGCGAGCGACGAGCAGGCGGGCTTCGGGATCGCCGACTTCGATGGCCTGGACGTAGTCGTCGGCTTTCTTGAAGCGGATGCCGGTGACGCCGGCGGCGACGCGACCCATGGCGCGGAGGCCTTCCTTGGGGCCGGAGTCGGTGGCGGGGGTGCCCTCGCCTTCGGCGGGAGGCGGGGCGTCGGCGGAGGCCGGATCGGTTTCCTCGACGGCGGCGGCGCCTTCGAAGAAGCGGACGGCCTGGCCCTTGTGGGAAACGAGGATGATTTCGTTGGAGCCGTTGGTGAGGACGCAGCCGACGATGTCGTCGCCCTCGTTGAGGCGGATGCCGCGGATGCCGCCTTCGCGGGTGGCGGATTCGTATTCGATGAGGGCGGTCTTTTTGATGAGACCCTGCTTGGTGGCCATGACGACGAAGCGATCGGGGCCGAAGTCCTTCACGCAGATCATCGCGGCGATCTTTTCGCCCTCGGCGAGTCTCAGGAAGCTGGATACGGATTTTCCCTTCGAGGCGCGCGTGCCTTCGGGAACATCGTAAACCTTCTTCGCGTGGCACTGGCCGGTGTTGGTGAAGAAGAGAATGTAGTCGTGCGTGGACGCGGTGAAGAGGGTTTCGACGAAATCCTCCTCGTAGGTTTCGGCGCCGATGATGCCCTTGCCGCCGCGTTTTTGGGAGCGGTATTCGGCGACGGGGGTGCGTTTGATGAAACCGAGATGGGAGACGGTGATGACGCAGCCCTCGTTGGGGATGACGTCTTCCATGCGGAATTCGCCGGCGAGCGATTCGATTTCGGTGCGGCGCGGAGAGGCGTATTTGTCGCGCATCTCGACCAGCTCCTTTTTGATGAGCGTGAGCAGCTTTTGCTCGGATTCGAGGATGCCGCGGAGCTCCTCGATGAGGATCATGAGCTCGGCGTATTCGGCTTCGATTTTGCCGCGTTCGAGGCCGGTGAGTTGATAGAGGCGGAGTTCGAGGATGGCGTCGGTCTGGCGCTCGGAGAGCGGGTATTTCGCCATCAAGCGCACCTTGGCTTCCTCGCGATTTTGCGAGGCGCGGATGATGCGGACGAAGTCGTCGAGATTATCGAGGGCGATGATGTAGCCCTCGAGGATGTGGGCGCGATCGAGGGCGCGGTTCAGGCGGAACTTCGTGCGGCGGGTGACGACATCGCGGCGGTGCTCGATGTAGCACTCGATGAGTTCCTTGATGTTCATCTGCTTCGGCCGACGCTTGTCGAGAGCGAGCAAGGTGACGCCGAAGGAGGATTCGAGGGCGGTCTTCTGGAAGAGCTGGTTGATGACGACCTTGGCCTGCTCGCCGCGCTTGAGTTCGATGACGATGCGGGTGTTTTCGTCGGATTCGTCGCGGAGGTCGCGGATGCCGTCGATTTCCTTGTCGGAGACGAGTTCGGCGATGCGCGAGACGAGGGTGGCGCGGTTCACGTTATACGGGATTTCCGTGATAACGATCTGCTCCATGCCGTTCTTCAGTTCCTCGGTGTGAGCCTTGCCGCGGGTGCGGACGATGCCCTTGCCGGTTTTGAGGTAGCTGAGAATGCCCTCGCGGCCGGAGATGACGCCGCCGGTGGGGAAATCGGGTCCTTTGATGATGGTGCAGAGCTCATCGACGGAGATGCTCGGGCGGTCGATGATGGTGCAGGCCGCGTCGATGATCTCGGAAAGATTATGCGGCGGGATGTTGGTGGCCATGCCGACGGCGATGCCGGTGGAACCGTTCATCAGCAGGTTCGGCAGCGCGGCGGGGAGGACGGTCGGCTCGGTGGTCGATTCCTTGTAGTTGGGGGCGAAGTCGACGGTGTCTTCCTCGATGTCGCGGAGGAGGTCTTCGGCGATCTCCTTGAGGCGGGCTTCGGTGTAGCGGTAGGCGGCCGGAGGATCGCCGTCGACGGAGCCGAAGTTGCCTTGGGGATCGATGAGCGGATAGCGCATGACCCACGGCTGGGCCATGCGAACGAGCGTGTCGTAAACGGAGGAGTCGCCGTGCGGGTGGTAGTTTTTGAGGACTTCACCGACGACGCCGGCGCATTTGTCGAAGGCGCGGTTGTGGAGGAGGCCTTCGCGGAGCATCGCGTAGAGGACGCGGCGCTGGACGGGTTTCAGGCCGTCACGGGCGTCGGGCAGCGCGCGGCTGATGATGACGGACATCGAGTAATCGATGTAGGCCGTCTGCATGATGTCCGTGATGTTGGCGGAGGAGAGTTTTTCGCTCGCTGTATACATTCGGGAAAGGGGGAATTTGGACGCCGAGGCGGACGGCTCGGAGAGCCGTCCCTACCGGTTACACGTCGAGGTATTGGACGTTGAGGGCGTTGTCTTCGATGAACTGGCGGCGCGGGGGGACTTCGTCGCCCATCAGGAGGGTGAACAAGGCATCGGCTTTGGCGGCGTCGTTGATCGAGACTTTGAGGAGGCGGCGCTTTTCGGGGTCCATGGTGGTCTCGAAGAGCTGCTTCGGGTTCATTTCGCCGAGACCCTTGTAGCGTTGGATGGAGAGGCCCTTGCGGCCGTTGGCGCGGATCGTGGTGACGATCTCGAGCGGGGAGCGGAGCTCGATCTTGCTCTCGGATTTTTGGCCGAGGTTTTCGGTGATCGTGTAGCGCGGCTCTTCGGTGGCGCTGAAGCGGTTGATCTCGAGACCGGTGGCGGCGATGGCTTTGAGGAGTTTTGCCATTTCGGTGCTCTCGTAGATTTCGTGGAGCGTGACGCGGCGGCTGGGGCCGGGCGTTCCGAGTTTCGGGTTCGGAGTTCCGGGTTCGGTTTGTTCCGATTCGTCGGCCGCGAGGCCGTGGGATTGGACGAACTGGGCGCGGGCGGCTTCGTCGCGGAGGAACTCGTGGGACTCCTTGTTGCCCTCGCGGATGCGCGCGATGTAGCGCGGGAGCGCGTGGGTGGCGGGATCGTGTTGGTCGAGGTATTCGGCGAGCGAGGCGCCGTAGCGAGTGACGCCGGAGCCGAGTTTTTCGAGGGCGGCGAGGTTTTCGACGATCTTGTCGATTTGCGCGGGATCGAAGACGTGGTTGTCAGCGAGGCGCGTGAGGACGACGTCCTCGGAGCCGAGCTCGAGCAGGATGCGGTTGAGCTGTTCGTCGTTGTCGACGTATTGCTCGCGCTTCTTGCGCTTGATTTTGTAGAGCGGCGGCTGGGCGATGTAGACGAAGCCGCGTTCGAGGAGGCCGCGCATCTGGCGGTAGAGGAACGTGAGCAGCAGCGTGCGGATGTGCGAGCCGTCGACGTCGGCGTCGGTCATGATGATGACCTTGTGGTAGCGCGCCTTGTTGGCGTCGAAGGCGCCCTCGCCCTCGTGGTCGCCGATGCCGGTGCCGAAGGCGGTGATGAGCGTGCGGATTTCCTCGTTGGCGAGGACCTTGTCGATGCGGGCTTTCTCGACGTTGATGACTTTGCCGCGGAGCGGGAGGATGGCTTGGAAGCGGCGGTCGCGGCCTTGTTTCGCGGAGCCGCCGGCGGAGTCGCCCTCGACGATGTAGAGCTCGCAGAGTGCGGGGTCGCGTTCGGAGCAGTCGGCGAGTTTGCCGGGGAGGCCGCCGCCGTGGAGAGCGCCCTTGCGGACGGTTTCGCGGGCTTTGCGCGCGGCTTCGCGGGCGCGGGCGGCGTTGAGGGATTTGTCGATGATGCGCTTCGCGATATTGGGATTCGCGGAGAAGTAGAACATCAGGCCCTCGTAGGAGATGGAGCCGACGATGCTTTCGACCTCGGGGGAGAGGAGTTTGACCTTCGTCTGCGATTCGAACTTCGGGTCGCTGTGCTTGATCGAGATGACGGCGGTGAGGCCTTCGCGAACGTCGTCGCCGGTGATCTGCGGATCCTTGTCCTTGAGGAGGCTGTTGGCTTTCGCGTGTTGGTTGATGGCGCGGGTGAGGGCGCTGCGGAAGCCGGAGAGGTGCGTGCCGCCGTCGGGGTTGTGGATCGTGTTGGTGTAGCAGAGGACCTGGTCGTTGTAGGAGTCGTTGTATTGGAGAACGACGTCGACGTGGATCTCGATGGTTTTGTCTTCGAGCTGCTGCTGCGTTTCCTTGTGGAAGGCGATGGGCTTCGGGTGGAGGGCGACCTTGCCCTGGTTGAGTTGTTTAACGAACTCCTCGATGCCGTCCTTGTAGAGGAAGGTTTCGGGTTTCGGGGTGGCGGGGCGCTCGTCGACGAAGACGATTTCGAGGCCGGAGTTGAGGAAGGCGAGTTCGCGCAGGCGTTGAGCGATGCGGTCGGCTTTGAAGACGGTGGTTTCCTGGAAGATTTCCTTGTCGGGCTTGAACGTGATGAGCGTGCCGGTGCCCTTGGCTTTGCCGATGACCTCGAGTTTGCGGACGGTTTGGCCGCGCTCGAATTTCATGTGGTGGACCTGGCCGTTGCGGGAGACCTCCACTTCGAACCATTCGGAGACGGCGTTGACGCATTTCGCGCCGACGCCGTGGGTGCCGCCGGAGAATTTATAGCCACCCTGGCCGTATTTGCCGCCGGAGTGGAGGGTGGTGAGGACGAGTTCGACGCCGGGAAGGCCGGAGTCCTTGTTGATGTCGACGGGGATGCCGCGGCCGTTGTCGCGGATGGAGATAGAGCCGTCGACGTGGATGGCGACCTCGATGCGCGTGCAATGGCCGGCGAGGTGTTCGTCGACGGAGTTGTCGAGGACTTCGGAGACGCAGTGGTGGAGGGCGCGTTCATCGGTGCCGCCGATATACATGCCCGGCTTTTTGCGGACGGCTTCGAGGCCCTTGAGTTGGCTCAGTTTCGAAGCGTCGTAGGTGTCGCCGGAAGGCGTGGGTTGCTGGGTGTTTGCGGGGACGGAATCGTCGGCCATGAAAGGGTGTTTTGAGAGGGAAAACGGAAAGGAAAAATGTGCCGTTTCGGGTCGATGCACGCGAGGTTTTTATTGAGAAAAAACCAACGCAAATTGGCCCTCCTTTTCGCTTTAGACGGGAGGTTTCGTTTGACCGCTATCCGGGTAGGGGGACAGGCTCGCGGCGATGCTCACGCCCCTGTTGGAGAAGCTGTTGATTTTACAGGATCGGGACAGCCGCAAGCGGTCGCTCGAGGCGCAGTTGAAAGCGGTGCCGAAGGAGGTGTCGCTCGTGGAGCAGAAGATCGCGGCGGAACGCGGGGCGATCGAGGCGGCGAAGGCTGAGTTGAATACGCTGGAGACGAAAAAGAAGATGGTCGAAGGCGAGATTGCGGCGGCGGAGGGGAAGTTGGCGAAATACAAGACGCAGCAATCGCTGGTGCGGAAGAACGAC
This sequence comes from Verrucomicrobiota bacterium, assembly GCA_023391285.1. Classification (GTDB taxonomy): domain Bacteria; phylum Verrucomicrobiota; class Verrucomicrobiia; order Opitutales; family Opitutaceae; genus Opitutus. Next base: position 14,827 of record JAEWBF010000084.1, read on the forward strand.
GAGTATCAGGCGCTGGGCCACGAGATTGAAACGACGGAGGCGGCGATCGGGACGTTGGAGGAGCAGGAGCTCGAGGTGATGTATGCGATCGATGAGGCGAAGAAGAAGTTCGCGGAGGCGGAAGGGGTGTTGAAGGGGAACATCTCGGGGCACGAGGGACGGATCGCGACGTTGCGGGAGCGGGAGAAGAATCTGGCGGCGGAGTTGGTGGAAGCGGAGAAGGAGTTTGGGGCGGCGCGCGGGCCGGTGGGGGAGCCGGCGTTGCGGGTTTACGATCGGATCGCGGCGCGCAACATGCCGGCGGTGGTGGCGATTCACGCGGGGAAATGCGCGGGGTGTCATTTGAAAGTCTCGAGCGAGGTCGAGTCGGCGGCGCGCGGGAAGGGCGGCGAGACGGGGATGCAGCTGGCGACGTGCGATCAGTGTGGGCGGATTGTGTATTGGGAAGCTTAAGAGGTTCTGAGTTCTGGGTTTTGAGTTCTGGGTTCTCAGTTGGGATGTCGAGTCGAGGAGGCGGGCGTTCGGCTTGCGTAACGATTGCGAAGTCGATTGGGTCGCGGGCTTAGCTTTGGGGCCTGATCGTCGCTCCGTTGTTCTTTGATCCCAAGGCGCGGGTAATGCCGCGCTCGTTGAAGGATATTCGGAGAGGAAAGTCCGGACACCACAGGGCAGGATGCCGCACGAGCTTCACGGCAAGTGCGGGCGGCGCGCGTCAAGGCGCGTCGACGGACAGTGTCACAGAAAACATACCGCCCCTTTGAGATTTGAGATCTCAGATTTGAAATTTCAAAAGGGTAAGGGTGAAAAGGTGGGGTAAGAGCCCACCGCGTCGTCAGCGATGACGGCGGCATGAAAAACCCCTTCCGGTGCAAGGCAAAATAGGCGGCTGGGCGGCCCGTCCGATAGCCGCGGGTATGCTGCATCCGCCGTCGCTCGTGCGCTTCGCGCGCGAGCTATGGCGGACAGGTCCGCCGTGAGGCGGGCTTGAGAGAAATGACGATCGAATCCCGCGAAAGCGGGAGGAACAAAATCCGGCTTATCGGCCCCAAAGCTGATTTTTTTCTGGGTGCGGCGTGAGGGAGAAAAGGACGAGAAAGAAAAAGCCCGCCGGGGCGGCGGGCTCTGTCGGTAGCTGGAATTCGGATACGCAGATTAGATCTGCGACTTGGCTTGGACGTAGAGGGCGGCGGCTTGGGAGCGGCGCTTCACCTGAAGTTTCTCGAACACGTTCACGAGGTAGTTCTTCACGGTGTTTTCGCTGAGGACGAGCTCTTGGGCCACCTGCTTGTTGGTCAAGCCGGCGGCGACGAGGGCGAGGACGCGTTTCTCCTGTTGGGAGAGTGAGGAAAGGCTGGAGGTGCTGGGCCCGCTGGCGTCGCGGATGAAACGGAGCACGCGGTCGGTAACATCGGGAGCGAGCACGGAGCGGCCGGCGGCGGCGTCGATGATCGATTTTACGAGGGCGGAAGGATCGATCTCCTTCATGATGTAACCCTGGGCGCCGGCGACGACGGCGTCGTAGATGAAATTGTCGGAGCTGAAGGACGTGAGAACGAGGATGCGGATGCCGGGATGACGGCGGAGAATTTCTTTGCACGCGTCGAGTCCGGAGCCGTCGGGCAGGCGGATGTCGAGAAGGACGACGTCGGGCATGAGTTCGTCGGCGAGGCGAATGCCATCGGCGACGGTGCCGGCTTCGCCGGCGACTTCGATCGGCGTATCGCCGTCTTGCAGGCTGAGAATGGCGCGAACGCCCTGGCGAACGAGGGCGCTGTCGTCGACGAGCAGAACGCGAATGGGTTTCGACGGGGCGATGGTCATGGCGCGAGCGGGGTAAGAGGAATGCTGACGCGGATGCGAGTTTGCTGTCCGGGAAGGGAGTCAATCAAGAGGTTGCCCGCAAGCTCCTTGCTGCGTTCGGAGAGATTCGTAAGTCCTTTGCCATCGCGGGTTGGGTCGCTGCCGGGTTGAAAGCCGCGGCCATTGTCGACGACTTCGACGATGCCGTTGGCGCTTTCGATGCGAAGCGAGATGGTGATCGAGGTGGCGTGGCCGTGGCGGAGGGCGTTGCTGATGCACTCGCGGACGATGTGAAGGATGTGAATTTGTTGAGGCTGTGTGAAACGTTCAGCCGCGATGTCTTCGATGTGGAGGGAGAAGTGGGCGCCCTGGGTGGAGCGAAAATTTTCGACCACGGCATTGAGGGCTTGGCGAAACGTGCGATGACGCAGGACCTCGGGTTCGAGGCCCATGATGAAGCTGCGGAGGTCGTGGATGACGTCGTTGAACTGCGCTCCGACCTGGTCGAGGGTTTGTTCGGAGGCGGCGGGGTCGGAGCGGAGCGTGAGGCGAGCGCTCATCACACCCATGCCGCAAGCGTAGATCGTTTGAATGACGCTGTCGTGGAGATCGCGGCCGAGACGGGCGCGTTCGGCGAGCATGGCCTGGAGAGAGGCGCGTTGTTCGGCGGAGGTTTGGACGAGGCGGGCGATGCGACCGAGCTCGTGGCGGCGGGCGAGCAGGGGCCGGATGGCGCGAGGGTCGTCGTCGGAAAGGCTTTGGCCGATGAGATGAAGCGGACGAAGCACCCAGAGGTAGAGCGCGAAAACGACGATGGCGATCGTGATGACGCCGTAGGCAAGGAACGGGAGGGCGTTGCGGGTGCTGACTTCGACGAGACGCTGAAGTTTGTCGACGTGGTAATCGAGATGGAGAACGCGGAGCGGCTGGCCGGCGGAGTCGCGGAGCACGTGGCTCACGCGAAGGGTGACGGGATGAACGGGGAAGTCGGGGGCTGCGCCTGGCGCGGTGATGCGGACGTCGCTTTCATTGAGATGGGCGATGGTTTGGAGAAATTTATCGTCCCAGCGACGTGCGACGAAGAACCAGCCCTGGGGCGGCGATTGGCGGTCGATGTCGAGAGAAGGTTGAAGCGGAGCGCCGCGGACCTCGAGGAGCCCTGCCGAGCTTTCGAGGAAGAAGTGAGGCGTGCGCGTGCGGGCGGTGATCTGCCGAACTTCTTCGGCGGTGAAGAGAGCGACGATATCGGGTTCGAAGCCGACGAGGTTGGCGATGGCGTAGGATTTGGTGCCGTCGAGTTTGAAGACCCAGGCGCCGACGGCGTTGAAGGTCGGGAGACTGGCGTCGATGTTAACGGAGGCCCAAGTCTTGTCGGGATGATTGGCGAATCCGACCATGTCGTCCCAGAGGGAGTAATCGCGCGCGAATGTCTCGAGCGAGGCGCCGATGAGGATGAGGACGCGATCGAGGAGTTGTTCGCGTTCCGTTTGGGTGGTGCGGAGGATTTCGTTGGCGCCGCGGCGGGCGAGCTCGTGTTGCCAGAAGACCGACCCGAGAAAGAGGACGAGGGTAAGCCCGAGAAGAGTGGCGAAGCGGGACTTGAGGCTCATGCGGCGGCGTTGGCGGCCAGCATGGCGCAGTGGGTCAGGGAGTCGATAGTGGAGGCGAGGAGCGTGCGGGCGGGCCGGGTGGTGCGGCGGGAATGGGAAATAAAAAAGCCCGCCGGGGTCGGCGGGCTTCATGCAGAGGGGGCGAATTACAGGAAGCTGCAGATGTATTCGCAGATGCCGGAGGTGACTTGGATGTCGAAGCCGGAGTTGCCGGGGACGTCGAAATGTTGTCCGGCGGCATAGTCGCGGGTTTCGGGCGAGCCGTCGATTTTCACGCGGCAGGAGCCGGCGACGATTTCCATGCGCTCGGGGGCGCCGGTGCCGAAGTGGAATGCGCCGGGATAGATGAGGCCGAGGGTTTTCTTGGCGCCGTCGGCGGTGATGACGGTGTGGCTGACGACTTTGCCGTCGAAGTAGAGGTTGGCCTTGGTGTGGACCGTGACGTTTTTGAATTCGGTGGGGAGGGACATGTGAGTTGAGAGATGAGAGTTGAGAGTTGAGAGATGGGAGATGGGAGGCGGGGAGAGGGAGAAAGAGAAAGATTATTGGGCGAGGCAGCGGACGGCCATTTCGCGGAGGACCTCTTCCTGATCGTTGGGGCGCTGGATCGCTTGTTCGAAGGCGACGATGAATTCCTGCTGGTTGTCGATCAGGCGGCGGAGCGGCGGGAGTTTGCCGGTGGTGGCGAGCTTGCCGACATACCAGGGGTTTTGGGTGAAGAGGTTGAAGGAGCTTTTTTCGGTGGCGCCGGTGAATCTTGACGCGTAGGTGCCGGCGGCGCGTTGGAGGCCGTCGAGTCCGCGCGGGCCGAGGCGGGCACCGCCGGCGTCGACGAGCGCGCGAACTTGAAGGAGGATGCGATTGCGATTTTGGAGCGCGGCGAGAATCGGGCGCGTGGAGTTGGGCTCGGCGAAGAACTGGCGTTCGAGCGCGGCGAGCGTCCACTTGAGATCGCCGCTGAAGAACGCTTCGGCGGCTTCGAAGAAATCGCCCTCGGCGACGTTGGGCGTGAGTTCGGCGACGTGGGATTCGGCGATCGTTTCGCCCTCGCCGGCGTAAGTGGCGAGTTTGTTGACCTCTTCGACGAGGAGGCGGGTGTTTTTGCCGACCTTGGCGAGGAGGAGTTGAAGCGCGTCGGGAGCGAGGGTGACGCCCAGGCGTTTGGCTTCGGCGAGGGCAACGCTTTCGAAGAGCGAACCGTCTTCGTCGCCGGCGCCGATGAGCGTGAAGTCGGAATTTTTCTCGCACCATTTCGGGAACGCGCGACGGCGGTCCACGGGAGCGGCGGTGATGAGGACGGCGGTTTCGGCGGGGTCGATTTTCTCGAGGATGGCTTGGAGATCTTCGAGGAGTTTCAACGTGCTTTCGGCGCGACCGGTGACGGAGTCGGCGAGGAAGTTGACGTCTTTCAGCCAGACGACACGGCGTCCTCCAAACATGGATACGGTTTGGACGGAGTCGCGGAAGCGGTTGATGGCGGTTTCGACTTCGGAGACGTTGGCGGCGAAACCGCTGAGGACCTCGCGCGAGAACTCGTCGGGGACTTCCTGGGCGAGCGCGGCGAATTTTTCGGCACCGAGGCGTCCGACGAGGAAATCGTCGGGTCCGCAGATGAAGGTAAAATTTTTCGCGGCGGCGGACATTGGATCGGGAGCGGTGGATTTGGGGAAGTTGACGGCGTGAGGGCGATGAAAAAGGGAGCGTGAGTTCGCTCGATATTGGGACGTGGGACTAAGTGGGGATGATTCGGTTCAACCACGAATGGACACGAATGGACACGAATTCAGAGGCCCGGGTAAGCGCACGAAGCAGAGCTGAGCGGGAGCCCAACTGGATTCTTCGCTTCGCCGAAGGGCAAACAAGCCGTTACCGCTGTTCGAGGCGGCGCATGAGGAGGATGCCGGCGCCGATGAAGAGGAGGTTGGGCAGCCAGAGCAGGAGGTCGGCGCGCAACTCGGGGGTGCGATCGAAGGCTTTGATGACGATCGTCATCAGGTAGTAGGCGAGGGTAAGGCCGACGGCGACGCCGAAGTTGGCGGAGGTTTCGCGGCGAGAGACTTTGATGCCGAGCGGAATGCCGATCATCGCGAGTGAGAGGACGGCAAGGGACGTGTTGATTTTGTCGTGGAAGATGAGGTCGAGCTTGAAGCGGTCGAGACGGGCCTTTTCGGCGGCGGCAGGGTCGTCAGGGGTTGGCTCGCGGGCACGGCGTGCACGCTCGGTTTGGAGTTGGTCGTAGGTGAGCCATTCCTGTTTCATGCGCGCGCTGCCGGCGCGGGTGAAGATGCGATCGAGTGAGAACGTGAGCGGTTCCCACTGGCCGACGGAGACGACGATTTGCGGGTCGGCGAGGTTTTCGGGGTTTTTGGAATCGCGAGTTTCGACCTGGACGCGGAGGGGGGTGACGATGACGGCGTTTTCGGTTTCGTTGTAATCGATGCGTCCGGATTCGGCGTGGTAGATGCGCTGGGCGCGGCGCTCCTGGTCGAGTTCCCAGACCCAGATGTCTTTCATCATCTCGCCGTCTTTTTCGCCGACGTAGATGACGAAGCCGGAGAAATCGCGGATGAAGGTTTTGGGAACGATGAGGCTGAGCGGATTGGCGCGGACGGCGGCGCTGAGCGAGCGGTAATATTCGACGCGGGCGCGGGGCATCCACTCGAAGTTGAGGTAGAGGCCGAGGGCGATGGAGAGCGTGGCGAGAATGACGACCGGGCGAGTGGCGCGATGGATGCCGATGCCGGCGGCGCGCATGGCGGTGAGTTCGCTGTCGGCGGAGAGGCGGCCGAGCGTGAGAAGCACGCCGGTGAGCATGCCCATGGGCAGCGCGTAAGTGACGGCGTGCGGGATGAGGAGCGTGATGAGTTTCACGACCATCATCGCAGGCAATTGGCCGGCGAGGACGTAGGTCATGAGATCGCGCGCGACGTTCGGCACGAGCACGATGAACGCGAACATCGCGATGGCCGCGGTGCAGGTGAAGAAGACGCTCTTGAAGATGTAACGATCGAGGAGATTCACGCGCGTCGCGCGATAGGTCGCACAGGGTTGGGGCGCTGCCAAGGCCCTTTCGCGTGGGGCGCGAAAGGGAAGATCCAAGGGGCAGGAGCCGAGCGAGAGGGTTTGCGCGGTGGGGGCACCGCGCCTCCATCGGCAGGGACAGTTAGGTGAGGAGCGGGGGGAGGTCGCGGAGGGATTTCAATTCGAAGAAGCGGCCGGGGGCGTCGGGGAGGGTGGTGACGCGCTCGAGAGGCCAGAGGAGGTGATAAGGAATGTGGGCGGCGGAGGCGCCGAGTTCGAGGACGGGGAGGATGTCGGATTTGAGCGAGTTGCCGACCATGAGGAATTCGTCGGGAGAGATCGCGTGGCGGCGGAGGATCGCGGCGTAAGTGGCGGGATCTTTTTCCGAGACGATTTCGATGTGAGAGAAATGCGGTGCGAGGCCGGATTTGCGAAGTTTGCGCTCCTGATCGAGGAGGTCGCCTTTGGTGATGAGGAGCAGGCGATGGGATTGTGCGAGGACGGGAACGGTGGCGGCGGTGTCGGGGAGAAGTTCGACGGGATGGTCGAGCATCTCGCGTCCGAGTTGGAGGAGCGTGCGAATCTCTTCGGCGGAGATTTTGCCCGAGGTGAGTTCGATGGCGGTTTCGATGGCGGAGAGCGTGAAGCCCTTCACACCGTAGCCGTAGAGTTCGAGGTTGCGGGATTCGGTGGCGAGCAGCGTGCGGTCGACGGTGGCGGCGTCGTGATAACGGGAAAGGAGCGCGCGGTAGCGTTCGTGGACGCGTTCGAAGATGGTTTCGTTGTGCCAGAGGGTGTCGTCGGCATCGAGGCCGATCACGCGGATGTGCTGCATGAGTGCAGAGATGAAATCGCGCTAACACCGACGGCGGCAAGCGTCCGAGGGAGATGGAGGCGGCGCATTGCGCAGGAAAACGGCGGGTGAAGTGTCATACATTATATGACACTTTGCGGAGTGGCGGGCGGTGGAGCGCGGTGGGGGCACCGCGCCTCCAAAGAAAAAGAACAAAAAAGGCAGTGCGGGGGGCCGCACTGCCTGTGGGGTTCAACGTGGGAGTGGATCAGAACTCGAAGCGGGTGGTCAGTTCGGCGGTGGTGCCTTCGGCCATGCGATAGGCGCCGACGCTGCCGTCGGGATTCGCGGTGACGGGGATGAGTTTCTTCGAGGTGAAGAGATTCCGGAGATTCAGCTGCACCGACATCCGCACTTTCGGCGTGAGCGGGCGACGATAGGAAATCCAGGCATCGAAGCGCGTCTCGGAGTCGCCGAAGATGGGCGAGCTGAGATCGTCGACCCAGTTGAGGACGGGCGATTCGAGGAAGATTTTCTTGAAGCCGAGCAGCGGGCGGTCCTGCCAGCGGACCGCGCCGCCGATGCCGAAGCCCTTGAGCGAGCCCTCGCGGAAATCGTAGGTCGTAATCAGGTTCGCGTGATACTGGCGCAGTTCGCCGACGTTCTTGTTTTCGGCCGCGAGGGCTTGGAGGTATTCGCGCTCGAAGCCGTCGGTCCAGATGTAGCCGAGATATTCGCGCGAGTTGTCACCAAACGGAGCGATGTGCGCGAAGCCCTTTTTCTGCCAGTAGTTGTAGGTGGCGGTGGCGTCGGAAGGCGTGTAGCCGTCCTGGGCGACCGGCTTGATGGCTTCGTAGTATTTCACGAAGTTTCCGCCGCCGGCGACGTTGAGGATGTTGGTGTCGCGGGCGTTGGTCTTCGAGGCGTTCATGATCACGCGCCAGTTGGGCGTGATGTTGGCGGCGATTTCGATTTCGACGCCGGTGGACGTTTTGTCGGAGGTTTTGCCGAAGCCGACCGGGCCACCGTCGGCGTTCCAAGAAAAGGCGGGTGCGGCGGAGGCGCTGCCGACGGGAGTGCGCACGAGCTGGAAGCCGTCGTTGAGGTTGAGGCCCTCGTCGAGGTAAACGTTCCACGGGCGGAACCATTCCTCATCGGTGCGGGCGGCGAACCACTCGCGGCGGTAGCGCAGCTCGGCGTCGGTGATGGGCGGCTCGGAATAGACGCCGCCGCCGGTGGGACGCGGGGTGCCTTCGGCGATGTAGCCGGGTTGGCCGGGGACGGCGCGGCGGCGGATGCGCAACGGCTGATTGAGCAGTTCAGCGCCGTTTTCCTTGGTCCAGTTTTCGGGAATGGGCTGGTTCGCGAGAGCCTTGTCGTAGTTGTCGCCGAAGAACCATTTGTTGATGAGCCACTCTGGAGTGGTATTTTGGATACCGGTGCTCGAGGTCGCGTCGACCATGAGGCCATTCATCGTTCGGGCGAGTTGCTGCTTGATGTGCTGGCCGCTGGGGCCGCCGCCGTAGGAGGCGTTCTTCTGGACGGTCTTAAACCACGTGACGCGGACGTCGAGTTTGCCGTCGAGGGTGTTGAGGCGGATCGAGTGGTCGCGCGAGACACCGGACGGCGTGCCGTTGGGTTTGTGATACATGTCGAAGCTGAGGCTTTCCGGGCGGAAGTTGCTCGAGCTGTTCAGGCTGTAGCTGAAGTTGGTGCCCGCGGGCAGGCGGCGGTTGATGAAGTCGGGCGAATGCGCGACGACGCCCCATGAACGCGTGGTTTGGATCACGCGCTTGTCGTTTGCGGGATCGTATTTCCAGTTGGGCGAGTCGGGCAGCGAATGATAGGAGCCGTTGGGCGCCTGCACCTGGGTGCCGAGGTTGTAAGGCGTGGCGCCGGTGGGGCGGCCGTTGGCGTCGAGGAGCTCGGTGAACCGGCTGGTGGCGCCCTTGCTTTGTTGGAAGAAGTCGTCGCGACGGACGGACCAGAGACCGACGAGCTTGTCGTTGAGGAATTTGCTTTGGACGACGAAGATGCGGTTGTTGATTTCGGTTTTCTGGGCGGACGGGCCATTGCGATACATGTTGGCCTCGTTGGTGCGGTAGTCGTTGATGCCGGTCGCTTGTTGACGCGAGTAGCCGGGGACGCGCGGGTTTGACTGGGTGTCGAGGTAGAGATCGTTGACGGTGCCCTCGCCCGGTTCGGCGGCCTGGATCACGGAGATGGGCTGGATGCCGAGACCGGCGATGCCGGGATTGGTGGCGACGTCGCGCAACGTATTCAGATAGTGGAGACCGAGGAAGTCCTCGTTGGTGCTGATATACTGCGACAACTCGCGGCCGGTGCCGAGCGTCTGGAGGCTGAAGGAGCGGGAGTCGCTCTTGAAGTTCTGGCGCGAGATGTTGCCGGTGAACGTGTGATGGCCGAGCAGTTCGGAGAACCAGCGGCGCTCGAACTGGTTTTCGAGATCGAGCTTGTAGAACGCGGTGGCGCGGGCGGCGTCGCGTTCGTTGCGATTGCGGAGACCGTCGGTGCCCGAGACGACGACGAGACGGCGGAAGCCGGGGTTGGGGATCTCGGGGCCGTATTGGGCGGGGTTGGCGAACTCGGTCGAGCGGCGGATGTTCTGGTTGATGTCGATATTGATGTTGTTGGGGTTGTTGATCCAGTTGATGTGCCCGTTGCGGTAAGCCTGTTCGTCGTAGGCGAGCTCGAGACCGAGTTTGCCGTCGAAGTAGGTCTGCGCGGCGCTGAGGTTGAGCGAGCGGTATTTGACGTATTGCGTGTTGTTGGGGCCGGCCAGGTCGTGATTCCAGAAGTCGAACACGCTGGGATCGGTGATCTGTTGTTGTTGCCAGCTGTTCCACGGCTTGTCGGTGAACGAAAGGCCGGAGACGGCTTCCATGTGATTGATGCGGGCGAGCAGGTCGGGGTCGCCGGCGAAGGTGGCTTTACGCGTGAGCGGATGGACGCCGGGGTTCAGCGTCATGTGGAAGTTGTCGTAGAAGTTGACCGGAGCGATCATGCCCCAGTTGCCGATGCGGGACGTGCTCATGTGAGCGCCGCCGCGTTGATGGTAGGCGTCGGGGAAGGCGGGGTTGGACGGATCGCCGGTCGCGCTGGAGTTCGGGTTGAACCAGACCATGCCCTCTTGGTCGAACCATTCACCGACGCCGCCGATGTCGCGATTGAGGAATGGGCCGTATTGATACCATGCTCCGCCGGGCGCGACGGTGGCGCGGTTGACGGGGACGTCGGTGGTGAGCTTGTTGAGCCGGTCGGGGTGGAACCAGTTGCTGAACATGTCGAGCGGCAGCGAGAAACGCGGACGGCTCGAGTCGGTCTCGCCAAGTTCGACGTTGGCGGTGATCTGCGTGAAGATCGAGCGGCTGAGTTTCGGTTCCCAGCGGACGGAGGCGGTGCCGCGCGTGGTGTCGGCGTAGGTGTTCTTCTGGCGGAACTTTTCGTCCTCGCGGAGCAGGTTGAGGCGGGCGCCGAGGGTGCCGGGGAGAAGGGGGATGTTGGCGTCGAGGGCGGCGCGCGTGCCGCCGTAATTGTTGACGCGGAATTCGGTCTCGAACTTCCGCTGGTGGAGCCGCGGCGCTTTCAGTGTGCCGTTGATGATGCCGGCGGGGCTGCCGAGGCCGAAGAGGATGGAGTTGGGACCGCGTTGGATCTCGATGTTCTCGGTGTTGTAGGCATCGAGCGGGATGTCGGTCGGGAAGAAGTTGCGCGTGATGTCGGCGCTGCCGAGACCGCGAATGCGGTTTCCGCTCTGCGGATTGCGAAGGTTGCCGTTTTGGCTGGAGGCGCCGTCCTTGCCGAGGTCGACGCCGGTATAGTTTCCGTTGATGCCGTTGATCTCGGTGTTGGTGGTGTAAACGAGGAGGTCGTTCAGGTTGGTCGCGCCCGTGTCGCGCATGAATTGCGGCGTGACGACCGTGATGGGCGAGGCGATGTCGCGGAGATCGGTCTTGAGGCGGCTGCCGGCGAGCGAGGATGTCGCCATGTAGCCCTCGTTGGAGTTCGAGAGGACTTCGAACGGCGAGAGCTGCACGATCTCCTCCTCTTCCGGAGAGGAAGGAGGAATCGTTTGAGCTGAGGCGGTGGCGGCGGAGCCGAGGAGAATCGCGGCAGCAGGAAGCGCGCGCGACAAACGAGGAAGCCAGTTGGGCGGGGTGATCTTCATTTGGGTTTTTGCAGGGTGGTGCGCGCCGAGGTCGACTGTGGCAGCGGCAGACAAAAAGCGAGATGAGCGTTTTGGCTGCGCCGGGGGGCGGCGGGCGGCATTCACTGTAGGTTGTGGGCGGCGGCACAACGTTCGCGCTAGTAGCACAGGTGACGGCGCGGGCGGTTTTCGAGCGCTCGCCCAGCAAAACAAGCTCGCGCTCGGTCGATCGCAGAAACTAAGCAAGCCGCATGGAACCGGCGCGCGTGACGCAGAAGGACATTGCCCGCAAGGCGGGCGTGCATCGTGCGACGGTCTCGATGGCGTTCAAGGGGCATCCGAACATTCCGCCGCGGACGCGCCAACGGATTTTGAAAATCGCGGCGGAGCTCGGCTATTCGCCCGATCCGATGCTCTCGGCGCTCGCGGCCTATCGAAACCGGAAGCGGCCGGCGACGTATCATGGCACGCTCGCGTGGCTCGTGAACACGGCTTATGGTTTCGATTGGCGCGACCGGTCGGTGCGGCCGCATTTCAGCGACTATTTCGAAGGAGCGTCGGCGCAGGCCAAGCGCTACGGATTTCAGCTCGAAGTTTTCGATTTCAACACGCCCGGGCTGAATCCGGTGCGGCTGGCTTCGATTCTCGTCGCGCGCGGCGTGCCGGGAGTGTTGCTGTGTCCGCAACCAAGACCGGAGACGAATCTCGAGTTTCCGTGGCAGCATTTTTCCGCGGTGACGTTTGGCTACAGCCTGGCGGAGCCGCGGCTGCATACGGTGAGTGCGACGCAGTATCGCGCGATGCGACAGGCGGTGCACGAACTGCGGCGGCTTGGTTACAAACGCATCGGGCTCGCGATCGATTCGGATCACGATCTTCGCACGGATCACAATTATCTCGCGGGTTATCTCGTCGAGGAACACCTGGCGGCGGGAAGCATCGTGGTGCCGAAGCTCTCGGCGCCTTACACGGATCATCGGGCGATGAAGCAGTGGCTGCGCACGCAGAAGCCGGACGCGATCGTCACGGGCAACTACCATTGCGTCGACGTGCTGCGTTCCCTGGGTTGTCGCGTGCCCGAACAGATTGGGGTTGCGTGTCCGCTGTTGCCGTCGGCCGATACCGAGCTGGCGGGCGTGATCGAGAACTCCGTGGAGATTGGCAGTGTGGCCGTGGATTTTCTGATCGGCATGATTCACCGGCAGGAGCGCGGCATCCCGGCGAATCCTCAGCGGATTCATGTGGAAGGCCGTTGGTTGCCGGGGAAGACGCTGCGAAGCGCGGACCTGTAAGTCGCGGGGGTGGCGCGTTCGACACCTGTGTGACCAAACCGGAGCTTGGGCCGCCCTGCTGCACGCTTCACGTTGCGTGGCGCCCCGCGTTGAGTTCGGGCGCTACCCCTCAAAATGAATCTCGCTCGTCGCACGTTTCTCAAGATGGCCGCTATCGCAGGTGCCGGGGCCGCATTGCCTCGAACGCTCAGTCATGGTGCGACGGCGCAAACCGCCGCGACGACCGCGACCGGCGCGGCGGAGGTTCCGGCGTCTTATCGTCACTGGCAGACTCAGGCGCGGGCGTTGCTCGAGCCGTTGGCGAAATTATTCGAAGCGGGACGCGCTTCGCTGCCCCTTCAGGGACCGGCCTCGGCGAATGGCGCGAACGCGGATCGACTGGAAAGTTATGCGCGGCCGCTGCTGCTCGCGGCTCACTACTTGCAGACGGATCCCGAACCGGGATCGGACGCGTTTCGAGAAAAGGTCGCCCGGTGGTTTCGCGAAGGACTCGTGGCGGGAACGAAGCCGGACGGTGCGGAGGCTTGGGGGCCGGATGCGAACTATCATCAGATTCACGTCGAAGTCGGATTGCTGTGCATCTCGCTGCAGTTGGCGGCGGCGCAACTTTGGACACCGCTGACGCAAGCCGAGCGCGATCAAGTCGCGGGTTGGATCGCGACGGCGCGGCATTCGGGTTATGTGGACAACAACCACTACTTCATGGGCATTCACGTCCTGGAGTTTCTGCGTGCGACCGGTTACGGCCGGCCGGGCGATGCGGCGGTGGTCGATGCCTATTTCGAGCGACTCGAGGCGATGAGTCGCGGGGGCGGCTGGTTTCAGGACGGAATCAATCAGGCGTTCGATTACTACAATGCCTACGCGTTTAATTTCTACGGGCTGTGGTGGGCGCGCCTGCATGGCGGCGCGAATCCGGCGCGCGCGGAACGCTGGCGGGAGTGGGCGCGGCTGTTCACGCGTGACTACGAGCATTTCTTCGCTGCGAGCGGAGAGCATCCCGCGTTTGGGCGTTCGATCACTTATCGTTTCAACAGCCTCGCGCCGTTCGGGCTGGCGGTGTTGCAAGATTGCACGGATGTCCCACTCGGGCGGATACGCCGGCTCTGCACGCGCAATTTGGATTTTTTCCTGAGTCGTCCGATCTATCAGGAGCAGGGATGTCTTTCGGTCGGCTGGCTCGATCGCTTTGAGGCGTCGGCTGAACTCTATACCTGCGCGGGCTCGCCCTATTGGGCGGCGAAAGGATTTTCACCGCTGTTGTTGCCGCCGTCGCATGCCTTTTGGCGCGCGGCCGAGGAGCCGTTGCTCAGCGAGCGGGGCGATTTTGCGCGGGTGATTGCGCCCGCGGGTTTGCTGCTCCGGAGCACGGGCGGCGAGGTCGAGATTCTCAACGCCGGTTCGCAGGTGTCGCATACCAACCTGCGCTATGGCGCATGGAAGTGGAGCAAGACCGCGTATCGCACGGGCACGGATTTCACGTGTGCGTTTCCGGCGCAGACGAATTGGTCGGTGGATTCGGCGCTGACGCTGCGGCTGCCGGACGGACGCGTGTTCGGGCGGCATTCGACCGTGGCGACGGAGATGACGGAGACGCATGTCGCGTATCGTTGGGCGCTGGGTTACGCGCCCGATCAGGTCAACGTGGGCGTCGATACCGTGGTCTGGTGGCGCGCCGGCTGGCTGTTGCAGCTGCATCGTTTCGAGTCGCACCAACCGGTGACGCTGCGGCTCGGCGGTTATGCGCTGCCGCTGGCGGAACCGGAGTGCACGCGCGGTGACGACGGAAAGATTCTTACGGCGTGGAATGCGGGGCGTTCACGCGGCACGGCGCTTCAACCGATCCACGGTTTGGATACGCGGACGTGGGAGACTCGCCTGGACGATTCGGTGCCGCGGGCGCATTTGGCGGCGCCGTATCACGCAACTCCGATCGCTGAGCGTTCCAAGGCGGAAGGCGCGGGCATTGTAGCGGCACTGGTGTGGACCGGTTCATCGCAAGCGGAAGCCGCGCCCTGGTCGGTCGTGAGTGCGTCGGCCGGCCAGTGGCGGCTGCGGCATGCCGAACTCGGCGAGTGGCAAATCTCGCATCCTTCTCTTCCGGCACTGTCGGCGTGAGCCCGGTTCCGACGATTCAGCCTGATTCAACTTCGATGAGTAGTTTTTCCGAAACGATTCCTTCTGTTGTCGGCTCGCGTGCACCGCGGGTCGTGGTCGCTTTGACCGAGCGCGAGCGCTCGTTGTTTTTCGAGGGCGACGCGATGCCGCCGGGAACGCTGCTGGAGGAGGCCGATTTCGAACCGGAGCGCTGGGAAGCGCGGCTGGAGCGGGAGCGGCCTGACGTGGTGGTGAGCGGCTGGAGCACGCCGCCGATTCCGGAACGCTGGCTGATGCGACCGGATTGTTCGCTGCGTTATGTGTGTCACGTGGCGGGTTCGGTGCGAGCGCTCGTGCCGCGTTCGTTTATCGAGCGGGGTGGGCTGGTGACGAACTGGGGGGACTCGGTGAGCCCGCAAGTGGCGGAGCATGCGCTGTTGCTGGCATTGGCGGCGTTGCGGCATGCGGACCGCTGGCCGGGGTTTATCGCGCGAGATCCGGAGACGCGGCGCATCGAGGAAATCGGCACGCGCACGCTGTTTGGGCGGCGCGTGGGCATTCACGGATTTGGCTCTGTGGCGCGCGCGTTGCTGACGCTGCTCGCGCCGTTTGGCGTGACCGTCACGGCGTATTCGGCGGGCGTGCCGCACGAGTTGATGAACGAGGCCGGCGTGCAGTCGTGCGCGTCGCTGGCGGAGCTCTTTCGCAGCAGCGAGGTGCTTTTCGAGTGCGAGGCGCTCACGCCGGCGACGGAGCGCTCGGTGAGTGCGGAGCTGCTCGCGGCGCTGCCCGACGACGCGGTGTTTGTGAATGTCGGGCGCGGGCGTCTGGTGGACGATGCCGCGTTGCAACGCGAGGCGAAGTCCGGGCGGTTGCGGCTGGCGTTGGACGTGGTGGCGGACGAACCGCTCACGAGCGATTCGCCCTTCGTCGCGTCCGGGAACGCGATCCTGTCGCCGCATATTGGCGGGCCGACGCTCGACCGGTATCGCCGGTGCGGGCAATTGGCTTTGGCGAATCTTGCGTCGTTTCTGCGCGGCGAGACGCCGCCGTCGACGATCACGTTGGCGGCTTACGATCGGGCCACCTGAACGCACGCGCCATGCTGTCTGTTTTCGATTACTTCGTCGTTGGTTTCTATCTGCTCTTCCTGCTGGGCATCGGCTGGTATTTCCGGCGCAGCGGGCACGACAGCAGCGAGTATTTTCGCGGGAGCGGAAAGATGTCGTGGTGGATGGTCGGCGCGTCGAGCTTCATGGGGGCGTTCAGTGCGTGGACGTTCACGGGCGCGGCGAGCCTGGCTTACAGCAGCGGTGTGATCGTGCTGGTGCTTTATTGGGCGAATACGATCGGGTTTTTCTTCAACTGGACGTATTTCGCGCGGTTCTCGCGCAACACGCGGGCGGTGACCGCGCTCGAAGCGGTGCGGCAGCGGCTGGGACATGCGAACGAGCAGGTGTTCACGTGGCTGCAGGTGCCGTTTCAAATCCTGCAGGCCGGCATCTGGCTCTATGGACTGGCGATCTTCTGCACGCCGGTGTTCGGCTTCGATCTGCGGGTGACGATCCTGATCTGCGGATTTGTCGTGGTGTTTGTCGCGGCGGCGGGTGGTTCGTGGGCGGTGGTGGCGGGCGATTTCATCCAGGCGCTCGTGCTGGTGCCGATCACGCTGGTCGCGGCGTTCACGTCGATTCGTTATATCGGAGGTGTATCCGAATTCGTCGCACGGATGCCGGAGACGCATTGGGATCTCACGGCGGCGGCGACCGGATTTGGGCCGTGGTGGATTCTCGCGGTGATGCTGGAGAAGCTGACGAACATCAACGGGCTGCATTCGTCGACGCGTTATCTGTGTGTCAACACGAGTCGGGATGGACGACGCGCGGCGATGTTGAGCGCGGTGTTGTTTCTCGTGGGATCGCTGGTGTGGTTCATCCCGCCGCTGGCGGCGCGGGCGGGCGGGCTGGAACTGGCGGGGCTGGGCGGGCTTTCGCAGCCATCGGAGATGTCTTATATCGCGATCGCGGCGCTTTGTTTGCCGGCGGGCCTGATGGGGCTGCTGGTGACGGGCATCATCTCGTCGACGATGTCGTCGATGGATACGGGGCTGAATCGCAACGCGGGCATCTTCGTCCGCAGCTTTTACATGCCGGTGCTGCGGCCGCGCGCGAGCGAGCGGGAGCTGGTGCTCGCGGGGAAGGCGACGACGTGGGCGTTTGGCGGATGCGCGGTGATGATGGCGCTCTTTTACAGCTCCTGGCAGGACGTCGGTGTTTTCAAGTTGATGATGAATTTCAGTGCGCTGGTGGCGACGCCGTATGCGGTGCCGTTGTTCTGGTGTTTGCTGGTGCGGCGCTCGCCCGATTGGGCGGCATGGTCGACGATTCTGGTGTGTTGCCTCGTGGGCGGTGTGGTGAGCCTGTTGCCGAAATCGGAATGGGCGCTGGCGCTGCCGGAAGGCGGGTTGGGCGCGGCGATGAGCTGGGCGCGGACGAATGACTATATCGCGATCACGCTGGCGAACGTCGGACTCGGCTCGCTGTGGTTTCTGGGAGCGGTGGCGTTGTTTCGCGAACGCACGCAGACGCCGCAACGCGTGGCGGAAGTGCGGGAGTTTTTTCGCAACGTCGACACGGACGTCACGATCGAGGAGGCGGGGCCGGAGGAGTTTCCGCGTCATCGCGGCGTGGCGCGCATGTGTTTTATTTATGGCGGATTCATCGCGCTGTTGGCGGTGATCTCCAGCACCTGGTCCGGGCGCGTGGGGCTGATGTTCTGCGCCGTCTTCATGGGCGTGGTGGGCTACGCGATCCGGCGTTCGCTCGGGATGGAGAATAAAAAGGAAGGAACCACGAATGGACACGAATAGACACGAAGGTAGCGGGCGAGCGTGGGCGTTGTGGCGGCTGTGCGGGTGGGCGATGGCGTGTGTGCTCGCGACGACGACGCTGGCGGCGGAGGGCTTGGAGCATTTTGTCACGCGGCGCGGCGATCAGTTGTTCGAGGGCGAGCGCGAATACCGATGGGTGTCGGTGAATGCGCCGGATAGTTTTCAGATCATCTCGAATTATGTGTTCGACGGCGAGCATCCGGCGACGCGGTATCGGCTGCCGAACGAGTATGAGTTGCGCGATTGCGTGCGGAGCGTGCGGCAGATGGGCGGGCGAGTGTTGCGGACGTTTGTGATCACGTGCAGCCGCGGGCCGGCGCCGTATGCGGCATTCGATGTGTCGACGAATCCGGCGAAGCCGAACGAGGAGGCCTTGCGCGTGCTCGATCGGCTGCTGCAGATCTGCAACGAGGAAGGCGTGCGGCTGATGATTCCGCTGGTGGCCTACAACAGCGGCGTGCGCGGAGATTGGAAAACGTATGGCGAGGATTTCTGGAACGTGGGCAGCGCAGCGAACGAGACCTTCAAGGATGTGGTGCGCCAGGTGTTGACGCGGACGAATGCGTTCACGGGCAAATCGTATCTCGAGGACAAGGCGATCCTTGGCTGGCACACGGGGAACGAACTGGTGATGGGTGACGACCCGGCGAGGCGGGAGTGGCTGCATGATTTCGCGGCGTATGTGAAGTCGATCGATCGAAACCACCTGTTCATCGACGGGCGGAACAAGCCAACGGACGTATTTGGAAAATACGACGAGTTCGCGGCGGATCCGAACATCGATGCGGTGTCGTATCACACCTATGTCAATTTGCCGGAGGCCGATTCACCGGCGGGAACGTTGCGGCTGATCCGCGAGCAGTTGCGCGGGAAGATACCGGTGATCGTGACGGAAGTCGCGATGTATACGAAACCGGATACGCTGCGAGCGTTGCTGGACGAAGTGATCGAGGGAGGGGCGGTGGGCGCCAATTGGTGGGCGATGCGGTTTCGGAACCGGGACGGAGGCTTCTACAAGCACAGCGATCGCGACTCGCAGTTCGAGGATCTCAACTGGCCGGGTTTTGCGAATCCGTTGAGTGGGGTGAAGGAGATCGAGCGGGAGCGGGAGCTGTGGGAGATTTTGACGGAGTATGCGGGACGGATCGCGGGAGTTGCGCGAGCGAAGGCGGAGAAGCCGGAGGCGCCGGTGTTCTTGCCGGCGCGGGATGTGGGGCATCTTACGTGGCGTGGGTCGACGGGGGCGACGGGGTATGATGTGCAACGCGCGACAGCGAAGGGCGGACCGTGGGCGACGCTGGCGGAGAACGTGCCGGACAATCTGGTGGCGTATGCGCCGCAGTATTGCGACGAGACGGCGGAGGTGGGCGGGACTTATTTTTATCGGGTGATTGCGAGGAATGCGGCGGGAGCGTCGGCGCCGTCGAATGTGATGGGGCCGTTGCGGGTGGATCGTCGCTGGTGGGTGGACGAGCTGTTCGATGAATCGAAATGGGACAGCGCGACGACCAACGTGCGGATTGATCGGGCTTACGCGCACACGGCGTATTTCGAGGACGTCGCGCTGGTCCGGAAGGCGGAGGCGGAGAAGCCGGCGAGGCTGGTGTATGGGGTGCCGGGGACGCTGCGCGGATTTTCGCTCAATGTGTTCGAGGCGCAGGTCGCGCCGAAGTTTTTCGTGCGGAGCGAAAGCGGAGAGCGGACCGAAGTGACGCCGGAGGTGGTCGCCTACGATCAAGGGCGGCGAGCGCGTTTCTCGGCGGAGTTTCCGGAGGGAGCGGCGGGCGGAACACTGGAGATCGAGCTTTCGGCGGAAGCGCCGGCGGAGCAGGCGATCGGGCGTGTCGAGATTTCGTGGATACAAAAGCCGTGAACACGAACCGACGCGATTTCATCAAGCTGGCAGGAACGGCGGGGCTGTCGCTAGGGCTGGCGGGGCGGGCAGAGGAGAAAGCGGTCGAGGAGCCCACGCGGAATCGGCTGCCGCGGTGGCGGGGGTTTAATCTGCAGTATTTGTATCGAACGGGGCCGGCGATGCGGACGCCGGACGAGGATCATTTTCGTTGGATTGCGGGGTGGGGTTTCGACTTCGTGCGGATTCCGATGACGTATCGCGCGTGGCTGAAGAAGAAGACGGCGCCGGGCGAGGCGATCGCGCCGGAGGATGCGTTTGAGATCGATGAAGGCATGCTCGAACACGTCGATGCGGCGGTGAATTTCGGCGCGAAGCACGGTTTGCATGTGTGCCTGTGTTTTCATCATGCGCCCGGTTATCGCGTTGGCAAAGGCGTGCAGGAGCCCTTTGTGTTATGGCGCGACGCGGCGGCGGTGGAGGCGTTCACGTTTCACTGGGAGATGTTCGCGAAACGCTATCGTGGCGTGTCGGCGGAGAAGCTGAGTTTCAACCTGTTCAACGAGGCGCCTTGGCCGAATGACAATTTCAATGGGGCGATCTACAAGCGTGCGGTCGCGCCGGCGGTGGAAGCGATCCGACGGGTGAGTCCGGATCGCATCATCATCGCGGATGGCGCGGGAGCGGGAAACCTGACCGTGCCGGAGCTGATTCCGCTCGGCGTGCACCAGAGCGTGCATTGCTACATTCCGGGGATTTTGAGCCACTACAAAGTGGATTGGATGAAGGACAGGACGGAGTGGCCGGAGCCGCGCTGGCCGGGAGCGGTGGATGATGCGGGATATCCGTGGGACCGGCAGAGATTGGAAAATTATTATTCGCCGTGGCGGGATCTCATCGCGCAAGGCGTGGGGGTTCACATGGGTGAGACGGGTGGGTCGCATCGCGCGCCCGCGCGGGTGTTGCGGGCATGGCTTGGGGATGTGCTCGGGATGTGTCGCGACATGGGGATTGGTTTCGCGCTGTGGGATTTTCTTGGGGCGAGCAAATTTGGGATTCTGGACTCGGAGCGGTCGGACGTGGCTTACGAGGATTGGTATGGGCACAAGCTCGACCGCGGGATGCTGGAGATGCTGCAAAGGGCGTGAGGAACGATGATCGGACGCTTCGGAGAAGCGTCCCTACCGGGAGGAAACGAGTTAGAACAGCTCAAGTTGATTCTTGTCGCTGCGGCGGAAGTGTTCGGTGGAGAGGGTGTGTTCGGTGCGGTTGAGGCCGAGGCGGCGGCAGGTGGTGTCGAAGAGAAGATCGAGTTGTTCGGCGAAGATGCCTTCGCCGCGCATGCGTTTGCCCCAGTCGTTGGAGTAGAGTTTGCCGCCGTGGAGTGTGCGCAGGCGATCGACGATGCGGGCTTTTTTCGTGGGCGCGTGGTCGTCGAGCCATTTGAGGAAAACGTCTTTGACGGCGAAAGGGAGACGGACGGTGACGTGGCCGGCGCGGCGGGCCCCGGCTTCGGCGGCGGCGGCGAGGATGGAGGGCGTTTCGTGGTCGGTGAGGCCGGGGATGATGGGAGCGACCATGACGCCGGTGGGAACACCGGCGGCGGAAAGTTCGCGAATGGCCCGGAGGCGGGCGGTGGGGCGCGAGGCGCGCGGCTCGAGTTTGTTGGCGAGGTCGGTGTCGAGGGAGGTGACGGAAACGTGGACGAAGATGCAGTTGAAGCGGGCGAGTTCGGAGAGGACGTCGAGGTCGCGGGTGACGAGGGCGTTTTTGGTGATGATGAAAATCGGATGGCGGAGTTCGGCGCAGACCTCGAGGCAGCGGCGGGTGAGGCGAAAGTGGCGTTCGGCGGGTTGGTAGCAGTCGGTGGCGCCGCTCATGGCGATCGGTTGCGGCATCCATTTTTTCGCGGTGAGCTCGCGGCGAAGAAGTTCGGGGGCGCGGAGTTTGACGAGGATTTTGGTTTCGAAATCGAGGCCGCTGCTCCAGCCGAGGTATTCGTGATAAGGGCGAGCGAAGCAGTAGGCGCAGCCGTGTTCGCAACCGCGGTAGCAGTTGAAGCCGTAGGCGAAGCCGACGTCGGGGCTGTCGTTTTTGGTGAGAAGGGACTCGGTGGCGTCGTGGAAAAACTGCGTGCGCGGCGAAGGGCGTTCGTCGTCGGGGCAGTCGTGGACGAATTCGGGCGCGGCTTCGACGTGGAGGCGTTCGAAGCGGTTCGGCGGGTTGATGCTGGCGCCGCGGCCGACGATGGCAGCGCCGGGCGGGGGAGCGGGCGTGTTCATGCGAACACGGGATGGGCGAATCGCGAACCAGGCAAACGGTTGTGTGCGGAGGTCGCGGGCGGGATGGGGAAGATGTTGAAGGAAGGACGGGTGCGCCGAAAATTTTGTCGAGGGGAGGAGAGGAGCGAAGGGTTGCGCTGGCACGGAGGCGCGGGTTGGGTGTCGCACCTCGCGAATCATGAGATTTTTTCTGGGAACGTTGGCGGTGTTGGTGGTGTTGTCGGGTGTTTGCTCGGCGCAGGAGACGCTGGCGGAACGGCGGCTGAAGGAATTGATCGCGCGGCAGAAGGAGCTGCTGGCGGAGGCGGCGAAGGAGAATCCGCACTTTGACGAGAGTAATTTCCGGCTGCAGATGGAGCAGCTGGCGAGCGGCTATGAGGAATGGCTGCGGGCGAATCCGAAGAGTGCGGAAGGTTACGCGGCGTATGGGTATTTATTGAGCAAGGTGGACCAGCGGAAGCACGCGATCTCGATGCTGATGAAGGCGAATCAGCTGGATCCGAATTTGCCGCTGGTGAAAAACCAGATTGGCAACTGGCTCGCGGAGGAGGGACGTCCGCTGGATGCGGTGTCGTATTTCACGGCGGCGATCAAACTGGCGCCGGACGAGCCGCTTTATCACTACCAACTCGGGACGCTGCTGTATGAGGCGCGGGACGAGTTTTTGAAATCAGGCGAGTGGCAGCAGGAGGCGATCGATCGGGCGATTCACGAGGCGTTCAAGAAAGCGGCGGAGCTGGCGCCGGAGCGGATCGAGTTCACGTATCGGCATGCGGAATCGTTTTATCACAAAGAGCCGCCGGAGTGGGAAAATGCGCTGGCGGTGTGGCGAAAATTGGAGGCGGAGGCGCCGACGGCGATCGAGCGCGAGACGATGCGACTGCACATCGCAAATGTGTTGGGAAAAATGGGGCGGGTGGAGGAAGGACGGACGGTGTTGGAGGAGGTGAAGGAGGAAGCGTTGCAGCAGCAGAAAGGGAAATTGTTGAAGCAGTGGGAGGCGCGGGAGCGGAAGGCGGAGTGATGAGCGGAAGGGCTTTGTTGCCAAACGGCGGAACACCGTCCCAAGCTGCGCGCCTGCCATGATGCTCGACTCTCTCGAACGCCGGTTTGGCCGGCTGGCCATCCCGAATATTACGCTGTATCTGATCATCGGGCAGGCGTTCGTTTTTTTTGCGGCGATGTTCCGGCTGTTGGATCTGAGCCTGTTCCCGCTGTTGGGGCTGTTGGTGCGCGAAGGCGAGTGGTGGAGACTGGTGACGTTCCTGTTCATGCCGCCGCCGGTGAACATGAACAGCATGCTGAGCTTGGTTTTCCTGCCGTTCGCGTGGTGGATCTTCTATCTGATGGGCAACGCGCTCGAGCACTATTGGGGGGCGTTTCGCTACAACGTGTTTTTGCTGGTCGGCGTGGTGCTGACGATCGGCGCGGCGTTTCTGGCGCCGACCTCGTGGGCGACGAATGCGTTTCTGGCGGGCTCGGTGTTTCTGGCGTTCGCGTGGCTGAATCCGGATTTCGAGCTGTCGCTGTTCTTCATCCTGCCGATCAAGGTCAAGTGGCTGGCGCTGTTTGCGTGGTTGTATTATGGATACAGGTTCGTGGCGGGCGATTGGGGCACGCGGTGGCTGGTGCTGGCATCGGTGTCGAATTTCCTGCTGTTTTTCGGGGGCGATATCGTGAACACGATTCGGTTTCGCCAGCGGACCCGAGCGATGCAGGCGCGACGCGTGGCGGAAGAGAAGAAGGCGGCGGAGCCGCGGCATCGGTGTCACATGTGCGGAAAGACGGACCTGACGAATCCCGAGATGGATTTCCGCTATTGTTCGAAATGCGCGGGGGATCAGTGTTATTGCCCGGAGCATATCTTCAATCACGAGCACGTGGCGGAAGAAGGCGGGGAGCCGAAGGCGTGAGCGGGGGCGAGATGGCTCACGCCAAGGGCGCAGAGGACGCGGAGGAATCGGCGTCGTGGGGAAGAGGCGATCTTCGGAGATGAAATCGCGGTCGCTGCCAAAAGCTCTCCTGACGCTGCGCGACTGGCTGCGCTGGGCGGAGGAGGCGTATGGACGCGAGAAGGTGGCGCTCGGGCAAGTGGCGTCGAATGCGCATGACGAGGCGCTGTATCTGTTGCTGCGGACGCTCGGGCTTTCGCTGGAGAGCGATGCGCGGGTGTTGAAGCGGAAGGTGAGTGCGGCGGAGCGGGCGCGGCTGGAGGAGGTGTTTAGAAAACGGATACACGAGCGCGTGCCGGCGGCTTATCTGACGAAGGAGGCGTGGCTGGGGGAGTTTCGGTTCTACGTGGATGAGCGGGTGATCATTCCGCGGAGTTATTTTTTGGAGATTATTCCGCGGTTGGCGGCGGGGAGCGCGACGGCGGGGTCGGGAGACCCCGCCCTACAAGGGAAGGTGAGAAGGGTCGTGGACGTTTGCACGGGATCGGGATGTTTGGCGGTGTTGCTGGCGAAGGCGTTTCCGCGGGCGCAGGTGGATGCGATCGACTTGTCGCGCGATGCGTTGGACGTGGCGCGAATCAATGTGCGCGAGCACGGGTTGGAGGAGCGCGTGACGTTGTGGGAAAGCGATGTGTTCGATGCGGTGCCGCCGGCGAAGTATGATCTGATTCTCAGCAATCCGCCGTATGAACCGAGTGCGCTCGTGGACGCGCAGGATCCGGAGTTTGCGGCGGAGCCGCGGATGGCGCACGACGGCGGGGTCGATGGGATGGCGATCGTGCGGAAGCTGTTGCGTCAGGCGCGCGAACGGTTGGCGCCGGGCGGGATCGTGGTGGTCGAGGTGGGCGGGCTGCGACGGGCGATCGACAAGGAGTTCGGGGCGCTGGAGCCGGAGTGGCTGGCGACGGAAGACGGGAGCGACTGTGTGTTTTTGGTGCGAGAGGAGCGGCTGCGACGTGACGAGCGCGAGCGAGCTCGCGGCCTACGGTGAGGACGCGTCGATTTTGCGGACGGGGAGGTTGGCGGATTGCCAATCTTTGAAGGCGCCGGCGTTGGCGACGGAGAGTTTTTGTTCGGCGAGCTTTTGCGCGACGCGGCCCGAGCGGTTGCCGGAGCGGCAGTAGAGGATGATTTCCTTGCCGGCGTGTTTTTCGAGGAACGGTTTCCAGAGTTTTTGTTCGCCGTTGAAGTCGCTCATGGGGAGCAGTTCGGCGGGAGCGGCGACGCCCGACTCGGCCCACTCTTCGGGCTCGCGAACGTCGACGAGGACGGCTTTGCCGTCGGCGACGCGTTGGGCGGCTTCCGTGGGAGTGATGCGAGGTGCGTCGGCGACGGAGGCGAGAGAAGTCATGGCGGAGAGGAGAAGAGAGAGAAGGAGGAGGAGAGTGGGTTTCATGGGGCGGGGGCGTTTGCGGGAGAAAGAGAAAGAAGGAGTGGTGAAGAGGCTACTTCGCCAAGTCGTAGAGGGCGAAGCCGGCGAAGAGGTTGGGGGCGAAGTGGCAAGGCGTGTGCCAGTTGCCGGCGAGGTGGGCGCGGCGGACGATGCGGATGCCCTTGACGGCGCAGAAATGTTCGAAGTCGGCGATCGTGACGGGATTGGTGGGGCGGCTTTCGAACCACTCGGTGGTGTAAACATCGTTGCGGACCTTGCGGCCGCTGAAGAGAGCGCCGAGGCGGTTTTTCCAGAAGCCGTGATTGACGAAACCGACGGTGAGCGCGTGGCCGACGCGGAGCGCTTCGAGAATCACGCCGGCGGGATCGTCGAGTTCCTGGACGGTGCGCGAGCAGATGATGCGATCGAAGTGCCGGTCGGGAAACTCGCGCATGAACGAGGTCATGTCGCCCTGATACGCGGAGAGACCGCGCGCGACGCAGGCGGTGATGCGGTGAAAATCGAGGTCCACGCCGACGGCGCTCACCTGTTTCGATTGGACGAGGTAGTCGAGGAGCGTGCCTTTGCCACAGCCGAGATCGAGGACGCGGGACGCAGGCTCGACCCACTCACCGATGATCTGCATGTCCACGGTGCGTTTTTCGAGGAGCGTGGTCATGGGTGGGCAGGAACCACGAAATACACGAAACACACGAAAGGCAGGTGGAGAGATCCCGAATCGGATTTCTTTTCGTGTATTTCGGGTGTTTCGTGGTTTCTCATCAGATCGAGAAGTCGGCGACGCGGTTGGCTTCGGTTTCGAGGAAGCCGCGGACCAGGGTATAGAGTTCTTCCGATTGGAGGAGGAAGGAATCGTGGCCGAGGTCGGTGCTGAGTTCGGCGTAGCTGGCTTGCTTGCCGGCGCGGAGAAGAGCGAGGGCGATGGCGCGGTTTTGCTCGGGTGGGAAAAGCCAGTCGCTGGTGAAGCCGACCACAAGGGTTTGCGCGAGGACGGGGGCGAAGGCGGCTTCGAGTGACCCGTAGGCGTGCGGGAGATCGAAGTGATCGAGTGCGCGCGTGATGTAGAGATAGGAATTGGCGTCGAAGCGATTGATGAAGCTTTGGCCTTGGTGGCGCAGGTAGCTCTCGACCTCGAACTGGACGTCGAAGTTGTAGGAGTCGCCGTTGACGGAAGTCTTTTTTCGGCGACCGAATTTACGGTCCATGCTGGCGTCGGAGACGTAGGTGATGTGCGCCATCATGCGGGCGATCGCGAGGCCGACGCGCGGGCCGCCGCCTTTGGCGTAGTCACCGCGATTCCAGTCGGGGTCCTGCATGATGGCTTGGCGGCCGACCTCGTTGAAGGCGATGGCTTGGGCGCCTTCGCGGGCGGTGGTGGCCATGGCGATGACGCGGCGGACGAAGTGGGGAAACTCGATCGAGAAGAGCATCGCCTGCATGCCGCCCATCGAGCCGCCGATCACGGCGTGGAGTTCGCTGACGCCGAGGTGATCGAGGAGGATTTTTTGCGCGCGCACCATGTCGAGGATGGTGACGAACGGAAACGCGAGACCGTAGGGACGGTTGGTGGCGGGATTGAGCGAGGACGGGCCGGTCGAGCCCTGACAACCGCCGAGGACGTTGGCGCAGATGACGTAGAAGCGACTCGTGTCGACGGCCTTGCCGGGACCGATGAGGTTATTCCACCAGCCGGGCTTGCGATCCTCGGGGGTGTGGAGGCCGGCGCAGTGGTGATCGCCGGAGAGCGCGTGGCAGATGAGGATGGCGTTGTCGCGCGTGGCGTTGAGCGTGCCGTAGGTTTCGTAGCGGAGCGTGAAGCCGGGGAGGGTTTGGCCGCTTTTGAAAGTGAACGGCTTGGGGTAAACGAAATCGTGAGGCGCGACGATGCCGACCTCGCCGGCGGCGAGAGAGTCGTTGGCAGCTAGTAAGGCCGTGTCGTCGGTCATGCGAAGGAGTGACCTTCGCGCAAAACGGAAAGCGAGACAAGGGCGGCGTTTGTCATCGGTGGCGCGGCGAGACGCAAGACACGGGCCAATGTCTTCGCGAGGCGGGGTGAAATGATTTTCGTCAGTCGTTCGCGAATGAGAATGCCTGCTGGCGCGCAACTTCCGCTTGGCAGTGGGGAGCGCGTCACGAATCGTGACGGGATGATCGTCGGCATCGATTTGGGCACCACGTTTTCGCTCGTCAGCTACATCAACTCTGCCGGCACGCCCACGCTCTGCCCCAGCCGCCGGGACCCTCAGCGTTTTCAAACGCCATCGGTCGTGCACATCGGCGAACGCGGCTGTCTCGTCGGCGATATCGTCGAGGAATTGCTGCTGGAAGAACCGTCGGTGCCCGTGTGCCGGTTTGCAAAGCTGAGCATGAACCGGCCGGGCGAAACCATTTACGCGGACGCGACGGGGCGAGGCTACACGGCGGAAGCGATCTCGGCGCTGGTGCTGCGAAAATTGAAGGAAGACGCCGAGGCGGCGTGCAACGAGAGCATCACGGGCGCGGTGATCACGGTGCCGGCGAATTTCAATGACGCGCAACGGCAGGCGACGGTGAATGCCGGCCGGCTCGCGGACATACCGGTGCTCGGGCTGGTCGAGGAGCCGTTGGCGGCGGCGACTTTTTTCGGGCTGAACACGAAAGGGGGAGAGCGGCTGATTTTCGTTTTCGATATTGGCGGGGGAACGCTCGACGCGACGCTGCTGAGCGCCACGCCGGACGGCTTGTATGCGATCGCGACGGAGGGCGCGGACAACATCGGCGGAAAGAATTTCGACGAGTTGATCATCAGCATCGTGGCCGATCAGTTTCGCGGACAATACGGCGTGGACCCGCGAAATGATGCGGAGTCGGCGCAACGACTGCGGTTGTTTGCAACGCAGGCCAAGATCCAGCTTTCGGCGCCGGCGACGACGGTGATCAGCCGGCCGTTGATTCTCGGAGGCAAGTCGCTGCGCGTGACCTTCAATCGGGCGCAGTTCGAGACCGCGGCCGAGCCGTGGCTGGAGGCGTGTCAGGAGGTGTGCGAGCGGGCGTTGAAGAGCCAGAGCCTCGACTGGAACGACGTGGACGAACTCATTCTTACGGGTGGGAGCAGTCTAGTGCCTTGCGTGGAGCGGCGGGTGCGAGAGATGAGCGGATTGCAGCCGGCGCGAATCCG
This sequence comes from Verrucomicrobiota bacterium, assembly GCA_023391285.1. Taxonomy (GTDB): domain Bacteria; phylum Verrucomicrobiota; class Verrucomicrobiia; order Opitutales; family Opitutaceae; genus Opitutus. Next base: position 43,134 of record JAEWBF010000084.1, read on the forward strand.
GCGCGAGCAGCCGCATGCCTCCGTCGCCTATGGTGCGGCGTTGCTCGCGGAGCAGTTTCACGGCACGAAGAAAACCGCGGCGCCGCCGTTGAAGCAGCAGGTGACGAGCAATGAGCTCGGCCTGCGCGTGTTCGACCCGAAGGAACGCAAGCCCGTGTTTCACCCCATGATCGAGAAGAACGTGCCCGTGCCCGTGACGGCGAAGCAGACGTTTTACACGCAGACGGCGACGCAGACTTCGGTCACGTTGGAGTTGTTGCAGCGGAAGGATCCGTTCACGCCGCCCGAGACGCTCGGCCAGTTTAGTTTCGGACCGCTGCGGCGCCCGAGTGAAGGGCATCCGCTCGCGGTGGAGCTGGGTTACGACGGAACAGGTCGTGTGAAAGTGACAGCGACGGACGGACGCACGGGCGAGTCGGTCGAGCGGGCGTTTTCGAAGCAGACGGAAGCGGATCTGAGTGCGATGTATGCGCACCTGCAGACACTCGCGGTCCGTGCTTGAAGGTGATCGTCTCGAAGAACTGCCGACTCAACCGCCGGCAATGGAAGAGGCCCGCGATGCGGCGGCGCTTGCGTCGTTGGCGGAGCGCTCGGCGGAGTCGGCAGCGGCCTCGGCGCGCCTGGCCGCAGCCTGAGCCGCGTCATCGCTTCGCTCGGCGTTCTTGAGATGCACGTTGTAGATCTGCTGCGTGTGGGTTTGGGCTTCGCCGTGCAGGATTTTGGTGTCGTTACGCAGGGACTCGGTGGCATCGCGAAGAGTCTGTGCTTCGCCGCGTAGGGTGATGATCTCGTCTCGTAGTTCCTGCGCGTTGGCCAGAAGTTGCTTGATGAGATCAAGCACGTCGTTGGCGGCGGTGTGCACGCCCTGAATCTTGCCGAACTCGGTGTTGGCCCGGCCCAGAACGTCCTGAATTTCGTGGAGCCGGTCGTCGGCATCGCGGCGGTGCCGGGCAGCGGCGGCGGCCTCTTCGCTGGCGCGGGTAGCGTGAGTTTCGGCGGTCGCTTCGGCGGCAGCGGCCTGACCTTGACTGGTCAGCGCGGCAGCGGAGGCGCTGGCGGCAACCTGAGCTTGGGAACTGGCCTGTGCGGCCTCGCCTTGTGCGCGGGCGCTGGCGGCGCCTGCCTGTGCGGCTTCACCTTGAGCGCGGGCGGAGGCGGATCCCGCCTGAGCGGCTTCCTGGTCGGCGCGGGCGCTGGCGTCGCGGGCTTCGCTCGCCTCGGACTGGGCGCGTTGTGACGATTGTTCGGCCTCCGCTGCTTCGATGTCTGCTTTCTTGGAGGCGTCTTCGGCTTCCTTGGCTTCGGCTTGGGCCTTCGCGCTGGCTTGCGCGGCCTCGGTGGATTCGCTCTGCGCTTTCGTCGATGCCTTTTCGGCTTCGGCGGCTTCCTCCGTGGCGTGTTGTCGGGCGCGCTCGGCGTCCTCGGCTACTTGTGCGGCGCGTCGACGCGCCTCTTCGGCTTCGCGGGCTTCGCGATCGGAGCGCTCGCTGGCGCGTTCGGCTTCGGTGGCTTCGCGGTCGGAACGCTCGGCGGCGCGTTTGGCTTCGTCAGCCTCGCGGTCGGCGCGCTGGCTGGCGGCGGCCGCGCTGGCGGCGGACTGATCGGCTTGCGCACGGGCTTGAGCGGCTTCGTGTGCCTCGCGTTGGGCGAGATCGCTCGCCTGGGAAGCTTCACCGGCCTCGCGTTGGGCGACAGCGCTGGCGTGGGTCGCTTCGCCCGCTTCGCGCTGGGCGACATCGGAAGCGCGCGAGGCTTCGTCGGCCTCGCGTTGGGCGAGGTCGCTGGCGCGGGCGGCCTCGTCGGCCTCACTTTGGGCGCGGCTGGATTGGACGCTGGCGGATGCGGCTTCTTCGGCGGCGCGGAGAGCAGCGGCGTGCAGCGCCTCGGCGTCGGCGAGCGCGCGTTGAGCGGCCTCGTGGGCGCGCTGCGCATCGAGCACGGCTTTCGACGTGGCGTCGGCGGCAGTTTCGCCGTCGGTGGCGATGCGAGCGCGGGCGGCGTCTGCCTCTTCGGCGGCGGCAAGAATGCGGGCGGTGGCCTCGGCCGCTTGCTGAGCCTCGGGGGGCGCCCCCGCGCGGGCGGGGGCGGGG
>JAEWBF010000064.1 GCA_023391285.1 Verrucomicrobiota bacterium
GCGCGCCGCCGCCATTTCTTTGGCGAAATACGTGAGAATCATGTCCGCCCCCGCCCGCTTGATCGCGAGCAGCGACTCGTGTCGCGTCTTCGTCAAATCAAGCCAGCCCATCTTCGCCGCCGCGTGCAGCTGCGCGTATTCTCCCGAAACCTGATACGCCGCCACCGGCTTGTTCGTCCGCTCGCGCACGTCGCGAATCACATCGAGATACGGCCCCGCCGGTTTCACCATCACGATGTCCGCGCCTTCCTGCTCATCGAGCGCCAGCTCCGTGAACGCCGCGCGCCGGTTCGCCGGATCGAGCTGATACGTCGCCTTGCTGAGCAAGTGCGTGCCCGCTGCCTGCGCGCTGCCGACCGCATCGCGAAACGGCCCGTAATACGCCGACGCAAACTTCACCGAATACGCCATGATTCCCGTCCCGGTAAAACCCGCCCCATCCAACGCGCGGCGGATCGCCCCCACGCGCCCATCCATCATGTCGCTGGGCGCCACCAAATCGACACCGGCGCGCGCATGCAGCACCGCCATCTTTGTCAGAATCTCGACCGTGCGATCGTTTTCCACGTCGTCCCGCGCGGCGTTCAACACGCCGTCGTGCCCATGCGTCGTGTAGGGATCGAGCGCGATATCCGTCATCACTGCGATCTGCGGCACCGCCTTCTTCACCGCGCGCACCGCGCGCAACACCAGCGCGTCCTCGTGCAACGCCGCCGTGCCTTCATCATCCTTCAAGCGCGCGTCCAACTTCGGAAAGAGCGCCACCGCCGGCACACCCAGTTTCGCCAGCGCGCGACACTCCTTGACCAGATCGTTCACGCTGAACCGCGCGACGCCTGGCATCGACGCGATCGGCTCCGGCTCGCCCTTCCCCTCGATCACAAACACCGGCGCAATGAAATCCGCCGGCCGCAATACCGTTTCCTGCACGAGCGCGCGTAGGCTCGCACTGCGGCGCAACCGGCGCGGACGTTGGGTCAGATCGAGATTGAAAACATCAGCCATGGCGAAAGCCCGACCCTACTCGTCGGCCGCCCCCGCGCCATCCTCTTTTTGCCTTCAACGATCCACCAACGCCTGCGTGCCTTTCCCGCGGCAGCGCGCGCACTCTTTCGTCACGTGCAACTTTCCGCCTTCGCACGTCCCACAGTCGACTTTGCCCGCGGCACAGCTCGCACACGGCTTTCTCACCACCTTGGGCTTCCCTTTTCCCGTGCCCGTGCAGGTGGCGCACACCACCGCGCGCCCGTCCTGCACCAGCCCGCCCGCTCCGACACACGTCGTGCACGCGGGCACCTCCGGCACCATCGCGTATCCACGTCCTGAACACGCGCCACACGCGATCGTCCCCTTCCCCGCGCAAATCGAGCAATCCGGCGTCGTCCGCACTTTGCCCGCTCCCGCACATTCCTCACACGTGTGCGCCGCCGTGAGTTCCGCGAGCCGCTGACGCGCCCCCGCGTCATTTCCGCTCAACGTCTCATAAACCTTCGCCGCCTGCGCAAACATCCCCTTCCGATCGAGAAATCGCGCCACCAACACCTTCAGCTGCGTCACGCCCGAGGGCTCGACGCGCGTCTCCGTGTATCCGCCGGGCGCAGACACCGACTCCCGCTCGAACATTGATTGAATTTGCGCCACGACGCGCTCCGGCGACCGCTGCATCAACTCCAGCAAGAGCGGCACCGACCGCTCCCGCTCCCCCGCCGCAAACGCCTTCGTCGCCCACAGCGCCGCCGCCGCCGGCTCCGCCGCCACGCCTTCGCCTTTCGCATAACGCTGCGCCACCTCGATCCACGCCGGCTCGTGCCCGCCGCGCGCCGCCCGCAGATAAAACATGAAGGCCTTCGCCCCATCCGGCTCCGCTGTCGGATCCTCGTAGTTTCTCGCCAACAGCATCGACGCCTCCGCCGGCGCATCCGCTCCCGCCAAAATCCGGTTCAACACCCCGCGCTCGCGCAGCAGGTCACGCGGCAGGTCCGCGCGCTGCATCGCATAAATCTTCAACAGCGGCTCCACCGCCTCGCGTTCGCCGTCCTCGATCCGCGCTTCCAACCACCCTCGCGCCGACTCATACCGCTCCGCCGCGAAATCCTGTTCCGACACCCATGCGCGCGCCTCCCGATCGCCACCGCGCGCCGCTTCCTGGAAATACGGATACGCCTCCGCCTCCGCATCCGGCGTGTTCCGCAAGATCGCACGGCCATACGCCGCGCGAAACGCCTGCCGCGTCCGCACTTTTGTCCGCTCGATCGCCTGCATCTCCGCTACCGCCGTCGACCAGTCCGCTTTCCGCACCGCCGCCTGCGCTCGCCGCCACCGCGCAATCGTCGGCTCGTCCGGATCCTCGAAAAAATCCGCCGCTGTCGCCAGCGTCCGCCAATCCGCCAGCAGCGGATCATCCTCCGGCGCCACCGCCGCGAACAAATCAAACCCCAACATCGCCTGCGGCGTCATCGCCGCCACGCCGAGTTTTTCCAGCGTCGCCCGCAGCGACGCAAAATCCTTCCCCGCAATCTCCGGCTCGTTCTCCTTCAACAGCCGGTAATACCCCGGATTCTGCCGGCTGAACTGCGCCAGTGGCCGCGCATACACACTTTCGTGCAGACCCCGAAACGCTTCCCCGGCCGGAAACCGCAACTCCGGCACCCGCCGCAACCGCTCACGCGCCGCCGCCACCCACTTCTTTTCGCACAACGCTTCCACTTCCGCACAGCCGGTGAAAAAGGTTCCTTCATCCACCCGCGCTTCGACTTCCTGCACCAGCGCTTCGAACAATCGCGCCTGCTCCCGCCGCCATGATCCTTCCGGCTCCGCCGTCGCCGCCATGGCCTGCGCCCGCACTTTCGCCGCCTGCCATCGGAAATCTTCGATCTTAGAACGAAACTCACCGACACCCGATCTCAACAATTTCAACTCCGCGCGAATCGCCTGCACTTCCGCCCCCACGCGCGCTTCGTCCCGCCGCTTCGTCGTCACCCCCGTCGTGATCGCCGCGCCCAGCCCAATCACACCGATCAACACCGGCAGGTGCGGCAACGACTTCCGCCACCCGCCGCGCGGCTTCGCCGGCGTGGACGTTGCCGGTGTTTCAGGCGGTGCGGTTTCGGATTCCATTTAGCGCCCCGATGTTATCGGCGCAATCCGCCCTCCGCTTCAGTGCCTTCCCGCATCCGGCCCCGCCCCGCGCGCGTCAGTAAAATCGTATTCCGCTCTGGCGGAATTGCCCCCACCATTCACGTTCCTCCCGTTTTCATGTCCATCAAGCTCTTCGACTCGCTCACGCGAGAGATCCGCGAACTCCGCCCCAGCCAGCCCGACGGCACCTACCGCTTCTACAATTGCGGCCCCACCGTCTACGCCCCGGCTCACATCGGCAATTTCCGCACGTTCGTCGTCAACGACGTCATCCGCCGCCTCCTCGAGCTCCAGTTCGGACCCGACAAGGTGAAACACGTTCGCAATCTCACCGACGTCGACGACAAGACCATCAAGCGCGCCCGCGACGAAAATCGCTCCCTCGCCGAGGTCACGAAACAGTGGACCGACAAATTCCACGCCGATTGCGCCGCGCTCAACTGCCTCCCGCCCCACGTCGAACCCACCGCCACCGGCCACATCCGCGAGCAGGTCGACATGATCGACTGCCTCATGCGCCACGGCAACGCCTACCGCGCCGCCGACGGCTCCGTCTATTTCAAGGTGTCCTCGTTTGCCGGATACGGACGCCTCTCGCGCGTCAAGGAACGCGAACTCCAAATCGGCTCCGCCCTCGCCGGCAAATCGCAGGCCGTCGACGCCGACGAAAAAGAAGACGGCAGCGACTTCGCTCTCTGGAAAGCGCACAAGGCCGACGATGGCGACAACGCCTGGGACAGCCCCTGGGGCCGCGGTCGCCCCGGCTGGCACATCGAGTGCAGCGCGATGAGCAAGAAACACCTCGGCGACACCATCGACCTCCACACCGGCGGCGTCGATTTGCTCTTCCCCCATCACGAAAACGAGATCGCCCAATCCGAGTGCTGCAACGGCACGCAATTCTCGCACCACTGGTATCACAGCGAGCACCTGCTCGTGGACGGCAAGAAGATGTCCAAGTCGCTCGGCAATCTCTACACGCTCGACGACCTCAAAGCCAAAGGCTTCTCGCCCATGGCGCTTCGCTACGCGCTCCTCGCCGGCCACCCGCGCAAGCAACTCAACTTCACCCTCGATTCGCTCCACGCCGCGGAAAAAGTCCTGGCCACGTTGCGCGCCTATCGCGCTTCGCTCGCCCCCGCCCCCGCCGCGCACGATGTCTTCGATCATGTGATCGAAGCCCTCCACGACGACCTCAACACCCCCGCCGCTCTCGGCGCCTTGTTCACCGTCGTCAACAAGAAGGAAATCCAAGCCGACGTCGCCTCCTTCGATCGCGCGATGTTCGCGTTCGGCCTCGATCTCACCGCCGCTGCCGCCGCCCCCAAAGCCGAAGCTCCCGCCGAAGTCACCGCTCTCGCCGAAAAACGCTGGGCCGCGAAACAAGCGAAAGACTGGCCCGCCGCCGACGCATTGCGCAAAGAAATCGCCGCCCTTGGCTGGTCCATGCTCGACCGCAAAGACGGCTACTCGCTCGAACCCGCAAAAAAACCGTAGGCGGCCAGATCGCTGGCGCCCCAAAGCGGCAGGAGCGGCTTTACGCCGCGACCCACGCTCCACCCACGGCTCTGCTCCCTCTCACTGAATTGACACACCCATCTTGGTAATACATCGTTTTACCCATGATCAAAACGATCTCCAAAATCGGCAACTCGCAGGGCATCACCTTCGACGCAGCGTTGATGGACATGGCGCGCCTGAAAGTCGGTGATCAGGTGAACGTCACTGTCCACGAAGGCGGCACGATCACGTTGACGCCGGTCCGCCCGATCATCGGCCCCGACGAAGCAGCCTCTTCGGCCAAGACCATCATCAACAAGAACCGCGAACTGTTCCGGCGGCTGTCATGAGCCGCGATTGGAAACACCTCACCGTCTCTGCGGTGCAAGCGATCCACCGCGAAGTGCTGCTCGCACACGGCGGCGGCGAAGGCGTGCGCGACGAAAACATGCTCGAATCGGCCGTCGCCGCCCCCCAAGCCTCCTGGGCTGGCGAACCTATCATGAGCGATCCGATCGAGATCGCGGCCGCCTATCTTTTCTACCTCTGCAGAAACCATCCGTTTGTTGATGGAAACAAGCGGACCGCGCTCGCGTCGTGTCTGGTGTTTCTGGAGCAGAACGAAATCCTTCCCGTTCAACCTCTACCTGTAGACGACTGGGAACAACTCGTCCTCGACGTCGCCGCCTCAAAACTCGATCGCGACGCCACCACGAAGCGCTTGCGAGCGCTCGTGAAATAACCTCGCCCGTCGCTCCCGCGAAATGCCTCGCTTGACGGCGGACGAGTTCCACCGCCACGCTCTCCCTTCCGCCCTGCAATCGTAGGCAGGACGGCTTTACCACCATGGCCATGACTCCGCTCGAAGAAATTCGTCACTCGTGCTCGCACGTGCTGGCGACCGCGATCCTTCGCCTCTACCCCGAGGCCAAACTCGATATCGGACCGCCCACCGACACGGGCTTCTACTACGATATCGATCTCGACCACAAACTCACCGCCGAGGATCTCACGAAGCTCGAAGCGGAGATGAAAAAGATCGCCGACGAGAACCAGCCCTTCCTCCGCAAAGAAGTCTCCCGCGACGAAGCCGTCGAAATCATCAAGTCCCGCGGCCAGGAGCGCTACAAACTCGGCCGTCTCGCCGACATTCCCGAAGGCGAAAAAATCTCCTTTTATCAAAACGGCGAATTCATCGATCTCTGCGCCGGCACGCACGTCCGCTACACGTCGAAGCTGAAGGCGTTCAAACTCCTCTCGATCGCCGGCTCGTATCATCGCGGCGACGAAAAGAATAAACAGCTTCAACGCATCTACGGCACCGCCTTCCCCTCCAAGGACGAACTCGCCAACTACCTCACGCAGCTCGAGCAGGCCAAGCTCCGCGACCACCGCAAACTCGGCCGCGATCTCAAACTCTTCCACATCGACGAAGAGGTGGGCCAGGGCCTCATTCTCTGGACGCCCAACGGCTCCATCCTTCGCCAGGAACTGCAAAACTTCATCGCCGACGAGCTCCGCAAACAGGGCTATTCGCAGGTGTTCACGCCGCACATCGGCAAGCTCACGCTCTACAAAACCTCCGGCCACTTCCCTTACTATAAGGAATCGCAGTTCACCGCCTTCGCCGAGCCCGACGCGATGCAACAACTCGCCAGCGAGGGCTGCTCCTGCGCCGATCTCACCGCGCGACTGGAAGGCGTGACCCAGCAGTTCGCCGACGAGATCAACCGCCGCGCCGGCAAAGAAGTGATCGCCAACGATCGTGTAAAGGATCCGACCGAGCTCCTCGACGGCTTCATGCTGAAGCCGATGAACTGCCCGCATCACATCAAGATCTTCGCGTCACAGCCCCACTCCTACCGCGACCTGCCGATCCGCCTCGCTGAATTCGGCACCGTCTATCGCTGGGAACAATCCGGCGAGCTCAACGGCATGACGCGCGTCCGCGGCTTCACCCAGGACGACGCCCACCTCTTCTGCACCGAAGAACAGGTCGCGCAGGAAATTCTCGGCTGTCTCTCGCTCGTCAAAACCGTGCTCACGACACTCGGCATGCAGGACTACCGCGTGCGCGTCGGCCTGCGCGATCCCGACAGCAGCAAGTTCACCGGCGATCCCGCCAAGTGGGACGCCGCCGAAGACGCCTGCCGCAAAGCCGCCGCCACGCTCGGCGTGCCGTTCACCGAAGAGCCCGGCGAAGCCGCGTTCTACGGCCCCAAGATCGATTTCGTCATCAAGGACGTCATCGGCCGCGAATGGCAGCTCGGCACCGTGCAGGTCGACTACGTTCTCCCCGTTCGCTTCGACCTCTCCTACATCGGCCCCGACAACCAGCCGCACCGCCCGGTGATGATCCATCGCGCGCCGTTCGGTTCGATGGAGCGTTTCTGCGGCGTGCTGATCGAACACTTCGCCGGCGACTTCCCCGCCTGGCTCGCGCCCGAGCAGGTGCGCATCGTGCCGATCAGCGACAAGGTCATCGACTACGCCCGCGCGCTCCTCACGCGTTTCAAGAACGAAGGCTTCCGCGCTTCGCTCGACGAACACAGCGACAAGCTCGGCGCCAAGATCCGCCGCGCCGAATTGGACAAGGTGCCCTACACGCTCGTCATCGGGCAGAAGGAAGCCGAAGCCAACAGCGTCTCCGTTCGTTCGCGCGCCCGCGGCGACGAAGGCGTGATGACCGCCGACGCCTACATCGCGAAGCTAAAGGAAGAAATCACCACGCGCGCGCTCCCCGCAAAAAAGGCCTAAGTCCCACCGCATTCCTTCGCGGTCATCTTCCAAAGGCGGGCTCATCGCCCGCCTTTTTTATTTCGCCCACGCGAGCGGTTCCGGCGAGGGAAACGTGCTCGTCATTTCGATCGCGCGACCTTCACGCACCGATCGATGAATCGACTCCATCACGTCCACCACATGCGCCGCCTGCGCGCCCGTGGTCGGATGTGGTTTTCCCGTGCGCAAACCTCGCCAAAGCTCGAGCAGTCCCGCCGCCCAATCACAATACCACTCGCCCTCTCCCGCCGGCTCGCGCACCGGAAAAACGCGCCGGTAACGTCCGCCGAAGTCGCCGGCCCTCACCTCCGCCGTCGCCGCAAACCACGCCGTCGCGATCGATCCTTTGTCACCGTGAATCTCCAGCCCCGCCTGCTTCTCGGCTGGATCTCCCACATAAAAATTCGCGGTCAATCGCGCCCGAAGTCCTCCCGCGAACTCCAGCGCCGCCACCACCCAGTCCTCCGTTTTCGTCGTGAACGATGTTCCGTCTTTCGTGACACGATCCGGCAGCACAATCCCTCCGCCTGCGATCACCGTCTTCACCGGCCCAAACCACGCCGTCAGCAATGACAGCGGATACACACCGACGTCGAACACCGGCCCCACCGCATAGAACGGCGCGGGATTCGGATGCCAGGTTTCAATCCGGCCCCAATCCACCGTCGCATAAGCCACGCGCGGCGTGCCGATCGTGCCTTCGCGCACCCGCTTCCACGCGGTTTGCTGCGCCTCGCCCAGCCACGTCACCGGCGCGCAGCTCAACCGCACGCCGCGCTTCTCCGCGAGCTCCACCAGCTGCTTCGCCTCGCGATACGTCGGCGCCAACGGCTTCTCCGAATGCACATGCTTCCCCGCCTCCAGGCAGCGGGTCACAACGTCGACGTGCGCTTGTTGGATCGTGAGATTCACCACCGCCTCCACCGACGGGTCCGCCAGCACGTCTCCTAAATCCGAATACACCTTTCCGCCATTCTTGCTCACCCACGCTTCCGCTGCCGCGAGGTTGAGATCGGTCGCTCCCGCAATTTCGATCTGCGAGTAAGCGCGCATCGATTCGCCGTAGGCGCCCGCTATGTTGCCGCACCCCACCACCGCCACCCGCAAGGGCCGCTCCTTTTCCCGCACCTCCACCGTCTGCCACGCACGCTCAACCCGCTCGCGTCCTTCGCGCGCTTCCTCGCGCGGATCGAACGTTTCCGGTTCGTGCTCGATCGCCATCGGCCCACGAAAATCGATCGCTCGCAACGCCCTCAGCACCTCATCCACCGGCACCACGCCATCGCCCAGCCGACACGTTTCATGCCCCATGTCCACGAACGAAAGCCCCGTTTTCTCCGCGCGCGGCGCTTTCACATCCTTCAAATGCACCGCAAACAACCGCGGCCCCAACTCCCTCACCGCCGCAACGGGATCCCAGCCCTGCGTCGCACACCACCCGGTGTCGAGCGCGATGCCTGCGATGTCCTCGTCGCCTTCGCCCAATCGCGCCAACATCTCGCTCGCGCTTTTCTCCGGATGATTCTCGGCCGCGTAGCGCATGCCATGTTCCCGCAAGATCTCAACGGCCTCCGCCCGCCGATCGCCCCACGCCTCGATATGCCCCGCGATGATCGGCAAACCCAGCTCGACACAAAACCGACACGCCGCGCGCAAGTTTCCGAGTTCGCCCGGCACCCACGCCGCGTAAGAGCGCAGCTTGAGCTCATGCTTCGCGAGCAACCGCTTCGCCTCCTCGATGTGACCGAGCGTCGCCCATCGCCAGTGCAGGTGCGCCGACCAAAGATCGATCGCATCAAACCCCAGCGCCTTGATCTCCAGCAGCATCTCTTCGAAGCGCGCCGCAAACGTTTCCCGCGGCGAGAACCACGCGTGCGTCGCCTCCTCTCCCTGCATCCAACCTTCCGTCATCCGATAACCGAGCTGACGAGCGACGAAGTTCGCCGTCATGAAAGAGAGTTTGGGGTTCATCCGCCCCACTTTGTATTTTCTGGAAACGAAGTCCGGAAAAATCGCCGCGCGCTCGCCATTCTCGCCTCGTCCTTCATCCTCGTCGGGTGAAACCGTTACTCCTTCCCCTCCTCACGTTCATCGGACTCGTCGTCTCCGCCGTCAGCGCCGCCACCAGCCCGGCCTCGTCACTGACGTCTAAAGATCTCGTCGGCGCATGGGAGCTGGATGGCGATCCCAAGCACGTGCTCATCATGACGCCGAATTACTGGAGCCTCGCCGCCTTCACCCCCGATAAGTTCGTCAGCACGCGAGGCGGAACTTATACGATCGAAAAAGACTCCACCGCACTCGCCACCATTCAGTTCGACTCCGCGGAGCCGCAGCAGGTCGGTCAGGAACTCCAATTCCAACTCCACTTGGAAAACAACACGCTGCAGATCACGCCATCCGGCGACTCCACGCAAACGTGGACCCGCCTCGACCACGCCGAGAGCCCGCTCGCCGGCGTCTGGCGCATCAACGGCCGCCACGTCAACGGCACCCTTCAAGAGATGCCGCTGCGCGCGCGGCGCACCTTGAAGATTCTTTCCGGCACGCGTTTCCAATGGGTCGCCATCAACATCGAAACCGGCGAATTCTCCGGCACCGGCGGCGGCACGTTCACCTTCGAGAACGGACGCTACGTCGAAAAAATCGATTTCTTCTCCCGCGACAACTCGCGCGTCGGCGCGGAGCTTTCCTTCGGCGGCGAAGTCAGCGGCGACAACTGGCGACACCACGGCCTCAGCTCGCGCGGCGACCCCATCGACGAAAACTGGATTCGTTTCCAGCCCTGAGACGGCAGAACGCGTTTCATGAACCACGAATGGACACGCATTCACACGAATTCGGAGGAGAGTGTTCCGAGGACCGCACCACCTCCCTGATCAACTTCAACTGGGACCTACGAACATGGCCTTAGGGTCGCAGTCATTCGTGTCCATTCGTGTCCATTCGTGGTTAAACTCAATGAACGAATGACTCGACGCTGGCACCCCCTCGCTTTCGCGCGCCCAGCAAAAAGCCGATCTCCCGCAGGAGATCGGCTCGACGACAAAATCCGGCTGAAACTCGTCTCTTAAACCGCCCCTTCGCCGCGTTCGTCCGTGCGGATGCGAATCACGTCCTCCACCGGCAGCACAAACACTTTGCCGTCGCCGATCTTTCCGGTCTTCGCCGTCCGCACGATCGTCTCCACGACCTTCGGCGCGATCGCATCCGACGTCGCAATCTCGATCTTCACCTTCGGCAGGAAATCCACCGTGTATTCACTCCCGCGATAAATCTCGGTGTGGCCCTTCTGGCGTCCAAAACCTTTCACTTCCGTGACGGTCATCCCCTCCACGCCAATGCCGGACAAAGCGGCTTTCACTTCCTCGAGTTTGAACGGTTTGATGACGGCGATGATCAGTTTCATGGGTCAAAAAATTGAGTTACGGCGCTGAAACTCATCCGCTTCTCCCCCCTCCGCAAGTGCGATCCGGCTCAGAGTCAAAAAGAAAGGCCGGCCCTGATCGGGCCGGCCGTGCGAGCAAAACCTACGAGCCCGTCTTCAGAGCGCCGCGTCGCCGCGCTCGTCCGTGCGGATGCGGATCACATCCTCGACCGGCGTCACGAAGATCTTCCCGTCGCCGATCTTTCCGGTTTTCGCCGCCTTGATGATCGCATCGATCGCTTTTCCGACCAGCGCGTCCGCGGTCGCGATCTCGATCTTCACCTTGGGGAGAAAATCCACCGTGTATTCGCTGCCACGGTAGATTTCGGTATGACCCTTCTGCCGGCCGAAGCCTTTTACTTCGGTGACGGTCATACCCTCGATTCCGACTTCAGAGAGGGCAGCTTTCACTTCCTCGAGTTTGAACGGCTTGATGATGGCAGTAATGAGTTTCATGGCGTCAGGAGTTTGAGGTTAACCGATATAGCCTTCTTCGCCGTGCTCGCTGATATCAAGCCCGGCCGATTCAACTTCCGGCGAAGCGCGCAATCCAACGGTCGCTTTCACGATGAACGCGATGATCGCCGTCGCCACCACGCTCCAGACGATCGTTACGACGACCGCCTTTAGCTGTTCGACCACCAGACCATCGGTCAAACCTTCGATCGCGGGATTCACCGAAGCATCGGCGAACACTCCCGTCAGGATCGCGCCGAGCGTGCCGCCCACCCCGTGCACGCCAAACGTGTCCAACGCGTCGTCATAGCCCAGCGCCTTCTTCAAATAAGCCACCGCGACGTAAGGAATCACGCCCGCGAGAATCCCCATGAACACCGCCGAACCGGCCGAAACGAAGCCGGCCGCAGGCGTGATCACCACCAACCCACCGACGATACCCGAACAGAATCCGAGCACGCTCGGATGACCGCGGGTAACCCACTCCGCCAGAGCCCAGGAGAAACCCGCGATCGCGGCGCAAAGCGTCGTCGTGGTGAACGCACTCGCGGCGATACCGTCCGCCGCGCCGGCCGAACCGGCGTTGAAGCCATACCAACCCACCCACAGAATACCGGTGCCGATCATGCACAGCACCATCGAGTGCGGCGGCATCGCTTCTTTGCCGAAACCGCGGCGCTTGCCGAGCACGATGCAGAGCACCAGCGCGCTCCACCCCGAGGTCATGTGCACCACGGTGCCGCCCGCGAAGTCGATCGCCTTGATCACGCCCGCGCCGCCGGCCATCAAACCGCCGCCCCACACCATGTGCGCGAAGGGGAAATACACGGCGAACATCCAGATCGCCACGAAGAACAGCACCGCGCTGAACTTCATGCGCTCCGCAATCGCGCCCACGATCAGCGCTGGCGTGATGATCGCGAAGGTGAGCTGGAAGATCGCGAAGACATTTTGCGACACCCACGGCAGCGTGGAGGGATTGCTGTCAACGCCCTTGAACAGAGCGAAATCGAGTCCGCCGATGAACGGATTCCCCGGCGCAAAGGCCAGGCTGAAGCCCGCCGCCCACCAGAGCAGAGTCACCAAACCCGCGATGCCAAGACACTGCGCCAGCACCGAAAGGACGTTCTTCTTGCGCACCAAGCCACCGTAGAAAAGAGCCAGTCCAGGCAGCGTCATGAACAACACCAAGACCGATGACGTCATCAGCCAGGCATTGTGTCCGGGACCGGGTCCAGCGACCTTGGAGGCCACATCGGGCGTGCGCGCTCCGTTGTTCACATACGCCTCGAGATCGGCGATCCGCTGCTCGATCGTGGGCTCGGCGGGCGGCGCCGCCGGTTCCTCCTGGGCAAAAGCCGCGTGGCTGGCCAACCAGCACAACCCGGCTGCAATGATGGGGCGAACTAGATGAAGCAAACTTCTCATAATCGGACCTTCATTTAGCAGCATTGATACCAGTTCCGTGACACACGCGTGTCATGGAACAAAAAAACCGGCCCCGTTCATCACGGGGCCGGTTTGGCAAAGAACTTACCAAATCCGCCGGTTAGATCGCCGCTTCGCCGCGTTCGTCCGTGCGGATGCGGATCACTTCCTCGATCGGAACAACGAACACTTTGCCGTCGCCGATTTTTCCGGTCTTCGCCGACTTGATGATCGCGTCGACCGCTTTTCCGACCATCGAGTCCGCCGTGGCGACTTCGATCTTAACCTTCGGCAGGAAGTCCACCGTGTATTCGCTGCCACGATAGATTTCCGTATGCCCCTTCTGCCGGCCGAAGCCTTTGACTTCGGTCACGGTCATGCCCTCGACGTTGATCTCGGCCAGCGCGGCCTTCACTTCCTCGAGTTTGAACGGCTTGATGATGGCGATGATGAGTTTCATGCAGGATGAGTTGTAAGGTGAGTGGTTGGTTAGCCGTCAGGGCGACCACGAGCAAGGTCGTGGCCGCGCACCGGACAGCCAGTGGATCACTTATGAGCCGCGGTGAAGTCAGGATAAGCTTCGTTGCCGTGCTCGCCGATATCGAGACCTTCGGTCTCTTCTTCCGGCGTCACCCGAATGCCCATGATCGCCTTCAACACGAGGCAGATGATATACGAGGCGACAAACCCCGTCGCGATCACCGCGAGACAGCCGATCAGCTGCGTCGCGAAGCTGTGCTCCGCATTGGTCGAGAAGATACCCACCGCGAGCGTGCCCCAGATGCCGCACACGCCGTGCACCGAGATCGCGCCCACCGGATCGTCGATCTTGATCCGGTCGAAGAACAGGATGGAGAAGAACACAATCACGCCGGCGATAAGACCGATGATGATCGATCCCGCCATCCCCACCGTGTCCGCGCCGGCCGTGATACCCACCAAGCCGGCGAGCACACCGTTCAGCGCCATCGAAAAGTCCGGCTTCTTCAGGACCACCCACGACGTCACGCCCGCCGCCAGCGCACCCGCCGCCGCCGCGAGCGTCGTCGTCACGAACACATACGAAACACCACGCGGATCAGCGCTCAGCACCGAGCCGCCGTTGAAGCCATACCAGCCGAGCCACAGGAGCATCACGCCGATCATCGCGAGCGGCATCGAGTGACCGAGGATCGGACGAATCTTGCCGTCGACATACTTGCCGCGCCGCGGCCCGAGCACGATCACCGCCGCGAGCGCCGCGAAACCGCCGAAGCCGTGCACCAGCGTCGAGCCGGCGAAATCATAGAAGCCCTTGCCGTCGAGCCAGCCGCCGCCCCACTTCCACGAGCCCGTCATCGGATAGACAAACGTGACCAGCAGGATCGTATAGATGAAGAACGTGCCGAACTTCACGCGCTCGGCGACCGCACCCGAGACGATCGTCGCCGCCGTGGCCGCGAACATCGCCTGGAAGATAAAGTCGGTCCACCACGTATAGGCCGCGTAGGTGTCGGTCATCAAACTCACGTCGGCATTGTCCACCGCGAACCATTTTCCGAGGGCGAAGAATCCATTGAAATCGCCCGGATACATCGCGTTGAAGCCATAGAGCGCATACGTGATGATGCCGATGCAGACCACGATCAGGTTCTTGAAGAGAACATTGACCGTATTCTTCGACTGCGTGAGGCCCGATTCCAGCGTCGCAAATCCGAGATGCATCACGAAGACGAACATCGCGGAGATCAGAATCCAGAGATTGTTCACCGTGAAAGCAGTGAACGCCGGCGTCTCGGCAAACGCCTCGTAGCTCGCATACGCAGGCGCTTCAGCCGCCGCCTCCTGTCCGAACGCGCTGGGCAACGCGAGCAATGCAAGAAGGCCTGCCATCTTCAGGCCGCTGATTAAGTGCTGGGACCGTAGCTTCATAATGTGAGGACGAATCGTGGTTGGGTTGTGCAGCGCGATCGTTCCGATCGTGCCGCGCTGCCAAAAGCAGAGGCTGTGCCAGCGTCGCTCTGCGCAAAAAAACAGGGCGGATCCAAGATCCGCCCTCGTCCCTCTCGTTATATTCTCCGCCGTGCGGCGGAGTGCTGACGACCGGATTACTCCGGCATCACCGTCGCTATATGCAGTTCCTTCAGCTGCCGCGCCGTCACCGGCGTCGGGCTCTGCGCCATGAGGTCCTGCCCCTTCTGCGTCTTCGGAAAGGCGATCACGTCACGAATGCTCGTCGTGCCGCACAAGAGCGCGACCATGCGGTCGAGACCAAACGCAATCCCGCCATGCGGTGGCGCGCCATACGTGAAGGCTTTCAACATATAACCGAAGCGGCTCTCCACGACGTCCTGCGGAATCTTCAATACATCCTCGAACACCTTCTTCTGCAGCGCCGGTTGGTGAATACGAATCGATCCGCCGCCGAGCTCCATGCCGTTCAATACAACGTCATAGTGCTGCCCGCGCACTTTCTTCGGATCGCTGTCGAGCAACGCTGCATCTTCCGCCACCGGCGCCGTGAACGGATGATGCGTCGCCACGTAGCGATTCTCCGCTTCGTCGTAACTCATCAGCGGAAAATCGACGACCCACAGGAATTTCCAGTCGTCATGACGAATCGTCATCTTGCCGCGCTTCACCAACAGCTGCGCCGACTCCAACCGTAACCGACCGAGAATCGCACACGCCTTCTCCCACGGCGCCGCCGCGAAGAACACGATGTCGCCTTCCTCCATGTTCAACTTCTGCGTGAGCTCCGCCTTCTCCGCGTCCGTGAAGAATTTCACGATCGGCGATTTCCATTCGCCGCCCTCGACTTTGATGAAGGCCAGTCCTTTCGCGCCGAGCGATTTCGCGATGTCTTCCAGATTCTTCAGTTCACCCTGCGTGATATCCGACAGTCCTTTCGCGTTCAGCGCCTTGATCACGCCGCCGCCCGCGACCGTCGATTGAAACACCTTGAACGCCGAATTGCGGAAGGTTTCCGACAACTCCACAAGCTCCAGCCCGAAGCGCAGGTCCGGCTTGTCGACGCCAAACCGGTTCATCGCATCGACAAACGGCATCCGCTGAAAGGGCGTCGGAATGTCCACGTCGAGCACTTCCTTCCACACTTTCTTCAGCATGCCCTCGAACAGTGCATAAACGTCCTCGCGCGTAATGAACGACGCTTCGACGTCCACCTGCGTAAACTCCATCTGCCGGTCCGCGCGCAAATCCTCGTCACGGAAACACCGCGCAATCTGAAAATACCGCTCCACCCCCGCCACCATCAGGATCTGCTTGAACTGCTGCGGCGACTGCGAAAGCGCATAGAACTGCCCCGCGTGAATGCGCGACGGCACCAGATACTCGCGCGCGCCTTCCGGCGTGCTCTTGAACAACGCCGGCGTCTCCACCTCGATGAATTCCTGCGAATCGAAATAATCGCGGATCGCCTTCGTGGCCTTGTGGCGCACGAAAAGATTCTTCCGCATCTTCGGCCGGCGCAGGTCGAGATAACGATACGTGAGCCGCAGGTCTTCGTTCACCTTGTCGCCCCCCGCATCATCGAGTGGGAACGGCGGGGTATCCGAAATATTGTGAATCTCCAGCGCGCTCGCCTCCACCTCGATTTCGCCCGTCGGCAGGCTCTTGTTCTCCGTGCCCGCCGGCCGCCGCACCACCTTGCCGGAAACTTCGATCACCGACTCCGGCTTCAAATGCTTCAACTGCTCCGCCAGCTTCGCATTGTCGTGCGCCTCTAGCTTGATCTGCGTCACGCCTTTACGATCGCGCAGGTCGACGAAGATGATGCCGCCTTGATCGCGGATCGTATCCACCCAGCCGATAAGCGAAACGTTCTTGTCGAGTTCGGCCGGAGTGAGTTGGGCGCAGTGGTGGGAGCGGTGCATTGCTGGGAAAAACGAGTTGTCGAGCAAGCCAACCCCCGCCGCCCGGAGCAAGCCACAACTCCGCCACGCCCAATGCCCGGCCGGACGATCTCGAACCTTTTCCCCACCACCCCCGTCCCGGCGCTGTCGGTATTTTTCTGATACAGCTTTAGGCCGTTTCAGCCGCCGAAAGCGTCGCCTGCTGCAAACCGGTCGCCATATATCCGTCGCACTGCCCCACGGGTTCCCCTCCCGTTCGTTCGCCCGTTTTTCCCTTCGAAACCCCTGCTTCGCATGGACAAAACCTCCGCCCTGTGGACGGGCCTCGGCTGTGCTTTCGCCGCGCTCGTCGTAACCGCCGGTTGCAACCGCTCCGGTCCGCTCGATGACAACGCCGGCGGCCGCACGGCCGCCGACTTCCCCGAACTCGCCGTCGATGTTTTCGCCGCCATGGACGGCGGCATCTCGCTCACCGAGGACGAAATCAAAGGCCGCAACACTTGGAATCTCTGGTGCGGCGGCGACGAGCAGTTCTGGGACCGCATGTCCCGCGAGAGCTTCGGCCTCATCGATCTCCTCCTCACCATCGACTCCCGCAAGCGTCCCGATCGCTTCCGCGAGATGGGCCTCATCAACCAACCCGGTTTCCGCGCCGCGTCTCAGCCGGATGAATACGGCCTCTGGATCGACGAAGCCGTCGAACCCGAACCCGCCGCCATCGATGCCAATGTCTACGGCCGGCCCACCGGCATCATGGGTTTCCGTCTCTTTCCGAATCCCGACTTCGACGAAAAGGCCCGCAAGAAATGGGACGGCGCCCGCTACTACGCGGATCCCGATTACGCCTCCGCTCCTGAACTCGTCCGCCCCTACCGCGTGGGCATCTCCTGCGGCTCCTGCCATATCGCCTTCAATCCGCTTTCGCCGCCCGACGATCCCGCCAACCCGAAATGGGAAAACCTCTCCTCCGCCATCGGCAACCAATACATCCGCGAGGGCCGCACCTTCGCGCACAAGGTCAAAGAGGGCGGGTTGTTCTGGGAGATGTTGAAAAACCAGCCGCCCGGCACGTCCGACACGTCGCGCATCGCCACCGATAATATCAATAATCCGAATACAATTAATCCGATTTTCCTGCTCGGCGAACGTCTCGCCGCGGGTCACGACGAGAACATCTCCAGCGAGGAAACGCGCCTCATGCCCGGCGTCAGCCCCGACGCGAACTCCGGCGCCATGAAGGTCCCGATGGTCCTCAAGGACGGCGCCGATTCCGTCGGCATCCCCGGCGCCACCCTCCGCGTTTACGTCAACATCGGCATGTATTCGCAACACTGGCTGCAGCAGCACAACGCCCTCGTCGGCCTGACCAGCCAGAAGCCCTTCGAAATCTCCACCGCGCAGGAACATTCCGTCTACTGGCTCGCGACCCAGGAGAAGTTTAACAACATCGCCAAATTCTTCATGCGCCTGCAGCCGCTCCGGCTCGCCGACGCGCCCGGCGGAAAGAAACACCTCACCGACGATCCCGCCGTCCTCCGCCGCGGCGCCATCGCCTTCGCCGAGAACTGCGCCTCGTGCCATTCCAGCAAACGCCCGCCGCCCGGCGCCAACGAAAAAGCCTGGTTCGCCCAAGCCGTCCTCCAACCCGACTTCCTCGAACGCAACTTCCTCGCCGACGAACGCCGCTACTCCGTCACCGAGGTCGGCACCAATGCCGGCCGCGCCTTCGGCACCAACGCCAAAGCCGGACACATCTGGGCCAACTTCTCTTCCGATACCTACAAAAACCTCCCGCCCGTCGCCCCGATCGACGTCTACAATCCCTACACCGACCGGATGGAGCAGTTCAAATCTCCCACCGGCGGCCCCGGCTACTATCGCCCCGCCTCGCTCATCAGCCTGTGGACGTCCGCCCCGTTCTTCCACAACAACGCCCTCGGCAAGTTCACCGGTGATCCGTCCGTCGACGGCCGCATGGAAGCGTTCAACGACGCGGTCGAAAAACTCCTCTGGCCCGACCTCCGGCTGGATCGCGACTCCATCTGGCGCACCTCGCGCGAATGCGAAATCCAGATTCAGGCCGCCGCGCTCCCCACCGCGTTGCGCGTGATCCTCAAACCGCACCTCGATCCCGACGGCTATTTCCGCATCGGCCCCATCCCCGAGGGCACGCCCGTCAATCTCCTCGCCAACCTCGATCCCGACACCGACCCCAAGGAACTCGCGAAGCTCTTCCTCAAAATCAAATCGGTCCTCGTTCGCATCAAACTCGAGAACCTCGATTCCGCCGCCGCCAAGGCGCTCATGAAAGACGAGATCGCACCGCTCCTTTTCGCCGCAAGCAAGTGCCCCGATCTCATCACCGATCGCGGCCACTACTACGGCACCGACCTGCCCGACGACGACAAACGCGCCCTCATCGAATATCTCAAAACTTTCTGACCTTCCTCCGATGAAAACCGCCCAACGCCAAACGCCGGTCGGGCGAAACGCCCCCGCCGAGCCGCCTTCCTCCACGACCGCTCCCGTTTCCTCCACCATCACGTTCGATCAACTCAAACACCTCACCAAACCCGAACTCGACCATCTCTTCCGCCGCAGCCCCGCCGGCCCGATTCCCGAGGGCGACGCTCAGGGCGAGGCGATCGTTTGCCCGGGAACATTTTGGGCCCGCCTGATCGCACGCTTCGTTCATGCGCTCGCCTGGCAGGGCAAGGTCTTCACCAAAGACCCCGACGGCCAGGGCGCCACCCTCGTCAACAAGATCACCGTCGCCGGGGCCCACGCGATCGTCGCTCGCGTCTATCACACCCCGAGCTGGGTCGACGGCGGCGACTGTATCGTCCTCGACTACTCCAAAACCTCTCTCTTCGCCCGCAAGATTCGCGACGAGATCCGGCTCGTCGACGCCGCCAGCCGCACCTACCTCGGCAAGGTCTGGTGGGGCAAAACTCCGCTCGTCCACTTCGCCCTGAAGTTTCCACCGGTGGCGCGGTAGCGCGGTAGGGCGCTCTCTCCGAGAGCGCCGCTCATCGCCTCGCGAAACTCCCCCACCTCGCGCCCCGCCCGCAATGCCCCTCACCGCCCGCCAACTCCTCAAAAAACGCGCCGGTGAGCTCGACGCCCTCTTCGCCGCCAGTCCCGCGGGTCCGATCCCCGAAGGCGAAGCCACCGGCGCCGCCATCGCCTGCTCCGGCTCCTGGTTCGCTCACGTCATCGCCTGGTTCGCGCGTTGGTTTCTCTGGCAAGGGAAAGTCTTTTCTTCCGCCGAACGCTGCCTTCGCAATCGCATCACCGCCTTCGGTTTTACCGCGATCAAAGCCGATGTTTATCCGGGCCAAAGTTGGTTCGATGGCGGCGAATGTATCGTCATCGATTATTCGAAAACCTCCTTGGTCGCGCGCTTCGTCCGCGACGAAATCCGGCTCGTCGCTCCCGATCTCTACCTCGGCCAGGCTTACGTCGGCCAGCGCCGCCAACCGATCCTCAAGTTCTCGCTCAGCTACCAATACGAGCCGGCCCGCAAAACCGCCCGCCGCGTCTGGGCCACCGCCGCCGCACTCCTTCTCCTGTTCGCGATTTATTTCGCGATCCGCCTCAACCGCGACGAGCCCGTCACCTTCGCCAATCTCGAAGAGCATTTCAAATACGGCTCCACCGGCGGCGAGCGCGACGCCGGCATTCCCTACGCGCTTTGGAAAGTCCTGCCCGCGATGTTTCCCGAGTTCCTGCCGGAACCTTCCCGCGGACTCGCCTCCCTCGGTTTCGTCTTCGATCCGTCCCGCCCCACCGACGCCGATCTTCCCGTGGGCGTTTCCAAACGCAACGTCCAGGGCATCGAACGCGTGTTTCTCAACTGCGCGTCCTGCCATGTCGGCACCGTGCGCGACACCCCGCAAAGCTCGCCGCGCATCATCACCGGCATGCCCGCCAACACGCTCGATCTCCAAGCCTTCGAGCGCTTCCTCTTCAACGCCGCCGCGAGCGAAAAATTCACGCCCGAGCGCATCATGGCCGAGATGGAGCGTTTCGGCATCCGCGACGATTTCATCAATCGCCAAATCCTCCGCCACCTCGCCATCGACATCGGTCGCCGCCGGCTCCTCTTCCTCCGCGACCGCTTTAAATTCATGGACCGCGAGCCCGACGCCGGTCCTGGCCGCGTGGATACGTTCAACCCGCCCAAGGTTCTGCTGAATTTTCCGATGGAGAAACTCCCCCCTAACGAGTGGGTCGGGAACTGCGATCTTCCTTCCGTCTGGAATCAGGGCCCGCGCGAGGGGATGGCGCTTCACTGGGACGGCAACAATACCTCCGTCGAAGAACGCAATCGCAGCGCCGCCTTCGGCACCGGCGCGATCCCGCCCACCCTCGATCGCGCGTCCATGAAGAAAATGGAAACCTGGCTCCGCGACGCCAAGCCGCCCGCCTACCCCTATCCGATCGATCAAACCCTCGCCCAACGTGGCGCCCCGATCTACGCGCAACTCTGCGCCGGCTGCCACGGCCGCAGCGGCGCCGATTTCTCCGGCGAACTCGTCGGCCAGGTCACACCCATCGAGGATATCCGCACCGATCGCCACCGTCTCGACTCCTACACGCCCGAACTCGCCGCCAATCAAAACCTCCTCTACGCCGCCTATCCCGAGGAGCGTTTTCGCCACTTCCGCAAAACCAACGGTTACGCCAACCAGCCCCTCGACGGTCTCTGGCTCCGCGCGCCGTATCTTCACAACGGTTCCGTCCCCACGCTCCGCGATCTCCTCAATCCCGCTCGCGAACGCCCCGCGTCATTTCATCGTGGATACGACGTCTACGATCCGAAAAACGTCGGCTTCATCAGCGACGTGTCGCACGAGGGCCCGCGTCGCTACTTCCGTTTCGACACCGCGCTCCCCGGCAATGGCAACTTCGGCCACGAGGGCCGGGCTTACGGCACCGAGCTTACTCCCGCCGACAAAGACGCCCTCATCGAACACCTGAAAACCTTTTAACCACAGATGAACCCAGATGAACGCACCTATTTCCCGAGCACCCACTGATCCGTGTCCATCCGTGTTCATCCGTGGTTAAAAACCATGCCCCTCTCGCCCAAAACGAAACGCAAACTCCTCCTCGCCGCCGTCGTGCTTGTCGCGCTCGGCTTGTTCGTCGTCTGGTTCAGCTGGCGCTACTTCTTCCGCGAAGAGCCCGAGCCCCAGTGGGCCGACCAAAGCGAGCGTTTCAAATACGGCAGTATCGGCGCCGAGAATACACGCGGCATCCCTTACTACGTCTGGCTCGTCCTCCCGCGCGTCTTTCCCGAACACCTTCCCGGCCCCGGCGGCTACAAATCCTTCGGTCTCGTTTGGGAAGAGGGCCGTGAACTTCCCGCCGGTTTCACCAAACGCGTCATCGGCTTCCCGCGCGTCGCCAACAACTGCGCCATCTGCCACACGGGCACATGGCGCCGCAGCGAAAACGAAACGCCGCAGGTCGTCGTCGCCGCGCCTTCGCACACCACCGACGTCCAGGGGCTCCTCCGCTTCCTCATCAAATGCGGCGAGGATCCCCGCTTCAACGCCAGCACCTTGCTCGCCGAGATCGATCGCGAGGTGAAGCTCTCGTTCATCGAGCGCCAGCTCTACCGCTTCGCCATCATCCCGCTCACCCGCCGCGCCCTCCTGCGCCAGAAAGAACAGCTCGCTTGGATGAACCGTCCGGGCTGGCCCGACTGGGGCCGCGGTCGTGACGATCCCATGAATCTCACGAAGTATTTCATGACGAGTATGCCGGTCGACAACACCACGGGCCAGGCCGACTTCCCTTCCGTCTGGAATCTCAAGATCCGCAAAGGCGACGGCCTCTATCTCAACTGGTCTTGCGATACCCCCGCCGTCCGCTCCGTCCTGATCGATTCCGCGCTCGGTCTCGGCGCCGCGCCCGATGCCACCGTTCCGCTCGACGAACTCAACTGGTCCGCCAAACGCCGCGCGTGGTTTCTCCAGCGCATGGCCGAGCTCGACGACTTCCTCAGCGAGCTCCCGCCGCCCGCGTATCCATTTTCCATGGACAACGCTCTCGCCGATCGCGGCCGCCCGGTTTACGCGCAGCATTGCGCCTCCTGCCATGAGGTCGGCGGTCAATTCACCAACAAGCCCGTCCCCCCCGATGAAATCGGCACCGACCGCAAACGGCTCGATACCTGGACCCAGGCCGCGGCCGACGAAGCCAACCGCCGCGTGAAAGACATGGGCATCGATCGCCCCAACATGGTGCGCATCGTCGGCTACCAATCTCCGCCCCTCGACGGCCTCTGGCTCCGCGCCCCGTATCTTCACAACGGCTCCGTCCCCACCCTGCGCGACCTGCTCGCCCCCGTCGATCAGCGCCCGCGCGTCTTCTCCCGCGGCTACGACGTTTACGATCCCGTCAACGTCGGCTTCGTCACCAGCGGCTTCGATACCGCTCGCCTCGGCTGGAAACACGACACCGCCGAACGCGGCAACGGCAACCAGGGCCACACTTACGGCACCACCCTGCCGGCCGCCGAAAAAAACGCCCTGCTCGAATACTTGAAAACCCTCTAACGCGGCGTCGTCCCCTGCGGCGCATTTTTGCGCCTGTTTCGGCCGCGCCTCTTCACTGCGATGCACACACCGATCATCTTCGCCGCCGACGCCAAGTATCCCGACGACCTAAAATCAGCCGAATCATCCGAGATCGCCGCGCGGCGCGCCTTCAACCAGATCGATCCCAACGCACCGCGCGTCGGGGTCGCTCTCTCCGGCGGCGGCATTCGCAGCGCCACCTTCTGTCTCGGCATCTTCCAGGCTCTCGCTCGTCAAAAGCTCGTTCGCCGCATCGACTACCTTTCGACTGTATCCGGCGGTGGATACTTCGGCAGCTTCCTTGGCGCCGCATTTTCACGCGACGATGCCACGCCCGAAAAAGTCGAAGCCGAACTCGCCAACAACCACTCGTGGTCCGTCAACTGGCTTCGCGAAAACGGTCGCTTTCTCTCGCCCAACGGCGCCGGCGATACCTGGCAGGCTGCCGCCGTGGCCCTGCGCAACTGGACCACGCTGCACGTCGTCCTCCTTACCTTCGGCTTTCTGATGCTCGGTCTCGCCGCACTCTTCCGCGCCGACTTGTCCAACTGGAGCCCGACGTCCTCCGAGTGGATCGCCCTCGAACGTTTTTTCTGGCGGCGCCGAATGGGCGACTTCTGGCCCAGCCCCTGGTTCATCCTGCCCGCCATTTCGTTCGCTTTGCTCATGGTGCCCAGCGGCACCGTTTACTGGCTCACCCAAGCCACGCCTTTGATGTCTCTCCTGCGTCGGCTCCGCGGGGTTTTCCAACGGCGTTTTCGCGCGATGACCGACAACGAATTCATCGGCCGCTCCCAGGGATTTCTCTCCCGCAGCTTCATGGTCGGACTGATCACGACCGTCGTTCTCTTCCTCTTCGCGCTCGTCGATTCCCTCGGCCAATCCGCCTACCTGCTCTGGTCGCACGATTTTTCCTTTCCCGGGTTGTGGGCCATGCTCACGTCGGGCGGCGCGCTCCTCTTTGGCTTCGGTTCAAAGATCGCGGTTTATCTCGAACGTCTCCCCGGAAAATTTCGCTTCTCCGTTCCACTCAGCGCCGTCGCACTCCTGCTCGCGACCACGTGGCTGTTGCTCATTGTGTTCGCTCTTTCCGTCATCAGCTGCGGCTTCGGCTGGGAATGGCTCAACGCCTCCAACGACGATAAATTCCACCCCATGACCGGCGTGTGGGAACTTTTCCTCATCGTCATCATCGCCTTCACCGCTTCCTGGATTTTCAGCCGCGGCTTCGGCTTCGTGAATCTTTCCTCGATGCAGCAGATCTATACCGCGCGGCTTTCACGCGCCTACCTCGGCGCCAGCAATCCCCATCGCCGCCGCCACAAGAATTTCGACATGACCGATCTCCTGCCGGGCGACGATATCACGCTCGACGACTACGCGCCGCATCGCCGCGGCGGTCCGCTGCACTTCATCAACGTCACCGTCAACGAAACCGTCTCCGGCAAAACCCAGATCGAACGCCGCGATCGCAAGGGTCTCGGCATGGCCGTCGGGCCTTGCGGCCTTTCCGTCGGACACGATTCGCACGCGCTCTGGGCCGCCGAGCGCGCCGACACTCCGCCCCGGCCGCGTTTGCAGGCCCTGTGGGATTCCCACCGCCGCGCGATCACTCCCGTCGACTGTGGCACCAAACGCTTCCACGCCCTCTGCGAAAATCTCCCCGGTTCCAATAAATCCCCCATCCAACACGTCGAAGCGCTCGCGCTCGGCCGCTGGGTGGCCGTCTCCGGCGCGGCATTTACCACCGGCACCGGCGCCACCACATCGTTCGGCCTGAGCTTCCTGCTCGGTCTCGCCAACGTCCGCCTGGGTTATTGGTGGGACAGCGGCATCGACCCCGCCAGCCGCATCACCACCGCGCCCAATTTCCTCGAGATCGCCAGCCGCCTCGTCAGCCGTTTCCTGCCCGTGCAAACCTGTCTGATGAACGAGTGTTTCGCCCGCTTCCACGGCCCGAACCGGCGCCACTGGTATCTTTCCGACGGCGGCCACTTCGAAAACACCGGCTGCTACGAACTCGTTCGCCGCCGCGTCCCGCTTATCATCTGCGTCGATGCCGGTCAGGATGCGGACTATCAGTTCGCCGACTTCGCCAATCTCGTGCGCAAGGCCCGCACCGATTTCCGCGCCGAACTTCAAGTCGTTCGCCGCGCGTCCGACACCGCCACCGACGACCCCGGCGTCCGCTTCCCCATGCCAAAACTCGAAGACGTCGTGCATCCCTCGCTGCTCGATGTCATTGGCGTGCCCGAGGATTTCGTTTCGCTGCAAGACGATCTCCGCGCGAAGGACCAAAAAACGTCAGACCTTCGCGCGCGTTGCTCGCGCCGCCACGCCCTCCTGGCGCGTATCCATTATACGGACACCGACGAATTCTCCTGGCTGCTTCTGATTAAACCGAGCTTGATGGGCGACGAAACCGCCGACGTCGTTCAATACCATCGCACCCACCCGCTCTTCCCGCAGGAGCCGACGACCGACCAGTATTTCGACGAAGCCCAATGGGAAAGTTACCGGAAACTTGGGGAGCACATCGGCACCGAACTCTTCACTCCTCCCGCCGTCACAAACAAGACCGACCGCGCCAATTGGAGTCCCTCGCAGATGACGCCCCCCACCGCCAGGCGCGCGACCTCACCGGCCGACCTCGCCATGGCCGGCTGACCCGCAATCCACGCGCCCGCGCCCGCGCGACCGTCGCGAAGCTCGCCCGGAACGAAATGTTCTTTGCGAGCTTCGCGTCCTTGGCGCGAGCCCGGTTCGTCACGCGACAACCAAGCTCTCCCCCGTCATCTCCACCGGCTTCGGCAAGCCCATCAGCGCCAGCACCGTCGGCGCGATGTCCGCCAGCCGTCCGCCGCTCCGCATCTTCGTCTTTCCCGCCGCGAAGCCTTCGCCCACGACAAAGACCTCGACGAGATTCAATGTGTGCGAGGTATGCGGGCTGTTCGTCGACGCGTCCCACATCTGTTCGCAATTGCCATGGTCGGCGCACACCACCGCGCGACCGCCAACCTGTTCCAGCGCCGCGAGCAACTCGCCCACGCCGCGATCGGTTTCCTCGACCGCCTTCACCGCCGCGGGAATGGAGCCCGTATGGCCGACCATGTCCGGATTCGCATAGTTCACGACGACCAAACCATACTTGCCCGAAAGAATCGCCGCCTTCGCCATCGCCGTCACTTCGCCCGCCGACATCTCCGGCTGCAAATCATACGTCGCCACCTTCGGGCTCGCCGGACACGCCCGCTCCTCCCCCGGAAACGGCTCCTTGCGATAGTTGTTAAAGAAAAAGGTCACGTGCGGATTCTTCTCCGTCTCCGCGCAACGGAACTGCGCGATGCCCGCATTCGCCACGACTTCGCCAAGAATGTTCTTCAACTTCTCCGGCTTCGGCGAAATCACGTTCACCGGCAGTCCGCTCTCATACTCCGTCATCGTCGCGTAGTAGAGATCGAGCTTCGGCCCGCGATCGAACCCCGCGAATCCATCGATCACAAAAGCCTTCGTAAGTTCGCGCGGGCGATCGCCACGATAGTTGTAGAACAACACCGCATCGCCGTTCCCGATCGTCGCGACCGGCCGCCCATTCGCGTCCACCACCCACGTCGCCGGCACGAATTCATCGCCGTTCTGCGTGGGACTCATCGGTGCCGCATAATAACGTTGCACCGCCACCTCGGCATTTGGCGCCGTCGCGACCGCCTTGCGGCCCGTCAACATATCATACGCCTGCTGCACGCGCTCCCAGCGATTGTCGCGATCCATCGCCCAAAAACGCCCGCAGACCGTCGCGATTTTTCCGATACCGATCTCGCGGCACTTCGCCTCCACTTGCTGCACATAGCCGAGTCCGCTCTGCGGCGGCGTGTCGCGCCCATCCGTGAACGCATGGATGAACACCTGGTCCGCTCGCAACCCGTCCTCTTTCGCCTGCCGCAAAATCCCATAAAGATGCTCCAGCATCCCATGCACGCCCGCATCGCTCACGATGCCCATCAGGTGCAGCTTCGAACCGCGCGTCTTCACGCGCTCGACCGCCGCCCGCCACACCGCGTTCGTCGCGAGCCGCTTTTCCGAAAACAGCTTGTTCAATCTCACCAGCTCCTGATCGACGATTCGGCCCGCGCCGATGTTCTCATGTCCGACTTCGCTGTTGCCCATCACGCCATCCGGCAAACCCACGTCCAAGCCGCTCGCCGCAATCAGCGCGTGCGGATACTTCGCGTGCAAAGCGTCGTCGCAGGACTTTTTCGCCAGATATACGGCGTTCGTTTCGTTCTGCTTCGGGTCGGGGTTCTTGCCCCAACCATCACGAATCACAAGAAGGACCGGCTTACGGGTGTTGCTCATGGGAAAATCAGCACAACGCATGACAGGAGCCCGCTCCGCGAAAAGGCAAAATTCGCCGCACCCGTTGGCGAGATATCGGTCAATTTCCGCATGATCGTGCCGAACTTGGCCTCAATCTTGCGAGAAAGGAGCCCTCGATGACGGTCATCATCCGAGATCAGCTGGTGAACCCGCCCACGTGGTTCAGTTCCTTCCGCGATTTCACGCTCTACTGTCACGTTTTCCTCCACCACGACGTCGTCATCGAATCGGACGACCCCGATCCTTACTTCCACTGGATGCGACCCCGCGGCGGCCTCGACTTTGTCGAAGACTTTGTCCGCCCCGGCACCGAAGAGGGCCTGCACGTCGACGTGGAGCACAACTATCCTCGCTCCGTCGTCACCGACCGCATCGCACCCGAAAACGTCCACCGTCTCATCGCCCAGCTCAACTTCTGCCGCGGGCTCTAGTTTGGAAGGCGCTGCTCCGTCTGCGCCGTTCAGAGCATCCGGCTCTCATCTCTCAACCCTCAACTCTCAACTCCGCCTCCCTCTAGATCCCACTCGCCGCATCTTCCCGCTCGCTGGTCGCCAGCGCCTCGCGCAACACCCGCGCCAGATCCGCGACTTCATAAGGTTTCGCCGCCACGCCGCAGAAACCGTGCTCGCGATACTTCGCCAGCACCGGATCGCTCGAATACCCGCTCGATACGATCGCCCGCACGTGCGGATCGATCTGCCGCAACCGCACCAGCGCTTCCTTCCCGCCCATGCCCCCGGGCACCGTGAGATCCATGATCACCAACGCGAAACCGCAGCCCTCCTCGTGCGCGTCGCGATACACCCTCACCGCCTCCTCACCATCCGGCACGCACGTCACGTCGAACCCAAACCGTCTCAACAGAAAACTCGCCATCTGCCGAATCGACTCCTCGTCGTCCATGAACAGCACCCGCCCTTTCATCGACACCGCTTGCGCCGGCCTTCCTTCCCCCTTCGCCGGATCGGCCGGTTGCGGCGACGCCGGCAGCCAGATCCGAAAGGTCGTGCCCGTCCCCAGCTGCGACTTCACATCGATCGTGCCGCGATGCTTGTTCACGATCGAATACACCGCCGCCAGCCCCAACCCGCTGCCCATCTGCTTCGTCGTGAAATACGGGTCGAAGATCCGTCCCAAGTGCTCGGGCTTGATGCCGACGCCTGTATCCGCAATTTCAATGCGCACGTAATCGCCCGGCGCCAGCGCCAGCCGCGACAACCCGTCGATCCGTTCGTTCGCCAGCGCAATCTTCACCATCCCGCCTTCCGGCATCGCCTGCACCGCGTTGAGCACGAGGTTCTGCACCACGCGCCCGATCTGGCCTTTGTCCGCGTCCGCAGGCCACAGATTCGCCGGGAACGCATACTCCGCTTTCACCCGCGCCCCGTGCAGCGTGAAGGTCGCCATCTCCTTCACGATCGCATCCAGCTGCACCGCCGATCTCACCGGCTCGCCGCCTTTCGCAAACGTCAGCAACTGCTGCGTCAAATCTCGCGCTCGCAGGGTCGCCTTCTCCGCCTCCCGCAAACTCCGCCCCGCCTCCGACGCCGGATCCACATCCAACGCCGCCAGCGCCACATTCCCCATCACCGCCGTCAGGATGTTGTTGAAATCGTGCGCGATTCCGCCCGCGAGAATGCCCACCGATTCCAGCTTCGTCGCGCGCACCAATTCCTGCTCCAGCCGGTCGTGCTCCGTCACGTCGCGAAACACCAGCACCGTCCCGATCACCGTGCTGTTCGCCGAATGGATCGGAGCGCAACATCCCTCCACCAGCCGGCTCGCTCCATCCGCCGCCGCCAGTCTCGTCCGGCTCGGCAGTTCCAACACCACGTCGCCTTGCGCCACCCGCCGCACCGGCACTTCCACCGGCTCTCCGGTCCGGTCGTTCTCCAACAAACAAATTTCCCCCACCGGCCGCCCGATCGCTGCGTCGCTCCGATGACGCGTGAACGCCACCGCCGCCGGATTCATGAACTGCACCCGCCCATCCACATCGGTCGTGATCACGCCCTCCGCCATCGCCCGCAGCGTCACCGCCAGCCGCTCCTTCTCCGCCGCCAGCGCCGCTTCCGCCTGCTTCAACTCCGTCAAATCCACGAACACCATCACCGATTGCCGCAAATCCAGCCCCGTATCGGAACGTTCCATCCACCAGCGCAGGTGCATCTGATGCACCTCACCATCGAAGTCCTTCATCTCCATCTCCGACTCCAGCGTATTCCGCCCTTCCCACAAGCTCACCATCGCCGCGCGAATCACATCAAGCGACGAGGGCGTCGCCAGCATCCAGCGCTTCCGGCGAAAATCGCTCTTCGACCTCGCCCGCAGCATCGTCATCGCACTGTCGTTGCAATCGACCACCCGCACCCGCCGCGCCGCTTCCAACACCTGACGCGGCTCCGCGCGCAACTTCGCCGCCAAATCGCGCACACCGTCTTCCCGCAGCGTCTGCATCCAACGCCCCACCTCCGAAAAGTCCGCCTCCACGATCGCCACCGGCGTATGCTGATAAAGCGTGCGGTAGCGCAATTCCGACGCCCGCACCGCCTGCTCCGCCGCTCGCCGCTCGCTTTGGTCCGTGATCACTCCCACCAACCGCCATTCGCCCGGCCCCACCGCCGAAATCGTCACTTGCTCGTGCAACCAGAACGCTCGCTCGCCCCGCTGCGCGCGAAACTCCTGCTCGTATCCATTCGCCCCCGACAGAATCGCCCCGCGCGCCCGGTCATCGATCTCCGCGACCGTCGCCGCGTCCACGATCGTCGGCCAGGCCAGGGTGGCCGGGGTGTCCGGATCGCGCCCAAAGAGTTCCCGATATAAACGCGATCGCGGCACGAAGCTCACCCAGCGCAACGTCCGGCCTTCCGTCTCGAACACGCGCGCCTGCCACAACAAACAATCCACGCTCGCCAGCATCTGCTCGAGCTGCGCCTGACTCGCGCGCTGCGCCTCCTGCGCCTCGCGTTGCGCCGTGATATCCGTGATCACGCCCACCAAACGCCAGTGCCCGGCCTCCCCGCTCGAAATCGTGACCACTTCGCGCAACCACACCACGCGCTGATCCAGCAAGACCCGAAACTCCTGCTCGTAACCCGGCGCATTGCCCCGCATCGCGCGCGCCGCGCGCTCGTGCATCTCCGATCGCTCCGGCACATTGAGTTGGTTCCAGCTGAGTTTCGCCGGCCCCGGCCCGTCTCCAAACAAACGCCGATACAACACGGATCGCGTGGTGTAAAACGCCCACGCGAGCTTCCCGTCCTTCCCTTCCGACACCGTCGCCTCCCACACCATGCACTCGGCGAGTTCGAGAATCTGACGCAGCTGCGCCTCGGTCGTCCGCCGCGCTTCCTCCGCATCGCGCCGCGCCGTGATGTCGACAATCACGCCCACCACATCCCACTCGCCCGGACCACGCGGCGTGATCGATGCCTGCTCCGCCACCCAAATATCCCCCTCCGGCTTGGGAATATGAAACACCTGCTCGTAACCCGAAGCTCCGCTGACAAACGCCGTTCGCGCCGTCCGCACCATCTGCGGCCACTCCGGGATCGCCATCTCGCTCCAGCGAAAACTCTGCGCATCCGGATCGCGCCCGAAAATCCGGCGATGCAAGCGCGAACGCGGCACATACAAGCTCCACGCAAACTCCCCGTCTTCGCGCCGCCGCACGTGCCCTTGCCAAATCATGCAGTCCGCCCGCCGCAGCAATTCCTCCAATCTCGCCTCGCTCCGCCGCTGCGCCTCCTGCGCCTCGTGCCGCTCGGTCACGTCCGTCACCACGCCAACCAGCTGCCACTCCTCCTCGCCCACCACCGAAACAGTCACGCGCTCGTGCAGCCACAGGTTCCGCATCGTCCCCTCGGCCCGGAACTCCTGCTCGTAGCTGCCCGCTCCGCGCAAGATCGCCTCCGTGCTCCGCTGATTCATTTCCTGCAACTGCGGCACCGTCTCCAAATCCCACAGGTGATCGCGACCGTCTCCGGCCCGCGCCCCGAACAATTCCTCGCTAAGCCGGGAGTTCGGCAGCTCGAAATGCTCCCATCCCAATCGTCCCGTCGACGCATCCTTTCGCACCGTGGCCCGCCACAACAAACAATCCGCTCGCTCCAGAATCTCTCGCAACGCCCGCTCGCTGGCCTGGCGCGCATGCTCCGCCTGCTGCCGCTGCGTGACGTCCGTCACGATTCCCACCAGCTGCCACTCTCCCGGCGCCACTTTCCGCACCGTCGCCTGCTCGTGCAGCCAGCAACGCTGCCCGGCAATTTTCCCAACGAGCTCCTGCTCGTAGCCGCGCGCTCCGTCGAGGATCGCTGCCCGCGCGCGCGAATTCATTTCACTCACCACGCCTTCCTCCAGGATCTCGTGCCACGGCAGCACCACCGGATCCCCCGGTTCCCGCCCGAACAACTTCCGATAAAGGCTCGAACTCGGCACCTGCATCACCCAGTGCAGCTTTCCTTCCGGCGTCTGAAACACCCGCGCGTGCCACAACAAGAAATCCGCCGTTTCCACCACCTGCTGCAACTGCGCCTCGCTGGTTCGCTTCGACTCCTCCGCCTCCCGCTGCGCTGTGATGTCAATCACCACGCCTTCCAAGGTCCACTGCCGCTCTCCCTCCGTCCGCACCGTCACTTGCTCATGCAGCCAGAGCAACGTTCGACCCAACACCACGCGAAACTCCTGCTCGTATCCGGGCAAGCCGCGCAGCATCGCCTCGCGTCTCCGCGCCTCCAATTCCGCATACTCCGGCACCAGCGTATTGTCCCAGGGCTTCCGCGTCGGCTCTGCGTTCTCCCCCGCGATTCGCCGAAACAACTCCGATCGCGGCACAAACCATTCCCATCGAAAATCCCCCGCCTCATCCTGCCGCACCGTCGCCTGCCATAACATGCAGTCCGCCCGCGCCAACAGCTGCTGCAGCCTTTCCTCCGACGCCTTCCGCGCCACCTCCGCCTCGCGTTGCGCCGTGATGTCCGTCGCGAGCCCGACCAACCAGAACTCGTTCGGCCCCGTCCGCGTGATCGATACGCTTTCGCGCAACCACACCGTCTTCCCATCTCCCCGCCGGATCCGGAACTGCTGTTGATACCCCAACTCGCCGCGCTCCAACGCCGCCCGACACCGCTCGTCCATCTGCTGCTTCTCCGGCACGTCGAACTGCATCCACAATCCCGCTACTTCCGGCGCACTTCGCCCGTCGAACAACCGCCGCGACAATCCCGTCGCTTGCAACGTGAACTCGCTCCAGTGCCACCTCTCCTCGTTCACCTTCACCTTCGCCTGCCACAACAGGCAGTCCGCAAACTCGAGCACTTCCTTCAGCTGCTTCGTGTCGCTCTGCCCCAGCCAGCGCCGCAAGCGCCGCCGCGCCGCCACCAAAGCCCCCGCCCCGGCCACCAGCGCCCCCGCCGCCCACCACACCCCTTCATTCGCCGGCGTTCGCGTCCCGTCCGCCGCCAGAGCCACCGCAGGGATCCCGGCACAGCCCGCCCACACCACGCGCACCGCCCAAAGAGGCAGACAGCGGCGCAGCCTCGCGAAAGGAGCGTGAAAGGAACCTGGCATTAAAACGTGAGAAGAAGGGGGACCGGCACGCCGAAGAAGTCTTCGGCTCGGCGGCACCCTACCTTAAGCTCAATCCTTGCCAAGCCTTTGCACCGTCCCTTCCGCGGCGAACGGTCCGCCACGTCTCCTCCGCCCTCGTTTGACATCGCGCCCCTTCCCCCGACCAATCTCCCGCATGCCCAAACGCGCGGTCCTCCTCGTCAACCTCGGCTCTCCCGACTCCACGTCCATTCCCGACGTCACCCGCTACCTTCGCGAATTCCTCGGCGACGAACGCGTCATCGACAAACCCGCCGAGCCTTTCCGCACTTTCCTCGTCAACCAGATCATCATCCGCAAACGCGTCGCCAACTCCGCCCACGCGTATCAGCAAATTTGGACGGATCGCGGCTCGCCGCTTATCCTCATCTCGCAAAGCGTCCGCGACAAACTCGCCGCCGCTCTCGGCCCCGCCACCCCGGTGTATTTGGCGATGCGATACGGCAATCCGTCGATCGCGTCCGTCATCGCTCAAATCGCCGCCGATGGCATCGAGGAACTTCTCCTCTTTCCCCAATACCCGCATTACGCGATGTCCTCCTGGGAAACCGTCGTCGTGAAGGTTTATGAGGAAGCCGCCCGCCTCGCGCCCAAGCTCCGCATCGAGAGCATCCAGCCTTTTTACCAGGACGCCGACTACATCGAGGCGCTCTACACGGTCTCGGCGCCTTACTTCCAAAAACCGCACGATCTCGTCCTTTTCAGTTATCACGGCATTCCCGAGCGCCACCTCCGCAAGGCCGACTCTTCCCAGGCACATTGCACCATCGTGAAGGACTGCTGCACCACGTGCTCGCCTCTCCACGCCACATGCTACCGCGCCCAGGTCCTCGCCACCACCCGCGCCTTGATCGCCCGCGCCGGCATCCCCGCCGACAAACACACCGTCACCTTCCAATCCCGCCTCGCCGGCGAGCCGTGGCTCTCCCCCTTCACCGATCACACCCTCGAACAACTCCCCAAGCAGGGCAAAAAACGCCTCCTCGTCCTCTGCCCCGCCTTCGTCGCCGATTGCCTCGAAACGCTCGAAGAAATTCGCGGCGAGGGTCGCGACACCTTCATGGAAGCCGGCGGCGAATCATTCGAACAGATCCCGTGCCTCAACGACCAGCCACCTTATATCGATTTTCTCGCCAACCGGGTCCGCTCCTGGCTATCTACGCCACCGTCATCCTGATTCCCGGTTTCCCTTCGTGTCGCTTCGTGTGCACCCGTGGTTGAATCGAACCCGCTGATTTCGCTCCGCCCGTGAACGACCCGCGCCCACCTTCCGCCACTCCGTTCGCCTCGCGCCCCGCCGCCTCGGATCTCGCCGCCGTCCTCCTCCTCGACGCCGGCGGCCGCATCACTTGCGCCACCCAATCCGCGCGCGCTCTCTGGCAAGCCGCCGACAACGAGCTCACCGGCGAACCGTTCTCTTCCCTCTTCGCCTTCGAGGTCACCTCCGACGAACCCGACTGGCTCGAAGCCCAATGGGAGGTCATCCTCGGCGCCACGCTGGATAATACGACCACGCTCCTCGCCCAACCCCGCGAAGGCGCTCCCCGCGAGGTTCGCGTCCGCCTCGAGAAATCCTCCGCCAACACCTACGTCGCCACCGTCCAACCCGCCGTCGCCGCTCCCACGCCTTCCGTCGATGGCGCCGACCCCTACGCCGGCTTCGGCCTGCTCGCCGAAAAAGGCGCAGCCGGTTTCTTCGATCTCAATCTCCGCTCCGGCCACGTCACCTACTCGCCGTCCTGGAAAAAAATCCTCGGCTACGTCGACGCCGAACTGCCCGACACGCTCGAAACCTGGCGCGAACTGATCCACCCCGACGACTCCGCGGCCGCGCCCGACCAGCTCGGCCGCAAACTCACCGTCGGCGCGCGTCCCTTCTCCGTCGAGTTTCGCATGAAGCACCGCCTCGGCCACTGGGTCTGGATCCAGTGCATCGGCGTGCAAATCCTCACCGCCACCGGCGAGCTCGAACGCGTCATCGGTCTCCACCTCGACATCACCGAGCGCAAGGAACTCGAGGAAACCTCCCTCGCCAACGACGAACGGCTCGAGCTCCTCGGCGGCGCCGGCCCGCTCGGCGCCTTCGATCTCGATTTCACGAACAAATCCTTCTGGTTCTCCGCCGCCTGGAAGAAAACGCTCGGCTACCGCGACGACGAACTTCCCCACGATCTTTCCTCGTTCTCGGTCGCGCTCCCGCCCGACGAACTCCCCGGCGGCGTCGAAACCTGGTTTCTTCTTCGCGCTCCCGGCCAAGCCAACTTCGTCGAACCCGTCCTCCTGCATCGTAAGGATGGCTCGCAACTTCCCGTCCTGCTCGGCGCCCATCGCACGCTCACGCGCAAACGCGACCTTGCCCGCGTCATCGGCTTCATCACGCCCGCCCCTGCCGCGCTCGCCGCCGCCCTCGCCGGCGAAAAACTTTCCGCTCCGCTCGCCGAGGATGCCCTCGCGACCCTCGCGGAAGCCGTTCTCGTCACCGACGCCACCGGCAAAATCCTTCACGCCAACTCCGCCGCCCTCCGCCTTCTCTCCCTCTCCGCCGACCAACTCGTCCACCAGCCGCTCGGCGACGTCTTCCGCCTCGTCCGCCGCGAAACCGGCCGCCCCGCCGACGACCCGTGCGACCGCGCCCTCGCCGCCGACGGTCCGCTCCCTCTCTTCGCCGAGGACGCCCTCCTTTCGCCCGGCGCCTTCGCCCCCGACGTATCCGCCAACCAAGCACGCCCCATCGTCTGGACCGCTCGCGCGTCCTACGATCCCACCGGGAAGCCGCGCGGCGTGATCGTCGTTTTTCGCGATCCCACCGAAATGTCCCTCACCCCCGAGGAGCTCGTCAAAGCCAACCGCTTCGAGTCCCTTGGCCTGCTCGCCGGGGGCATCGCCCACGACTTCAACAATCTCCTCACCACCATCCTCGGCGGCATCTCCCTCGCCAAGGACAACCGCGACTACTCCGCCCTCGACGACGCCGAAAAATCCTGCCTCACCGCCAAGGGGCTGACGAAACAACTCCTCATGTTCGCCAAAGGCGGCGCCGGCACCCAGAGCGTCGTCGCGCCCAAGGAGATCCTCGCCGACGCCATCAAGATCGCCGCGGCCGGCTCCGACGCCGAGATCACACTCGACGTCGCCGAGCCCATCGATCCCGTCCGCGTCGACCGCGCGCAAATCCTGCAGGTTTTTCAAAACCTCATCGTCAACGCCCTCCAGGCGATGCCCGCGCCCCCGCACCGCGCAAAACTGCAGCTCCGCGCCGCCAACACCCAGCTCGCGGCCGACCAAATCCCACCGCTCGCCGCCGGCAGCTACATCGCCTTCGAGGTCCGCGATAACGGCAGCGGCATCCCGCCCGAAAATCTCGAAAAGATTTTCGATCCGTTCTTCACCACCAAGAAACACGGCACCGGCCTCGGCCTGGCCACCGTCCTCTCGATCGTCCGCAAACACGGCGGCCAGCTCGGCGTCGACTCCGTCGTCGGCAGCGGCACCGCCTTCACCATTTTCCTCCCGCGCGCCGACGCCCCCGTCGAAATCCAGCCCCGCCGCGCTCCTTCCCTCCGCTTCGGCACCGGCCGCATTCTGTTCATGGACGACGACCCAAAGATCTCGTCGCTCACCGCGAACATGCTTCAGAGCCTCGATTACAAATACGACCTCGCGAAAACCGGCGAGGAGGCGATCACCCTCTACAAACGCTATCTCAACATCGGCCGCCCCTACGACGCCGTCATCCTCGACATCACCGTCGTCGGCGGCATGGGCGGCGAGGAATGCTTCAAAGCCCTGCGCGATCTCGATCCTGACGTCCGCGCCATCGTCTGCACCGGCTACGACAACGAGGACATGCACCGCCGCTTCATCGATATGGGCTTCTGCAACTACCTCACCAAGCCCTACCGCGTCGCCGAACTCGGCAAAGCCATCAAATCCGTCCTCACCTAGGTAGGTCGCGTTGTCCTCAACGCGCCGTTCCGGCTTACCTAGGTAGGGCGCGTTGTCCCCAACGCGCCGCTCCGTCGACGACAGTCGTCGTGGCTACAAGCGTCAGCGAGTGGCGCCCACCAACTCCCGCGCCCGCTCCACCGCCGCCTCCAGATCCGCCACCACATTCTCCCGCTCCACCACGTCGAGAAAACCCGCCTTCTCCATCGTGAAATAGGGCTGGGTGTGCGGCCCGCACAGAATCAAATGCTTTCCGTGACGCCGCAGCTTCGCATGTAAATCCTCGATCCGGTTCAACGCCGTCGAATCCATCGCGGTCACCGCCGCCATGTGCAGCACGATCACACGCGTCTCCCCACCCGCCCGCCGCAACACCGTCTCCAGTTTGTCGGCCGCACCGAACAGCAGCGCCCCGAAAACGCGATAGACGACCGCCTCGCGCGGCAGCCGCTTCACCACTTCGCGCTCCGCCGGATGCTGCGACGCTTCCACCCCGACCCCCGCCATCGCCTGCACTTCCGTCGTATCCGCCACGCGCTTCACGAAAAGCCCCGCCGCCAGAATCATTCCCACGCCCACCGCAATCGTCAGATCGAACAACACCGTCAGCGCAAACGTCGTCAGGAACACGAGCCCGTCCTCCTTCGGCCGCCGCTTCAGCCAGAGAAACTCGTCCCATTCGCCCATCCGCAACGCCACCATCACCAGCACCGCCGCCAGGGCCACCAACGGCACGTGCGACGCCAGCGGCGCCGCCACCAACAGCACCACCAGCAAAAACACCGCGTGGACAATTCCCGCCACCGGCGACGTCGCGCCATTTCGAATATTCGTCGCCGTCCGCGCAATCACACCCGTCACCGGAATCCCGCCAAAAATCGGCACCACGACGTTCGCCACTCCCTGCGCCATCAACTCCTGATTCGAATCGTGCCGGTCATCGATCAGCCCGTCCGCCACCACCGCCGACAACAACGATTCGATCGATCCCAGCATCGCGATCGTAAACGCCGGCGCGACCAAATGCTCCAGCGTCCGCCAATCGAACTCCGGCAACGCCACCGTCGGCAGCCCTTGCGGAATTCCGCCAAACGCACTCCCGATCGTCTCCACGTTTACTCCACCGAAATACACCGCGAGCGTTCCCACCACGACCGCCACGATCGATCCCGGCACCCGCTTGCTCCACTTCGCCGGCCACATCGCCACGATCGCGAGCGACACCGCCCCGAGCCCAACCGCCTGCCAGTTCAACGTCGGCAACGCCTGATAAAGCGCGATTATCCTCGGCAAAAACTCGGCCGGCTCATTTTCCAGCTGCAACCCGCCCAAGG
This sequence comes from Verrucomicrobiota bacterium, assembly GCA_023391285.1. Taxonomy (GTDB): domain Bacteria; phylum Verrucomicrobiota; class Verrucomicrobiia; order Opitutales; family Opitutaceae; genus Opitutus. Next base: position 38,435 of record JAEWBF010000064.1, read on the forward strand.
CCCGCAACTGCGTCGCCATGATCGTGATCGCGATCCCGCACGTGAACCCCATCGTCACGGGCTGCGGCACAAACCGGATCAGCGACCCCAGCCGCAGCGCGCCCATCGCAAACATCATCGCTCCCGCCATCATCGTGCAGATGAGCAGGTTCGAGAGCCCATACTTCGCCCCGATCATCGCCACCAACCCCACGAACGCCCCGGCCGGTCCCCCAATCTGCACGCGCGATCCGCCCAGCGCCGAAACGATGAACCCGCCCACGATTCCCGTATAAAGCCCCGCCGCCGGCGTGACCCCCGACGCGATTCCCAGCCCGATGCACAACGACAGCGCCACGATTCCCACCGTCAGCCCCGCCATCGCGTCCGTCACGAATCGCTGCCGATCATACCCTCGCAGGGACTCCAGCAGTTTCGGCCGAAACGAAAAATACCCGCCCGTAGCATTCATCGAAGTCCGCCCATTCTGCTCCTTTCTTTCCGCCACGACAACCAACCATGATTGTCATTCCCCACGCAATTCTTGTCCCCACCTCCCGACAAACTTCGCCTCTCCACGCTAATGGAGGCGCGGTGCCCCCACCGCGCACCTCACCCTCGCCACGTAAACGCATGGCACAGCGCCACGCCCGCCGCATCCGCCTCGTCCGGCGCCAGCGGTCGCCCATGCCCCAACAACGCCATCACCGTTCGCGCCATCTGCTCCTTGCTCGCTCGCCCCGCTCCCACCACCGCCTGCTTCACCCGCAGGGGCGGATACTCGAACACTTCCCGCCCACACAACGCCGCCACCGCAATCGCCGCTCCGCGCGCCGCGCCCAAAATCTGCGCCGTCTGAAAATTCTGCACGTAAATCGTCTGCTCCAACGCCACGTGCCTCACATCCGCGCCATCCAACATCGTCAACACCGCCCGGTGAATCTCCGCCAACGCCACCGCCATCGTCTCCCGTGACGGCACCCGCACCGTCGCACATCGCAACAACACCGGCTGCCGCCCCGGCACAAATTCGATCAGCGCCAATCCCGTTCCTCGCAACGACGGATCGATCCCCAGCACCCGCCCGCTAAACGCACTTCGCGGCTTCAAGTCCAACGCCTCCGCCGCCGTCTCCGCCGCTCCGACCAAGCGCACCGCCGCGGGAATTGCCTTCCCCGCCAGCTTCGCCGCCCACATCTGCCGGACATTCAATCGCGCCATCGCGAAGAGTGAAAGTGAAAGGGAAAGTGAAAGTGAAGACCCGAATCCACCTCCCCTCTCACCCTCACTTCCCTTTCCCTTTCACTTTCACTTTCACTTTCACTTTCACTCCCACAACAACTTCACCCCCGCCGCCGCGCTCAACCCCAACGCCAGATTCTCGAACAACCGCTGATCGATCTTCACCAGCAGCTTCCGCCCCACCCACGCCCCCAGAAACACCGCCGGCGCCAGCCATACGTTCAGCGTAAAACTCCCCGCGTTAATCAATCCAAGGTTCATCATGAACGGCACCTTGAAGAGATTGATCAGCATGAAGAACACCGCGCCCGTCCCGACGAACTCCATTTTCGGCAGCCGCATCGCCAGCAGATAAATCGCCATCAACGGTCCCGCCGCATTCGCCACCATCGTCGTAAACCCCGCCAGCACGCCGATCGTCGGCGCGAAAAAACGCCCGTGCTCGCCCTCGCCGACATGTTTCTTCCTCCGCGCAACATGCAGCACCAGTAACGCCAGCACGATCACCCCAATCATCACCTCCGCCTCGCGATTCCCAATCCGCCCCAGCGCAAAATACCCGCCCACTACCCCCGCCGCCGTCCACGGAAACAGCCGCCACAAAAACTTCCACTGCGTGTGCCGCCGATACAACGCCACCGCGATGACGTCCCCAAAACACAGCAGCGGCAGCACCACTCCCGTCGCCTCCTTCGCCGGCAACACCTGAGCAAACATCACCACAAACAACATCCCCAGCCCCGCTATCCCCGTTTTGGATACACCCACGAAGAACGCCCCCCCCACCAACACCGCCCACTCCCAAAACCCGAAGCTCATCGCCCCCCCTTTCCGTGTGTTCCGTGGGCAACCACTAGAGCTTCTGCGCTCATCTGTATTTCTTTCGCGTTCATTCGCGTGTTTCGCGGGCGGCTCCGTCCCTCTGCTCGAAATTCCCCTCCTTCACCTCAAACACCTGCCACGCGCCCAACTCCGCCTCCGGCAGACTCGTCCCCGTCGCGATCACCTGCGACTCCGCATCCACCGCCGCCCAAAACCTCCGCCGCCGCCCTGGATCCAGTTCCCCCAGCACATCGTCGCACAACAACACCGGCCGCACCCCGCTCTTCTCCTGAAACCACGCCGCCTGCGCCAGCCGCAGCGCCAGCACCAACGATCGCTGCTGCCCTTCCGACGCAAATTCCTTCGCCGCCGTTCCTTTCACCGAGAAGGAAAAATCATCCCGATGCGGCCCGGTCAGCGTCGTGCGAAATTGCGCATCCCGCGCCCGCCCCGCCTCGAGTTTCGCCAGCAACATCTCCGCCGACGCCTCCTCAAAATTCGGCAGATACTTCAACCCGCCGCGCTCCCCTTCCGCGTCACATACTTTCGAATACGCGTCCTTCACCTTTCCCGCCAGCGTCCCCAGCGCCGCCGTCCTCATCTCGATCAACGCCGCCGCCGCCGGCGCCAGGATCCGCTCGAACGCCCCCAGCTCCGCATCCCCCGCCCCTCCACGCTTCAACAACGCATTCCGCTCCGCCAACGCTTTCGAATACGTCTGCAGCGCGCGCAAGTAACCCGCGTCGATCGACGAAAGCGTCAAATCCATCCACCGTCGCCGCAACGCCGGCGCGCCGCGCACCAACAACATATCCTGGGACGAAAACACCACCGTCGGAAACCGCCCGATATATTCGCCGAGCTTCGTGATCCGCGTCTGATCGCACCACAGTTCCTTCCCTTCCCGCCGCAGCTTGATCGTGACCTTGCTCTCGCCCAGCCGCTCGTGCTCGAAGTCCGCCGCGATCGCCGCCACCTGCTGCCCGTGCCCCACCAGCACTTTGTTGTCCGTCGTCCGAAACGACCGCAACGCCGTCAAGAATCCCGCTGCCTCCAACAGATTCGTTTTCCCCTGCCCATTCGCCCCCACGAAAAATTGTTGCCGCCCCGAAAACTCCAGCGCCGAAAATCCCACATTCCGAAAATGTCGCAAAGTCAGTTTTCGCAGCCGCATGAGGTGAAACCACGAAACACACGAAACACACGAAAGGGAGCAGAAATTCTCCCCCGCGTCGTCCTTCAGCGCTTTTCGTGTATTTCGTGTATTTCGTGGTTCCTCCCTTCCGTCGTCTTTCAATGTTCGCGACCTTTCGCGTGTTTCGCGGGAGATCCATTTTGCCTCTTGCACACCCGCGCGCCCCCGCGTTCCTTGCCCAACTCTATGAGCACCACCGCCGCCAAGGAAAACGCCATCATCCACACCACCTACGGTGACATGACCCTTTCGTTCTGGCCCGACGTCGCCCCGAAAACGGTCGAAAACTTCAAGAAACTCGCCCGCGAAAAGTTCTACGACGGCACCGCGTTTCACCGCATCATCAAGGGCTTCATGATCCAGGGCGGCTGCCCCAACACCCGCAAGGGCGAGTCCGGCATGCCCGGCACCGGCGGCCCCGGCTACAAGATCAAAGCCGAGTTCAACCCCAAGTCGCACGTCCGCGGCGTCATCTCCATGGCCCGCTCCGCGCACCCCGACTCCGCCGGCAGCCAGTTCTTCATCTGCCACGGCGACGCCAAATTCCTCGATCGCCAATACACCGCCTTCGGCGAACTCGTCGGCGGTGACGACGTCCTCGAGCGCATCGCCACCGTTCCGACACAGGGCGGCGGCGGCGGCGAAAAGAGCACGCCCATCGACCGCATCGAAATCACCAGCGTCGAAATCGTCCCCGCCTGACCTCAGCTCGGATTCAGATGTAGGGCGGGGTCTCCCGACCCCGCCGTCTTCCCCGATTCAAGCCCGCCCTCCCGCGGGCTTTTTCATTTCCACCTCCCGCTACCCGCCCGCCCGCTCCATCCGCCCGAGATACTCCGCCAATCGATCCACATCCCGTCGCATCGTCGGCGACACGCCTTCTTTTTCCATCTGCTCCACAATCAAACGCGCCGTCGCGAGGTCATTCACCCGCGCCCGCACCAGCGCCAGCGCCAGCAACGTTCGCGGACGCTCCTTCACCTTCGCCAGATTCGCCTGCACGACATTGATGTTCTTCGGCGAAGGCTTCTCCGCTGTCGCTTCCACCCACGCGAGGATCTCATACGCCTGCGCCTGACTCGGCACACGCTCGATCGAGCGCTGCAGCAAGTTCCGCAACTCCGCCGCACGTTCGTTCGGCAACCGGAAATACGGATCCAAACCATTGAACCATCGCCGCGCTTCGATCGCCGCGACTTCATGATAAATCGCGTGATTGTCCGTCCCCGCCGCAATCGCCTGCATCCATCGCTCGCGCGCCTCATCGCCGGCCCCATCTGACCACGCCTCCGTGCCAAGTATCTCCAACGCGCGCACGTCCGCCGGATTCCGACTCAACGCCTCCAGCAGCGCCAACTTCGACGACGCCGAGCGATTCACCCGCAAATCGAGATTCGCCAACTGCAACGCCATCTCTTCCCGACCGACCACTCGCATCGCATAGCTGTCCGCCGGCGCGATCTTCGGCATCGGCAGCTTGAACATCGCATACCGGCCCGTCTCCACATACCGGCTGAGCTCCCGCTGCATCTGCAGATAATCCATCCCCAGCGTTTCCTTGAACAACGCCTCCGGATCCCGCTGATCGCCTTCCGGATTCCGCGCATAATTGAAAAACTCCCTCCGCCCTTGCTCGTTCTCCGTCGCCCGCTTCGAACGCCCGCAATACCAGTAATGCACCAGCGCCCACGATTGCGCATAAAACAACCCAATGCGCCGCGACTCGTTGTAACTCGGCGAGCCGTGACTCACCGCGAATAACTCCTGCAGCGGCATCAACGACTTCCCGCGCAGCGCCGCCACGTGCTCCACGATCGGCTGCCCCATCATCAAATGGTCCTTCCGCTCCTCGATCGTCGATAAAAACTCCGCGACGCCTTCGCCATACCACGCACTCGGACGATCCCCCGTCACCGCCATCAGATAATGCACAAACTCGTGCATGATCAGTCGCCGCGCATGCTCCGACGTCCACGCCGGCGACAACACAATCACCGACCGGTCCGGCCGCTCCAGATAGAAACCCGCCGTCCGTTCCGCCGATCTCAGCGGCGCCGACACATACGGCAGAAACTCCCGGTCGTTCTTGAAGTAGTAAACCGTCAGCGGATTCGGCCGCTGCTCTCGCGCCTCGATCATTTGGCCGAAGGTCGCTCGCAACAACTCCAGGACTCGCAGCAGATCCCGCGATTCGCGTTCCGACACATGGCTGAACAGCTCGAAGTGCGGCGACTCGTAGCGCTTCCACTTGTCGTCCAACCCCGGCATCCCCGCCGCCCGTCCCACGCTCACGCACAACAACAACACGACCCAAACCGAAGCCGGAAACTTCATCATCCGGCCGTTATGCCGCTCCGCCCTCAACCCTCAAGCCGATTGCATTCCGCTGCTTCATCACCGCCTCAATCCCTTCGTGTTCATTCGTGTCCATTCGTGGTTCTCATCAGCCCGATCCCCCATCCGTGTTCATCCGCGTCCATCCGTGGTGAAAAACCAAATACACCCCTGTGTCCCGTGAGTGACTGTTTGGAGTTCTCGCCGTAAGGCTCCTCCCTCTCGCTTTCCTCCTTGCGCACCCGCGAGCCGCGTTCACAAACGCGGCCTTTTTCATGCCGAATCTTCAAGATCTCCCTCTCGACTCCATCAACGTTTACGGCGGCACCCAAGCGCGCGTCGCCACCAACGACGACGCCATCGCCAGCTACGCCGACGAAATGTCCCAAGGCGCCGTCTTCCCGCCGATCGTCGTCTATTTCGACGGCGCCACGCATTGGCTCGCCGACGGCTTCCATCGCTACCTCGCCGCCAAACGCATCGAGCGTCCCGCCATTTCCGCCGAAGTCCACGCCGGTGGTCGCACCGATGCCCTGCGCCATGCCCTCGGCGCCAACGCGACCAATGGTGTTTATCGCAACAACGCCGACAAGCGCAACGCCGTCGAAATCGCGCTCGAAGAATGGCCCGACCTCGCCAATCCCGTCATCGCCGAAATCTGCAAAGTCTCCGTCGAACTCGTCCGCCGCACTCGCTCGCAAATGACGCAGTCCGGCCGCATCCAAACTTCAGATACCGTCACCGGCCGCGACGGTAAATCCTACCCTTCTCAAATCGAACGCCAGCCCCGCGGCAAAACCGAAGCCTCCTCCTCCGATCGCGCCGGCGGCGGCGGCGGCGGTTTCTCCCGCGGCAAAGGCGGCGGCGGCGGCCATTTCGGCGGCACCTCCACCGAACTCGAACAGGAAGCCCGCATGATGATCCGCAAAGGCGAGATCAACCCGTTCGAACTCCCCACGATCCTCACCGCCAACGGCGACGACTACGCCGACACCGTGATCAATCTTCTTAACACGATGAAGCCCGACGCCCCCAAGCGCACCGAAGCCCTCCTCCGCCTCCGCCACTGGATCGACCAAGCCCTCGCCGGCGAAAAATCCGCGTAAAGTAAAGCTCGCCCGCCTTCGTAGCGGAACGCGTAAGCGTTTCGTGCCTTTCGGCCTTTCGCGGGCGATCGATCCGCCCGCACCTACCGCCCTCCACAGATGCTCTCGTTGTGGCTAAGCAAGGTCGGTGGAGCCCGACGTCCCCGTCGGGCTCGTTCGGTAGGGCGAGACAGCCTGCCGCGACTCGTCGGGGTCCCCGCCGAGCCGAACGACCACCCTCGACGCCCCGCTCCCCTCACCAGCTTACATTCGCACTCACGTGCCCATGCCCATCGTCACGCGAACCTTCTAACTTCTTCCACCGCCACCCATACGCGAAGCGCACCGAAAGCCAGCGGTTGATGCCGACATTTGCGCCGACCCCCGCGCTGCTCAGTTCAACGTTATCGTCGTCGACGTTCAGGTGCAGCGAAGCCGCATCGAGAAAAGCAAATGCGTCGATGTGCGTCTTTGCTCCCGCCCACGTCACCGGCGGAAGGTGCAGCTCGTTGTTCACCACCACGCCTTCGTCGCCAAACGCGCTGTTCTCGCGGTATCCGCGGACCGCATACGTGCCCGCGCCGCTCAACTGTTCGCTGCCAAGCAACGCCCCGCTCGCAACCTGAAAATCCGCGACCGTGCTCCACGAGAATCCGAGCGGCAGCGCGCGTTGATGCGACAGCGTGAGTTTGCCGTAGGCGTAGTCCGCCCGCGCCCCCGGCCGCGAGCCGCCAAAGGCACGATTCCCATTGTAGCGCGTCAGTCCGCCCGGACTCGCATAGCCCGACACCGATACCGAGCTCCGTCCACCGAACGCCGGAAGCGTCACGCCATACGTCGCGCCGATTTGCGCGACGTGCGTCACGTTGTTGGTCACCGGAATCGTCGCAAACTCGAGCGTGTTGTCGGAGTATTTGAAATCCCCGCCGAAGCTCAGGCTCTGCGTCCAGCCGTTGCGCAGCGGCGCGAGCGGAATCTCGTAACGCGCCGCCACCTGCCACGACGTGCCACCCTGCGTGAACGGCGCCGGCATCACCGAATCGATTTCCGAATGCGCCGCCTGCAACGTCAGCACGTGTCGCCACGGCAGAAACGCCGTGTAGCTCAACGAATGACTGCGCATGTGATCGAAGCTCGGGTCGCCCGAAAGACGATAGCTCATCAGATCGCCGCGCCCAAATGCATTCCCCCACTGCACCGCCGCCGAGACGCGATCCTCGTCCGTGTTGCGCGTGCCCGTGTTGTCGTAGCCCCCACTGAAGGTGAACGGGAAACGTTCCTCCGCGCGCAACGTGACGCGAGTCGTGCCCGGTTGCTCCCCCGCTTCGATCACCGGCGTCACGCGGCTGAACGGATTGCGGTTCAGCCACGCGAGGTCGGCATTGAACGCTGCAGCGTCGAACGCTTCGCCGGAACGCGCACGCAGCGCGCCGGCGTAGCGTTCACGCGCAAACCACTTGTTGCCGTCGAGCCGCACGTCGCCATCGAGCGTCGCCAGTTGCACGACGACCCGCACCGTTCCGTCCGTGATATCCTGCGGCGGCGCGAACACTCGCGCGAACGGCCGGCCAAGAAACTGCAGGTGCAGGCGCACCACGGTTTGCAGGCGCTCGAGCGAGCCGAGTGACATCGGGCTGTTGATGAACGGCGCCATCTCGTCCGCAAACTCCGCCGTTTGCAGCCATGGCACCCGACTCGTGTCGAGCCCCGTCGCACCTCGTTCGCCCGCGCTCGCGGCGACCGCATCGACGAAAAACACCAGCGACTTCAACGCGGGAAGAATCACCGCTTCGCCCGGCTGCGGGAGCAGCAACTCCGTCGGAGTTTCCGCCGTGCCAGGAAGAGCGGTTTCATCCGCCGCAAGAGACAGCGCGAGCGCGCCGAGAAGAAGAAGAGCGGCAGGTTTCATGGGCCGGATCGGAATAGGTCGGAAGTGAGGGCGAGGGTCGAAATTTTCATGTCGTTATCCATCGCGGGGCTCGTGAGCTCCGCGATCGAGGTGATCTCCTGGCCCACCGACCAGCTCGCCATGAAGGCGTTGAAAGCTTCCTCGTTCTTCATGCTTTCGCTGATCTGCGTCGCGCGCACCGCGAGCACGATCACCGCAGTCACGACCACCGCCGGGCCGCCCACCGATGCGCCGACCGTGCTAACGCTGGCCCCCTTGAGCGCCGCCGCTTTTGCGATAACCGGGAAAATCGCCTTCAATACGACCTTCGTGGTCAACGCGGCTATCGCTGCAGCGCCCGACCCCGCCGCCGCGCCGGCTGAAACACCGATTTGCATGCCGAGCGCTTCCTGCGCCGAGCTCTCCACGATCTCCTTGAAATCTCCGGGCCCAAGGAACAGCGCGGTCATCCCCGCGGAGCTCGTCGAGCGTTCCTCCGCAGCCTTCATCATCGCATCGTATTTCCGCTGCACGGCCTGGAGCGTCGCCGTGCGACGCTGCTCCGTGAGATCCGCGAGGCGCCCCAACACCTGTCGGTCGAGTGGCGTCATGTCTTCCACCGCTTTGGCCCGAGTTTGGTTCACCAGCGTGGGCAGCATGAAACTAAACGCGGCGAGCGCGGCGGTGTCGCCGGCGGCCACACGGGTGCGCAACGCCTCGTCGGAGAGATTGCCGCTCATCCAGTCCGCCAGCAACTCACGGGCAGCCGGATCCATTTCTTCGTAAGCGCTGTCCGCGACACCCTTCTCCGCCAGAAACTCCGCATACGAACCAGCGAGCGCTGATTTCACCTTGTCCGAGCTCTGCGCAAAACTGCCGAAATACGCCGCGAATTCCGCCTGCGTCAGCGGCTTGGTGCTGTAATCGACGTATGGATTCGCAGCGAGCGTGAGCGTGCCGCCTTTGTCCACCTCGATCGTCTCGTTGCTGGGAGTGAAATCACGGAAGATCGTGTTGTCCTCGTTGTCCTCGTCGGTGAGCGAGGGATCGATCTGCTTCGTGATGTCGACATTATCGTCCAACGCGATCGAAACCGCGCCGGGCCGCAGGTCGAAGGCGAAGTAACGGTCGAGCTCTTCGCGCGTCACGCCAGCACCGGGCACGATTTCCGGGACCACAACCCGACCAGAGGAAGTGGCCTGGATGTTGCCGATCACTGTAAACGCCGGCGCGCCCGCGGGCACGTCGGGCGTCGGCAGCGCCACTTCACTCGGAACCGGAGAACCAAAAGAAAACGACCGATTCGGCGCGGTGATCGTCAACGGCCGCGGCGTGATCGTGAGAGAGCCGTCGGCAAGAACGATGTCGTAATTTTTCCGCAGCGCCGCCGACACCAAGACATTCGTCTCAGACACCGAAATCGCGTGCACGCCGGGGGCGTTGACTTGTTCGTCGTCGAAGAACAGCTGCCAGTTACCACGAGCCAGCGCTTCATCCGCAGCGAGGAACCCCGCATACGTCACCGAAAACGGATTGCCGCTCGCGAAACGATCGCCGAACGCGCGGCTCGCCGAGTTCACGGCAATCGAAGCGCTCGCACGAGTAATGGTGAGCCGGCCAATCTCCACCATCACCGAGTAGTTCTGCGCACGACCGGCGCCAAAAATTGAATAAAATCCGGTGTCAGACGTAGTCGTAGCCGGCGTCGTGAACGTCAGCTCCACCGCGTCGAGCGTATCACCGTTCTTGAGTCCCTGCGCCCCGCTGGCGTGAAACCTCGGATTGGCCGCACCGTAAACGCGGCTCGCATCGGCGATCGTCACGGTCAATGGAGCCGGTGTGATCGTGAGCGTGCCGTTGATCGCGGTCGTGATGTAGTTCCGCGTGGTGGTCTGCGCCGAGGGGCGAATCGCATAGGTGCCCACACCGCTGGATTGATCGGCAACGGTCGTGAAGCCGTGATTGACGATGATATCGAGCGCGCTGTCGCCCTCGAGGAAGCCGGTGATGTCGCCGAAGAAGAACGGATTCCTATCGCCGTAAACCTTCGTGCGGTCTGAGGCCGTCAACGTCAGTAAACGCGGCGAGATGACAATCTGGCCGTTCGTCGCCGAATCGATCACGTAGTTTGTGTTCTTCAACACCGGAGTCAGCGCATAGGTGCCGACATCGGTGCGTGCTTCGGTCGGATTCAGGACGCCAATGACCGCGTCGGCCGTGTGCCCGAATGCGAGTCCGCTCACCATCAAATCGTAGCTCGTCGGGTTCGCGTCGCCATAGATCCGTCCACTCGAGCCGATCGCGACCGTGAGCGGCGCAGGATCGATGCGGAACTCCGCCGCGGGCGCGACGAAGGAATAGTTGGGATTGTCGCTGGTGACCGAATACGTGTAACGGCCCGCATCGGCCGTCGCCGCGGGCACTCCGGAAAACTGCAGCCCGAGGTTCGTAACGGTATCGTCGTTCTTCAATCCGCCGACCGCCGGAAGCTGCAACGAAGGGTTCGCGCGACCGTAGAGCCGCGAAACATCCAGCAACGCGTCGAACGTCAGCGGCGCCGGCGCGATCGTGAGCGTCCCGAACTCCCGCGTGATCGTGTAGTTCTGGTTCGCCACCGTCCCAAAGATGATGCCCCACTCGCCGACGCCCGACGTCTGCGTCGCTTGCGTCGTAAGGCCGATGTCGCCGAACAGCGCCGGCGTGTCGAACGAGGCCAGACCCTCATACAAAGCGGTGAACGTCGGATTCGCATCGCCATAAACGCGCCTCGCGTCGTCGGCGCGGATCGTCAGCGGCCGAGGCGTGATCGTGAGCGTGCCGGACACTTGCGTCGCAACGGAGTAGTTCGACGACGAAACAAACGGAAACCCAAGGATGCCGTAATCGCCGATGCCCGCATTGGCGGAGGCGAGCGAAGCGAGATTGTTCACCGTGACGAGACTCTCGCTGTCGTTGTTTTTAAGACCGGAGATGGTGTAAGTGAAAACCGGATCGGGATCACCGTAGCGGCGGGTCGCCGGATCAATGCTCACCGTGAGCGGAGCGGGCATGACCGTAAGCGTTCCAGGAGAGTAGCTGATGCTGTAATTGTCCGCTGTGGCTCCCGACGCTTCGATCGCATAGTTGCCGACATTCGATGTCTTCCCGGCCGGCGAAGAGACCGTGAGGCCAGAGACGACCGAGGATGTTTCGCCGTTTACGAGGCCGTTGAAGTTGATCGTGAAGTCATTCTCGTCCCCATAAGGGCGCACCTGGTTCGGAATGGAAATGGTCAGCGGCGCGCGCTCGATCGTCAGTGTGCCTGGCGCATAACTGATCTCGTAGCCGTCGGCCGAAGCCCCAAAGGGCGTAATCGTGTAGCTGCCGATGCCCGACGATTGCGTGGCCGTAGTGGAATATTGGAGACCCGTTACGACCGACTCCGTGTCGCCGCCGACGAAGCCGCTGTAGCTGGCCGTGAACGTCGGATTCGCTGCGCCGTAGTTGCGCGACGCATTGTTGGCGGAAATCAGCAGCGACGCCGTCTCGGTCAACGTGAGCGTGCCAGGGACAAAGGTGATCTCATAGTTCGACGAGGTGAGTCCCGCAGGAGTGATCGCGTAAGTCCCAGCGGGGGACGCGTCCGTCGCCGGCGTCGCGAACGTCAGCGTGCCACCGAGCACGGATTCGTCTTGGTCGAGCACGAAGCCCGAAAATGTCGCGTCGAAATCCGGATTCGCGAGGTTGACGCGGCGCGTCTTGTCGTTGGCCGTGACCGTCAACGGCGCGCGCTCGACCGTGAGCGTGCCGTTCTCGAATGCGAAGTCGTAGTTCGAGGACGTCAGCGTTCCCAAGCCGATGCTGATCGCATAGACCCCGACGCCCGAACTCTGCGTCGCGCTCGATGAAAGCGTCGGCGTGCCGGTGACATCGTCGATCACACTCTCGATCAAACCGGTTCGCGTAAACGTAAAGGCGGGGTTTCCTGCGCCGTAGCTGCGGGAAAGGTCGTCGGCCTTGTAGGTCAGGATCGGCGCGCCGGATAGCGCGGTGAAGAGGAACCGGGATTCCCCATCATCGAACCATTCCGAGTCGTCGTAAGAATGGTTGAAGGTGTCCGTGACCGTGCCAACGAGACCGCCCTTCTTGGTCGCACTCGTCGTGTTGCTATAAACGATAAACCGCGTCGCTCCTCCGAAAACGTCGGCACCCGCCTCGTTCACAAACGCACCGCCCGTGGACGCGAATACCACCGTGCCTTTGTGGTCAGGTTCGTCTTCCCATTCATCAAATGTCAGCGAACTGCCCGATGTAAGCGTCAAAGTTCCCGGAGTGACAAACCGGAGAGAACTGCCGCCCGAGCGCGTCTCATCCAGCGTCACATCGAGATCGCCATTGTGATTCATGACGTAGGCGTAGAGCGAATGATTCCCCGTCGCGTGAAAGGCGCGAATCGTGTTGTTGCTGCCGTTGGTTGCGACGCCCGCATCTCCCGCGGAAAGATCCACCTTCAGCGTGTTTGCCTTGATGTTGCCATCGGCAAAGAAGATGCCCGTCGAGGGCGTGTCTCTTTCTGGAGTGTATATCTCTGCCGGATACTCCGCGAACTCGTTGGCTCCATACACCAACGTGCCGACCGTGATGGTCGCATCTTCCGCGAGCGAAGCCTCGCCCATGATGGGAGGAAACCCCAGTTCGCCTAGTCCCCAGGCCGGTGTCCCGGTGTAGAGTTCGAGCGTGCTTTCTGCGCCGCCGGTGATGTCGGCGTTGATATGAATACTGTTCCCCGACCTGACCGTCAGCGTATTGTTGTTACTCCACGCAACGGGCACATTGAAGCTGACGTCCCCGAAAGCCGTGGAGGTGTCGAGGATGACATTCGAGACCGCAAGTTGGTCCTGCAGGGTTGTGACGTTGAGGATCGACGGCGGTGGAACCTCGAAGTCATACATGTCGTCCACTTCCCACGACACACTGAAGCTGAACGGGTCTGAACCGCTCGTGATCGCGCCGCTGTCCGCATCGTTCGAAACGATCAACGCGTCAGGATCGAGGAGCACCGTGCCATTCCGGCCGAGCTGAATGGTGGACGCAGGATTGAAATCGAGCCACCGTTTTCCCGAAACCTCGGCAAAACCGCCACCCGCGCCCGTCGCTTTGAGCGAACCGAGAAAACGCGTGGCTCCGTCCGCCCACACGATCACCCGACCAGCCGCGGCGGCATCGTTCGCCGCGCTCGCATCGAGTTTCGCGGTTGGCGTCACGACGGTGCGCGCGGCGTTCGCGACGTCGGCATTCTGTCCACGAAAGTCGCCGCCGACCAGAATCTCACCACCGGAACCGTCCTTGTTTTGCGCGGAAACTTCACCGCTCACCCCGACTGTGCCGCCTGCGGCCGTGAGCAGGATACGACCGTTGCGCACTTCCGAACCGGTTGCCCGCACAACACCACGTTGATTCACCGCCAGCTCGTAAATGCTGCCGCCCGCCGCTTCGAGCTGGGCCTGAGCCGCGGCAATCACGCCGGAGTTATCTACGCCCATTTTCTCCGCCGTGCTCGCAAGATTGGTTTTGATGACAAAGCCGCTCGCATTCGGCGTTGCGAGCATCACCTCCGTGCCCGCACCAAGGCCGACCGTTCCTTTGTCCGCCGCGATCTCGCCGGCGTTTTTCACGCTGTGCGCGAACAGCATCACATTTCCCTCGCGCGCCGTGATTTTTCCAAGGTTCACGACGCCGGCATCGCTGTTGCCTTTGAACGTCATCCCGCCGCCCGCCAGGAACTCCGCGTCGGTCATGTCGAGCGTCGACCCCAGAAATCCCGCCGTGTCGATCACCGCACCCTCGCCGATGACGACGCCGCGTGGGTTGATCAGGAAAAGATTCCCGTCCGCTTTCAGCGAACCGAGTAGCTGTGACGCATCGCCGCCGACCACGCGCGCGAGCATGGCCGCCTCCACCCCACCCTGCTCGATGCGCACGCTGTTGCCGACCCCAATGTTGAACGACTGCCAGTTCACGATCGCATTGCGCGACGCCTGCTGGATGTTCATCGCGCCGCCGGCTTGCGTGATGGTTACGTTTCCGTGCACCACCTGCGCTCCTGTCGGCAAGTTCGCCAAGCTGAACGGAACAAACGACGCATTCAACAACGCGACAGCGGCGATGCCGCTCACCGCGGACCGAAACGGGGACGAGTGAAGCATGGAAGGGCCAGTCGATGGCCGTGTTTTGATCCAGATCAACCGCTCATAAGCGAGCGGCGTCATTTTTCTTACGAATGGTTCTTACGACGGCCCAGCGTCGCCAGTCGCATCTTCAATGCCGGCAACTCCCGTCGACTCGCCTCCACCTTCACCATTCCTCCGCGAAGCTCCACTTCGCCGTCCGCCGTGACGCGCTCAACGCAGTCGAGATTGATCACCGCGTTGCGATGAATGCGCACAAAGGCATCCGCGCTCAATAGCTCCTCCCACCCCTTCAACGTCCGCAAGACCAACGTTCGCGTTCTGTCCATCAGGTGCACGCGCGTATACGCTCCACACGCCTCGATCGCTACGATCTCGTTCGCCCGCACAAATCGCTGCTCGCCGTCCGCACGCAACAACACCCTATCCGTCCCCGCGAGTCGCTCCTTCGCGCCATTACTTTCCCCCGGCGACTCCATCGCCATCACCCGCCGCACCGCCTCGGCGAGCGCCGCCGGATCCACGGGCTTCAATAAATAATCCAGCGCATTCACGCGAAACGCCCGCACCGCCGCGCGATCGTCCGCCGTCACGAAAATCACCCGCGTCGTCTCCGGCACGTGCGGGATCAAATCGAAGCCGTTTTCGCCCAGCAGGTGAATGTCCAGAAACACCACTTTGGGCTGCAGCGTCCGCAACGCGAATTCCGCCTGCGCCAGCTTTCCCACCTGCGCCACCACGTCGATTTCCGGATGCGCCCGCAGCAAAAATGCCAGCTCACGCCGCGCCGGCGCCTCGTCATCCACAATCAAAGCCGCGACCGCCATATCACACGCCCGACGCCACCTCTCGCAGCCGCTCCCGCGGTTCGATCTTTCCCTGGCGCACCCGCTCGCATCCGATCCGCACCGTCACCACCACCCAGCCATTTTCCGCAACAATATCCAGCCCCGCCCGGTCGCCATACAACGCCGCGAGGCGCGCCCGCACGTTCTCCAGTCCCACGCCCGTCGATCCTTCCCGCCGCGAATGCGTCTCGGCCACCCACCGGCCCAGGTTTGCCACCGACAACACCAGCGCATCGTCCACGACCCGCGCCGACAGCTTGATCCGCAAATCTCCCGGCGTCGTCTGCTGACCATATTTCACCGCGTTCTCCACGAGCGGCTGCATGAGCATCGGAGGCACCAACAAATCTTCCGCCTTCGGATCCAACTCGCTCTCGAGCGTCAGCATGTCCTCCCAGCGCGCCTGCTCCAACGCGAGAAAGTCGTGCAACGCCGCCCATTCTTCGCGCAACGCCACCAGCGGCGCATCGCCCGGCACCAGCGTTCGTCGACAGAACGCCGCCAATCGCGAGACGAGGTCGCGCGCTCTCGCCGGATCCGTCAACGCGAGCGACCGGATCGAATTCAGCGTATTGAACAGGAGGTGCGGGTTGAGCTGATAGCGCAGCATCGCGAGCTGCGCCTTCTCTGCCCGCAGCATCGCCGCACTCGCCGCCTGCCGCTTGCAACGATACGCCACAAACGCCAGCACCGACGTCACCGCCGCGCCGACGCCGATCGTGAGGAAGAAATTCCGCATCCACTCCGCCCGCGAGCGTCCGGCCGCCTCGAGTTCGCGCTGCTTCGTCAACGCCGCAATCTGCTGCTCCCGCTGCGCCACTTCAAACCGCGCCGTGAGCATCGCCGCTTTTTGCGCGCGCACCTCGTCCAGCTCCCGCTGCGACGCGTCGTGAAATTTCCGATAGAACTCATACGCCGCCTGCCATTCGCCGCGCTCCGCCGCCGCCTTTGCCGCCTCGCGATACACCGCCGTCAATATGCGCGCCGACCCTACCCGCTCCGCCAGCGGCACCGCCCGCGCCAACAACTCGTCCGCCTCGCTCACATCCCCCGCTTTCCGCACCACCGCGCTCAATTCTACCAGCGAGTTCGCGAGATAATACGGATCACCCATCCGCTCCCGCAGCTCCACCGCCTCGCGCAGGTTGTGCATCGCTTCCTCCGGCTCGCCGAGCTGCAGACGGGCCATCGCCAATCCGTGCAACATCTCGCTGATCTCCCTCAGCCCGCCGTGCGCTCGCGCCAGCTCGAGGGCCTCCGCATAATCCGCTTTCGCCCTCGTGTGATTGCCGCGCTGATACGACGAAAAGGCCAGCCCCCCGAGCGGCGAGTAGGAGTCGTGCGCCCCGGTGCGCCGCTTCCGCGCGAGCGACTTTTCGTGCCAAAACTCGGAGTCCGCCCACTCGCGCAACCGGCCGTGAATGTTCCCCAACATGAACTCCACCGTCGCCAGCGGCCCTTCATCCGCCAGCCCCGCCGCTCGCGGCAGCGCGTCGTGCAAGGCCGCCAGCGCCGCCGGATAATCCGTCAGCTGTCCGTGTGCCCGCGCCTCATCCACCAGCGAAAAAACCGCCGCCCGTTCATCGCCGCGCGCCTTCGCCGCCGCCGTATGCTCCTGCGCGAGTTTCAACGCCTCCGCAAACCGCCCCGCCCGCAACGCCGTGGCCGACGCGCCCAATGCCGGCGTCTGCGCCGCCGCGCTCGTCGCAAACAGCAAGAGGATAAGGAAAAGCCGGCTGGAAAGCACGCGCCGATCCAAAAGCCTCTCCGCCGCGAGACCACGCCAAATCGACGAAAGGTCTAAAATCACGAATAGGCGGCGCCTCCCAGCCGCTATTCCGCGAACCCCAGCGCCGCCGCCACGGCCTCGTTGACGATTCGCCCATCGCGCGTGTTCACCCCGCGCGCCAATCCTGGATGCTCCTTAAGCGCCCGCTCGATCCCCTTCTCCACCAACCTAGCCACATAAGGCTCCGTCGCCTGCGTCAGCGCCAGCGTCGACGTCCGCGCCACCAGCGCCGGCATGTTCGGCACCGCATAGTGAATGACTCCACTTTCCCGATACACCGGCTCCTCGTGTGACGTCGGCCGGATCGTCTCGATGCAGCCGCCCTGATCGATCGCGATATCCACGATCACGCTTCCCGGCCGCATCCGCGCGACCGTCTTCTTTGTCACCACCGTCGGAGCCTTGGCCGCCGGGATCAACACCGCCCCGATCAACAAATCCGCATCCGCGACCGATTGTTCAATGTTCGCCGGATTCGACACCAGCGTCACCACCCGGCCGCGATACTCCACATCGAGCGCCTCCAGCCTTTGCGTGTCGACGTCCAGCACCGTCACCCGCGCCCCCATCCCCGCCGCCATCTGCACCGCGTGCGCGCCGGAGTTTCCCGCTCCCACCACCACGACATGCCCCGGCATGGTTCCCGGTATCCCGCCCAACAATACACCCGACCCGCCGTGCTGCGTCTGCAGGAAATGCGTCCCAATCTGAATCGAGAGCCGTCCCGCAATCTGCGACATCGGCTTCAACAACGGAAACTGGCCGCCCGCGCCCTCCACCGTTTCATACGCGATCCCGAGCACCCGCTTCTTCATCAACACCCGCG
The DNA here is from genome assembly GCA_023391285.1 of Verrucomicrobiota bacterium. Lineage (GTDB taxonomy): Bacteria > Verrucomicrobiota > Verrucomicrobiia > Opitutales > Opitutaceae > Opitutus. The sequence goes on from JAEWBF010000064.1 coordinate 56,610, forward strand.
CCAGCTCCGGACCCGCCGCTAGATGCAAATACGTGAACAGCGCCTGCCCCTCACGTATCCGCCCGTATTCCTCCGGCAACGGCTCCTTCACCTTCAAAACCAAATCCGCCGCCCACACGTTTTCTGCCGACGCCACAATCCGCGCGCCCGCCGCCCTATACTCCGCATCAGAAAACCCCGCATTCGCTCCCGCTCCGCGCTCCACCATCACCTGCGCGCCCAGCTTCACCCACCGCCGACACAAACTCGGCGTCATCGAAATCCGCGTCTCCCCGACTTTCACCTCCTTCGGCACGCCGATTCGCATGCTCATAACACATCCCTTCGCTCCCAACCCGCAAGCTCTCCCCTGCGCATCACACGGTAGGGCGGCGTGTCCCCACGCCGCCGTCACGTGCCATCCGCCCTTCTCCGTATCTATTTCTGGATACCCAGGATCCGCGCGCTGTCCGTCTCCCGTCCGATCCGCCACAAATCCCGCGGTTCCCCACCCGCAGTTTCCTGCACGTTGAAACGACCTCCGGGCGACATCTCCTCCCGGCTGGCGCTTCCCCGGAGGCGATTCGCCCGCGGGAACCCACCCCCTCCCGACGGGGACTATCCGTCGGTTCGCCGCGGCATGAATTCGTTCGAGATAGTTTCGAGTAGCAACACGCGCCTTTGCGCCCTGCGCACTTCGCCGTCGTCCGCCGGAAAACACCCTCTCCTCTTCGCCCAAATCTGAGCGAAGTTCTCCCGCTCCAACCGCGCTAGGCTCAATCTAAAACATTTCCTCGCCCGCCGCTTCATCGCCCCATGAACCGCCGTTCTTCGCCGCAGCCCGTCGTGCTGCTCTTCGTCAAAGCTCCTCGCGCCGGCCTGGCGGAGACTCGTCTCGCTGCCGAATTGGGCGAAGAGCGCGCCATCGACATCTATCGCGCGATGGTCGAGCGCCAGCTGCGCGAGGTTCCCCCGTCATGGCAGGTGGAAATTCATTTCACCCCGCCCGAAGCCGAAACCGAAATCCGCACCTGGCTCGGCGCCTCCCGCCACTACTACCCACAGTCCGACGGCGATCTCGGCCGCCGCCTGCGCAAAGCGTTCGGCGCCGCCTTCGCGCGCGGAGCCACCACCGTCGTCGCCGTGGCCGGCGAGTGCCCCGAACTCGACCGCGCCACTTTTCAAGAAGCGGCAGCCCGCCTCGCCCGCGCCGACCTCGTGCTCGGCCCCTGCGCCGAAGGCACCTACTACCTCCTCGCGCTCCGCCGACCCGCGCCCGAACTCTTTGACAACATCCCTTGGAATTCCGACCAGGTTCTCGCCACGACCCTCGCGCGAGCGAAGCTCTTCGGTCTCTCCCGCGAGCTCCTCACCCCCAAGGAGGGCATCCGAAACGCCAAAGCCTACCGCGCCTACCTTTCGCGCGTCGTGCGCAACTCCTCCTCCGACTCCCTCACGGTCGTCATTCCCACCTTCAACGACGCCGAACACCTCCGCGCCACGTTGCACACCGCCCAGCAAAGCCTGCCCGGCGCCCGCCTCATCGTCATCGACGCCCAAAGCACCGACCGCACTCGCGAAATCGCCGCGCAACACGGAGCGCACATCGTCGTGACGCGCCGCGGTCGCGGCCGCCAATGCCGCGCCGGCGCCGCCATCGCCGACTCCGACTGGCTGCTCTTCCTGCACGCCGACGCCCAACTTCCCCCCGAAGCCGGCACCCTCTTTTCACGCTTCACCGTCGAAACCGATGCCCAGATCGCCACGTTTCGACTCCGCTTCGATTCGCCCTCCCTTTTCCTTCGCCTCTGCGGCTGGTTCACCCGTTTCGACAGCGTTTTCACCCGCTGCGGCAAGCAAGGGATTTTGATCCGTCGTGAGTTCTACGATGCGCTCGGCGGCTTCCCCGACTGGCCGATGTTCGAAGACGTCGCCCTCCTGCAACGCGCCCGCTCCGTCGCGCGCGTGCACTCGCTCCGCGCCCGGGTCACGGCGTCCGCGCAAGGTTACGTCCAACGCGGCCCAATCGCCCAGCAATGGCTCAACGCGCGCCTGCTCGTCCGCTACCTTCTCGGCACCCCGCCCGCCGAACTCGCCGCTCAACACGCGACGCACATCCCTCCGGCCGCCAAGCGCCCCGCCTCCGCGCGCCTCGCCCGCACGCCGGAATCCGTCCGCTGACGCCCGCCTCACCGCGTCAGCAGGTCCGCCCATCCCGCCCGCTCCAGTCGCTCCGCCAGGACGCGACGCGTTTCTGGCGTGTCGTCATACTGGATCACCTTCGCCGCCAACTCGCGCGCTTCGTCCAACTTCCCCGCACCCGCAAGCGCTTCGACATTCTTGGCCGTATTCTCAGCCAGACGTTTTCGATAATCCTCCAGGTGCTGCGTCGACATCCGGGCCGACGGTGCGGCCTTCATCATCTCAAATCGTTGGCTCATTTCAGCAAACGACTGCTCCTCTACGATCTCTCCATAACGTCGCGTCTCCAGCAATTCATCGAATCCACCATAATTCATCAGCGTCCCGCGACGGTTGTCGCCTTTCGGCAACTTGCTCATCGCTTCAACCAACCGGTGTTGCTCCCCCAGTCGCACGCTCAAAGTCGCAAACTCAGTCACTCGATCCATTTCACCCTCATCCGCCAAAAACGCCCGCTCTGCTTGTTCACGGCGTTCGATCATCGCCTCACGCATCGGCGGATGCCGCTTCGCGAGTTCGCCCATTGCTTCCATCAGCTCCCCGCGCAGCACCATGAAACTGAAGCCATAGTCCATCCCTTCATCGAAACACCAGAGGAACTCTTTCATCGCCGCCGCATCATCGTTCCCGCTCTTGGCCAACTCCCGCGCTTGTCGGAATCGCGCCTCGACCTCCGCACGACTCGCGCGCCCCGCAGCCAGCTTAGGCATCTCCGCCTGCCGTCCCGTCGCCTGACTCGTCTCGATCGCAGCCAGCAATCGCTCGATATCTTCATCGGCCGCCTTCGCGCGTTGTCGCGTCCGTTCCAGTTCCTCGCGCAGCGTATCTACCTGTGCCCGCACCACCGCGAACGCTTCCTTTCGTTCGCGCACCTCGCGACCCGCTGCGCCCGCGCGAAATCCCTGCCACACCGCCACGCTCACGGCTAACGCCGCAATCACCGAAACCGCTTGTGTGCTCTTCATCATTGAAAGCGTTATGGCCAGTCCTCCCGCGCTCCCGCTCGCCGCCGCCAAGCTCACCGCATTCGCTGCAATCTGACCCGCCAGTTGTGCTGGCACCGTGATCGCCCCGTGCGTCGTCAACGCCGACCCAAGCAACGCCGCAGTTGACCCAATTCCCCGCCGCCCCAGCGACGCTCGCAGTTTCTCCAACGCCCGCTCCACCCGCATCCGCGCCGCGTTTTCGTTGATGCCCAGCAACCGACCGACGTCCGCATACGAACGCTCCTCAAAAAACCGCAAAGCCACTGCCTCGCGCTCCGCTGTCTCCAGTTTCGCCAACAGCTCGTCGATTTCCGGTTCAATCTTCCGCCACAATCCGCGCTCCTCCGCCTCCGCATCCATCTGCTGCATAGCCGCGACCTCCTTCTCATTTCTCCATTTCCGATTCTGCGTCCGCCTCGCATCCCGCGCACAATTCCGTGTCGTCGTCACCAACCACCCCGCCAGCGTCGGATGTCTCGCGAGCACCTTAGCCTTCTTCGCCGCCAGCGCGAACACTGCCTGCGCCACATCCTGGGCCAGCACACGATCCCCGCCGAGCTGACGCACCGCCGCCGAATACACGAGCCTCAGGTGGCGTTCCACCAGCGTGCGAAACGCCCCTTCATCGCCCCGCCCGGCGAATCGCTCCAGCAGCACCGCATCTGTCAGTTCGTCCATCTACCCTACAATGGCCAAGCCCCGCCCCCACCGCACAACAATCTTCGTCCCACCTCCTTCTTCCGTATTTTCCGTGTCTTCCGTGAGCCACCCCTTTCGCGCCCGTTCGCGTGTTTCGCGGGCTATTCAAACAACGGCAAAATCTCCATCCCCGGCACCGTCACGAGCCCCTTGTCCGTAATTCGAATCTCCGGGATCACCGACAGCGGAATCAAATTGAAGCCCATATAGGGCAGCGTGCATCCCGCCGCTGTCCACGCCTTCTTCAACGCCGTGGTCTCCTTCGCGACCACCGTCGCACGTTTATCCGAAATCAGCCCCGCCACCGGCAGCGCCACGCTCGCAATCACCTTTCCTCTCCGCACGACACACACGCCGCCGCGCAACGTCTTGATCGTCGCCATCGCCACCTGCATGTCGGCCTCGTTCGTCCCCGCCACAATGATGTTGTGCGCGTCGTGCCCGACCGAGCTCCCCACCGCGCCGTCCTTCAATCCGAAATCCTTCAACAACCCGTGCGCCACCGCGCCCGATTTCCCATGGCGTTCCACCACGCTCACGAAGCACAGCCCGTGCTTCCCGAACAAGTCCGCCCAGCCCTCCCCGGCTTGCGGTTCGAGCCGCACCTTGTCGTGAAACAGAATAATCCCCGGCAAGGCCGCCCGAATCACATTCGCCGTCACCGCCTCTTTCGGTAGCGCCGGCGTCAGCTTCACCTTTCGCGGCAGCTTCACCGTCTGATACGCCGCGCGCGGATACCGGTAGCGCTTGCTCAACGCCGCATCCAGCACCGGCGTGATCTTCCGGTTTTTCACCACCAGCTCGCCGCCGAACCACGTGTTCTGCACCTCGAGCGCATCGTTCAACAACACGATGTCCGCCCGACGCGCATGCCCGAGTCCGCCGATGTCTCCATCTTTTGCATACCGCGTCGCCGGATGCAGCGAGCCCATGCTCCATGCCGTCACCGGTTTCATCCCCGCCTTCACCGCCTCCCGCACTACCCAATCCATCCCGAACAAAAACAAATCGTCCGCATCCCGATCGTCGGTGCACACGCACACCCGCTTCGGGTTCGCGCCGAGTTCCGTCACCGTCTTGATCGCCCGCGGCAACGAATGCCACGGCGTCGTCGGCGGTCCTCCGCGCAGGAACACCCAGATTCCCGACTCCAGAAAATCGTCCGCGATATCCCGATCGATCGCCTCGTGCGTATCCGTAATTCCACTCGCCGCGCCCGCCGCCACAAACTCGCGTCCGTAGATATGCCCGCACACCGGACGCCCGCGCCGGATCGCCTCCGCCAGAATCGCATGGCTCCGCTCGTCGCCCATCGCCACTTGCACGAAGTCCATCTTCTCGCCCAGCGCGACCGCCTCGGGCCACGCGTCGAAGAGCTTCCCGATCTTCTTCGGCGTCAAATCCCCGCCCGCCGTTTCGAACTTCGGCGTCGTCGCCGGCACCGTGCTCGGCACGGTCAGAAAAATCGACAACGGCGCCTGCCGCGCATCCTCCAACATCCACTCGATGCCCGCCGCATCGCACACGTTGCCGATTTCATGACTATCACAAAAAATCGTCGTCGTTCCGTTCAGCAACGCCCCTTCCGCATAAGCGCACGCCGTCATCATCGCGCTCTCGATGTGAATGTGCGGATCGACCAATCCCGGCGCCAGAATCCCGCCGCCGACGTCAAAAACCTTCGTCTTCTTCCCCGCGCCTTTCGCCGCCTTGAACGTCCCCGCCGCCTTCACCGCCGCAATCCGTCCGCCTTTGATCCAGATCTCGCGCCCGTCGTGAATCCGCTCCGTATAGGTCGACAACACCCTGCCGCCGGTGATCACCAGATCCGGCGCCTCCCGCCCCATGGCCACCGCGGCCAGCGAACGGGTCATCGTGTGAAGCGGGGCAACCGAGAATCGCGTGAGCATGCCGCAGTCAACATCACGAGCCGCTCTCGCGAAAGCCGTTTTTCTTAACGCCCCGTCAACCCACTCCCCGCCACCCGCCCCGCCAGTCGCGCCCGCCGCATCGCCCTCAATCCATGCTTTGGCGCCCACACCAATGCCGTCACGAAGAGCGCTGCCTGCACCAAAACGATGCACGCGCCCGTCGACGCATTCACGAAAAAGCTAACATACACGCCCGCGAAACTCGACCCCACCGCACTCGCCACCGCGATGCCCATCATCCGTCCAAACCGATCTGTCATCAAATATCCAATACACCCCGGCGTCACCAGCATCGCGATCACGAGAATGATTCCCACCGCTTTCAGCGACACGACGATCGTCAAAGCCAGCAGCGACAAGAGTCCGTAGTTCAACACCCCCGTCCGCAATCCCACCGTGCGTGCCTGCGCCGGATCGAAACAGAACAGCAGCAGATCCTTCCTCCAGATCATCACCGCCCCCAGCGTGATCGCTCCCGTGATCAGCGTATCGCGCAAATCTCCGTCCTCCAGCCCCAGGATGTTTCCGAACAGGATATGATCCAGGTGCAGGTCCGTTTCGACTTTCGTGAAGATCACCAGCCCGAGCGCGAACAATCCCGTGAACACCACCCCCATCGCCGTATCCTCTTTCACGCGACTGTTCGCCTTCACATATCCCGTCAACAACGCGCACGCCAGCCCCGACCCGAACGCGCCCAACGCCAGCGGCACCCCCGCCGCATACGCCAGCACGATTCCCGGCAGCACCGCGTGCGAAATCGCGTCCCCCATCAACGACCAGCCTTTCAACACCAGGTAACACGACAGCACCGCGCACACCGCCCCCACCACGACGCCCGCGATCATCGCGTCCACCATGAACGGAAACTGAAACGGCTCGAGCAACCTACTCATACAGGTAGGGCTCATACAGGTAGGGCGCGTTAGCCTGCCCCGACTTGTCGGGGTCCCAACGCGCCGCTCGCGTCCTATTCCAACATACAAAATCCCCTCTACCAAGAGGGGTGGCGCGCCGCGCCGGGGTGTGTTGTGCGCCGTTCGCCTTCATCCCACCACCTCCTCCACCCGCTCCATCCGCCCGCGTCGGCGCGCCGCGCGAATCCCATGCTTCGGCGCCCAAATCAACGCCACCACAAACAACGCGCTCTGCAGCGTCACAATACATCCGCCCGTCGAGCCATCGAAGAAGTAACTCGCATACGCGCCCACCAGCGACGTCACCACGCCCAGCGTCACCGCAATCGCGATCATCTTCCCGAAGCGATCCGTCAATAAATACGCCGTCGCCCCGGGCGTCACCAGCATCGCCACCACCAACACCGCGCCGACGGTCTGCAGCGCCGCCACCGCCGTCGCCGACAACAACGTCAGCAACAGCCCGTGCAAAAACGTCGTGTTCAACCCCAGCGCGCGCGCCTGATTCGGGTCGAAACAATAAAGCAAGAGATCCCGCCACTTCACGCCCAGCACCACCACCGTCGCCGCTGAAATCACCAGCATCTGCACGATATCGCGATTCGAGATGCCGAGGATGTTTCCAAAGATAATCGACCGCAGATCGATCTCGCTCGGATACAGCGAAATCAACAGCAGCCCGAACGCGAAAAATGCCGTAAACACGACGCCGATCACCGCGTCCTCCCGCAGCCGCGTTTTCGTCTTCACAAATCCCATTCCTCCCGCCGCCAGCACGCCTGTCAGAAACGCCCCCGCCGCATACGGCCAGCCGATGTAATACGCGATCGCCACGCCCGGCACCACCGCATGCGACAACGCGTCGCCCATCAGCGACCAGCCGCGCAGGGTGATGAAACACGACAGAAACGCACACACTCCGCCGATCACGCCACTCACCAGAATGGCCTTCACCATATACTCATACTGCAGCGGCGTGAGCAGCGTCTCGATCATAACCCGCCTCTCGTTCCACCAATGGAGGCGCGGTGCCCCCACCGCGCAACAACGCTTCGCTTCACAAATCCTCCTCCCCTTCCGCCCGCCCTTTCAACACGTCCTCCCGCCCTTGCCGCTCGCGATACTCCACGTGTCCGTCTTTTCCGAATACAAGCGGCCGCTCGTCGTCGGTCAGCAGCGTGACCGCGCGCCCGTCATGCTTCTGCACCGTCGACTCCCCAAACCGGAAATGCCGCAGCACGCCGCCAAATGCCCGCAATAGATTCTCCTCCGTGTAAACCTCCACCGTCGGCCCCGCCGCCAACACGGTTCGATTGATCAACACCACCTGATCGCAATACTCCGGCACCGACCCGAGGTTGTGCGTCGACACCAGCATGATCTTCCCCTCCGTGCGCAGTTCGCGCAGCAGCGCGATGATCGCCAGCTCCGTGTTCACATCCACGCCCGTAAACGGTTCGTCGAGCAGGATCACTCGTCCTTGCTGCGCGAGTGCCCGCGCCAAAAACACGCGTTTCCGCTGCCCCCCCGACAACTCCCCGATCTGCCTCTCCCGAAATTCCAACATCCCTACGCGCTTCAAGCTTTCCTCCACCACGCGCTTATCTTCCGCCCGCGGTATCCGCATGAAATTCATGTAGCCGTAGCGCCCCATCATCACCACGTCCCACACACTCACCGGAAAACTCCAGTCCACTTCCTCCGCCTGCGGGACATACGCGACCAGGTTTCGCTTCAATGCCGTCCGCACCGCCGCTCCACCGATTCGCACCGCGCCCGACGCGGGTCGCACCAGCCCCATGATCGCCTTGAACAATGTCGACTTCCCGCTGCCGTTCACGCCCACCAGCGCGCAAATCGTTCCTCCCGCCAGTCGAAACGACGCATCGCGCAACGCCACATGACCGTTCGGATAACTCACCGTCACGGCATCCACCACCAAATCGAGTTCGGCCTTCATGATGTCGGAGCCTGCTTGCAGGCGATTCCAGCCCGCCGCGCCCTCATTTCCCCGCAAATCCTTTCACGATCGTCCGCGCATTATACGCCATCAAATCGAGATACGTCGGCGCTGGACCGCTCTTCGCCGTCAACGAATCGACATACAACACACCGCCGTAACGCGCGCCGGTTTCGCGCGCCACCTGACGCGCCGGCTTGTCGCTCACCGTGCTTTCGCTGAACACCACCGGTATCCGATTTTTGCGCACACCATCGATCACCTTCTGCACTTGCTGCGGAGTCCCTTGCTGATCCGCATTCACGGCCCAGAGGAACAACTCCTTCATCCCGAAATTCCGCGCCAAATACGGAAACGCCCCTTCGCTCGTTACCAGCCAGCGCTGCTCCGCCGGGATCGTCTCCAGTTCCTCCCGCACCGTCCGCTCCAATTCCTCGAACTTCGCCGCATACGCTTTCGCATTCGCCGTGTAGATCGCCTCGTTCGCCGGATCGATTTGCACCAGCGCCTTGCGGATATTTTCCACGTAGATGCGAGCGTTCGCCGGCGACATCCACGCATGTGGATTCGGCTTCCCCGTATACGGTCCTTCCTCAATGCCGATCGGCTCCACGCCTTCGCTGAGCACCGCACTCGGAACATTCTTCAGATTTCGAAAAAATCGCTCGAACCACCGCTCGAGATTCAACCCGTTCCACAACACGAGATCCGCCCGCTGCGCTTTCACGATGTCCTGCGGCGTCGGCTCGTAACCGTGAATCTCCGCGCCGGGCTTCGTAATCGACTCCACGATCGCCGCGTCGCCTGCGACGTTCTGCGCCATATCCTGAATGATCGTGAAGGTCGTCACGACCCGCTTCTTCGCCCACGCGCTCGAAGGCGACATCGCCAGCCCGAGCGCGCCCACGAACAGCAATATTTTCTGCCAGCGTATCGTCATAAATTCACCACCTCCGCGCCATCCCCACAAACACCAACGCATCCGTCGCCGCGTCCGTCAGCCCGAGGTTCACGCCGGCGTCATATTGTAGATTCTCCTGCACCCGAAACGTGAACCCGACATTCCCCGTCGCGACATGCCTTCCGTCGCCCATGGAAGAAGTCAGTTCGAAAAACATCCCCAACTTTTCCGCGATCGCCCGCCCCGCCGTCACTGTGTTGCTCCACACCGCGCGATGCTCACCCGCATCGCTATAGACCATCTCCACGCCGGTCATCGCCGCTCCCTCCCACCCGCCGCCGATCTCGAACGACACCGGCAGCATCACCGCCCCTTCCCACTCGCGATTGCTCACCTCGCGCTCGCCGATCGGCACCTTCACGTCCGAAATCAATCCGAGCGCAACATCGCCTTCGTCGTTCCCGAAAAAATTCCATTTCGCCCGCAACACCGGATCGCCCCACCCTTCGCTCCGCACGCGCGGTCCCGCCGCCGGCTTCTCCGTCACACTCCGAAACGGCACCACAAAAATCCCCAGCTCAAAGTTCTCCATGATCCCGAATCGCAGATTGAACGGCGCTGCCTCCCACTCTTCCACTTCGTCACCGCTCTCCCGTTCGCGTCCGAAATTAACGATGTCCATCTCCAGCTGCACATACCCGGGATTCACCGTAAAAGGACTTTCCGTCGCATCCGGGCGGTCCGTGGTCATTTCCCGCAACCCTTCCGCCGCCCGTCCCGCCACACCCGTGAGCGCCAACCACACCGCGCCCGCCCCCACCATCATCATCGCGCGCCACGTTGCGACCGTTCTCTTGTCGTTCCGCTCCATATGAACGGCGACAAAACGTTCTGATTTTGATTAGTCAAAATAAATCCTTGGTTGCTTCAAACTCACAAACGCCTATGTCCCGTTCTGATGGCTTCGATCACGGTTGAAAACTACCTCAAGCACATCCTCCTGCTGTCCGAGGAAAGCGGGGATCTCGTCTCGATGGGCGCCCTCGCCGCCTCGCTTGCGGTCGTGCCCGGCACCGTGACCACCATGGTCAAGGCGCTCGCCGCGGAGGATCTCGTTGAACATCAACCGCGGCTCGGCGTGCGCCTCACCGACGCCGGCCGCCGCATGGCCCTCGGCGTGATCCGACGCCACCGCCTCGTCGAAACCTTTCTCGTCAACGTCCTCAAAATGGACTGGGCCAGCGTCCACACCGAGGCCGAACAGCTCGAACACGCCATCTCCGATGACGTCCTCGACCGCCTCGACGCGCTGCTCGGCCATCCCACCACCGACCCTCACGGCGACCCCATCCCGAGCGCTCAGGGCAAACTCAACTCCCAAGTTTACGCCACCCTCGCGACCTGCGTCCTCGCCCAACCGCTTCGCATCGTCCGCGTCACCGAACAATCCGCCGAATTCCTCCAGTTCGCCGAACAAAACGGCCTGCTCCCCGGCGCGGTCGTCCGCGTCGCCGATCGCAATCTCGCCGCCGGCCTGATCACGTTGAAAAAATCCCGCGGCCAATCCGCCCCGCTCAGCGTCGCCGCTGCCGGCAAAATCCTCGTCGAACCCACCCGCTGACGCCCGCCCGTAGCGGAAAGCGTGAGCTTTTCGCTCCGTCATCACCCCCGTAGCGGAAAGCGTGAGCTTTTCGTTCCGTCATTGCCCAATCACTGCCGTCGGCTCGGCTCACCTTCCTCCTTGCCGCGCCTCGCGCGCGCTCCACCCTCGCCCGCCATGTCGCAATCCTTCGCGCGCACGATCTTCGTCGTCACCGCGTTGTTCTTCGCCGCATTTTTCCTCTGGCCGATCCTGCAAATCCTGAAGGGTGGCTTCATCGACGCCGACGGTCGCATCACCTTCGCTTACCTGCGCGCTCTCCTCGCCGACCCGCTTTATCTCACCGCGCTGCGCAATTCCACCTTGCTCGCCTGCGCGACCACCACCCTTGCGCTGCTCATCGCGCTCCCGCTCGCCTTCGTGAGCGATCGCTTTATTTTCCCCGGAAAAAATCTCCTCAGCTCTCTCATCCTGGTTCCGATGATTCTCCCGCCCTTTGTTGGCGCGATCGGCATCAAACAAATCTTCGGCCAATACGGCGCCTTCAACTCCTTGCTGATCGCGCTCGGCCTGCGCCCCGACGGCTGGGCGTTCGACTGGTTCGCCGCGAGTCAGTTCTGGGGCGTCGCCGTCGTCCAAGCCCTTTCGCTCTACCCCATCATCTACCTCAACGCCGTCGCCGCCCTCGCCAACATCGATCCGGCCATGGAGGAAGCCGCCCAAAATCTCGGCTGCACCGGCTTCCGACGTTTCCGCAAAATCACCCTCCCGCTCATCAAGCCGGGGCTTTTCGCCGGCGGCACCATCGTCTTCATCTGGTCGTTCACCGAACTCGGCACGCCGCTGATCTTCGACTACGCGCAGATCGCGAGCGTGCAAATCTACTACGGTTTGCGCGACATCGGCGGAAACCCGTTCCCCTACGCGCTGGTCGCCGTGATGCTCGCCGCTTCCGTCGCGTTCTACGCCCTCGGCAAAGGCCTTTTCGGCCAAAGCGGGCACGCCATGATGGCCAAAGCCACCAGCGCCGGCGGTCCGCGCCCGGTGACGCGCGCTCGCGCACTCTTCTGCACCGCCCTCTTCGCCGGCGTCACGTTCATCGCCGTCCTGCCTCACCTCGGCGTCATTCTCGTCGCATTCTCGCGCGAATGGTATGCGACGGTTCTTCCCGACGACTACACGCTCGAAAACTTCCGCCTGGCCCTCGGCCACGATCTCACCGTCAGCTCCATCGCCAACAGCCTGAAGTTCGCCAGCATCTCCACCGTCCTCGATCTCATCTTCGGCGTCGCCATCGCCTACGTCGTTGTTCGGAGCAAAATCCCCGGCCGCCAAGTCCTCGACTTTCTCGCAATGCTCCCGCTCGCCGTTCCCGGCCTCGTCCTCGCTTTCGGCTACCTCGCCATGTCCCAAGAGGGTCGCTTCTTCTCCTTCCTGAATCCCGTTCGCGATCCTACCATTCTGCTCATCGTCGCCTACTCCGTCCGCCGCCTTCCTTACGTTGTCCGCTCCGCCGCCGCGGGCTTCCAGCAAACCAGCGAAACCCTCGAGGAAGCCGCCCAAAACCTCGGCTGTCCGCCGCTCAAATCCGTCATCAAAATCACCCTGCCGCTCATCTCCGCGAACCTCATCGCGGGCGGCCTGCTCGCCTTCGCTTTCGCGATGCTCGAGGTCAGCGACTCCCTCGTCCTCGCCCAGAAACAAGCGTTCTATCCGATCACGAAAGCGATCATGGAACTCTTCCAACTGCTCGGCGACGGCAAGTTCATCGCCAGCGCGCTCGGCGTCTGGGCCATGGCTTTCCTCGGCATCACCATCGTCGGCCTCAGTCTCCTCCTCGGCAAAAAACTCGGCGCCATCTTCCGCGTGTAAGGTGCGTGCCTCAGCCGCACTCCGCCTCTGTCTCTCAACACTCCACTCTCATCTCTCAACTTCCGCCGTCCCCCACCCCACCACCAACACACCCAGCCCCAACGCGGCCGAAAACAAAAAGTAATTCCCGCCTTCCTGCAGCCCCAGCGCCGTGATCAACATCGGCGCAAACCCCGCCAGGATCCGTCCGAGATTATACGCTGATCCCGACAGCATCGTCCGATACCGCGCGAAGACTTCGTTGAAATACGCGCCCATCAGCCCAAACGGAATTCCGTTCAACAACGGCAACACCAGCGCGAACGCCAGCTTCCGTCCTTCCCACGCGCTCACCCACGCGAATCCCGACAGCGCCACCAGTGCCACCGCGTAAGCGATCAACGCCCGCCGCACGCCCGTCCGCCGCACCACCCACGCGCCAAGCAACATCCCCGGCGCCACGTTCGCCCAAAACAAAACCGTATACACCGGCGACTGCGGCAGCTCCTTCGCGAAAAACACGTTCACCGTCCCGCTCGCGATCGTCAGACTCGCAATCGCCAGACACCGCAAGAACGCCCCGAGCCATCCCCGCGAAACCTCAGATTCCACACTCCGCACTCCGCACTCCCTCCGCTCCCCGCCCGCGAGCCACTGCCACCGCATCGCCGACAACACCGCCACCGGCACGATCGACGCCGCAAACAACCACCGCCACCCCACCACCGGCAACGCATACCGCGCCGCCAGCGCCGCCAGCAGCCCGCCCAAAATCGAAAACTGCAGCAGCGCCGCAAATCGATACCGCCGCTCCGGCCCCACGTGCTCGCTCATGAACGTGTGGCTGATCCCCCACTCCGCCCCGAGCGCCAGCGACGCCACCAGCCGAAACCCCAGCAGGCTCCCAAAATCCCACGCCAGCGCGATCCCCGCAATCCCCGCCACATACACGCCAAATACCGCCAGCATCATCCGTCCGCGCCCGTATCGATCCGCCAAATACCCAAACACCAGCGCCCCCAGTCCCACGCCCGCCAATCCCGTAAACTGCAGCGTGTCGCTCTGCGCCACACTCAGCCCGAAATGCCCCGCCAGCACCTTCTCCAGATACACGAAGAGATACAGGTCATAATAGTCGAAGAATAATCCCACAAACGCCGTCCAATAAACGCGTCGCGCCGTCATTCGCTCCATCGCCCGACTCTCACCAGCGCCTCTTCTCCGCCAACAAAAAAACCGGCGCCAGGTAGGTCGCCTGCTCGCCGCGCGACCAAGCGCCCGCGTCTCCACGCCGTCATTACACCCGTTTTACCAACATTCCGTAAAACGCCCCACCCCGCCGGTTTCCCCCTCGCCGCTCTCGCCCTCCCGCGACACTCATGCCCGCGTCCCGCATCAACCGGCAGCATCCGCATGCCTCGCAAAATTTCCTTCCTCAACTACAAGGGCGGCGTCGGCAAAACCTCCCTCATCGTCAACACCGCCGCCTGCCTCGCGCAGCGCGGAAAACGTGTCCTCCTCTTCGATTTCGACACGCAATCGAACGCTAGCATCTGGCTCCTGAAGCTCGATCGCTGGAACCAGATCAACGCCGAAGGCTCCGGCGCCATTTTCTCCCTTTTCCAACCAAGCACCACGCACCTGCGCGACCTCATCATCCACGATGTCCTCCGCGGCCGCGAGGGTGAGAAAATCCTCCCAGGCCTCGATCTCGTCCCCACCACTTTCAACCTGGTCGACCTCGAAAGCGACTATCGCGGCGATCCCGGTCGCCCCCCCTACCTCATCTTCCAGGAGCAACTCGCCACCGTCGAAAAAGACTACGACTTCATCCTCTTCGACTGCCCCCCGAACATCCTCCGCGCTTCCCAGTGCGGCGTGTTCGCCTCGAACGAAATCTACGTTCCCGCCAACCCCGACGCCCTCAGCCTCATCGGCTTCACCCTCCTCGTCGAAAAGCTTCAAAAATTTCACGCGCTCTCCGCGAGCTTCCGCAAGGCCAGCATGGGTCCCTCCGCCCAAGTCCAGGGAATCATCATGAACGCCATCAAGACCGGCAGCGACATCGAGGTCCCGCGGATGCGCATGCAGCTTCGGCTCAACCAATTCAGATCCGCCCGGCGCGTCGCGTCGTCCGCGCGCATTTTCGACGCCCAAATCCGCGACGCCATGGTCGTCCGCCGCGCCGTCACGCTCGGCCTGCCCGTCAGCCTCGTCGCGCAGGACACCCAACTTCTCAACGACTCCGACACCGTCATCGCCGATTATCGCCGCCTCGCCGACGAACTCATCCGCCACGCCGACACCATCGCCGCCGCCGAAGCCAGCCCAGCCTCCGCGCCCGAACCCGCCCGCGCGATTCCGCCTTCGTCGTCGCGCCCGCCCGTCGCGCCTCGTCCCGCCTCGGCGCCCCTTCTTTCCCGTCCGTCGGTCATCGTCACGTAACCGCGCGCCCATCTTTCACCAACCCACCTGTCCTTCCGCGCCAGCGAAGTTCAGCTGGCGGCGAGCCCGCATCCGCCCATTCGCGATCAGCGATCCTTCTCTCCTTCACTCCACCGTCGCTCTCTCATCATGATCACCAGCACGTCCAGCTCTCCCACCCTCGCTCGCGAATGGGACCACCTTCGCGCCTCGTTCGCGTCTTCGATCCTCGTCGACACGTCGCTCACCAGCCTCGCCCAAAACCTCGACGGCCTTTCCTGGCCCATCGCCGGCCCCGGCGAAACACCGGCCGCGTATATCGATTTCAACTACAGCGAACTCCAGCTCGAGCTCTCCGCCCGCGGCCACCCCAAAGCCGCCGACCTTCTCGTCCAAATCCTTCGCGAGACCCTGGCCTTCGACCAGCCGTTCGGCGAAATGGTCCGCCAGGCCGAAGCCGCCGACGCCCGCGACAATCCCTTCCTCAACGCCCTCGATCGTCTCGGCATTCCGGAAAACTTTCCGGTCTCCCTCTGCTCCCTCGACGTCCCCGCCCGCGATCTCTGCCAGCTCGAACAAATCGAAACCCTCGGCCAGCTCGCGCTCTTCGCCCAGCGTCTCTCGCAAGGCATCATCGTCGGCGGTGACCTGAAACGTCTTCTCAACGCCCTCGCTCACACCGACGAACGCGCGCTCGCCGATCTCGTTCCGTTCCGCACCGGCTCCAGCGGACTCCACCTCGCCGAAGCCCTCGCTCACGCCGCCGCCAGCGCCCGTCCCGTCGAAAACACCGCCACCACCCTCGCGTGGTTCGAAGCCGAATTCAGCGACTGGCGCCGCGAAGCGTCCGCCGATCGCACTTTTCTTTCGCGGCAACTCGCCGTCCTCGACGACAAGGCTTTCGAAGAAACGATCACCCGCCTGCTCCATCCCTATCTCGGCGAAATCGCGCCATCGAAACCGTCCCGCTGGTCCGCCCTCACCCGCTGGTTCTCCCGGAAATAAAAGAAACACCCGCCGAAAATGTAGGGCGGGGTCTCCCGACCCCGCCTTTTCGCTCCGCCCCCGCCAAAGCGATCAACCACCCCACCTCCTCGCCATGGCCGCCGAACCCCGAACGTTCCCTCCGTTCCCGACGCGCTTCCCCGTGCCGCAACCGCTGCAATTGCAGCGCCGCCCGCGTCCTGTTTCGCTGGATACAACCACGCCGTCTGCGTCCGACGCCGACCGCCTCCTCCGCCTCATGGAACAAGGTTTGGCCGAACGCGAACGGGCTCTCGTCGAAGCCGAGGCTCGGATCGCCGACCACGCGCGCGACCTCGACGAAGCCGAAGCGCTCCTCCGCGCGCGCGAATCGCTCCTCGCTTCGCGCCAGTCTCATCAGCCTGGCAACCGCGCAGTCGTCACGCTTCGCGAGGCCGAAGCGTTGAACCAGCTCAAAGAGGAACTCGACCGCCAGGAAGCCTCGTTGCGCGAGAGCCGTCACGCGTTGCGCGAACGGGAGAAATTCCTCGAGGAAAGCGAAACCCGCCTTTTCGCCAAGGTGCAGGAGCAGCAGGAAAAAGAAACCGAGCTCGAACAACGCGAAGAAAACCTCCGCGCCCGCGAAGCCGCGCTCGGCCAGCCCAAGCCTTTCGACGAATTCCGCGAATAGCCGCTGTCGCCGCCACTACTCCCCGCCCAGCTCCGCTTTCACCGCCTCCGAAATCCGCTCCATCCCCGCGCGGACCACGTCTTCCGTCGGCCCCTCGACCAACAACCGCAATTTCGGCTCCGTGCCCGAATACCGCACCAGCACGCGTCCGCGATCGCCCAACTCCTTCTCCAATCCGCGAATCGCCTCCATCACCCGCGGCAACGTCTCGATCGGCTTCTTCTCTTTCACTTTCACCGCCGCCGTCAGCTGCGGAAACTTCTTCAACACGCGCCGCAACTCCGACAGCGGCCGCCCAGTCGCGAGCATCACTTCGATCACCTTCAACGCCGCCACCAGCCCATCGCCCGTCGACGAAACTTCCCGGCAAACGATGTGCCCGCTCGACTCACCTCCGAGCATCGCCCCATCCGCGCGCATCCGTTCGATCACATAGCGATCGCCCACCGCCGTCCGCGCGACGCGCCCGCCCGCCGCCGCCACCGCCGCATCCACGCCGAGATTGCTTTGCACCGTCGCCACGAGTTCCCGCGCCGAGAGCGCCCCGCGCGCGAGCGCATGCGTCGCCAGAATCGTCAGAATCTCATCTCCATCCAACACCTCGCCCCGCTCGTCGCACAACACACACCGGTCTCCGTCGCCGTCATGCGCCACCCCAAGTCGCGCGCCTTTTTCCACCACCATCCGCGCCAGTTGCTCCGGATGTTCGCTGCCCACACCGGCATTGATGTTCGTTCCATCCGGCGCATCGCCGAGTCCGATCACCTCCGCGCCCAATGCCCGCAGCACTGCCGGACTCGTCCCACACGTCGCACCGTTCGCCGTATCCAAAATAATCCGCCACCCCTTCAACGCATTCGCCGCCAGCAGTCGCTGGCACGCCGCCATATAATCGCCCACCGCACCGTTCGTCGTCCGCACTCCTGCTTCGTCCGCCGCGAGGGGGGCTTCGGTGCTCAACTTCGACTCGATCGCCAGCTCCTCCTCATCTGTCAGTTTCATCCCGCCCGGCCCAAAAAATTTGATGCCGTTGTCGCGCGCCGGATTGTGCGACGCGGTGATCACCACGCCGAGCGCCGCTCCCCGTTCGCCCACCGCCTTGGCCAGCGCCGGCGTGGGCAGCACGCCCAGTGAGACCGGTTCCGCCCCCCCCGCGCGAATCCCCCGCGCGAATGCCTTCTCCAACGAAACGCCCGACGCACGCGTATCGCGTCCCATCAACACCAGTCCGCGGCCCCCGAGCCATTCGGCCGCCGCTCGTCCGAGCTGTTCCGCAAAGCGCTCGTTGATGACGGGCCCACCATACACGCCGCGCACGCCGTCCGTGCCGAAATAGGTTCGCTTCATCGAAATCAATCCGTCGGGTCGCGTTCGCTCACGAGGCATAGAAGTCTCGCGTCGCCTCGATCTTCTTCTCCACCGCTCCGCCCAACAACAACTCGCGCGCCGCCGCCACGCCGTCCCGCACGCTGGCAGTCTTCCCCACAATCCACATCGCCACCGCCGCGTTCAACGCGATCGTATCCGCCAGCCCCCGCGGGCCGCGTCCCGCCAACAGCGTTTTCGTGATCTCCACATTCGCCGCCACGTCGCCGCCCTGCAGCTCGGAAAACGGCGACCGCTCCAACCCAAATTCCGCCGCGTTCCACTCGGCGTCCACGTCGCGCAACCGGCCAAATCCCCGCACGCGATTCGTCGTCGCCGTCGTCAGCTCGTCGATCCCCCGCTCCGCGTCGATCACACCGTGCGCCGCGATTCCGGCCTTCACGCCCAGCGCATCCAGTGCCTGCGCCAATTTGGGCACCCACGCCTGCGCAAACACCCCGAGCAGCACGTGCGCCGGCCGCCCCGGATTGATCAACGGACCTAGGATATTGAACACCGTCCGCTGCCCGCGCGCCGCCAGCGCCTTTCGCACCGGCACGATGTGCTTGAACGCCGGATGATACCCGGGCGCAAAAAAGAAAACGTAGCCGAGCTCCTCCAACGCCCGCCGCAATTTGTCCGGCGGCGCATCGAGCTTCACGCCCAGCGCCGACAACAAATCCGCACTGCCGCACTTCGACGTCACTCCGCGATTGCCATGCTTCATCACCGGCACGCCCGCACACGCCAGCACGAGCACCACCATGCTCGAAATATTGAAACCACCCGCATGATCGCCGCCGGTCCCCACAATATCGATCGCACGCTCCGCCCATTTCTCCACTCCCGGATTCACCGCCATCTCGCGAAACGCCCGCGCAAACGCCGCCACTTCCTCCGCCGTTTCGCCTTTCCTGGCCAACGCCGACAAAAATGCGCCTTTCTGCTCCTCGCCTTCCTCCGTCCCCGCCAGCGCATTCGCCGCCGCCAGCACGTCCGCGCTCGACAACTCACGCTCCGCTTCGAGTTGCGACGTCAGTTCGGCGAGTCTGGACATGGGGCGGACCAGTGATACGACCGACCCGCTGTCGGCAAATAAATTTGCTCCGTTTCACGAAAGTTGAAACCAACCCCGCGTGCGTCTTCTCGCTCTCATCGTCGTTTCGCTGCTGGCTCCGGCCGCTTTTGCACAAACCGCCCTCCAGCCCAACACCTCGCCCGAAGCCCCCGCCGCCGAGCTTTCCACCGTCGATGCCCTCGCTCTCGGCGCCATCGAAGGCGTCACCGAATACTTACCGATTTCGTCGACGGGCCACCTCATCATCGCCACACGGGCGTTGAAACTCGATTCCGACGAACCGCTCCGCCGCCCCGACGGCCGCGCCCTTTGGTTCGTCGCTCCGTCCGAAGAAAATCCGACCGGCACGCCGCTCACCGTCCGTCTCGCCGCCGACACCTACACGATCGTCATACAATTCGGCGCGATCGCTGCCGTCGCCCTCCTCTATTGGCGCCCGGTGCTTTCCATGTTGCGGGGTCTCGTCGGCCGCGACCCCGCCGGTTTTCGCCTTCTGCGTAATCTCATTCTCGCATTCCTTCCCGCCGCCCTCCTCGGCCTCCTGCTCCACGACTGGATCGACGAACATCTCTTCTCCGTCAAAACCGTCATCATCGCCCAAGTCGCCGGCGCGCTTTTGATTTTCTGGGCGGAACGCTACCGCCGCGCCCGCGCAGCTGCCGCTTCCAATCCTGACGCTCCCGGCATCGAACTCACCACGCGACAGGCCCTCAACATCGGCCTCCTTCAATGCGTCGCCATGTGGCCCGGCACCAGCCGGTCGATGATGACCATCATCGGCGGCTATCTCTCCGGCCTCGATCCGCGCCGCTCCGCCGAATTCAGTTTCCTCCTCGGCCTCGTCACCCTCACCGCCGCCAGTGTCTATAAAGGCTACAAGAGCGGCACCGCCATGATCGACGTCTTCGGCTGGCCCAATATCGTCCTCGGCTGCGTCGTCGCCGCCGTCACCGCCGCGCTCGCCGTGAAGTTCCTCGTCGGCTGGCTCTCGCGCCACGGCATGGGTCTCTTCGCCTGGTATCGTCTCGGCCTCGCCGCCGCCCTCACCCTTCTCGTCGCGCTCGGCTGGCTCGAATAACCGCCCATGCCGCCCGACTCGCGTGCGCGTCCATTATGACGCTTGACGAGGAAATTCGCGGCTCTTTACTCGCCCTCTTCACTCTAAAAAACCGGCGTTTCGACGAGAGCGCCACGTTCCAAAGAACTTTCCTCCCATGGCCAATCCGAAACGCAAGCAGTCGAAACGCCGCAGCGCCAACCGCCGCGCCGCCAACGCTTTCAAGGCTCCTGAATTCGCCAAAGATCCGACGGACGGCAGCACCTTCCGTCCTCACCGCGTGAACCCGAAGAACGGGATGTATCGCGGCCGCCAGGTTCTCAACGTCGAGGTCTGAGCTCCCGCCAGAGCCCCACGGTTTGCCGTTCCCGCGAATGGTCACCTCTTCGGGCGCAACTGGACGGATCGCAGTAGATGCGATGGGTGGCGATCTCGGCCCCGCCGAGGTCGTCGAAGCGGTGCGTTTGGCCCTGCGTCAACGCACCTCGCTCAATCCGATCACACTCGTCGGCGACGAAGCTGTCCTGAAGCCGCTGCTGCAGCGCGCCGGCCTCTCGCAGCGCCACGATCTCGCGATTCATCACGCTTCCGAGGTCGTCACGATGGACGACAAGCCCATCATGGCGCTCAAGCGGAAACGCGACTCGTCGATGGTCCGCGCCATCGAACTCGTCAAGGACGGCCAGGCCAGCGTCGTAGTCAGCTGCGGCAACACCGGCGCCCTCATGGCCGCCGGCACCCTCCGTCTCCGCACGATGGAAGGCATTGCCCGCCCCGCGCTCGCCGCCGTCGTTCCCCGCGAAAACGGCCACTTCATCCTCATCGACGCCGGCGCCAACCCCGAAGCAAAGGCGGAACACCTCGTCCATAATGCCATTCTCGGCAGCCACTACTGTCGCGTCATGCTCGGCATCGCTCAACCGCGTGTCGGCCTCATGACCATCGGCACCGAAGAGGGAAAAGGTAACACCCTCATCACCGAGACCAACGATCTCCTTCGCCGCACCAACGGCCTGCTCAACTACGCCGGCCCCATCGAGGGTTTCCACGTTTTCGCCGAGCACGTCGACGTCGTCGTCTGCGACGGTTTCGTCGGCAACATCATGCTCAAGAGCTGGGAGTCCCTCGTTAAATTTTTCTCCGGCATGTTGCGCGAAGAGCTCCAGGCCAATCCGGTCCGCGCCACCGGCGCGCTCCTCTCGAAAGGCGCCTTCAGCGCGCTGAAGGAGCGCATCAATCCCGAACGCTACGGCGGCGCTCCCCTGCTCGGCCTCAAAGGTAACATTCTCAAAGCCCACGGCTCGTCCAACCGCCACGCCATCAAAAGCGCTATTCTCGCGGCCAGCCAAATCATCCGCGCCGACATGAACCAGCGCATCGAGGCCGACATCGCTCGCGCCAACGATCTGCTCGCCGTGCCCGTCGCCTGACGCGCCCTGCCCCCGCGCGCCGCTTCGCTGCGACCATTCTCATGGCCCACGCCTCCACTGTGATTCTCGGCACCGGCGCTTACGCCCCGGAACGAGTTCTGACCAACGACGCTATTTCCGAAACGGTCGATACTTCCGACGAGTGGATCTACACGCGCACCGGCATTCGCGAACGCCGCATCGCCGCTCCCGGTGAGCAAACCTCCGACATGGGCGTCAAAGCCGCCCAACTCGCCCTCGCCGACGCCAAACTTGCCCCGGCTGACATCGATCTCCTCGTCGTCGCCACCGTCACGCCCGACGTGCTGATGCCGTCCGCCGCGTGCATCATCCAACAAAAACTCGGCCTTCGCACCAACGTCGCCTGTTTCGATCTCAACGCCGCCTGCTCGGGCTTCGTTTACGCTCTCGACACCGCATGCGCGATGCTCACCTCCGGTCGCTACCAAAAAGCGCTCGTGATCGGCGTCGAAAAACTTTCCTCGGTCGTCGATTGGCAGGACCGCACGACGTGCGTCCTCTTCGGCGACGGCGCCGGCGCCGCCGTTATCGGCCTCGATCCGCGGCCGCAAATCGGTCTTCTCGGCACCAAACTCGGCGCCCTCGGCGAAAGCGTCGAACTCCTCTGGATCCCCGGCGGCGGCAGCGCCAATCCCGCCACTCCCGAGTCCATCGCCTCCCGCCAGCACTGCATCAAGATGAAGGGCAAGGAGGTCTTCAAACTCGCGGTTCGCGCCATGGACGAAGCCGCCCGTGATATCCTGGAACAACACCAACTCACCGCCGATCAGATCGCCCTGGTGATTCCTCACCAGGCCAACAACCGCATCATCGAGGCGATTTCCGACTATCTGGAGCTCCCGATAGACCGCTTCGTCGTCAACGTCGAACGCTACGGCAACACCTCCGCTGCCTCCATTCCGATCGCGCTCGACGAAGCTCGCCGCTCCGGTCGCATCAAGCCCGGAGATCTCACTCTGCTCGTCGCATTTGGGGCGGGCTTGACCTACGCAAGTGCCCTGATTCGCTGGTAACCTTTTTAGCATGCCCTTCATGTCCGCCCGCGCGCTCGGTGCACTCACTTTCCTGATTTCCCTGTTTTGTCTCGCTGCTGGCGCTGCCCGGGCCGACCTCGTCTGGCACCCCGACACCGGCTGGCAGGTCGAAGGCGGAGCACTCGCCGGAGTCAGCGGACGCGAAGGCCGCAACGCCCTCGATCTCATGAACCGCGCCCGTGAAGCCGAGGAACGCGGCTCCAGCGGTTCCGCCCTGCGCGCCTACCGCAAGGTCGCCAAACGCTACCCGTCGTCGGTCTACGCCTCCGAAGCCCTCTACCGCGCCGCGAAGCTCTATCTCGAGCGCAAACAATACTTCAAAGCGTTCGAGAACTTCCTCGCGGTCAGCACGCAGTATCCAAACACGAAATACTTCGACGAGATCATCGGCGAACAATACCGCATCGCCGCCCTGCTCGCGGACGGCGCGCGCAACCGCTACTGGGGCATCATCCCGGGCTTCAAGAATCGCACCCGCGCGATCGGCTACTTCGAGATCATCGTTCAGACCGCCCCCTACAGCGACTACGCTCCGCTCGCGCTCATGAACAGCGCCCGCGGCCACATGCGGGAGCGCAACCACGAATACGCGATCGATGCCCTCGATCGCATGATCAACAATTACCAAACCAGCCTCCTCGCCCCCAACGCCTACCTCCGTCTCGCGCAGACGCACGCCCGGCTGGTCGAGGGCCCCAACTACGACCAGGGCTCGACCGAGGAAGCGATCACCTACTTCGAGGACTTCCTCATTCTCTTCCCCAACGACGAAAACGTTCCCGCCGCCGCCGAAGGTCTCGACTCGATGAAAGTCGTCCTTTCCGAGAGCAAGATCGTCCTGGGCGATTTCTACTTCCACAAGCGCAACAACTACGCCGCCGCCCGCGTGTTCTACAACGAGGCGATCACCGCGTATCCAGATTCCGAGGTCGCCGAGAAAGCCCGTCGCAAACTGGCCGAGGTCGACGCCCGCGCCAACAATCTCCCGCCCCCCGCCGATTCCCAACCCGCCCGCAAGAAGCGCTTTTTCTTCTTCTAAGCGCCAACGCGGTCAAGAGCGCCCAGTCAGGCAAGCGCGCTCTCTTCGAATATCCCGCCTTTCTGTCTTTCTGAGCGAAGCGAAGTTCAGCCGAAGGCTAGCCTGACATCCAGCTTGGCGTTCGCCCGGCAGCGTCTTGATTCCTTTCCGGTGCACCCGTTCGCCCAACGCTCCTCGGAATCCGTCGCCTCTCTCGGCGAGGTGAAACTTATCCTCGCCCTCCGCCGCTGGCTCGGCTCCGCCTCACCTCGCACTCCTTTCGGCATCGGCGACGACTGTGCCGTGCTGCCGGCTTCACGAGGTCGCCAGTTGATCACCGTCGACCCGGTGGTTTACGGGCGTCACTTCGACGCTTCCGTTCCTCCGCGCGCCGTCGGCGCCAAACTCCTCAAACGCAATCTTAGCGATCTCGCCGCCATGGGCGGCCGCCCGGTCGCCGCCGTCCTCGCGCTCACGCTCGACGCCCGCACCGACCTTCGCTGGCTCGAATCATTCTACCGCGGCCTCGCTGCCTGCGCGCGCGACTATCAAGTCGCTGTGGTGGGGGGCGATGTCGCCCAAGCCGACGGCATCATCGCCGCAAGCCTCACCTTGCTGGGCGAAGCCACCGGTCCGCGCATTCTCACTCGCACCGGCGCACGCCCCGGCGACGCCATCTATGTCACGGGACAACTCGGAGGCAGCCTCTCCAGCGGACATCATCACACGTTCAAACCCCGTCTCCCCGAGGGCGCCTGGCTCGCCCGCCGCACCGAGATCACCGCCATGATGGATGTCAGCGACGGCTTGGCGAAGGATCTCCATTCGCTCACTCCTCGCCGCGCCGCCCCCGCCATTGATCCCGCTTCCGTTCCGCTCCGCCGAGGCGCAGATCTCCGCGCGGCCCTCACCGACGGGGAAGATTACGAACTGGTCTTCACGCTCGCATCACACGCCGACTCCACCGCCTTCGAACGCGCTTGGGCGCGCGCTTTCCCTCGCACGCGCCTCTCCCGTCTCGGCCGCTTCGTTTCCGCCCGCCGAGTCCCGCCCGAGGCCCTCGATCTTTCCAACTTTCACGGCTTCGAACATCTCCGATGACGCTCCCGCCGACTCGCGCATGACGATTCTCGACCAACTTCGCGCCGGCATCTCCACCGCTTCAGCCGACGAATCCCGCGCCGTCGCGGAATCTCTCGCCCGCTCCCTGCCGCCCGACACCACTCTTGCGCTCCACGGCGATCTCGGCGTCGGCAAAACCACTTTTGTGCAGGGTCTGGCGCGCGGTTTCGGTATCCACGAACCCATCACGAGCCCGACGTTCACGATCTACAACGTCCACCGCGGCCCCATCCGCACGCTCGTGCATCTCGACGCCTATCGCCTCGAGAACCCGCGCCAGATCGAGGACTTGTTGCTCGAAGATTTCCTCGTCACCCCTTGGTGTCTCGCCGTCGAGTGGCCCGAAAAAATCGCGGCGGCGATCGCTCCCGACGCCCTCCATCTCGATCTCGGAATCGATTCGCGACAGCGCCACACCCTCCGCTTGCGCAGGTTATAGGGCGGGGTCTCCCGACCCCGCCGTCAAAACTCACGCATCGGGACGCGGCCCAACGATTCCTCGCCGATCTCCGCGTCCGCAACCCAGCCGGCGATCAACCACCCGAAGGCGGCGCGGCCGGCGCATTCTCGTCCTTCTTCGGCTCTTCCGTCGCGCCGGTATTCTCCGGCGCCGCCGGAACCACCGGTTCCACCGCCGGCACAACGTCAGCGGGCAACCCAATCGTCGGCTCGCCCGGCGCGGGCACCGTCGTTTCGGGAATCTCCCCCGCAGGTTGCGTCTCCGAATTGAGTGGCGCTTCCTCGGGAGTCGGAGTCGGTGCGTCCGCGTCCGCCGGCGTCGCCGGCGCAGCGGAAGTCGGGGCCGCTGCCGGCGCCTCGGGGAAATTCTCCGGATCGTGTTCTTCCGATTCCACTTCCTTCCGTCGCGCCTCGACCATCGGAGGCGGAGCAAACAAACGACCGTCGATGAATTCCGTCACGTAGCCTTCGGTCACCAGCCAGCGCAGATCGCCCTGCATCCGGCTGATCTTCGCGCGCTGATCGATCGTCAACGTCGGCTCGACTGGCGCAGGCGCGGGTGCCGGCGCTTCAGCTTCCGCCGGTGCGGCAGGCTGCGCATCGACCGGAGCCACGTTCTCTACCGCCGGCGCGATCGGTGCAGCGGATGGCGCCGCGGTTGGACCCGACGCTCCGGGCGCGGCCGACGCAGGCAGCTCAATCCCCAGGAATTTCGAGGGCAGCTCACTCGCCTTCACCATCGGGTTTCCTTCGATGAAGGTGATCAACTCACTAATGGTCTCCGCAAACGTCTGACCCGGCACGCGGAATTTCCGCTTCACCGCGCAGACATAGCTGATCCCCTTCGAACCCTTCTTGAAGATCGTGAAATGTTCGCGCCGCAGCCGGCCGCGCAAGGCATTCGCCGTATCCAACGGGAATCGCCGCTGACGCTCCAGCGCGCCTTCGACCGCCCGGCGAATTTCGCCCTGCGGCATCGTTTCGACGAGCTTGCCGTGGAATCGCGCGCTTTCGACCGTGCGGTAAACCTTCTCCCGCGCCTGCGTCAGCAAGTAGCTGCGCGCATCTTCAAAAGCATCGAAGGTGATCGCCGGCGCCGACTCCGGCGTCGTGCTGCCTTCCTGCACCGCAACCTCCGCCGCTGCCGCTTCGGCCGTCGCAGCACCTTCGGCCTCCGCCGGGTTTTCCGTCTGCGGCGCTGCCGGCGCTGCTGGCGCTGTCGGTTTGCTCGCGAGCTTCCAGGTGTAACGCGTGGTTTTCTTCATCTTCTCCAACCACTGCGCCACCACTTGCGGATCGCGCACCGTTTCGATCCGATTGCGGAAGACCTCGAACGGCATCCGCGAGATCTTCGTATTATAGTGCTGCTGCACGATCTGCGAATACCGGTGATAGTTCGGCGGCCCGAGCAGTTCGCCCGTCACACCGCACTTGTTGATCACCTGGAAATTTCCCTTCGGCGGATCGACTTCCACGTCGGCCATCTCGAAGAACCGCCCCAAGTGATTCGTCAGCACGTGCGACACCACGGCCGCTTCGCTTTCGAACGGAATCCCGTCCGGCACCGAAATGTAGATCGGCTGCTTCGTCTCCGCCGCTCCTTCCGCACTTCCGCCGCGGCCGCCCGCGCCGGGTTGCTTGCGCGTGAGCACCACGACGAAACGGTCGTTCTTTCCAACCACCGTCCGAGCGATCTCGAACAACTCGATCGTGCGACAGGAGGTCCGGATCGTTTTCGCCAGCGCACCGAAGCTCGAATCCTCCGGATAGAAGGCGACATTGAAATAGGGACTTTCGTAAGGTCCGCGCTGCTCATGCTGTTCGCGGTTGCCATATCCATAACCACCATGTCGCGGCCCGCCTGGCCCTTCACGCCGCGGCCCGCCTTGAAACTCGCGCCGTGGTCCGCGGTCACCCGAAAACTCGCGCCGCGGTGGCGCATCGCCCTCGGGATGAGGCACCGGTCCGCCCGCCGAACCCGAGCCGCCGCGGAAATCGCCGCCCGCGGGCTTGCGAAACGCGCGTCGATCGCGCCGCTCCGGGCCGCCGCCCTCCCTCCGATCGCCGCCTTCGCGTCGCGGTCGATCAGCGCGATCGCGCGCTTCAGCCGGCGACGCTTTGTCCTGGGTCCATTGGGTGCCGAAGCTGAACCCCTGGAGTTGGCTCAGATCGAGTTTATTGAACTCCTTTTCGGGAGTTTCCTTGGCGGGCGTGTCGTCCATGTAGTCGATGCGAGCGGGCACTTGCCCGCGAGGTTTGCTGGGCCGCTGGGGCCGGTGATAGGTCGGAGCGAGTGTTCACGGGCACTAGGGTGAGGCAAGCGATTTCCCGGAGCTGCAAAGTGGGGTCTCCGGACGCCTGCCATGCCACGGATTCGCGCCCTCAGGCTAAAGAGCCGAAAATCGTCGCCAGGTTCCCTCCGTCCTCGCCCCGCCGGGCCAATGCCGATTTTTTCGACTGCGCCGCGCATCTCCCCCACCGCGTCAACGTCCTGCTCGCCGCTCACCTTGCCGCTCCCCCGGGCATGCCCGGTCAGCGCAACCGCTCCGCTCCCCATGAATTCCCGTGTCGCTCCCTCTCTGCTCGGTCACTGCCGGCTCCTTGCCTTGGTCGCTTCCTTCGTTCTTTCGCCGGTCTTCGCCAGCAACGCCCCATCACCGCGCGAGATCGTGTTCCTCGCCGGCCCCAAGGATCACGGCATGCCCGGCCGCCACGAATACGAAAAAGACCTCCGCTTCCTCGCGCACTGCCTCGAAACCTCCCCTAACCTCCGCGGCCTCACCACCAAGGTCCACGTCGGCGCTGCTCCCCGCGACCTCTCTTTCTTCGAAAACGCCGCGGTCATCGTTATCGAAAGCAGCTCCGACCGCCTCGCGCGCGAGGTTCACCCGCTGTTTCCCCCCGAGCCCGATAACCCCAATCACCGCTACGACGAAGCCACCACCGCGTGGCTCAAGGAGCTCGACGCCCTTATCAAAAAGAACCGCACCGGCGTCGTCGTTTTCCACTACGCCAACTGGGTCGAGCATTGGACCGCTCGCGGCTACTACATGCAATGGCTCGGTGGCCTGTGGGTGCAAATGGCCTCCCGCAACCCGGTTGACGAGTGGACGATGACCCCGCGCGCCCCCGAGCACCCGATCCTCCGCGGCGTCAAACCGTGGACTTATCACGACGAGGTCTTCTGCCGATTTTTTCTCCCGCCCAACGATCCCAACCGCACCGACCTCCTCACCGGCACGCCCGCCAAATCTCCGGTCGGCCCTCAAGTCGTCTCCTGGGCCTACCAGCGCGACGACGGCGGCCGCGGCTTCGTCATGGGCGGCGTGGATTTTCACGTGAACCTTCAACAGCACGACGATTACCGCCGTTTCCTCCTCAACGGCATCGTCTGGGCCGCCGGCCTCGAAGTCCCCGCCGACGGCGCGCAGTCCACTCCTCCCGCCCAATGACCGGCCGCCTCCGTTCACCGATGGAGGCGCGGTGCTCCCACCGCGCAAACGCCCCCGCCTTCCTCCTCATCCTCGCTCTCGTCGCGTCCGTTTCCGCCGCTTTCGCCGGCCACTCCCACCATCCCCATCGCTCCTGGCGCGACTACGGCGGCGGACCCGACATGTCGAAATTCGTCCTCACCGACGAAATCACACCGGCCAACGTTTCTCGTCTCGAAGTCGCGTGGACCTACCGCACCGACGACGCCATCGCTTACCAGTTCAACCCGATCGTTGTCGACGACGTCATGTTCGTCCTCGCGAAGGACCATTCGCTCGTTGCCCTCGACGCGGCGACTGGATCCGAAATCTGGATACACGCCAACCTGCGCGGGCTCACCCGCCGCGGGCTCAACTACTGGCAATCCGCCGACGGTTCCGATCGCCGCCTTCTTTTCTGCATCGACAACACCCTCCAGGCCATCGACGCGCGCACCGGCCAATCGATCCTCACCTTCGGGGAAAACGGCACCGTCGATCTCCGCGCCGGCCTCGGCCGCGATATTTCCACCATCGGCCGCGTGCAATCCAGCACGCCCGGCCGCGTTTTCGAAAATCTGCTCATCCTCGGCTCTTCTCCCGGCGAGGGCTACGTCTCGCCGCCCGGCCACGTGCGTGCTTACGATGTTCGCACCGGCGAACTCGTCTGGACGTTTCACACCATCCCGCAACCCGGCGAGTTCGGCTACGACACCTGGCCGCGCGACGCCTATAAATACGCCGGCGGCGCGAACGCATGGGGCGAACTCACCCTCGATGCCGATCGCGGCATCGTTTACCTCCCCCTCGGTTCGCCCACTTACGACTTCTACGGCGCCGACCGCCTCGGCTCGAATCTCTACGGCAGCAGCCTCGTTGCCCTCGACGCCCGCACCGGCCAGCGGCTTTGGCACTTCCAATTCGTTCACCACGACCTCTGGGACTACGACCCCACCGCCGCACCTCAACTGATCACCATCGAACGCGACGGCCGCAAAATCGATGCCGTCGCCCAAGCCACCAAACACGGCTTCATGTTCGTCTTCGATCGCGTGAGCGGCGAACCGCTCTTCCCCATCGAAGAACGTCCCGTTCCACCAAGCGACGTGCCCGGCGAAAAAGCCTGGCCCACCCAACCGTTTTCCACGCTCCCACCTTTCTCCCGCCAAACCTTCACTTCCGACGACCTCACTCCGCTTTTCCTCACGCCCGAGGAGCGCGCCAACTGGATCAAACGCATCGACGCTGCCGGCAAGGGCCTCTTCCTCCCACCGTCCCTGGAGCGCGAAACCATCGGGGTTCCCGGCGCCGTGGGCGGCGCCAATTGGGGCAACACCGCCGCCGATCCGCATCGCGGCCTCGTCTTCGTCCTCAACCAGGATTTTCCTTCGTTCTACAAACTCGAAGAGGCCAAGACCACGCCGTCGCGCGACAGCGTCGCCCCGCCCAACACCGCCGCACGCGATCAACAAACCTACGCAACCAACTGCGCCGCCTGCCACGGTCCCGATCGCGCCGGCTCCCTCGGTCCTCCACTCCTCGATCTCGGCGAACGCCTCGACTACGCCACGTTTAAGCACGTCGTCTCCGCCGGTCGCGGCCAGATGCCCGGTTTCGCTCACATCGACGAAAACTCTCTCCGCAGCCTTTATCTGTTTCTCGGCGGCTCGCTCACTGTTTCCACCACCGCCGTCAACACGCCCGCCGCGCCCACGTTGCCCTCGGGCCCCGTCGTCGCTTCCGGCGGCGCTCTCGGCAACAAGACCGAACCTGCTCCGCCTCCGACTTTCCGCGGCTGGGCCGCGCGTCCGTATCCAGAAAACGTCGACGCTCCGCGCATCCGCTACACCACCGGCTACGGCCTCGGTTTCCCTTACATCATGAGCCCGCCGTGGTCGTATCTCGTCGCCTACGATCTCAATGCCGGCACCATCAAATGGAAAGTCCCCGTCGGCCAGGATCTCCATGCCGCCCGCGAAGGCGGTAAAAACACCGGCGTGCCGCGGGGCGCTCAGCGCAATGGCATGATCGTCACGTCGACCGGCATCGTTTTCTCCACCGCCAAGGACGGACACCTCTACGCCTTCGACGTCGAAACCGGCCGCACCCTCTGGTCCGCCGATCTCGGCTGCGGCACCGAGGGTCTGCCCGCGATGTATGAAACCGGCGGCCGCACTTTCCTCGTCGTCAACGCCACCACGCCGCTCACCTGGGGACGCGCCTCCCGCGAAAGCGGCATCGGCGCCACCCGCACCAAAGACGAGGGCGGCTACATCGTTTTTGCCCTGCCTCGCGACGACTCCTAACGTTCTCCTTCCGCCATGCACCTCACCCGCCGCACCTTCCTCTTTCGCACCTCCGGTCTTGTCCTCACCGCGTGGCTTTCGCCCTCTCTTCTCCGCTCCGCCGTATCCAACTCCTCGATGCAGCGCATCGGCATGGGCACCGTTCTTTTCCGCACCCGCTTCGCCCAAACCGCGCCCAAGGACGCCTCCGCTCGCCCCGACCTCACGCTGCTCGATGTTCCGAGCTACTACCGCGACCGCTTCAACGTCTCCCAACTCGAATTCTGGAGCTATCACTTCAAATCCCTCGATCGCGACTACCTCGAGGAACTCCGCGCCCGCCTCGACGCCGCCGGTTCCACGCTCATCAACATCCAGGTCGACACCAACTACAACCTGGCCGACCCCGACGACGACAAGCGCCGCGCCAGCATCGACGAAGCCAAACGCTGGATCGATGCCGCCGCCTTCCTTCGTTCGTCCGCCATTCGCATCAATCCCGGCAATGGCCCCATCGAGCACAGCATCGCGTCACTGCGCGAGGTGAACACCCACGCGAAGTCGCGCGGCCTTCCGCTTCTCACGGAAAACCACTTCGGCATCGAAATGGATCCCGACGTCCACCTCCGCCTTCGCGCCGAAGCAGGCCCCGAAAACTTCTACACGCTGCCCGACTTCGGAAACTACTCCGACGCCGCCCGCTACGCCGCCCTGGAAAAGATCCTTCCCTACGCCTACCTGATTTCCGCCAAAGCCGCTGAATTCAAGGTCCACGCCGATGGCTCGCTCGAGCACACCTCCTTCGATTTCGACCGGTGCATGCAAATGGCCGAAAACGCGGGTTTCAAAGGCATCTACTCCGTCGAGCAATGGACGCGCCAGCCGCCGGCCGTCGACTTCGAACAGGTCGCCGACTGGCTCATCGAGCGCGTCCGAGCCAATCTCCGCGCCTGACCTCCGCGCACGCTTCGCCCGTTACCTGATCTACCGAGCTCTCGTCGTTCGCCCCGCCGCCGTCACTTTTCGCGCCTCTCTTTTCGGCAGCGTCTCGCCGTGCACCCACACCGAGGGCACATGCACCGTCAGCGGCCGCTCGGGAATTCCCTGCTGATTCGTCCGCAGGAGAATGTCCAATTGCCCGAGCGCTGTTTTGCCGATGAATCCATAATCTGGATTCATCCCCGAAATCAGCGTGCCATCGTCCTTCCGCTCCGCCTCCGTATCGAGGCTCACAAACGCGATCTCCTCCGGCACCTGCGCTCCCGCCTCCCGCAGCCACCAATGCACCGTGTCGTTGAACCCGAGCACCACGTCGGGCTTCGTTTCCCGCACCCAGGCCCGAAACTCCGTCCG
Source organism: Verrucomicrobiota bacterium (assembly GCA_023391285.1). GTDB lineage: Bacteria > Verrucomicrobiota > Verrucomicrobiia > Opitutales > Opitutaceae > Opitutus. The sequence goes on from JAEWBF010000064.1 coordinate 89,406, forward strand.
ATCCTCCAATGGAAAATGCTGCACCGGAATTCCCTCGAGCTCCGGATACAACCGCTTCTGGCAAAACAGCGCCGCCGAAACTTTGTCGAAAAGATCCACCGCTTGCAGTTCGCGCAGCAACGCCACGCCAATCCGCCGATATCCCGCATCCACCGCCTCCCGCCATGCTCGCACGATCGCGTGGTGAAAATCGGATACAACCACGTTCACCGGCGGCTGATAATAACCCAGGCTGCACCCGACCGCCACGAAGTCGCCCCACGGAAACCGCTCCGCCAGATCCTCTCTAAAAATCGGACCCACCATCACGCCGCGGATCCCGCGATGAAACAACACCCGCGCGAGCTGTTCCGGTCCAGGAAACTTGTCCAAGCGAAAGGGCTCGACGTGATATCCAAGCCGGTCCCCCTGCTCCGTTGCGCCCGTTCGCAACACCTTCAGCGGCTCTTCCGGCGACCACGGATGATTCGTCGTCACAAACGCCACCGTCACATCCGACGGATGCTCCCGTGTCCGCCAGCGATGCGCCGCGATTCGCGCGAGCGCCGGATCCGGCCGATATTTCAACTCCTCCGCGACCGCGCGCACTCGCTCCCGGGTCGCAGCCGAAATCTTGGGGTCGTTGCGCAGGGCCAGGGAAACCGTCGCCTTGCCGACTCCGGCGCGCTTGGCGATGTCCTGTAACGTGGGGCGGGCGTCCATCGGGGTGTGAATTAAGTCCAAAATACCGTTTCAGCGTTCCGTGTAAACGGGATCACGTCGCGCTGGTTTGCCGTCGCGATTGCATTGGACGCTCTTGATCTCCGAAATTCGATCGATGTCCGCGCCGCTTCAACTCCTCCATGACGCACCCGCCTGGCGTGCTCACTACGCTTGGACACCCGAACGCGGCGGTCCCGGCTTGAGCGTCCGGTTGTTTCGGCGCGTCTTCAACGCCGCTGCGAACACCCGATCGCTGCGGGTCCATGTCAGCGCCGACAGCCGCTACCGGCTCTGGTTGAACGGCCAACATGTCGGATTCGGCCCCGCGAAGGGCTCGCTCGCGCGGTATCATTTCGAAACTTACGATCTCGCCCCGCTGCTCCGCCTCGGCCGCAACGTCCTCACCGCCGAGGTCCGCTGGTTCGGCGAACACTCTCCCGCCAGCGAGGTTCATGCCCCCATTCCCGGTTTTCTCTTCCAGAGCGACGACTTGCCCGAACTCGACACGCCCAAGGGCTGGCGCGCCTGGGTCAGCGACGCGCTTACGCCCGATACCACGCCGTATATTTCCAACGCGCATCAGTTTCTCGGATACTGGGACCACCTCGATACCCGCCGCGAACCGGCAAACTGGCGCGGACTCGACTTCGACGACTTCCGCTGGATCGACGCGATCTCCATGGGCCCCGCCGCCGCGACGGGAGCGACCTGGGGCGTTGCGCCTCTTCGCACGCTCGTTCCGCGCGACATCCCCGCCATGCTCGAAGCGCCCGCCCGTTTCGCGCGCGCGATCGAAAACCGCCGCCTGGTGGATCATCCTTTCGGCGCCTCCCCCAAGGGTTGGTCGCTCGCCGCCGGCCAAGGCGGCAAGATCCTGCTCGAAACCGAACGCTACGCCACCGGCTTTCCCGAAATCGATTTCTCCGGGGGCGCCGGTCGCGAGGTTCGCGTGATGTATGCGGAAGCCCTCGGCGAATGGGTCGACAGTCGAGGCCGGCGCGAATGGCAGAAGGGCGCGATCCGCGATGACTTCACGCGTTACGAGCCTCATGGCTATCGCGACACGATCATCCTTCGCGGCGACGACTACGCCTGGGAACCGTTCTATTGGCGCGCGTTTCGTTACCTGCAGATCGAAATCCTGCCCGGCCCCGAACCTGTCACCGTTCGCGATGCGCGCTATCGCCTTTGCGTCCACCCGCAGGAGTTCACCGCCCAATTCGCGTCCAGCGACTCGGACTCGCGCCGCCTCTTCGACATCAGCCTCCACACCTATCGAGTGGGCGCTCACGAAATCTACGACGACAGCCCCTACTACGAACAGCTCAGCTACATCGCCGACACCCGCATCGAAGCGCTCGCCAGTTTTCATCTTTGCAACGAGACCCTGCTCCCGAAACGCAATCTCCGGCTCTTCCTCGATACGATCCGCTCCGACGGCCTGCTCGATTCGCGCGTGCCCTGCCAATACGCGCGGCAAACGATTCCGTATTTCTGTCTGCATTGGATCCTCATGCTCGAGGACTACTGGCGTTGGGTCGGCACCAACGACCTCCCCTTCGTCCGCGAAGCGCTCGTCGCTGCCGATTCCATTCTCCACTTCTTCCGTTCGCGTCTGCGCGCCGACGGTTTTGTCGGAATCACCGGCGGCTGGAACATGGTCGACGACGTCCCCGGCTGGCCGCACGGCGAACCGCCGTCGGTCGCGAAAGGCGGATCCACTTACCTCACCTGTCTCCTCGTCGAAGCGCTCGACTCCGCCGCCCGCATTCACGGCCAAGCTGGTTTTCCCGAAGACGCTCTGCGCTGGATGGAATTGAGCCGCCGCCTCGCCGGCATCGTCCGCCGCGACGCGTGGGACGCGTCCGCTGGGCTTTTCCGCGAAGACAAAGAAAATCTCGACCCGCGTTTCTCTCAACACGTCCAAGCCGCCGCCATCAACGCCGGCATCGCCACCGACGCCCAAATGGCGCGCATTGCTCCGCGTCTCGCCGCCGACGACTCTCTTCTGCAAGCGCGTTCGATGCAGGCATTCTACATCACCCGCGCGCTCGATCGCGTGCAGCGCTTCGGCGACTGGCACACCTACATCCTCCGCCCGTGGCGTCACTATCTGACGCAACACGTCACCACGTGGCCCGAATATCCCGATCCCGCCCGCAGCGATTCGCACGCCTGGTCTGCGTGGCTCGCGATTGACTACATCATCACGATCCTCGGCATTCGTCCTCTCGCCCCCGGCTGGGCCGGCGCACGCCTGTCGCCACAAACCGATGGTCTCGACTGGGCGCGCGGTTCCGCTCCCACACCCGCCGGCACGATCACCGTCGAATGGCGCCGACGCGGCAACGTGATCGACTATCGCGCAGAAGTCCCCGCCGGACTCCCCACCGAAATCATCATCCCCGGTCGCGATCCGCTGCGCTTCCCGCAAGGCGGCTCCATCGCCGTCGAGATCTAACGTCTCCGCCCGCTGCGTCCGAATAACGCGTCGCACTCACGCCGCGCCTTCGAGTTCTGCGCGTCCCAGCGGACGCACCCGTCCGCGCTTTTCCTCGCGCTCGAAGAAATACGTCATCCACAGGGCGACCGCCGCGAAGCCCACCTGCATCACATAGAGACTCGAGTAATCATAGTCACCGCCCCCGGCCGGCCCAAACACCTGCGTGAAACCGGTGACCCACAAACCCGACAGATTCGTCAACACGAACGGCACCAACCCGCTCACGAACACCAGCCCCGCACTCACCGTCCCAAATCGATTGCGCGGGATATAGTCGAACACCAGCGCGCCCCACACGAGATACGCACAGGTCTTCAAGGCACTCCCTATCAGCCCATACGCAATCCACGTGCTCAGCGGTATCGAATAATCCGCGACAAACCGCACGTGCAGGAAGAAGAAAAATTCCACCACCGTCGGCCCCACGATCCCGATCCGCAGCAGGCGCATTCGCGACATGTGATCCGTCAAATATCCCGCCAACGGCGCGAACAACACGACCATCACAATCATCCCCACCGATACCGCGAACCCCATCTCCGCCTTCGAAAACCCCAACTGCTCCGTCTGCATCAAAACGGAAAAACTCCCGCCCGTCGGCCCGGCGACGAGCGGCGTCGCATACAAGAGATACACCATCCACCACTGCCGCTTGCCGAACACATCGCGCAGAAACATCCGCACGCCCAAATCCCGCCCCGGCTCCTCCACCGACGGCCGATTCTCCTTCACACCCAACGCGAGAAACACCGCCATCCCCAGCGTCAACAGCCCTCCCGTCCAAAACACCGCCGTCTCACCGCTCAAGCGCCACACTCGACCAAACAGCGACAACTCGTGCACCGCATCGAACTGCGCCATCATCACCCCGAAAAAGAAAAGCCCCATCAGTTGCTGGCCAATGTTGCGCATCGTTCCCGCCCGGCCGCGTTGCGACGGCGGCACCACCTCGTTGTAGAGCGGCTCCAGCGGCTTCGCTACGTCCGTAAAAAACTGCAGCGCCAACAGCACCGCCACGAGCGCCCAAACGTTCGGCGTTAACGGCACGAAAAACATCATCATCGCCGCACCGATCCAGCCCACGATCAGGAAGGGCCGCCGGCGCCCCCACCGCGTCCAGATCCGGTCGCTCGCATAACTCGCCGTCACGCCCACCGTGAAATTGAAAGCCACGTTCACACTCGCCAGCAGCCCGATCAGCACGGGGCTGTCGACAAACCGCCGAATCGTGAACGTCAGCGGGCCGCCATCGCTCAAATTGTCGATATAATACAGCGCCAGCCACGGCCCCGTCATCCACGCCGCCCAGCTCCAGGGCACGCGCGGACGATCGGTCTCGATTTTCTTCATCGGCGGCCGGAGCTAAGCGCCCCGACCCACGCCGCGCAAACTTAAGACAGTCAGGGCCAACGCCTCGCCGGCCCCCACGACCGTTCACCTTACCACCGAACTACAGCGCAATCATCACATCGCGCTGACCGTCCCGCCGCACATCGAGCACGCCGCCCGCGCCCAACGCTCGCCACGTCCAGCCGTCTCCTTCCCGCAATTCCCGACCACCGCTTTTCACCTGCTTCGGCTTCGACGCCAACCGCAGCCGCTCCACGCCGCTTTCGTCAAACGCCCGATACGCGATCGTCGCCGGCTCGTAACGGATCGTCTGCACGACCGAACTCGACCGCAGCAGGTGATTCTCGTTCGCCGGCGCCCACTCCGGCACCGCCGCCATGCCTTCGAAGAAATGTTTGATGTAATCCCCGTATCCATCGCTCCACCACGTCCCCTCCCACCGCGGTCCCACCGACACCACGCCATTCGTCGCCGTGCAATACGTCGCCCAGTTGAAATGCTCCTCCGCCTCGCGCTTGTGCCACTCGTTGCCGGTGCGCTCATACATCATCGCTTGCACCGATGCATAACGCGCCGTGTGACTGCCCATCGGCACATAACACCACGACTGTTCATTGATCGAGGGCTCCCCCGGTTCGCCAAACGCCGACTTCACATACGCCAGCTGCGCCAGCGCATGCCGCTCCACGTCCAACCCTTTCGGCGGCTGCTTCAACAAATGCCGCACCGTCTCCATCGGAATGTTCTGCACCCGATTGCCGAGTTTCGGATCCGAGGGCACATCTTCGAAATAACCATTCCACACGCCCGTGATAAAGGGCCCGCTTTTCGACAGCAGCCAGTTCATCGCGAGATCATGCGCCCGGCGATACGCCTTCTCGCGTTCACCGCTCAGCTTCAACCGATCGCTCCGTCGCAGCAGTTCGTCGAAAAGCCGAATCGGCTCCACCACGTTCGCCGTGTATTCATCGATCACTACGCCGGTCCGCGCATTCACCCGATAAGGCCAGGGCGACCGATGTGCCTGCGCGTCCGAGAGATCGTCTCCTTTGATTCGCGTGTCTTTCACGTGCTTCGCCAGCGCATCCGCACAGTGCAAGGCCGCCTCGAGAAACTTCGCCTCCTCCGTCAACTGATAAAATTTGAAATACCCCACGCCCAACTCCCCCAGCTTGTCCGGTTCGATTCCGTGCAACCCATCGCCGCGCATCCCCGCATTCTCCCAGCGCGTCGCGCCTTCATACACCGGATTGCCCGGATCCGCGCTCGCATACGGCACCTTCTCCCACGGCCAGCCCGCCGGCGTCGTGCCGAACTTCAGCTGGTGATCCAACATTCCCCCCACGATGTCGATGTAAGCGCGCTCTCCCGTATAACCGTGGAAATCCACCGCGAGGCTCTGCACCGCTCCCGCAAAGAAACACGCTGGATTGTTCATCCAATCGTCCCACGTTTTCCCCGCCTTGAAATCCGCCTCGTTGCTGAACTGCGGCCCGTTGAACGAACACGACACAAAATAGATCGGCAGCCCCGTCTCGGGATCGTTCGGCACCCCATCTTTCACAAACACCGATGCCAACTTCACCACGTGATCATACGCCGCGCCCGGCACCTCCGGCGTGTGCCACGCCAACAATCGCCCCGATGAGTCGTAATGCGCCGTGTGCCCGATGATTTTCTTGGGCGGTTCCTCGCCGAGATCGATCAACTCCGGCGGCGACTCCTTCTCATTCCCACCCGTCTGCCCCGGCGCCACGCCCTCCGGCAATTCCTCCGCGCCCCACAAAACTCCCGCACCCGCTAAAAACCCCATCCATAATCTGCATGTCTTCATAAAAGGTAGGGCGAGGCGTCCCCGCCGAGCCGCTCATGGACCTTCCGCCCCCTCGCTCCCGCTCGCGCGCTCGAACAAATTCCTCGTCATCCGCCGCACGCGCTCGTCCGGCTCGCTGAAATCCACATCTGGCGGATTCTGAAACGCCGGATGCGTGGTCAGCGGCATCGCCCACCAACACGTCCCCGCGTTGAACACGAAGTTTCCCTTCGGCCCGTCGTAGATCGTCGCCGCATGCGTCCGCCGCGGTTTCTCCCGATCGCTCCGAAACTTCGCCTCACCCAACACCACCAGCGTCGGATCCTCACGCAACGGCGGTCCGTGAAACTCCCAACCGATCAAATTCGGAATCGCCTCGCCGCCTTTCAATCCCGTGCCTTCGTAGATCCAGTGCTCCGGCGCCGTCACGATCCAGTCGCCCAGCCCCACGCCATACGACGTCGCGCCGATCAACTCATGCTCGTCATTGAACTTCCGCGTTCTTCCCATCACGCGATTCGCCTGCCCGTCGATACTCGTCGTGAGAAAAACCTCTCCGCTCACCGAGTTGCCCGACAAAAACAGCACGTTCACGCCTTCGTCTCGCGCGCGGCTTACGTTCTCGAACATCTGCCGCGTCCAATACTCGTGGTGCCCCACCGACAAGAACGCTTTCGTCCGCAACACCCCCTCCGCGTCCGCGTGCGTATCCACATTCGAACTATACGTCACGTCGTAGCCGTGCTGCTCCATCCACATCGCCAGCGGAAACTCCCACAACAAAAACTCCCCGCTCCCATTCGTCAGCGGATGCAGCTTCGTCGGCAGTAGATTGAAAAAGAACCCATACGGCTGATCGAAGCTGATGGCGTTGCCCCCCGACCCAATCCACAGCTGGTCCTCGAAATCATACAGCGACCGCCACGCCGGCCAGCGGTTGTAGGCCTGCCAGGTCATGTCCGACACCTGGAAATTGAAATCCGCGTTCCTCTCATCCTTCACCACGAAGATTGCATACGCCTGAAAACCATCCGCCGCCCGCGTGAGCTTCGCCAGATACACCCCGCTCAACCACTCCTCCGGCACCACAAACTCGTGCGACACCTCCCACCGACATTCACGTAGATTCCGCTCTCCGTCCTCCGGCGTCGGCTGCGCCTTCCCCTTCAACCGTCCCGACGCATGCACGTGCCGCCCTCCGTCGCCGCCGTAGTAGCCCATTCGATACACCTCGATCGTGAAATCGCTCGCCGGATCCGTGCTCACGAAGAGCTTCACCGTCTCACCCGCCGCATAACTCGTCTGCGACGCATATCCCTCGATCTTCTTGCTCCGCACATAATGCGGCTGGTCCTGTCCCAACGGATCCGTCGGCTCGACCACCAAATCCACCTTCGTCAGCACCCACTCGCGCGTGCCGGGTTTCTCATTCTCTTCAACGATCCGGTTCGCACTCGCGCCGAAACCACTCGCCGCCATCAGGCCCAGGCACATCCACAACTGCCAAAATCGTTTCATCGCGCCGGTTCGTCGCTCCGGAGCACGCGCTCGAACAGGTTCCTCGTCATCCGCCGCACGCGTTCATCCACCTTGCTGAAATCCGCGTCGGGTGGATTCCGCGAACCCGGCGGACGCGCCAGCGGCATGCTCCACCAACACGTTCCCGCATTAAACACGAAATTCCCTTTCGGCCCGTCATAGAATGTCGCCGCATGCGTCGACTCCGCTTCCCAGCGGAAATCCGTGAACTTCCCCCGCGACACCACCACGAGGGTCGGATCCTCCTTCAACGGCGGGCCGTGATACTCCCAGCCCACGAGTCCTTTGATCGTGTCGCCTTCCTTCATGCCCGTCCCTTCGTAAAGCCAGTGCTCCGGCTCGCTCACGACCCAATCGCCGAGCCCCACGCCATACGACGATGCCCCCATCAGCTTGTGCTCGTCCAAAAACCATTTCGACCGACCCATGATCCGATTCGGGCGGCCGTCTGTGCTCGCCGTGAGAAACACCTCTCCGTCGACCGCGTTGCCCGACAGGAAAAGCAGATTCACGCCCGCGTCGCGCGCCCGACTCACGTTGTCATACATCTGCCGCGTCCAATACTCGTCATGGCCAACCGACAAAAACGCCTTCGTTCGCAACAACCCATCCGGCTCTGCGTGCGTATCCAAAGTTGAACTATACGTCACATCGTAGCCTTGCTGCTCCATCCAGAACGCCAGCGGATGCTCCCACAGCAGAAACTCTCCCGATCCATTCGTCAGCTCGTTCGCCCCCGACGGCAGCAAATTATAGAAAAACGAATAGGGCCGGTCGAAACTCACGATGTCACCGCCCGACGTCACCCAAAGCTTCCCCTGAAAATCGTAAAGCGACCGCCACGCCGGCCAGCGATTGTAAGCCTGCCACGTCATGTCCGACACCTGGAAGTTGAAGTCCGCCCGCCGGTCGTCCTTCACCACAAAGATCACATACGCCTGAAACCCATTGTCGGCGCGCGTCAGCTTCGCGAGATGCACGCCGCTCACCCAGTCGCGCGGGACCGTCAACTCGTGCGCTACTGGCCACTCGCACTCGCGCAAATTCCGCTCTCCATCTTCCGGCGTCGCCTGCGGCTTCACCGCCACGTTCCCGATCGTATGCACGAGACGTCCGCCGTGACCCTGATAATATCCCATCCGATAGATCTCGATCTTCACGTCCGTCGCCGGCGTCGCGCTGAGATGAAACTTAACCATCTCGCCCGCTCGATAACTCGTCTTCGACGCATAACCTTCGATCCGCGTGCTCCGCGGAAAATGCGGCTGATCTCCGCCGTCCGGCGCTTTCTGCACGAGCACGGCATCGACTTTCGTCAGCAGCCAATCCCGCGTCCCCGGTTTCTTGTTTTCTTCGACAATCACATCGGAAACCGCCGCACTTCCGGGCACCGCCCAAAGTGCAACAATCCAGAGCAACGCGTGAAACTTTGAAGTTCTCATCGTCATCTCTCCCTCACTCGCGCGTCACCTTCGCCACAAAGCCGCCTGCCGCGCGCAGCGACACCTCGAACGGTTCTCCCCCCTTGATCGTCTTCACCGTCCGACTGAACGAACGATCGTCATTCCCATCCGCGATCACCTCCACCGAGTAGCTTCCGGCCTCCAGGAATGGCAGCTCCACCGTCACCGTTTTCGCCTTATCTTCTCCTTCGATTCCCGCAATGCGCCACACATCGCCTTTCCGCCGCGCCACCACGGCCAATTTCCCCGGGTAACCCGCCACATACCGCGTTTCATCCCACACCGTGGGAACGCTCTTCATCCACTCTTGCGCATAATCCGGCAGTTGCTCGTAGCCGCGCACCGCATCCGCGAAATGCTGGATGCCCGACTCGAACACCACCGACAACGCGAGCTCATGCGCGAACGTCGTTTGATGTGGAATCTTCTGATCCGTGAAGGTCACCGGCGTGTAATCCATCGAGCCGATCACATTCCGCGTGAACGGCAGCACCGTGTTCTGCCAGATCGCTGCCGGCCCATAATCCTCGCAACAGCTGTAAATCTCCGCGCCTCGCACCGCCTCCATTGTCATGAGATTTGGATACGTCCGCTGCCAGCCCCGCGGAATCGTGCAGCCGTGAAAATTCACCAGCAGCTGAAACTCCGCCGCATCCTCGAGAATCCCTAGATAATGCTGAATCATCCACTGCTTGTCGCTCTGGAAGAAATCCACTTTCACGCCTTTCACCCCCAGCTTCTGCAACCTCGCGAACTCCGCCCGACGTGACTCGCGCTCGATCAACCGATGCCGCGGCTGCTCCGTGATATCCGTGTGCTCTCCGCCCGAGTTATACCAGAGCAACAGTCCAACGTTCTTTCCTTTCGCATAAGCGACCAGCTTCTCGATGTCGCCGTTCGCCATCACATTCCAGTTCGCATCGACGAGCGAATACTCCCAGCCCCACTTCGCCGCGAGATCGATGAAGGGCGTGATCTTGTTGAAATCTCTCGGACTCGAATGGTCCGACCACCAACTCCACGTCGCGCGTCCAGGTTTCACCCACGACCAATCGCGCTTCGCCGGCGCACGACTCACGTGATGCCCCAGATTCGATTCCAACACCGCTCCCGGCGAAATTCCCGAGATCACCACGCGCCACGGTCCCGCCCACGGCAGCCCGATCGTCGGCTCCGCCACGCCGATTCCGTTCGCCGTTTCGGCCAAATCGAAGCGCAGCGTATACGTCCGATCCTTCACCGTCGCATCGAGGTGCGAGCCCGCATAGCGCCCGTCCAAATCCGCCTCCGTCAACAACACCCACCCGCCGTCCGTTTCGAACAATCCCGGCAGCGCCCAACCTTCGCGCCACGGAGCCGGTTCGCCGAGCGGAGCGCCATTCGTGAAATACTCCTCATACGCCGGCGACCACGTCGCGATCTGCGAATAGGGCTGCATCCAAACTTTCCCTCCGCTCGCAAACTTGAAACCCGTCGCCTCGCCCACCACGCGCACCTCTTTTTTCGGCAGTTCCCTCAACCCATAGCGAAACGCCAGCCCGTCATCATACACGCGAAATTCCACCGTCATCCGCGCGTTCTTTGCATTCTCCACCGTCACCGCCATCGCCGTGTGCCGGTCGCGCAACTGCAGCTGTTTCCCCGTCCACATCGTGTAGTTTTGCTCCACGACTTTCGGCTCCGTCGCCGACACCACCTTCAGTTCCTCGCTGAACCGCCCCGCATCCGTGTTCAGACCCAGCGGCGACGCCGCCAAGACCGGCTTCACCGCATCGCCGTCGCGTCGCTCGAGCCGATACGTCAACCGACCTTCCGCGAGTTCAACAATCGCTTCCTGCCGCCCATCCGGCGAACGCGCCCACCACGATTGCAGCGTCGTCGCATCCCCCGCCGCAGCGACATCCGCCAACATCAAACCGAGCAACAACACCGCTCCGGGTCCGCGGGCAACGACACTCATCTCGCGAACCTTTCCCTCCGCCGCATCACCGCAACGGAGCCCAAGGTGAACCCGTTAAAATCCTGTGCCTTTTGTAGGGCGGGGTCTCCGACCCCGCCGTCGCGCCACGCCCGCGCCGTTCAGGCGCTCGCCCAACTCCTCATGTCGCCGGCCCCAATCCTTCGAGTCTCGCCCTCGAGCTTGCCCCGACCCCGAACGCTGTCCTCTTTCGGAGCATGCACGGAAACGAACTCCTCGAAACATTGCGCACGCTCCCGGCCGGCCTTCCCGCCGCCGTCATCCTGCGGCACGCTGCGCGTTTCCCCATCACAAATCAGGCCGAACCTCATCTCGCCGAACTGACGCCTCAAGGCATCGCCGACGCCGAAGCCTTCGGCGCGCGCCTCGAGGGCTTCGACTGCCTCCGCCTCTTTCACAGTCCCGTGAAACGTTGCCAGCAAACCGCCGAAGCCATTCTCCGCGGCGCGACGAAAATCGGACTTTCCGGCGAAATCGCCGGTCCCGAAGAAACGCTCGGCGCGGGCTACATCTTCGACCTCAACGAAGCCGGCCGACTCGCCATCCAGCACGGCGAACACATGGTGCGCCTCTGGCTCAACGGTCAGGTTCCGCGCAGCGTGATGCTCACCGCTGTCGAACTCGCCAACGAAAAGCTTAACTACCTGCTCCAACGCCTGCGCGAACCCTGCTCCCGCGGACGCCGCCTCGACCTCCACGTCTCGCACGACTGGAACATCCTCATCCTGCGCGAACTCCTCTGCACGTTGCGCCACGAGGACATCGGCTGGCTCAACTTCCTCGACGGCGTCGCGTTCACGCCCTCCGACGATAAATTGACGGTCTCCTATCGTGATCGCGTGATCACCGGCGCGCTCCCGTGGCAGTTCTCCGCGCCCGCAGCCTGAGTCGATCCATTCGGTTAATCCACGATTGGACACGATGACACCCGCACGTCCTCCCGCGGCTTCGTGTCCATTCGTGTTCATTCCTGGTCCCGCATCTGCATGAGTTCGGATTGAGCCGTCTCGGTATCACGAAATTCGCATGGCGTGTCCAAAACCGGACGCACCGTTCGTTTAAACAACGAACACACCCCCCGCCCGCCATGAGCCTCACCACCACCGCCCCCTCCGCCGCTCGATCCGCCTCGCGCGGTTTTGTCCGCTACCTGCCCATCCTCGGCCGCATCCTCCTCGGATTGCCGATGATCATTTTCGGGCTGAACTCATTCTTCAACTTCATCCCGCCGCCGCCTACTCCCCTTCCCGACGGCGCCGTCGCGTTCGCCGGAGCGCTCGTGGAGTCCGGCTACATGATGCCGCTCATCGGTGTCACGCAACTGCTCGTCGGCACGCTGCTCCTGCTCAATCGCTTCGTGCCGCTCGCGCTCATCCTCCTCGCGCCTTTCCTCGTCAACAGCGTCCTTTTCCACCTCATGCTGGAGCCATCAGGTCTTCCGCCCGCGCTGGTTTTCACCGCGCTCACCCTCGCGCTCGCGTGGCATCATCGCCGCGCCTACGCCCCGCTGTTCGTCGCCCGCTTCCGCTGAGCCGCTGACCGAACGTCCCTCTCCCTGATCTCGAGTAGAACTGTCGCCGTTGTAGGAGCCCGCTTGCGGACGATGTTTCGCGTTTGAACGAGAACATCGCCTGCAAGCAGGCTCCCCCCCCCGAACACACGGAAGGTCATTCTGAGCGAAGCGAAGAATCCAGTGAGCGCTTCACCGTCGCTGCCACCGTTACGAATCCTAAGGGCTCGGCGCTGCGCTGCTGATAAACTCGTGGTTTGTCCGACCCTTCCGCCGAACCTGTTCACGCCTGATCCACTTCGCGATAAGCCCGAATCACCGCGCGTTCTCCATCGGCGCCCGGCATGGAATTCCCGTGCTCCATCCCCACCACGCCGGCGAATCCCTTCTTCTTCAAGTGACCAAAAACATTCCGATAGTTGATCTCGCCCGTGCCCGGCTCCTTTCGCCCCGGATTGTCTCCAGATTGAAAATACGCGATCTCATCCCAGCAGCGATCGATGTTCGGGATCAGATTCCCCTCTGAGATCTGCTGGTGGTAAATATCGAACAAGATCTTGCACGCGGGACTATCGACCGCCTTGCAGAGCGCGTAGGCCTGGTCGGACTTCTGCAAAAACGTCCCGCCGTGGTTCGCATACCAATTCAACGGCTCCAGCACCATCACGAGTCCGTGCGGTTCGAGAATCTCCGCGCATCGCCGCAGCAGCGCGATCGCATTCGCCGTCTGATACCCTTCCGCCAGCCGCGGTCCGCCATAACGATTCCAGTCGCCATACTCCTTCGTCTGCTGATGCACCGATCCAGGCACGACGGTCATCCACTTCGCTCCGCAGCGTTTTGCCACGTCCACCGCATTCCGCATCTGCCGCAGGATCTCCTCCTGCCTTCCGGCGTCCGTCGTCACGAAGACGGGATCCGTGAAATTGGCATACGCGACAAACACGCCCATTTGCATCTTTCGCTCAGCGAGGACACGCCCGATTTCCTCCTGCTCCGCCGGCGACCGCCCCGGCATCCCATTGTCCTCCCACGCCGTGAAGCCTTGGTCCGACGCGAACTTGATCTGGTCGATCACATTCGCGCCCCCCAGCTCCTTGAACATGCCCGGATGCGGCGCATACCCGAGTTGAAACTGGCCCGTCGCGCCACCCGCTGAGTTCGCGGCCTGCCCCGCAAGCCGGTTGCCGGCCAACAACGTTGCTGCGCTCGCCGCGAGCGAGGACTTCAAAAAGGTGCGTCGATTCATGAGGTTTGGGGTCTGAGTTTTCGCGGAGGCTAAGCACGCTCCACACTTTGCCAAGCGTGAGCGTCTGAACCGCTCGAGCAATCCTCACCGCCTCGTCGTGAAATGCAGCTTGGGCGCCGTCTCGCCGCTTTCGGACGCATAGATCGACGCCGCCATCGCGCCCAGCGGTCGAATCACCAGACCCTTCGTCCGGCCATCGATCAGCCGCTGCATCACCGGCCGCGGCAACGTCAGATACGTCTTCTCTCCACGCTTCGCCGCCAAATCCAGGTCGATCGTCGTCTGGCCGTTAAACACGTCCGCCGGGTTCTGCCCGTCCAAGATATTCCGATACGTGACCGCCTCCTGCTCCCACGCCGGATTTCCCGCCAGGATTTCGAACACCCGGATTTTCCCAAACTCCACCCCCAAGTCCTCGCCATATGCCTGCACGTAACTTCCACCGCGCGGCGCCGCCCAGGTCGTCACTTCCAACACCCCCGCTCCCTCGAGTTTCGCGCCTCGAAACGCCTCCAAATCCCACCGCAACACCGCCGCTTGCGTTCCCCCAATCGCGAGAATGCGAACCGCTCTATCTCGATCTTCCACCTGCCAGTCGTTGAAATTCACGTCCGGGAAATCCGAATCGATCACGCTGTCCTGCGTCGCGTTCACGTGATGCGCGAACTTCGCCACATCGCCGACCGGCGGATGATAGATCAGCGGCTCACCCACGTCCGGCTTCGCTCCTTCCCGCCGCACGACATCCGCACGATAGTAATCCACGTCCACGTGATACTTGCCCGGCCCCCAATCCGTCGCCGCCAGCTGCACAAACAGCGTATCGCCCGGCCGCGCATCGAGATCTCGCGTCGTCATGCTGATCGTATGCCATCCGTCCGTGTCGGGAATGTCGTATTCACGCAGGTGCTGGTGAAAATCCGTCGTGCGTTGCGTGTTCACCATGAAGTTCAGCCGCCGTGGCGCGTGACTCACACGAACCCTCGCCTCAACGCGCAACTCATACGCCGGATCCTCCAACTGCTTCAAATCGACGAGGCTCGACACATCCCGCTTGATCAGCGTCCACCACACATTGTGCCGGTCGGCCGTGCCATCGATCTGCATACGCGCGAACCCATCACGCGGCACAAACTCGATCTTCGCGACCCCATCGCCGCTCATCGTGAACCAACCATTGATCTTCGCTCCATCGAAGGAATCGAAAAACTGCGCGTTCGCCGCTGCGGCCATCGCCAACGCAATCGAGGAAACCAAAATCTTCCGTGAACAATTCATGAGGTGTGGGGATGCCGCAACATGCCTCCGCCACCGCCAAGCGCAATGCCGCTTCCCACCTCGCTACCAAACCCGCGCCGCCACGACGCGCTCCACTTCGGCCTCCGTCGCATCGTCGAGATCGGGCAGAAAATCCAATTGGGTGCGCCGCTCTATTTCGTCGATCGAGGCTAAATAGCGGTCCGCTGACATCTCCGACGAAGCATCCTGCGGCACGATAAACGCCAGCGTCCGCAACTTCCCTTCGTGCTCGTCCACCACGATCAGGAAAAACGCCTCCGGCACTTGCACCACGCCGCGCAGCTCCTTCGGCCTTTCGCCAAAGATCGGCCCCGCAATCGCCCACACTTCCTCGTAGCGCGCGGGGTAGCTGGTCGCGATCTTCATCTCCAACTGCTTCCACACGCCTGCGTTCAACGCGTGCCGTTGCGGCGTGATGTTCGACATCAGAAACGTTTCCTCCTGCGCGTCGCGTCCATGCCTCGTGGCAATCGCATAATTCGGCGCAAGATGCCCGCGGTCATATCCACTGCCCGTGTAAACATCCGGATCCACGCGCGCAGCAGTGCGCCGATCCACGGAAAACCGTTCCGGCCGCGGCGGTGTCGACGGCAGCTTCGCCAGATCCCGCACCCGATACGCTGCCCACGCTGGATTTCCGCGCGCCTCGTTGTAGCCCACCACAAATCCTCGATTCACCAACACCCGCAGAAACGCCGCCTCTGCCCCCGATGGAGTGCGCGGCGTCCCGCCGTAAAGATGCGTCTTGTCACCCGCCGCAATCCGCCCGCTCGCCGGGTTCGCATAATAAAGCTGCCAGATGTCGGTCGCGACATCGACCGCCGACACGCCTTTGTCGCGCGCCCACGCCGTCGCCACCAGCCGCCGAACCTCACTCTGCCGTTCCGCCGGTTGCAGGAAATACCAGCCGCCCACGACCGCCGCGATCGCAACGTTCAGATACAACAACCACCGCGCCGGCAGAGGCAGGCGGGTTCTACGCGAGCGGGAGGAAGTGCGACGTCGACGCGCCATGATCGCCGCGATTACCGCCACCTTCGACGCGTCGCTCAAGCTCGCGTTGCTGTTTCTCGCCGCTCGCCACGAAGAGCTTGCTGCGTCATCGCCCCACCGTTGCCATCCCCTCGTGAACGCACCCGAGATCGCGATCATCGCCGACGTGCATGGCAACGCTCGCGCCCTCGAAGCCGTGCTCGCGGATATCGCCCGCCTCGGTTCAAAAACCATCGTTAACCTCGGCGACAACGCCAACGGCCCCCTCGAACCCGCGCGTTGCGTCCAACTCCTTCGCGCCAGTGGCGCCGTTCACGTGCGCGGCAACGGCGACCGGATGACCGGCGAAGGCGGACCTCACGTCCGCGGTTCGGCCGCTTTCGGCCGCGAGCGGCTCAATCCGGACGCGCTCCGCTGGCTGCACGAGCTTCCCCCGCTCGTCGAGCGCGACGACTGGGTCGCCTTTCACGCCACGCCGCACAGCGACGAAGACTACTTCCTCGAAACCATCGCAGGCCGTGCCACCACGCTCGCCTCGCCCGCCGACATCTCGGCAAAACTCGGACCCCTCAACGCGTCGCTCGTGCTTTGTGGCCACACGCATCTGCAACGGCTCGTGCGCCTGCCCGATGGCCGCACGATCGTAAATCCCGGCAGCGTCGGTCTTCCTGCCTACGAAGACGAAACTCCCACTCCGCACGTCATCGAGGCCGGAAGCCCGCACGCCCGCTATGCCACCGCTCATCGCGAAGCCGGCGAGTGGCACATCGTGTTTCATGCAGTCGCTTACGATTGGAACGCTGCCGCCGCGACCGCGCGTGCCGCCGGTTGGCCTGGGTGGGCCGCGCAGCTCGAAACCGGTCGTTGCTGAACGCGTTCAACGCACCGCCGCGCCGGCCTCCACCTCGTCCACACTCGAACGACGTGCCGCGCTCGCGCCCACGCCGCGCATATCGGCCCAGCGCTGAATCGTTGCGCTCCTCCGCCACAAGCGATTCCCGAACGCCGCAAACCGGTTTTCAACCTGCTCCGTGCACACCCGCGCCAGCGCCAGCGCACAAAGTCCGCTCACGACCACGAACGCGCACCACCCGAACCCCGTGCTGAAGTCTCCACCGGCCCACCGCCACCCGCGCACCACCAGTTGCTGCACCGGAATGTGCAGCAAATAAAGCGAGTAACTCACGAGCCCGATCGGCGCCAACCGCCGCTCGATCTCGAAACGACGCGTGCGCGAGAGCAGCATCGCTTCGAACGCCGCGCCCATCAGCACGCGAATCGCGAGCCACTCGATGAACTGCATCCCTTGGGCCCGCGCCGCCACCAGCGCCACCGCCGCGGCAAACATGATCCATCCCGGACGCGGAAAAACTCGCACGCCCGCCAGATGCCGGTCCGCCAGATAAACGCCCAGCGACCACTCCGCCCACCAGCGCAGCGGAAAATATCGCAGATACGCCGCATCCGTGAACTGCGGCACCACGAACATGAACGTCATCGATACGATCCACGCCACCGCCACCGCAAAACCCGCGGATCGCCGCGCGACCATGAACAGGAAAAATGGATACAAGAGATCCAGCTGCCACTGCACCGCGACATACCAGTGCGCGTGATTGATCGAGAAGAAGTAGCCGGGCCACAGCGTTTTCAGCAGCGAAGCATTCACCGCCAGCTTCCTCAGTCCGTCCCAGCTGAAGGGTTCGCTGTAGCTCACGAAATATGAAAACAGCAGCGCGACCCAAAAGACCGGCACCAACCGCCAGAACCGGCGCCACAGGAAAAATTTCACGAACGTCCGCCGCGACCGCCGGCTCTCCGTCAGACGCGAACGTTGATAGGCGCGATACCCGAAATAGCCCGCCACCATGAAAAAGATGATCACGAACTGCTCGACCCGCGGCAGTGCCGCCAACAACGCGCTGACCAAACTCTGATCCAGCCACGTTGCCGCGGCTGCCTCCCGCCCCCCGAACGGCACCGTAAACGCGTGGAATAACACCACACCGATAATCGCCAGCGCGCGCACCGTGATCGCACGATCCAGCCGGATGCGAAGCGGCACCCTCCCCGACGAGATGTTGGAACGAAACATGGACACGGAAGCTTGGATGGCCTCCGAGACTTCTACCGCGGGCGCGAGTGTCAGCCCGGTTCGCTTATTTTACCGGCAACACAGGTTTTCCCTTAGTCGCCCTGGTTCCTCTCGCTCCGATCCCTGCCAACGTGCCTCATGGCTTGGCCGACCGATCTCTCGCTCGCACCAACGAATCGATCACCGCAAAGTAAGCGGGCTTCGGCTTGAGCGAACGATCGAACAGCAAGGCATGATTGGTCCGGTTCTTCACCGGAAAATAGTTCAACCACGATCGTCCATCGTGCGATCCCCAGAACGTGATCATCTCCACCACACCAGGTTCGAGAATCGCATCGAAGATCTCCGCGTAACGCCGCGCAAGCTGCTCCTGCACGTCGTCCGGCAGCGCATCCGGATACGGATTCGGCCCATGCTCCACCGTCTCCATATTCGCGCCGCTCACGGTTCGCGGCAGCACATCGACATCGAGTTCGGTCACCATCACCCGAAACCCCGCCGCATGAAACTCGCGGATCGCATCCGTGATCACGTGAACCTTCGGCTGGTTGGAATCGAGCATCCAGTGTCCCTGGATTCCAACCGCGTCGACGCGCGCACCCGCCGCCCGCAACTCCCGCAGCAGCCGCAACGTCTTCGCCCGCTTCGCCGGCAGTTCGATATTGTAATCGTTATAATACAGCTCCGCGTCCGGATCCGCTTCGTGCGCAAACTCGAATGCCTTCAGAATGAAATCATCCCCGATCGCGCGCCTCGCCGGAATATCCCGCAGATACTCGCCTTCGTCATCGCTGATCGCCTCGTTCACCACATCCCAGGATTTCACTTTTCCTTTGTAGTGGCGCACCACCGTCCGGATGAACCCTTTCATGTTCGCCAGCGCCTGCTCACGCGGCAGCGGCTTTCCGTCCTTGTCCTCGTAGAACCACGCTCGCGTGAGGTGCTGCCAAACGAGCATGTGCCCGTAGAACGCCATCCCATTTTCCTGCGCGAATGCCGCGACCGCATCGCCCGCTTCAAACGTGTAGCGCCCTTCGTCGTCCACCAACAGCGCCGGCATCATGTCGCGGTGCGCTGTCAACGCGCTGAACTGTTCGCTGATCAACGCCACCAGCGGCGCATTCTGCAGATCGAGCGCAGACGCCGCACAACCGATCACCAGTCTATCCCCCGCCGCCTCTCGCAACGTAATCGCCTCGGTGCCCGCTCCCACCGCCGCGCGGCTCAACCACAACCCGGAAACCAGACACAGCAGGGCAAGCTTGTGGGGTAACATGCCTCGACTCTCGCCAACACCGCTCCTGACACAAGGCTGTCATCGCAACGCCCTATCGTCGCCCCATGTCTTGCCTTCTTCCGCGAACCTCCCGTCGTCCGTTCTCCTCCCAACTCGCAGCCGTGGCGCCCGCGCAGCTTCGCTTTCCTTCGATCACCGCTTCGATGGAAAAAGGCGGCTCCCTGACCTCGCTGCTCGGCGACGCCGCCATCCGCTGCCTCGCCCATAATCTCGCGCTCGCGTGGCCCAAATTCGACGCCGCCAAATTCCGCCGCGCGGCACGCGAGGAACTCGATTCGCTCTCGATCATGCAACGCGGCCTCCATCTCGCCCGCGTGTTGCGTCACTATCTCCCGCCGCGCTACGAGGACGCCGTCGCCGTTCTGTTGCGATCGCTACCGCCGCCCGATTCAGCGACTTCGGACCGGGGCCTCGGTGTGTTCTTCTTCCTCCCCCATGTTTCGTTCGTGGCGCTCTACGGCCTCGATCCCGAGCACAACGCCGGGATCGATCCTTTCGCGATTTCGATGCACGCGCATCGCGAACTCACGCGTCGCTTCACCGGCGAATTTTCCATCCGCCCGTTCCTCATCCGCTGGCCGGAACGCACGCTCGCCCAGCTGCTGGAGTGGACGCAAGATCCCGACCCTCACGTGCGCCGCCTCTGTTCCGAAGGCTCCCGTCCACGCCTGCCTTGGGCGCAACGAATTCCCGCCTTCGTCCAAGATCCTCGACCCACATTTCCCATCTTGGAAACGCTGAAGGACGACCCATCGCTCTACGTGCGTCGCAGCGTCGCCAATCACATCGGCGACATCGCGAAGGACCACCCGGCGCTCGCATTCGAACTCTGCGAACGCTGGCTCGATGGCGCATCGCCCGAAAGAAAATGGCTCATCCGCCACGCCGTGCGTCATCCCGCCAAACACCGCCATCCCGCCGCCCTCCGTCTCCGTCGCCTCGCTCAATAGGCGAAGCGGAGCGGTCCTGCTGCCTGTAGCGCGCACCGCAACGACTCACTTCCAAAAACCCTGTAACCTTTCCCTACGGCTCGGGTTTTGTCGGCAGCCCTTCACTCATGCTTTCCGACTTCCGCCTGTCGCTGCGCACGCTCGCGAAATCTCGCACTTTCGCCCTTATCGCGGTCCTGACGCTCGCCGTCGGCATCGGCTCCACCACCGCCATTTTCGGCGTGCTCCGCGCGTTGGTCCTTTCTCCTTTCCACTACCCCAACCCGGATCAACTCGCGCACGTCTGGTCCGGCGACAACTGGTCCCTCTCGCCGGCCGATTTCCTCGATCTACAGGAACAGTCCACGAGCTTCAGCTCGTTCGGCGTGTATCAACCCCAATCCGTCAACGTCGGCGCCGAAAACGCTCAGTCCGTCACCGCCATCGCCGGCACCGCCGGCGTCCTGCGCGCGTTCGGCATTCAACCGATTCTCGGCCGACTCTTCGAACCGGCAGACGATCTTCCGGGCGCGCCGCCTGTCGTGATCCTCAGCGAATCTCTGTGGCAACAGCTGTTCGGCGGCGATCGATCCGCCGTCGGTCGAACCGTGAGATTGAACGGCGTCGACACCACCGTGATCGGAATCATGCCGCGCACGTTCGAGTTCGTCTCTCCCTGGTTGCGCACGGCCGACTGCCAGTTGTGGATGCCCCTTTCGTTCAACAGTGAGGACCGCACCCGCCGCGACAGCCATTACCTGCTCGGCATCGCGCGCCTTCGCGAGGGCGTGAGCGTCGCCACCGCCGACGGCGAGATCAAGACGATCGGCCGCCGTCTGGCGGGTTTGTATCCGGATTCGAATACCCGAAAAACCTTTCTCGTCCGCCCTCTTCGCTACGAGATGACGAAGGATCTCGGCGCGCAGGTCTGGACTCTCTTCGCCGCCGTCGGCCTGGTCCTGCTCGTCGCGTGCGGCAATGTCGCGAGCATGCTGCTCGCGCGCAGCTCCCGTCGTCAGGGTGAATTCGGCGTCCGGGTCGCTCTCGGTGCTTCTCCTGCCAATCTGGTGCGGCTCGCCCTGACCGAAAGTCTCGTGCTCGCGTTTGCCGGCGCCGCCGTCGGCATCGGCTTTGCCTACGGCGGAGTTGAAATCCTGCGCGCGATCGCCCCGGTCACCGACGCGCGCAAGGCCGCCATCACCGTCGATCTCACCGCCCTCGGATTCGCCTTGGGCGCAACTGCACTGACCGCCCTGCTCGCCGGCGTGCCACCCGCGCTCGCAGCCATGCGCACGTCCGTCGCCGGCGTGCTGCGCGCCGATGCCCGCGGAGCGGTCGGATCGCGCGCCCGCCATCGCATGCTGCGCGCCTTGATCATCGCGCAGGTCGCTCTCGCATTTCTTCTCGTCAACGGCGCCGTGCTTTTCTCCCGGAGCTATCTCCGTCTCCTCGACGAAAACCGTCTTCTCGCCACCGATGCCGTCGTCTCCGCGCAGGTGGCGCTCCGCGGCCCGCGTTACGACAAAAACGAAGACCGCGTGCGCCTCTGGTATGCCTTGGAAGAACGTCTGCAGGCGCTCCCCGGCGTGTCGCACGCCGCCCTCACGTCGAAGCTGCCGCTCGAGGGCGGCAGCAACACCAGCGCACTCGTGAACGACGAGACCTACGATCCCACCCAGCGCCGCATGCAGGTCGAACGCTCGTCCGTCACCGAGGATTACTTCAACGCCATGGGACTTCGCTTGATCAAAGGCCGCGGCTTGAAGCCGGAAGATCGTGAAGGCGACATCCGCGGCGTGGTCGTAAATCAAAAACTCGTGGACACGGCGTGGCCCAACAAGGACCCGATTGGCGAAATCCTCCGCGGCAACAATCCCGGCAAGCCGTGGTATACCGCGCGCATTGTCGGCGTCGTCGACAACGTGAAACAATGGGGTGCCGAAATGGAAGTGCAGCCGGAAATGTATACGACACCCGAGGGTCATTGGAACAATCACGTGCATCTCGTCCTTCGCACCACGCTGCCCGCCAGCCAGATCGCACCGATGTTGCGTCGTGAACTCGTTGCCCTCGACAGCGATCTCGCTCTTCGGGATGTGCGCACGATGCGGGAGGTCGTGGACGACGCCACTCAAAGCCAGCGCGCCGTCGCCGGCCTGGTGAATTTCTTCATGGCGACCGCCCTCGGGCTCGTCGCCGTCGGGCTCTACGGCACCCTTTCGTATCACGTGCAGCAGCGCACCCGTGAGATCGGTGTGCGCGTGGCCATCGGCGCCTCGAAAGCCAACATCGTCCGTCTCGTCTTCGCGCAAGGCACTCGCTGGGTCGCAACGGGCCTCGTGCTCGGTCTCGCCGGAAGCCTGGCGCTTTCGTCCGCATTGAAATCGCTCGTTTACGGTATGGAGGGCGTCACCCCTCTGCCCCTCGTGCTCGCCGTTGTGGTCGTCGGCATCGCCGCCACGGCCGCATGCTGGCTGCCCGCTTGGCGCGCCGCTCGACTTGATCCTCTCAACGCCCTCCGCGCCGACTAAAATCTCGCGGCGAGGAAGCTCAGCGGTTGCCACCGAGCTGCGTTCACAAATGCAATCGACGCGCGCCCGAGTCCGCAGATAGTTCGCCGCGCATGGCCGCCCCTGCGCCGTCTGCGTCCAGTTCCCCACCGACTTCTCGCACCCATCCCGCGCTGTGGCTCGCGCCGCTGATTGCCGCGGTCGCACTTGTCACCTGGGATGCCATTCGTCAGGCGCAACATTTCCGCGGAGTCAGCGCGAACTACAGCGTCGCGGTGCACGCACCTTTGATGGACGCCGCATCTCCCACGGGTTTCGCCGACGGCCGCCGTCACGTCGCCTATCCCGGTCGCTGGGTCGATGGACAACACTGGATCGTTCAAACGCAGCAAATGCTCTCCGCCGGCGGTGCCCGTGTTCGCGCCGTCGAACATGACAACGCACCCCACGGACGCTCCGTGCACTGGGGTTCGCCGTTCCGGTGGTGGCTCGCCTTCTGCGCGTGGGTCGAACACGCGCTCACCAGCCGTCCGTGGGCGAGCGCCGTAGAAACCGCGGCGTTCTACGCCAACCCGCTCCTCCTTGCCGCGTTGCTGTTGACGCTGGTGCCATCCGTCGCGCGACGTTTCAGCGTCTCCGGCGCCGCTCTGCTCGCCATCGGGCTCGTCGGGTCACCCGCGCTGCGCGTGCTTTTCGCGCCGGATAATCCCGATCATCACGGCGCGATCCAGGTTTGCGCGATGGCGACGCTCTTCTTTTTGCTCAGCGGAGGAGCCGGCTGGGTGCGACGAGACAATGCCGCCGTCCACCCAGAACTAAACTGGCTGCCTTCGAACGCTCGGGCCCGTCGCGCCTTCACCTGTTCGGCCATCGCAGGCGGAATTGGACTCTGGATCAGCGCGGTGAGCATGATCCCGGTTTTCCTCGGCATCGCAGCCGGTGGAATCGCGTGCGCATGGATCGGCCGACACGAAGACAACCCCGCCGTCGCCTTCGAACCATCGCTCTGGCGCCGCTGGGGCGCCATCGGCGGCATCACGGCGCTCTGCGCCTATGTGTTTGAATACTTCCCGTCGCATTTCGGCTGGCGACTCGAGGTCAATCATCCGCTCTATGCACTCGCCTGGGTCGGCGCTGGCGATGTGCTCGCGCGCGCCACCGCGTGGCTCTCCGGCCACGCACCAAAGAAACCCAGTTCACCGCTCGCGCTCGCCGCCGCCGTCACGGCTTTGATCGCTCCGGGCGCCGTCATCGCGCTGGCCGGTTCGCGCGTGTTCGCCGTGTCGGATTCCTTCCTCTGGGCGCTGAGTCACGACTACACGCCTGAATTCAAAAGTCTAACCGCCGCGCTGCAGCAATCCGGTTGGAACGCCGCCACCTTCGCTTCCTGCCTGCCCATGGCTCTCGTGCCGCTCGCCGCGATCGGTCTCGTGCTCGGCAGACGCCAACATCATCGCCTGAGCACCGCGCTCATCGCACTTCCACTCACCGCCACGGCGTTGTTCTGGGGAATGGCGTTCAAGGAGCTGCGCTGGTGGACCGTCGGTCATGGTTTTTTGATCGGTGTCATCGCGCTCGCCCCCACGCTGCTCGCCGCAAAAAACTCACCCCGCCCACGACGGGCAACCTGGCTCGCCCTCATTGCAGCGGCATTTCTTCCGGGACTGATCCTGCTGACACTTACCACCGCTCGCCGCCCGCCCATCGAATCTGACGACATCTTGAGTCTCGCCGAACGCGATCTGGCGCATTCGCTCCGACAGCGAGTCGGCAGCGCGCCTCTCATCGTCTTGAGCAGCCCGGCGACGACGTCGCGAATGATCTACTTCGCCAACGCGCACGGACTCGGGACGCCGTATTGGGAAAACTTGGACGGCTTGAAACGCGCCGCAGAGATCCTCGCCGCCAAAACGCCCGAAGACGCCCATCGCCTCATTCAAGCCGCGGGTATCACTCACCTGGTCTTCGTTTCATGGGACGATTTTGTGGAGCCCTACCTCCGGCTCGCGCGCGGGCTTTCGCCCGACGAGCCGCTGCGCGAACCTTCGTTCGGCCTCGAACTCCTCCGGCATTCCAAGATTCCGCCCTGGCTCGAGCGAATTCCCGATCACCTTCCATCGTTGCCGACGCTCGCCCGCGAGAGCGTCCTCATCTTCGAAGTCACCGACCGCGTCGCGCCGGAGCACGTGCTCGTTCGATCGGTGCGTTCCTTCCTCTATCACGGACGGCTGAGCGACGCGCAAAACGCCATCCCTGAACTTCGCCAGTTTCCCCAAAATCTCGCCATAGCCGTCGCGCTCGCTCGCATCCAACTCGCCGCGAAAAACCGCCCCGGACTCGACGCCGCTTTGGCCGAGGTCAGCCGGCTGATGCACCAGCGGCATACGCTCGATCCCGAGGACCGGGTGGACCTGATTGGCCTGCTCGCACTCGCCGGTCGAACCACCGACGCGCGCGCGCTGCTCGAAGAGATGCTCCCCACCTTCGACGCGCCTGCGCTCCGTCGACTTACGCCCGGATCGCTCACGATTCTCCTGCAACTCACCCAAAATCTCCGCATCCGCTGGCCCGATACACGCCTGCGGGAACTCGCCGCCGAGCTGCTGCCTCCCGACGGTCGAATCTAAAGCGGGTTAACTTACTGTGGGTTCGTCAGCTCGCGCTCGACGCGGCCCAGAGATTGAGCGCGCCGTCCTTCGCGTGCACGTCGATCCTCGCGAGCTCCTCTTCCGTGAACGTCGTGTTCTTCAACGCCCCAACGCAGTCCTCGATCTGCGACACTTTGCTGGCCCCGATCAGCGCCGACGTGACCTGCGGCTTGCGAAGAACCCACGCGATCGCCATCTGCGCGAGTGTTTGACCCCGTTCCGCGGCGATCGCGTTCAACGCCCGGATGTTGGCGAGATTCGATTCCGAAAGAAAATCGCTCTTCAATGAGCTGTTCGCTTTCGCCCGGCTGTCAGCCGGTTGCCCCTCAAGGTATTTGTCGGTCAACATTCCTTGCGCGAGCGGCGAGAACGCGATGCAACCGATGCCTTCGTTTTCCAACGTCTGGAGCAAGCCGTCGGTCTCGATCCACCGATTCAACATCGAATAACTAGGCTGGTGGATCAGGCAGCGTTGACCGAACTCCTTCAGCAACGCCGCCGCTTCCTGCGTCCGGCGGCTGTTGTAAGAGGAGATGCCGACGTAAAGGGCCTTGCCCGATCGCAGCGCCTGATCGAGCGCACCCATCGTCTCCTCCAACGGCGTATTCGGATCCACCCGGTGCGAGTAGAAGATGTCGACATAATCGAGCCCCATCCTCTTCAAGCTCTGATCGAGGCTCGCTGACAGATACTTTCGACTGCCCCACTCACCGTAAGGTCCCGGCCACATCAGGTAGCCGGCCTTCGTCGAGATGATCAGTTCGTCGCGCAACTCCGCGAAGTCCGTGCGCAAGATCTCGCCAAAGTTGCGTTCCGCCGACCCCGGCGGCGGCCCATAGTTGTTCGCCAGATCGAAGTGCGTGATGCCGAGATCGAACGCCCGTCGGCACATCGCTCGCGCATTTTCCGTCGGCGTGGCGTCTCCGAAATTATGCCATAACCCAAGCGAAATCGCGGGTAACTCAAGACCGCTGCGGCCACAGCGGCGATAAGTCATGGTTCCGTAGCGGCTTCCCTCAGGCACATAGTTCATGCTCCACCTATCAGCTCAAACTCAGGTGGCAACAAGCTGCACCTGCCCCGATGACGCAGTGCGCGACCCACAAAAAAACCCGCGGCCATCGCCGCGGGTCGCAAGCACGACAAATCTTACGAATCGCTCTCTTGCGAGGCTCGCTGATGCGCCGCCTCCAGCTCCTGCTGAGTAAGCACGCCGTCCTTGTCCGTATCCATCTCCGAGAACTCCGTGTAGGTAGCCGAGGACTGTTCGCTTCCCGAGATGCGCCCGTCGGCGTTGCGATCCATCGCGCGCCACTTCGCACGATAGGCGACCTTGTCGCCATCGAGCTGCTCAACGGCCGCATTCAGCTCTTTCGCGGAAACAACTCCGTCGCGGTTTTTATCCATCTGGCGAAACGTCGTCTCCGCCGCCTTTCGGTATTCGACGCGCGAGACCTTGCCGTCTCCGTTTGCGTCCATCGTTTCCAACTTCTTCGCACCTCCGGCCATTGCGACCGGGAGGATCAGCAGCGAAAGAGCGAAGGCCAACA
The DNA here is from genome assembly GCA_023391285.1 of Verrucomicrobiota bacterium. Classification (GTDB taxonomy): domain Bacteria; phylum Verrucomicrobiota; class Verrucomicrobiia; order Opitutales; family Opitutaceae; genus Opitutus. The sequence goes on from JAEWBF010000064.1 coordinate 116,834, forward strand.
CTTGGGAATGAGTTTTCATGATTTTTCCTTTGGTTTCTGCGGATGACTACAACGCGGGAGCCGACAAGCTTCCGGCCCCACGATATCCGCCGCGGAGCCTCTCGCTACGGGGTATCACTCCCAGAACTGGATGGGAAATGACCGTAAACGCCCGATCAAACGGGACTTTGTATTTATTATCCAAATACGCCAAGAAAAAACAGTTCCATCCCGCACCGCGCAGTGCAAACCGTTATCAGCGCCGGCGCGATCCGCCGGCGAGTCTCAACTTCGTCGCCGAAATCTACTTCGTCCGATGCCCGAGATGCCGGCTGGCCCACGCGATGAAGTGCTTCATGTTCGAGCGCGATTCATGCCCGCCATCGTGCTGCCGCCACGCGAGATGGCCATCGAGCAAGTCGGTGTTGACCGGAGGCATCTGCGCGACGCGGTAATCTTCCTTCACGCCCAGATCGCGTGCTCCCAGTAAACGAAACACTTCGCCCGCCGCCACCGTCGCCATGTAGCTTCCCTGCTGATCGAGCCAGTGGGCGTCGCCTTTTTCGGGAATTCCATAGCTGATAAACGTCGGACGCGGAGCGCACAACGCGATCAACTGATGCGAATCGACCGGAATATCGCCGGCATCTTTCCGTCCGAAGCGCGACTCTTCCGCTGCGTATTTCAGGAAGTTCCCCGCCATCCAGTGATAAGCGCCCGAACTCGCGAGATTCTCCACCGCTTCACCAAAATCGCGACGATGCGGCTTCACGCCGCCTTCACCCGACGATCCCACCAGCACGACCGCAAAGCGCGGCTCGAATGCCATCGTGACGAGCGCCGCTTTCCCATAGCGTGAAACGCCTTCGATCCCGACCCGCTTCGCATCCACCGCCGGATACGTTTCAAGAAAGTCCAACCCGCGCGCCGCGCCCCAAGCCCATGCGCGCAACGCTCCCCAATCTTCCGGCTTCCGGCGCTGCCCCTGGTTCGTGAGCCCGATAATCCCGCTCGTCAGACCTGCACCGTTGTCCGCCTGGATGCTATGCGGACTGATCGATACATAGCCCCATCCGGCCGCAATGAGCTGTTCCTGCGATGGCGGATCCGACGGCTCTTGGCCCGCCCAGCTCGGCCAGCGCGGATCGACGCCCGGAAGGTTGCCCGAACCAAACATCATCAAAACCGGCACAGGTGCCGTCGCACTCGCGGGCGTCACCACCGCCATGCGAATCTCGACCGTGATTTCCGGATGCGACGCATTGTCGACGCGTCCCATCACTTGCTTCGCCACCACCGGAATGTCGCCGACGGTGGTTTCGACCGTTTCGGTGATTTCCCAATGAACCCTTGGCACGTTCGACGGCACGCGCCCGATCACTTCGCGTTCGAAGGCTTCGACAATCTCCGGCCGCCGCTTCTGCCACCATTGTTCGGCCGTCGTGATGCGTGTGCCGTCATTCGCCACGAGCAACTCGGGATAATCCGGAAATGGATTCGCCTTGCTCTGATCGTAGTTGGCCGGATTGGGCGTGCCAGGCTCGGTGCTCGCGTTGCGTCCGGGACGCAGCTTCGAGATCCCGAGCTGCGCCCGCATGTCGGCATGATCTTCGGCATTCAGTTTCTGGATGCGTTCACGTTCCTCCGGACTCATCTGCCACGGCGGCACCGGCCGTGCCGGCGCGGCCGCCGCCGCCGTTACGCGCTGGCCGGTAAAACCGGCGATCAAAACCAAGGCCGTAACCGATCGCAGAACAACAGATGACATGGGGATTTGGGGACGTGCGCTCGACGCGAACGCGATGGAAACGTTGCGCAAGCCGCTCGGCGCGTCACCCCGGAAGTTTTCGTCGTGATCTCGCCAAAAAAACAAAGGCCCGCAGCCGCACGAAGCGTGCTGCGGGCTGGAGAACTGCGTCGGTCGCTTAGGACTTCGGACCGGAAATCGCGCCGCCGTGGCTGTTGTTATAGGCGTCGCACCAGTCTTTCACGAAGAGGATGTAGTTCTTGGTGTAGCCGTTCGCGTTCTTCAGAACGTGCTCGGCGAAGTAGATGAACGCATAGGTCAACGTCTTGTTGCCGCCGATGTAGGCGCCGTTCGCGTAGTTGTATTCGGAAGCGACGAGTTGCTTCGCGAGCAACGTCGCCGGATCGGAACCTTTCGCCGACATCGCATCGCTTGCCGCTTTCATCGTGATGTTGGTGAAGGGCTCGAGCGCGAGTTGCCCCACGACCGTCGTGTAGGCCGCCAGCGTCTGCGCGCTGACCTGCACGCCGTTGGTTTTTCCGGAAAGCGCCTTGTCGATGTTGTTCTTCCAGTAGCCGATGGTGAAACCGTTCGCCACTTTGCCATTGATCGCAGCGAAGTGGAGGCCGTAGCCGATGTCGGGCACGACCCGATTCAATGACGCGAGGGTGATCGCGTGATCCGCGAGCGTGGTGAACGACAGCCCGCTGATCTGACCGGCGGAGACGATGTAAGCTCCGGGCGCAGGTTCGAACGAGTAGGCGCCATTCGCGTCGGAAACCGTCGTCGCCACCGTCGCGCCATTCGATGAAAGCAGTTTGACCGGGATGCCCGGCAGACCGTATTCGCCCGCTTCGCGCACACCGTTGAAGTTCACGTCGAAGAAGAGGAGTCCGTCGATGCGGCTCGGCTCATTCGAAGCCTCAACCACAAACGTGACCGATGTCGTCGCACTCAGTCCGCTGGCGATATTGGTGTCGGTTGCTGTCACCACATAGGTGCCCGGCTGCGTGACGACCAGCGTCCCCGAAGCGGTCGCCAGTGCGGAGGTCCCAAGGCCCGACGTGCTGCTGATCGAGACGCTGGTGCCATTGATCTTCCCAGCGATCGTGTCGACCGTCGCACCTGAAGTGATCGTGCCGGTAAACGTGAACGGAATCGCGAGGACACCGCTGCTCGGCAGCGTATACGGCGAGTTCGCCTCGATCTGCGGATTGATCGCAATCGCGATCACAGGTTCGTTCACCACGACAGTGAACTGCGTCTGCGTTGTCACCGTGCGGCCGTAGGTGTCGGTTCCCGTCGCAACGAGCGTATACGTGTTGCTGCCGGTCGTGGGCGCCGCAATGGAGAGCGTCCCACTTCCCGTCGCGATCAGTGCGGTGCCATTGGCAGTCGAACTGAACGAGACGGATTGTCCATTCAACGAAACCGTCTGCACCGTGATGTAGGCGCCCGTGCTGGAAGTCCGGATCGCAAACGGGATCGAAAGGGTCTGCCCGCGCAATGTCGTATACGTCGCCTGGGGAACTTGCGTGAACCCGATGACCGGCGGCGGCGGCGGAAGGACCGTGAACGTCACCGAATCCGTCGCGCTGAGCCCCAGCGCCGCGTTCGTCGCCGTCGCCGACAACGTGTAAGTGCCCGGCTGCAGATTGAGAAAAGTGCCGCTGCCCGTCGCCTCGGGCGTATTCAAATTTGCGATCGTTCCGATCGAAAGCGGCGTCGTCACGCCATCCTTCGTAAGGCTCGCACTGAGGCCGGTCACATTCGCGCCCAAGCTAGTGTTGGCGATGAACTGGTAGGGAAGATTCAACGCGGAAGCGTCCGGCGGCTGAACCAGCGTCGTGCCTTCAGCCGGAGCAGTGATGTCGATCGCAATCGTCGGCACCACTTCTGCGACGACAAACGTCGCGGAGGTCGTCGCCTCGCCGTATTCGGATTTCGCGGTGACCCTGATCGTGTGCTGTCCCAGACCGCCCACGGTGGCCGCGTTGTAAGTGAACACGCCAGAGCCGGTCGCACTCGCTGCCTGGCCCACGCCCACGACGGAGTCGGCCACGAACGGCACGCCATCGAGCGTTGCGGTGAGCTCGACGATGTTTCCGAGCAGCGTCGAGCCGGTGAACGTGTAAGGCACCGCGACGGAAGTCAGCCCGCGCACATAGGTGTAAGTAGGATTGCTCACCGGCGGAGCAATGACGACGGTCGGCGGCGGCACCTGCTGCACCACGACGAAGGTGCTGCTCGTGGTATCGGAGCCCATGCTGTTCGTCGCCGTCGCTGTAATGGTATAGATACCCGCCTGGGAAACGGGGAAGATCACGTCTCCATACGTATCGGGCTCGCCGAGGGCCGTGAGCACAAGATCGAGGGGTGTCTCTGCGAGAATGATGTTTCCCGCGCTGTCTTCGCCGCGCAACGACGCGACCAGTTGGTTGATCGTTGCCGAAGGATTCGCGCTGCCCTGAACCTGAATGCCCACCGGCACCGGCTGACCTCCGACGACATAAGTATACTGCGTCCCATCCGGAGGCGTGAGAATTGCAACGGTCGGCGGCCCCACCCCACTCGGGATTGCCGCTTGAGCATTGATCTCCATCCCGTCGTTCACCGCCCAGCTTGGCCAGCCAGCTGTTGTCACGAAATAACTAAACATGCCTTCGTCCGAACCAAAGGGAATGTTGGTCAGAACGCGCACGACCTTGGTCTCACCCGGCGTTAAAAATGTCAGCTGATTCTTCGGCCCCCCTGTCGCCGGATCCACGAAGCGGATATACGAGGCCGCCGTCTCCGCGCTCACACCACCGGGCGAATCGGTGACGACCAACACCATATCGATCGACCAAACGCCCGCGGCCAGATTCGTAGGTGACGTGATCGTGAGATCAAACTCGTCCGAGTAGGGCTGCAGCCCCTGCTGCAGCTGTGTCGTGTCCGGATTGTAGGCGACCTTGTTACCTTCGCCCGGCGCTCCCCACTGCGCGTGCAAGGTCGACCAACCCAAACCGGCGGCTAGAATCAGCACTAGCCGCGTCAGCAAAAAACAAATCGGGGAGCGCAAGCAGGTCTTCATGGGGAAATGTGGGTAGGGCACTACTAGGAGTTTCACCCTAGCAGTCGACACTTCTCGCTGAGAATCAACGGCTATTTTACTACCGCCTATAAACCAAGAATTTACCCGACTCCAGGTGTTGCAACTCCCCCGCAACAATAGGTCACACACCCTATAAAAACGCAGACGAAGCCGCAGATCGACTCCCTCCCGGTCCTCCCACTGCCGAATCGCGCAGTGTCACAACAACTCGCGGATCTCCTCGTTCGCCGCCCGCAACCGCTGCGACAAATTTTGGATCACCACCCGCTGCAGCGCATGGGTTAGCGCCGGATCCGACGCTTCGAGCGCCGACAGTCGCTCCCGTGTGAGGCAAAGCGCTTCCGTCTCCTCTTCCACCACAATGTCCGCACTGCGCGGTTCGCCCGTGTAGAATCCCATTTCGCCCACGATCGAGCCCGCCCCGTAAGTGCGAAGTCGCTTCATCGATCCGCCACCCGGAGTCTCCGGCGGCAGCATCACATGCACCCGGCCCCGCTCGATGAAATACATCGCATCGCTCGCCTCTCCCTGCCGAATCAGCAACTCGCCCGGCACCAGCCGCCGCCGGTCGCAGCATTTCTCGAGCAACGCACTTTCCTCGCTGGTGAGCGCACCACCCCACCTCTGTGTCGCCGATCCCCCCAACGCTTCGCGCCGGCCAAGGATTCTTTCTTCGCACCACTCGAGCCCCCGGTCCAAGTCCGCAAACCGATGCACATGCTGGGCCCCGAAATCGAAACCGCCCCGCGCCATCCGCGCTTCGATCCAGCTCGATACTCCGGTCAACACCAACTCCGTCCCGAGTTCCCGACACAAGCTGTGCACGCGCTTCAGCACCACGATCGCCGAGCCGTCGATCCCCTGCACCAATCGAAAATCCAGCAGGACCACTTTCGTTCGCTCCAAACTCGCACGGATCTCCTCCAGCAAACGCGCCGCCGTCCCAAAGAACAACACGCCATCGAGCACGAACCCGCGCAACGCGTCACCATCCGCACGCAACACCGCAATCTCGTCCGCCGTCCGCTCCACATTCGAACGATGCGTCTGCGCCGTAAACGCATGCCGCACATTGCGACTCCGGCTCATCGCCACCGCGAAGCTCGCACACGCAATGAAGATTCCCAACACCACTCCCGGCACGATCCCCATCGCCATCACCACGCCTAAAATCACCAACACGACCGCGTAATCGATCGTGCCCATCGTTCGCCGCGACTCGATCGCCCACGCCGTCAGCAGCGATATTCCGAGATACAAAATCAATCCCGCGAGCACCGGCCGCGGCAGCCAGCCCATCGTCGCCGGCGCCGCAAACAACGCCACCACGATCACCCCCGCCGCCAGTCGCGTCCCCCACGCCGACGTCGCCCCCGCTTTCACGTTCAGCAGCGTTCGATTGAACGAGTTGCTCGCCACCATTCCGCCCAGCGCCCCCGCCATCATGTTTCCCAAGCCAATCGCCCTGAGTTCGCGATCGGCATCGCCATCCCTTCCCGTCGCCACTTCGAGGCTCGTCGTGTTCATCAACGCCGTCACAACGACCACGGCCGTCATCGCCCCGATTTCCGTTACTCGCTTCAACAACAAATCCCAGCGCGTGAGCGAGAAATCCCACCCACGAAAACTCTCCCAACTCAACGCTTCGGGCACCGGCAACAAGAGCCCCTGCGCCCGCGCCGTCTCCGTGTCGATGCCCACGCCCGCCCGCACCGCATGGAACGCCAGGATCGCGCCCACGATCACGCCGGGGATCACCAGATAGTGCCGCGCATACCTCACTCCCGCGAACAGCGCTCCTGCCACCAGGATCGCGGTGATACTCGCCATCGGTCCCGCCGTCCACGCTCGTGCCAACGCCGCGAAACTCAATCCCTCGCCCGTGACACTGCGAAACGCGCCCGCGATCAATAAATAACCCGATCCCGCCAAAAATCCCGCCACCACCGGATAAGGGATATAGCGCACACATCGCCCACCCGCGCTCGCGCCGATCACCCACACCAACCCTCCGCATATCACGGCCGAGATCGCCACGAATGCCACCACCGTCGGCAGTAGCTCCGCCGGCGCCGCGATCGCGCCGGCCATTCCCGCCAGCGACACCGCCAACACCGCGGAAGGATTCGCATCCGGACCGCCCACGCTGAACCGGAAAGCCCCCCGCATCGGCAGCACCAGCAGCATCACGATCGTGCTGATCAACGCCAGGCGCACGCCGTGTCCTAAATACGGCGACAACGCCCCGCCAAACACCAGCTGGCCAAAAGCGCCCGCAAACGCCACCGCCACAATCGCGCAGAGTCCGCCCGCCGCGATGTTACGCATGACCGCTCCGTCCGCTCTTTCGTCGATCCCTCGCGCCCGCACTCGCGCCCGCGGCCACTCCATGGTTGGCAGCACAAACCCTCGGGTCGCGACTCGACGGATCAAAGACAACATCGATGCTCGTCCGCTCGGCGCGCGTGATCGCAGCTCCGGCGGAAGCGACAGGAGCGTTACCCGTCCCCCTTACCTGCCGCAATTCGCCTCCGGGGAAGATTTCCCGGATCACCATATAGGCACTCCCACGAATGTCATCGGCTGCCGCACCGCGTCGAGCGCATCAAGGCGCCTTCGCCGGCCCGGTCTCGGGCGCAAGCGGCTCAAACACAAACCGCAACCCACGCGTGTAGCTTTCCAGCTGCATGCCCCCGTGCCGCTCTCCGTCGATAATCCGAAACTGATACACGAGCCCTTCGTGTTTCCGCGAAGCGACACGCTGATTGTAACGCAGAATTCCGCCTAAAAACCCCGGCGACTCGTTCCCGCCGCCGGTGACATAGAGCCGCACAGGAAGGCGCTTTCCCTTCTTGGCGAACTCCTCCTCGTATCCGAGCAACCAATCGTTGCCCACCACCACCGCCGGCGTCGCCGCGATGTAGCCCTGAAACAACTCCGGTTTCGAATACATCGAATACAACGTGAACAACCCGCCCAACGACGCGCCGCCCAATACGCGATAAGACGAATCCACCCGATATTCCCGTTCGATAAACGGAATGATCTCCGTCTCGATCGTCTTCAAAAAATCCGCCGCATGCCCTGACTCATCGGCGCCACCACCGCCAAAGGCCACCGGCGACAGCTCCCACCGGCGAAGATTGCCATAGTTGAGATCCTCCCCGGCATACCCGAGTCCCACCCAGATAAACTCCGGAACCACCTTGTCGTAAACCAACGAGCCGTGAATCACCCGAATCTTCTCAAAGTCCCAATAACCATCCGTCACATACACGACCGGATAACGCTTCTCGGTATCCTTTCTGTAGCTCGCCGGCAAACCGACGTGCAACTGGTAGTGCCGGCCCGCCGCGTTTCGCGGGAGCACGCGAAGTTCCGAATTTTCGATCGTGTGTCGCGGATGCGTCGGCGCGCTTTGCGCCGCCGAAGCGATCATCGGTCCGACTGCAATTGAGGTGAGAAGAACAGCGACGAGGGGAATTTTCATGGGGTAGAATCGAGCAGCAGAGACGAAAACCGCCGCAAAAAGTTCTCCGCGCAAGCCCAACCTAACCACCAGGCTGGCTCTCCGCCCGCCCAACTACGACGCCTCCACCCGCCCGCCGCGCTCCACCGTCGTCTCTCCCGCCACCTCCGCCGAACGCCGCCGCCGCTGCCGACGTTGCACCAGTTTCTCCAACCAGCCCCGCAAATCCCGCACATCGTCGTCCGTGAGTTTTTGCGACAGCCGTTTCACCCCGTCAGGCGCTTCGCCTCCGCTCAGATCGACCACGCGTCGCACCACCGTCCGCCAATTCACCGACTGCATCGTTTCTCCGACCGTGCGCAACGCGACCCAGTCGAACACGTTCGCCGGTTGCGCCGCCGTATTCACCCGGAAGCGAACTCCCCCCGACACATCTTCCGCCTGCAGCTGCATCAGCCCCGCGAGCGGATGCCCTTCAATGGTCACGAAGGTCGCCCGATGTGGCGTTCGCTCCTCGAGCCGCACCTGCACTTTGCCCCGCCCTTTCAATTCCAAGGTCAGCGTCTCGCCTTCCTCCGCCCTCGTCGGCGAATGCGGCTCGGCCGCAAAATCAATCGGCATCACCTGGGTGATGTTTTCGCACACATAATCCAGCAACTCCGTCGCACCGCGCGCACCGCCTGAAATCGTCGCCTCATAGCTGGTAAATTTCACCACGCCGACCCCGTCTCCCGGCAATTGCTCCGGCAACATGTCCGCCAACATCTCCAATCCGTCCTGAAGCGAGGTCGGCGAAATCTCGAACACCGTCACCAACGCATTCTCCCGCCCGTCCCGAATCACGTTTTCTTCCAGCAGCATGCCGAGTTTCGCCGTATTGATCGGAGCCGCCACTCCCGCTCGCTGCAAAAGCCGTTTGCCCGCCGCCCCAAACGACTCCATCGCATCCGCCCCCACTCGCGCCAACCACGCCGGCACTTCCAATCGCGACGGATTGCATTCCGTGATCGCCGCCAGTCGATCCAGCACCTGCGTCGTGGTCGTCACTTCCTCTCCCGCCAACTCGAGGATTCGCTCCTCCGGAATGTCTCGATCCACCGCCTGCGCAATCGCCGCGCCGAGATCCATATACCAGAGCGGCTGAAACCGCTGCTCGCCGTTGTCCACCATCGGCACCGCCGGCAGCGTCCGCATCATCTTCAACAGCATCGAAACCGTCTCGTCACCCGGCCCATAAACATTTCCCGGCCGCAAAATCAGCCACTCGCCCGGAAACGTCTGCACCAGCGCCTCCGCCTCTCGCTTCGATCGATGATAATCCGACTCACCGCGCTCTGCGCCCAACGACGAGAGATACACGAACCGTCCCACCCCCGCCTCCGTCGCCGCCGCCAGCAGACGCCGCGTCCCATCGACGTTCACTTTTTGAAAAGTCACTTCCGGCGGCGTCTCATCCACGATCCCCGCAATGTGAACGATCGCATCACACCCTTCCGCCGCGCTCACCAACTCCTCCGCATTTCCCAGATCCGCCTCAAACGCTTCCACGCCTTCCGGAAAGCCGCGCACATCCTTGGACGCGTGACGCGTTAACAACCGCACACCATGTCCCGCGCGCAATAACGCCGGAATCGCTCCGTTGCCAATTACGCCCGTTCCGCCCGTCACGAGGATTTTCATCGCTTAACCTAACCCGCCGTTCCCGCAGTCAACGTGCGCCGTGCGAAGGAACGACCGGTTCGGATGCGGGACGATGCTTGGTGGATTCTCCGATGAACCGCGCGTCCCCAGCATCCTCGTCCCCTGACGCCGTCGTGATCGGCAGCGGTCCGAACGGCCTCACCTGCGCCGTGCTCCTCGCGCGAGCCGGTCTCTCCGTGCACGTCATCGAAGCTGCCGCCACGCCCGGCGGCGGATGTCGATCCGCGCCGCTCACATTGCCGGGGTTCGTGCACGACACCTGCGCCGCGATTCATCCGATGGGAATCCTGTCTCCCGTTTTCCGTGACATCGATCTCGAGCGCTTCGGTCTCGAATGGTCGTGGTCCCAACACCCTCTCGCTCACCCACTCCCCGACAGCCCGCCGGCCGTTCTCGACCGTTCGATCGACACCACCGCGCAACATCTCGGAGCCGACGCGCGGGCGTGGACGAGACTCTTCCGCCCTTTCGCCAACGAAGACTTCATCCGCACGCTGCTCGGTCCCGTCTGGCACCCCGACCTGCGTCACCTCTTCACCACCGCCCGCTTCGGCCTGCTGGGCCTCCGCTCATGCGAACAACTGGTCCGTTCGCGCTTCGAAACCGATGCCGCGCGCGCCCTCTTCGCCGGCTGCGCCGCGCACTCCGTCATGTCGCTCGATCGCGCCGGCACCGCCTCGTTCGGCCTCGTCCTCGCCTCCGTCGCCCACGCCATCGACTGGCCCTGCGCGCGCGGCGGTTCTCAACAAATCATCGCCGCCCTCGTTCGCGCCCTCGAACACCACGGTGGCTCGCTCGAGCTTCAACGCCCCATCTCCAGCCTGCGCGAACTTCCTCCCGCCCGCGCCGTCATCTTCGATCTAAGTCCACATCAACTCGCGCGCATCGCCGGCGACCAACTGCCCGCCTCCTACCGCGATCGTCTCCTCCGCTTTCGTCACGGCCCCGCCGTCTTCAAAGTCGACTGGGCTCTCTCTCAACCCATCCCCTGGCGCGACGAAGCCTGCCGCCAGGCCACGACCGTTCATGTCTGCGGCCGCTTCGAAGATGTTCTTCGCTCCGAATCCGAAATGATGAACGGCCACCCGCCCGAACGCCCTTTCGTGCTCGTCGCCCAGCAATCCGTGATCGACTCCACTCGCGCTCCCACCGGGCATCACACGGGTTGGGCCTACTGCCACGTTCCCGCCGGCTGCGATACCGACATGACCGACCGCATCGAACAACAGATCGAACGCTTCGCCCCCGGCTTTCGCGAGTGCATCCTCGCCCGCCACACCCGCAGCCCGAGGGAACTAGAACAACACAACCCGACCATGATCGGCGGCGACATGGCCGGCGGACAAAACGATCTCGTTCAATTCCTCTTCCGTCCGATCCCACGTTTCAATCCTTACACCACGCCCAATCCGCGCCTGTTCCTTTGCTCCAGTTCCACGCCTCCCGGCGGCGGCGTTCATGGCATGTGCGGCCTGCACGCCGCCCGCGCCGTTCTCCGCCGGCTCGGCCGCTAAGGAACCACCGCGCGCCCGCGGCGCACACGTTCCACGACCAACAAACACTCGAGCCCGAACGGCAGATACCCGGCATAGCCGAGTAACGGCATTTCGAATACATGCCAGCGATCGACGCCCGGCACCGTATAGATCCACTTGGCCGCGCTGTGCAGATTCCACAGCTCCCAGAAAAAACCGCAGATCAGCGCCGCCACCATCCACGTCGCCGCCCGCGTCCAATCCCCTCGCGCCATCTCCACCACGACCCCACGGTCCCGTTTCATCAATACCGGTTCCGCCAACAAAAACGCCAGCGGCGCCACCCACAACGCCGGATAAAACCACCGCGGCCACATCCCCGTGAACACCAGCGCCCCGGCCGCCGCGATCGTCAACACGACCGCCGTCCCGCGCCATTCCAGCGCTTTCCATGCGGGTCCCTGCGACACTCTCGCGCGCCATCCATCGAAACTTCCCAGCCACTCCGCCACCGCCCCAACCGCTGGCAACACCACCGAGAAACAAACCGTCGCATGCAGCGCGTAAGCCAGCGCGCCAAAATCCTGCACGCCGAGATAATGCCAGTTGCGCACGAATCGATTCAGCCACTCGAACCCCCACCAAAACACCGCACTCACGCCAAACAACATCAGCCAGTCTCCCGGCGCTCGCCGCATCAGACACGATCCGGTCCGCCATTCCGTCAACGCATTCACCGTCACAATAAATCCCAACCACAGCGGAAAAAACGTGTAGCGCTGCCACTCCCAGAACCAATCGAAGCGCCCCCACGCCAACACCCACCAAGCCCCCGTCCAAACGATCGCCGCCACACCCCACCACGGAAACCGTCCCCCCGTTCCTCGCGTCCACTCTTTCCCGCGCGTTCTTTCACCCTTCCCCCATCC
>JAEWBF010000010.1 GCA_023391285.1 Verrucomicrobiota bacterium
GCCGGGTTCGGTTGCCCCACACATACAACAGATCCGCTCGGATCCCGAGTTGCTTGGCGATCTCGGCCGCGCTGCGGCCGCTCGTGCGCCATAGCTCCACGGCGTCCCGACGGTATTGCTCCGTAAACTTGCGACGGCGCATTGCGCCGTCTGAACTCGATTGGGTCATTGGTAGGCTCTCTTTCTTGAGCCCAACTCGTGTCCGTCAAACCGGGGCAACCTCACTTTGAAGGAGAAGGTAAGGGCGGAGGACTGCGGCTTACGGACCACGGACCAAACGATTATCGGCTTTGAGGGCTTTGCGATCTTTGCGGTTAAATCGAAAACCGCGGCGTGAATGCGATTGCGCAGGGCGGCTCACCGGGACTCCGACACGTAGCGGCGGGACGGGTCGCCCCTACCGAGGCACAGAGGAGCCCGCGGCGTTAGTTCGCGCGCGGGGGGGCCGTTGTTCTCTTCGTTTCCTTCTGTAGAAGCTGAGGGTGCGGGTGGGATCGCGCGGTGGGGGCACCGCGCCTCCATGGGCGGGAACGGAAAAGGCGAGCTGTTGGATTGGCTCGCAACTTGGGGGTGGGGCGGCGTGTCTTGAGCGCATGCTCGAAGTGGGGACGTGGTTTTTGACGCTGGTGCTGATGCTGGTGGGGTTTGTCGGTGTCATTGTGCCCCTGTTGCCGGGGACGACGCTGATTTTGATCGCGGCGGTGGTGCACAAGCTGATCCTGCCGGATGATTTGTCGTGGACGACGGTGGTGTGGATAGGGGTGTTCTGGTTGTTGTCGGTGATCGCGGATTTCGGGGGCGTGTTGTTGGGCACGCGGTTGTTTGGCGGGACGAAATGGGGAATGGCGGGCGCGAGCGGCGGGGCGTTGGTGGGGATGTTTTTTTCGCTGCCGGCGTTGATTCTGGGAACGGTGTTTGGGGCGATGGCGGCGGAAAAATGGGTGGCGAAGAAGACGGGGCGCGAGACGTTGAAGGCGGGCGTGGGCGCGGCGACGGGGTTTGTGATTTCAACGGTGGCGCGGCTCGCGTGCGCGGTGGTGATGATCGGGCTGTTTGGGATTGCGGTGGCGACGACGGCGAAGGTGGCGGTGGAGTGAGAGTGAAGGTGAAAGTGAAGGGGAAAGTGAGGGTGAAAGTGAAAGGGAGGGTGAAGGTGAGAGTGCGGGGAACCGCGAAGGAGATGATTGTGGGGCCGCATCTCGTTTGACCTTCGCGTCGCTTCGCGTTCTTCGCGGTTTTTCTCATCTGTTATGCCGCATTGGAACAGAGGCGGGCGGCATGCGTCGGTTCAGGGGATGAAGATGATGCGCGCGATGTTGGGTTTGGCGGCGAGTGTGGTGGTGATCGAAGCGGCGGAAGGGCCGAGCGTGGATGCGTTGAACGAAGCGATCCGGCGGAATCGGATGGGGACGATCGTCGTTGAGACCGCACCGGGCGCGACGGTGAAGGTCGAGCAGGTCCGGCACGCGTTTTGGTTTGGCGCGGCGCTGGCGAATCAGGCGTTTGACGGCCGCATGCCGGCGGCGGATCGGGAGCAGTATCTCGCGGTGTTTCGGGAGAATTTTAACTCTGCGGTGACGGAGAACGCGTTGAAGTGGCTGTCGATGCAGCCGGACGCGGGGCCGGTGAATTACGCGGTGGTCGATGCGATGCTGGCGTGGACGGACGCGGAGGGAATTCCGCTGCGCGGTCACAATATTTACTGGGGCATCGAGAAGTTTGTGCCGCAGTGGCTGAAGGAACTCGACGATGCGGAGCTGCGCGAGACGCTCGAGGCGCGGGCGCGTGATGTGGGGCGGCGGTATCGGGGACGGTTCGCGGAATACGATCTCAACAACGAGATGATCCACGGGAACTATTTCGCGGAGCGGCTGGGGGAACGGATCACGCTCGACATGGCGCGTTGGGTAAAGGCGCAGGATCCGGGCGCGAAGTTGTATTTGAACGACTATGACATCACGACGGGGCGGAAGCTCGACGCGTATGTGAAGCACATCGAGGCGCTGCGCGCGATGGAGGTGCCGTTCGACGGGATCGGCGTGCAAGGGCATCTGCACGCGGAGACGTTTGATCGCGGGGAGTTACAGCGATCGCTGGATGAGCTGGCGAAGTTCGGGCTGCCGATTCGCGTGACGGAGTTCAACATTCCCGGACAGCAGTCGAAATTTTACGAGAAGCGGGACATGCCGATCACGGCGGAGGAAGAGGAAGCGAAGGCGCGGGAGCTGGCGGACTTTTATCGGATCTGTTTCGCGCACCCGGCGGTGGAAGGGATTTTGATGTGGGGATTTTGGGAGGGCGCGAACTGGATTCCGCAGTCGTCGTTATTCAAACGGGACTGGACGCCGACACCGGCGGCGAAGGCGTATCGCGATTTGGTGTGGGGTGAGTGGTGGACGCGCTGGGAGGGGAAAGCGGATGCGAGCGGGCGTTGTGAAGTGCCGGCGTTTTTGGGGACGCATCACGTGAGAGTTGGGGAGGCGCTGGCGACGGTGGCGCTGAAGAAGGATGCGCGAACGGTGACGTTGACGATGGGGAAATAGGAGAGGAAGGCGGGAGGCTGACGGGATTCCGCTCGACGAGTGCGAGTGCGGCGGGGAGCTTTCGCGCATCTTTTCTCTCCCATGAACTCACAAACACGTCGTCAATTTATCGCCACCACTGCCTCGCTCGGAGTTGCTGCCGCCGCATCCGCGGCGGTGTCCGGTGCGTCAGGAACGAGCATGAACATGCCCAAACTCGCGCATCATGTTTTCTTTTGGCTGAAGAATCCGGACTCGAAAGAGGATCTGGAAAAGCTGCTGACGGGGATTCGCACGCTGGCGAAGATCGAGACGGTGCGCGCGATTCACGTGGGCGTGCCGGCGAGCACGGAGAAGCGCGAGGTGGTGGAGAACAGTTACAGTGCTTCGGAGTTGTTGATGTTCGACGACGTCGAAGGGCAGAACGCGTATCAGGTGCATCCGATTCACCAGAAGTTCGTGCAGGATTGCTCGCACCTTTGGAGCAAGGTGGTGGTTTACGATTCGATGGCGGTGTGAGGGCGGGCGGGCGGGTTCCGCAAGAAGAGCGGCTCACCGGGGACGGCTCGCCCTACCTGGGACGGTGCGTGCCTAATAGTCGAGGTAGGGGGAGAGCCAGCGTTCGGCTTCGGCGAGGGACTGACCTTTGCGCGCGGCGTAGTCGGTGACTTGATCTTTGCCGAGTTTACCGACGCCGAAGTATTTCGAATCGGGATGATTGAAATACCAGCCGCTGACGGACGAAGCGGGTGTCATCGCGCAACTTTCGGTGAGCGAGATGCCGGTGGCGGCGGTGGCCTGGAGGAGATCGAAGAGGATGGGTTTCTCGGTGTGGTCGGGACACGCGGGATAGCCGGGTGCGGGGCGGACGCCGCGGTAGCGTTCGCGGATGATGTCTTCCATCGAGAGATTTTCGGTTAGGCCGAAACCGCAGAAGTCGCGGGCGCGTTTGTGCATGAGCTCCGCGAGCGCTTCCGCGAGGCGGTCGCCGAGGGCCTGGGTCATGATCGCGGAGTAGTCGTCGTTGGCTTTCTTGAACTCCATGACGAGTTGTTCGACGCCGTGGCCGGCGGTGACCGCGAAGCCGCCGAGGTAATCGATGCGACCGCTCTCCTTCGGCGCGATGTAGTCGGCGAGACAGTGGTTGAACTGGTCGGCGGGTTTCTCGAGCTGCTGGCGGAGTTGGTGGAAGGTGGTGAGGACGCGCGAGCGGGATTCGTCCGAATACACTTCGATGTCGTCGCCGACGGAGTTGGCGGGCCAGAAGCCGATCACGGCGCGCGCGGTGAAGAGTTTTTCGTCGACGATGCGGGCGAGGAGTTTTTGGGCGTCGGCGAAGAGCTTCTTGGCTTCGGTGCCGACGACGGCGTCGTCGAGGATTTGTGGATACCGGCCGTGGAGTTCCCAGGCGGAGAAGAAGGGGGACCAGTCGATGAACTCTGCGAGTTCATCGAGGTTGAGAGTTGAGGGTTGAGAGTT
>JAEWBF010000046.1 GCA_023391285.1 Verrucomicrobiota bacterium
CGCGGTGAGGGCACCGCGCCTCCAATAGAGATCCGCTCCGCCTACCCTTGCATGAGCTTGAACTCCACCGAGTCGCGCAAAGCTTCCCAGCTCGCGTCGATGATGTTGTCGCTCACCCCGACCGTTCCCCAAATCCGTTTGCCATCGCTGCTCTCGATCAACACGCGCGTGCGCGACGCAGCCCCTCGATTGCCCTCGAGGATGCGGACCTTGAAATCCCGCAACGTCATTTCTCCCAGCTGCGGAAACGCCTTCGCCAGGGCCAGCCTCAGAGCTCGGTCGAGCGCGCCCACCGGCCCGCTCTCTTCCGCGACCGTGTGAACGATCTCGCCATCGACCTTCAACTTCACCGTCGCCTCCGCCCACAACTCCTCGCCGTGCCGCTCGATGATCACGCGGTAATTCACCACTTCGAAGAACTCTTTTCGCTGCCCCAGCGATTTCGCGACCATCAGCTTGAACGATGCGTCCGCCGCCTCGTATTCGTAGCCGCGGAACTCCCGGTCCTTCAACTCTTCGATCAACCCTTTCATTTCCGGCCGCTTCTCGTCGAGCTCCAGGCCCATCTCGCGCGCTTTCAACGCCAGGCTGCTGCGTCCTGCCATGTCGGATACCAACACGCGGGTCCGATTCCCCACTGACGCGGGATCGATGTGCTCATAACTGCGCGCCACCTTCTGCGCCGCGTTGGCATGCAACCCGCCTTTATGCGCGAACGCCGATTGCCCCACGAAGGGCGCCTTCGGATCGGGCCGCAAATTCGCCAGCTCGTCGAAGAACAACGACAAATCCCGCAGCTGCGCCATGTTCCCCGCGCAATGCGCCGTCTTGCCCATCTTCAACACCAGATTCGGCAGGATCGTGATCAGATTGGCGTTCCCCACGCGCTCGCCGTAGCCGTTCATCGTGCCTTGCACGAGCTGCGCTCCGGCATCCACGCCCGCCAGCGATACCGCCACACCCAGACCGCTGTCGTTGTGACAATGCACGCCCACCTTGTCGCCGCCAAATCGCTGCACCGCCGCCCCGACGATGCGCGTGACCTCCGGCACCAGTTTCCCGCCGTTCGTCTCACATAGCGTCAGATTGCTCGCTCCGCCTTTTAGCGCCGCTTCCAAGGTGCGCAGCGCGTAATCCGAGTTATCCAAAAACCCGTCGAAAAAGTGCTCCGCGTCGTAGATCACCTCGCGGCCCTGCGACACGAGGTAACGCACGCTGTCCTCGATCATCGCCAGATTCTCTTCCGGCGTCGTGCGCAGGATCTCGTGCACGTGCATCAGCCAGGTCTTTCCGACGATCGTCAGCACCGGCATCTCGCTCTCCAGCAGCGTGCGGAGCTGCGGATCTTCCGAAGCCTTCACATTCGCGCGCCGCGTCGCTCCGAAAGCCGCCATCCGCGCATGCGTCAGCTTCAACTTCTTCGCCTCCGCAAAGAACGTGATATCTCGCGGATTCGACCCCGGAAATCCGCCTTCGATGTAGTCCACGCCAAACTGATCGAGCTTCTGCGCGATCAACAGCTTGTCCGCGACGGAAAAGCTGATGCCCTCACCTTGCGTGCCATCGCGGAGGGTCGTGTCGTAGATCTTAACGTGGTTGGTGCTCATGGGATAAAAACAAAAAACCCCGGGATTGTTTCCCAGGGCATCAGTGGAACGGCTGCTTTCGATCAGCTCAAGCCACGCGTGCGCGCCCCGGGAGGAGGCGAATAATAATCGCAATCGCGATGATCGTGACCGGCGCGTTCAACATGTTCGAGGAAGCCGCAGTGAATGTCTGCGTCGCCGCTTGTCGATCCTCTTTTCCCTGACTCATCGCTGCCCACCGTGATTTGCATTGCAGCAAATCCCTGGCAGTCCTCGTGTCCGTTCCCGCCCGTATGCCGGCCTGCCTCCTCCGACTTCCCCGTTGGCGCACCGTCGTTTCCATGATCGCGCTGGGGCTCTTCGTCTTCGTCGCGAGCCGTCTGGCCGCCGGCGAGCCCGCCGTCGCTCCTTCAACTCCTTCAGCCGTTGAAGAAACCGGCCCAAGCAAAAACGAAGACTCGAACTGGGACGCAATCGGCGCGATCGCCGGTGCCGTCGCCACGCTTCTCGCCGCTCTCAGCGCGTGGCAATCTCACGTCGCCGCGAAAGAAGCCTCAGCGGCCGCGCGCCAGACCGAGCGCGCCGGCCAGGCCTCGCAACTCGCGTCACTGTGGACCGACATGGCCGCACTCTCATTTCTGGATCCCGCCGAGATCGCGCAGCTGAGTTCGAAAGAGGTCGCCGCCAAAATCCGCGACAACGTAAACCGCCTCGGAAAGATCGCGTTCTTCTGGCGAACCCGTCTCGTCGACCGCGAAACATTGGAGAAGGAGCTCGGCGAACCCGTCGCCGAACTTTACGAGCAGATCCTTTCCATCGGACTCCTCACCGAACTCAACCGCAACGGTGCCGAGCTCCTGGATGAAAACCCCGCGGTCAAACCGCTCTACCGCGCGCTCCGCAAACGCTACCCAACCCCGCCCCCGCCATGAACAAAATCGACGTCTCGATTCTCGGCCAGCCGGTCTCCTTCGACGCAGCGTCCTGCTTCACCCAAAACTTCCATTTGCGCGGCGAAGAGGTCGTCGTGTCCACCGAGCCCGATGATCCCCGGCTGATGATCAGTATCGGCGGCCGCCGTCCGAAACCGATCAAGCCCAACCCCAATCGCGCCAGTCGCCCGATCGTCGTCACCGACGAAGATGCGGCGACGCCCGCGACGTGCGATGCCGAGATCCAAATCTCCGTCGGCGAAGGCCCGCTCCGCATCGAACACGATCCCAACGAAAGTCTCGTCTACATCAGTATCGGCGGCTCCCGCCCCAAGAGCGGCGCACGTCCCACTCAGCCGCTTTCCGTCTGCTTCGACACTTCCGAGGGCCAGTGGGAATTCCACCAACTCCGCACCTCTCACCAAATCGTCGCCCGACTCGCCGCTCCCACCGCCGAACCGTAGTCGCCGCCAGCGGAGAAGCAGTCCCATCCGTCAACTCCGCCACCCCGTAGCACGGGCAATCTGCCCGTGCCCATTCGTGCCCATTCGTGGTTGAACAAAATCCTTCCCCCCGCCCGCCCCTTCCACCCACGCTCCGACCTACACCGCGTGCCTGTCGACGAACTCCCGAATCGCCTCCGCATCCGCGCGAATCCGATGCTTCACCACCGGCCGCGCCTTCAACACCTCCAGGCTCGGATGCGTCGGCTCGATCCCGATCGCACCTCGAATCGTCTCCGGAAATTTCGCCGGACTCGCCGTCGAAAGCACCACGCTCACCCGCTCCGGATCAATCTCCTGAAACGCACACGCCGTATGCGGATCGATCACGTAGCCAAAATCGCGATACACCTTCTGGATGATGCCGGGAATCTCCGCATCCGTGCTCCTCGACGCTGAAAACGTCGCCCGGTCGAAATTCTCGAAACGATAGCTCCCCCGCTCTTTGAAGGTCTGCATCACGTCGCGCACGCGTGCCGCATCCCGGCCCACGCTGAAATACAGGAAGCGCTCGAAGTTCGACGCCACCTGGATGTCCATCGAGGGCGCCAGGCTCGGCTGCACGTCGCCCACCCGATACTCCCCCGTCGTGAACAACCGATAGAGAATATCGTTCTGGTTCGTCGCCACCTTGAACCCGCGAATCGGCACGCCCATCTGCTGCAGCAGCCAGCCCGCGAGCACATTGCCGAAATTCCCCGTCGGCACCACGAATTCGACATTGTCCCGATCCGCCGCCGGCACCTCCAGCCACGCGTGCAAATAATAGACGCACTGCGCCAGCACGCGCGCCAGGTTGATCGAGTTCACCGCCGACAGCCGGTGCCGCGTGCGAAATCCTTGGTCCGCGAAGATCTCCTTCAACGCCGCCTGGCCGTGATCGAAGGTTCCGTCGATCGCCAGGGCAAACACGTTGTCCGCGCCCGTGCACGCCATCTGCCGCTCCTGCAACGGCGACACCCGCCCGTCCGGATAAAGGATGAAAATCGCCGTGCCCGGCTTGCCCAACAAACCGTGGATCGCCGCCGCCCCGGTATCACCCGACGTCGCCCCGAGCACGTTGATCGTCTCGCGCCGCACCGCGCATTGATGTTCGTAAAGATTGCCGAGCACCTGCAGCGCGAAGTCCTTGAACGCGAGCGTCGGTCCGTGCCAGAGCTCGAGCACGTGCAGCTTCGGCCCAAGCTGTTTCAGCGGTGCAATCTCCGGATGCGAGAAGGTCGTGTAGGACTTCGCGACGATCTCACGCAGCTTCGCCGGCTCGATGTCGGTCGCGAAGACGCGCATGAACTCGTAACAAAGCTCCGGATACGCGAGACCTTCGAAACGCCCGAGCTCCCGCCCCAGATTCGGCAGCTCTTCCGGCAGGAACAACCCGCCGTCCGGCGCCAAACCCGTCGCCACCGCCTCGGAAAACCGAACCGGCTGCGTCTGCCCGCGTGTGGAAATGAAGCGCATGGGAACTAACCACAAAGGCACGAAGGCACAGAGCAATCTCTTCTCTGCGTCCCTGCGCCTCTGTGGTTCAAATCATCACAGCTTCTCCAACCCGAAGGCCGCGTGCGCCACCCGCGCCGCTTCGTCCGCTTTGTCCTTCGAAAGCACGATCGAAATTTTGATCTCCGACGTGCTGATCAACTCGATGTTGATCCCCGCCGTCGCCAGCGCCTCGAACAGGGTCGCCGCGATCCCGCTGTGCGTGCGCATGCCCACGCCCACGACCGACAGCTTTGCGACATTCTCCTCGAAGCGCACTTCGCCCCCGATCTCCTTCAACACCGGCTCCAGCGCTTTCGACGCTTTTGCGCTTTCCGTTTGCGGCACCGTGAAGGTCAGGTTCGCCACCCCCTGCCGGCCGACGTTCTGCACGATCATGTCGACGTTGATGTGCGCGTTCGCCAGCGCCTTGAACACCGCCGCCGCCGAGCCCGGCTTGTCGGCAATGTTGCTCACCAGCACCTTGGCCTGGTCCTTGTCGACGGCGACTCCGCGCACGGCGACTTTTTCCATGTAGGCGACTTCCTGTTTCACGATGGTTCCTGGGTTGTTGTTAAAGGAGGAGCGGACTTCGAAAACGACGTTGTATTTCGCGGCGAACTCGACCGAGCGCGACTGCATCACTTTCGATCCGAGCGACGCCAGCTCGAGCATCTCGTCATAACTGATTTCCTGCAGTTTCTTCGCGTCCTTCACGATGCGCGGATCGGCCGTGTAAACGCCGTCGACGTCCGTGTAGATTTCGCATTTGTCGGCCTTGATCGCCGCCGCCAACGCAATCGCCGTCAGGTCCGATCCGCCGCGACCCAGCGTCGTCACCTGCCCGCCGTCGTTGATGCCCTGAAAGCCCGCGACGATGATCACTTTCCCCGACGAAAGATCCTTCTCCAGCGCCTTCGCGTTGATGCCTTTGATCTTCGCCTTCGTGTGCACTTCGTCCGTGGAGATGCCTGCCTGCGCGCCGGTGTAACTCACCGCCGGCACGCCGAGGCCGTGCAACGCCATCGCCGTCAGCGCGATCGTCTCCTGCTCGCCGATCGCGAGCAATTGGTCCATCTCGCGCTCGCTCGGATTCGCGCAGACCGCTTTCGCCCGCGCAATGAGTTCGTTCGTCACTCCCGCGCGCGCGGAAACGACCACGACCACTTCGTTGCCTTGGTCGCGCACTGCCTTGATGCGCGACGCGACATTCTTGATGCGATCGACGTCACCCACCGAGGTGCCGCCGTATTTTTGGACGATACGGGCCATGGGAAATTACTCCGAAAACTCCGCGATCCGCAGCAACAGCGGCGCCTCGAGCACCACCGGCAGCTTCTTCAACCGCGCGATCGTCTTCCCGATCGCCGCTTCATTGCTGTCATGCGTCGTCAGCACCAGCGACGCCGCATCCGGCCGCTCCGCGCGACTCTGAATCACGCTCGCAATGCTCACGTGTTGCTCCGCCATCACCGATGCCACGCGCGCGAGCACGCCAGGGCGATCCTTCACCGTCAGGCGGACGTAATACCGCCCTTTCACCCGTTCCGGCGGTGCGAGTCGACATCCGTTCCCCGCCGCCGCAACCGGCTGCTCGCGACGTGCCGTCACAAACGCCCGCCGATCGTTCTTCAACAATCCCACCGCGTCCACGATGTCGCTGATCACCGAGCTCGACGTCGCATCCTGTCCCGCGCCGCG
Organism: Verrucomicrobiota bacterium; assembly: GCA_023391285.1. Lineage (GTDB taxonomy): Bacteria > Verrucomicrobiota > Verrucomicrobiia > Opitutales > Opitutaceae > Opitutus. The sequence continues at coordinate 6,199 of JAEWBF010000046.1, forward strand.
CCCGATATACAAGGTCGTGCCGACGACGTCGCCTTTCACCGACACCGCATTGAACACGCCATTCACGTTCGCCACCACATGCCCCTTCGGCAGCAGCGTCGGATGCACGCGCACGCTCAATTCGTTGTGCGCAAAATCCCGCGCGACGATCGCGAGCAGTTTGATGCCGTAGCCAAATGCTTCCGCATGCTCGAAATCCGCCGGCGTCAATCGGTCGATTCCCTCAACCAACATCGCTTCTTCTCGCACCCAAACGCCGTGCGCCAAATACGCGAGCACCGCCGCTTTGTGCGCCGCATCCCAACCTTTCACATCGAGCGACTCGTCCGCCTCCGCGTAGCCCAGCCGCTTCGCCTCCGCCAGGACGGCCTCATACGGCGTATCGTTTTCCTGCATCTGCGTGAGGATGTAATTACAGGTGCCGTTCAGAATTCCGTAGATCAGCGGAAACCGGTTCGCCACCAGCCCTTCGCGCAACGCCTTGATGATCGGAATGCCGCCCGCGACGCTCGCCTCGAACAGAAAATGCCCGCCGTGCCGCCGCGCCGTCTCGAAAATCTCCGCGCCGTGTTTGCTGATCAACGCCTTGTTCGCCGACACCACCACCTTGCCCATCGCTAGCGCCGCCAGGGTCACGTGCCGCGCCGTGTCCGTCCCACCGATCAATTCGCACACGATGTCGATCGATGGATCCGAAGCGATTTCGATCGGATCGTCCGTCAGCTTGCCCGCCGGCACTTTCACCGCGCGCTTCTTCTTCAGGTCGCGCACCGACGCCCGCGCGAGTTCCAGCTTCACGCCAAGCCGCGACTCCAGCTCCGACTTCGCTCGCGCGAAATGTTTCCACACGCCTTGGCCCACCGTGCCGAAGCCGCAAATACCGATGCGAATCACCGCAGGAGCGCTCATGTCTTGGAATTATCTTTTTTCACGAATCGATTCTCCGTGCCGTTCAACAACCGCACGATGTTCGAGCGATGCCGTAGAATCACGAACGCCGCGACGGCGACCGCGACTCCCACCAGCACGCCCGAGAGTTTCAGAAAATACGCCGCGACGACCAGCACCACCGCCGCCATGATCGAGGCCAGCGATACATAGCGGCTCGTCAGGAAAACCCCCAGCCACGCCGCTCCGGCGATCAACGTCGCCATCGGCATCAGCACGATCAATCCACCCATCGAGGTCGCCACGCCTTTTCCACCGCGAAACTTCGTGAAACACGAAAAGCTGTGGCCGATCAGCGCCGCGATCAGCCCCGTCACACCCAGCGCCACCCAGTTCGCCCCCGTCACCGTCCCCGTTTCCGCCAACGCGCTCTCGTCGACCGTATAGTTGATCGTCGCTGCCGTGAAACTCAGCAGCGCCCACGACGCCGCCACCGCGCCTTTCAACGCATCCAACGTAAAGACCAGATTCCCCGGCCCCGCGCCCAACACACGCCGCACGTTCGTCGCCCCGGGATTCCTGCTGCCCACTTCGAAGATGTTCACACCCTTCGCCCGCGCCACGAGATACCCGAAGGGCAGCGAGCCCAAAAGGTATCCGAGTATCGCGACGACGGCGTGAGGCAGCAGCATGGATCACCCGTAGCCCGCCGCGTGAGCGGCGGGACTGCAACCTTTTGCTGCATCAGAAAGACGCAACGCCAGATGATGATCGGCAAGACACCCGCCGCGGCTCATAGCTGCACAAACTTCGCCTGCTTGATCGCAGCGTGGTCCTTGATGACTTTCCGCGCCGACTCGCTCGGCTCCGTGTCAACGCGCACCACCATGTAAGCCGTGCCGCCCGGCGTGAGCCGGCTCAACGACATGTCGGCGATGTTGACATTGTCCTTCCCGAGGATCGAACCGACTTCACCCACCATGCCGGGCTTGTCCAGGTTCTCGAGCACCAGCAGTTTGCCTTCGGCCGCCACTTCTACTTCGCGTCCGTTGATGCTCACGATGCGCGGCTGGTTGCCCTTGCCAATCAACGTGCCCGCCGCCGAGTAAACTGCCCCGTCCGGCGCAATCGCCTCGACTTGGATCAGATCCGTATAACCCGAGTCGCTCGTCGATTTGATCACTTCCGATTTCAACCCGAGCCGTTCGAGCAGCACCGGTGCATTCACGAAATTGACTTCCTCGCCGCTGATCCGACGCAGGTAGCCGCGCACGATGCCGCGCGTGATCGCGTTCGCATCGAGTTCCACGACCTTGCCCCAATACGTCACGCGCAACGACGCGATCTGCGCCGGCGCAATCTGCTGCACCAGCGTGCCGAGCTTCGCCCCGAGATCGAGATACGGCCCGAGCACTTTCACCGTCGCCGCGTCGAGCGAGGGCACGTTCACCGCATTGCGGATCACGCCGCCGTTCAACACGTCCGCGATCTGCTCCGCGATCTCGATGCCTACCGACTCCTGCGCCTCCGCCGTCGATGCGCCTAAGTGCGGCGTCAGCACGACATTCGGCAGCGAACGCAGTTCGCTGTCCTTCGCGAGCGGCTCGTCCTCGAAAACATCGAGTCCCGCCGCCGCGACTTTGCCCGACTTCAATCCCGCGATCAGCGCAGCTTCCTTGATGATCCCGCCGCGCGCGCAGTTGAAGAGCCGCACGCCTTTCTTGCACTTCTCCAGCGCCGCTTCGTCGATCATGTATTTCGTATCGTCCGTAAGCGGCATGTGGACGGTGATGTAATCCGATTGCGCCAGGAGCTCATCGAGCGTCACCGCTTCGATCTGCATCGCTTTCGCGCGGCTCGGGGCGAGGTAGGGATCGAATGCCAGCACGCGCATGCCAAACGCCTGCGCCCGCTTCGCCACTTCCGAACCGATGCGGCCCAATCCCACGATGCCGAGCGTCTTCTTGAAAAGCTCGATACCCGAGAAACTCTTCCGATCCCACTGCCCCGCTTTCATCGAGGCCGCCGCCTGCGGCACCGGACGCGCCCCGCAAAGCAGATGCGTGAAGGTCAACTCCGCCGTCGCGATGGTGTTGCCCGAGGGCGTGTTCATCACGATCACGCCTCGCTGCGTCGCCGCTTCGACGTCGACGTTGTCCACGCCCACACCCGCGCGTCCCACCACTTTCAGCAACGGCGCGGCCGCCATCACCTGCGCGGTGATCTTCGTCTCCGACCGCACCGCGATCGCGTGCACGTCTTTGACGAGGTCCAGCACCTTGTCGGGCGAGGAACCATACGCCTCGATCACTTCGAAGCCCGGCTGCTGACGCAGGTAGGCGACTCCCTTGGGCGAGATCTTATCGGCGACGAGGACTTTCATAGGGAAAAATGTCATCGAACGAAATCCCCCGGCCCAAGCGTAGCAAGGAAAAGGTTTTGGCTATGACAGCCGCATTGCGCCGCATCGCAAAACGCTTCTCTCTGCAGCATGAACACGCTCCGCCTCGTCGTCGCGTTTTTCGCGCTCACCGCCGCAGCCACGCTCGCCTCCGCTCAACCGGCTAAATGGCAGAAAGACATCGACGCTTTCGTCGCCGCCGACGCCGCCCAAGCCCCGCAACCCCGCGGCATCGTTTTCGTCGGCAGCTCTTCGATCCGTATGTGGAACTCGCTGCAGGAAGACTTCCCCTCCCTTCACGTCGTCAACCGCGGCTTCGGCGGCTCCCAACTCGCCGATAGCGTTCACTTCTTCGATCAACTCGTCCGCCCTCACGCCCCGCGCACCGTCGTGCTCTACGCCGGCGACAACGACCTCTGGTCCGGCAAATCCCCGGAAACCGTCCTCGCCGACTTCCAAGCCTTCTGCGCCAAAGTCCACGAATCGTTCCCCGCCGCCCGCATCGCCTACATCGCCATCAAGCCCAGCCCGTCGCGCTGGAAAATCCGCGAGCAAATGATCCGCACCAACGAACTTATCGCCGCCGAATGCGCCCGCGATTCACGGCGCACCTTCGTCGATATCTTCACACCCATGCTCGACGCCAACGGGCAGCCCCGCCCCGAATTCTACCTCGAGGACATGCTGCACATGAACGCCGCCGGCTACGAAATTTGGACCCGCGCCCTCGCCCCCGTCCTCACTCCGTGAATACACCCGAATCCCCCGCCAGCCGCCTCGTCCGCCAAATCCAATTCATCGCCGAATGCGACCGGCTGAAGGAAGTTTTCCGCCAGACCCTCAACACGCAAAGCCTTCGCGCCGAAAACGACGCCGAGCACTCCTGGGCGCTTTGCCTCTGCGTCATCGTCCTCGCCGAGCACGCCAACGTCCCCGGCCTCGACGTCCTGCGCGTCCTCAAAATGGTGATACTTCACGACCTCGTCGAAATCGACGCCGGCGACACCTTTGCCTACGACACCGCCGCGATGGCCGGCCAGCATGAGCGCGAGTCCATCGCCGCCGATCGCATTTTCGGTCTTCTCCCACCCGACCAAGCCCGCGAGTTCCGCGCGCTCTGGGACGAATTCGAAGCGAAAGAAACGCCCGAAGCCAGATTCGCCACCGCCGTCGATCGCTTTCAGCCGATGCTTCTCAACTGCCTCACGAAAGGCTCCGCGTGGAACCGCCACGGCGTCACGCACGATCGCGTCGTCGCCCGCAACCGCCACATCGCCGATGGCTGCGCCGAACTCTGGCGCTACGCCGAAAAAATGCTCGAAGACATCGTCACCGCCGGCCACCTCGCGCGAAACCCGACCTAAGTCAGCGGCTGCCGCTCTTGGAGGCGCGGTGCCCCCACCGCGCATTCGCCCGAGTTCACCGGTAATAGCCTAGCACCGCTTGAACCGCCGACAGCGGTTCAAACAAAACCCTAGCCGCGTCTCTTCGGAATGTAGGAGCCTGCTTGCAGGCGACTTCATCGTGGGAACACGATACGCCGCCTCCTCACCGGAAATCCGGCACATCCCAACACGTCCAATCCTTCGCCGCATTCCCGCCCGGCTCGATCTCATAAACCAGCTCCGCTTCGCTCGCCCGATCCGCCGGCAGCTCCAAGCGATACGCCTGCACCCCGCGATCCTGCTCGTTCTCGACCGGCTTGAGTATCCGCTCCAGCAACACGCGCGACTCGCCTCCCGTTCGCAGCCCAATCCGAAACACCGCGCCATCCGTCGCGCCCGGTTCTTCCAACGCTCCCGGCATGATCCCGAAGTGCCCGCTCACCGTTTTCGCCAGCCGCGGCACCCGCACCAACATCCGGCTCGGCGCATGCATCAATCCCAGATTCACCCCGTCCACCATCTGATACGTCACCGGAAACGGCACCTCGATCTCGCGAATCTCCGTCTCAAATCCAAACGGTCGCACCATCCTAGATAACGTGAACCGCGCGTCGTGCTCCAGATAGGGACGCCCCCGCACGGACAACTGCGCCACGTCCGCCGCTCGATCGAACTCTTCCGCGACTTCATAGTGATCGCCCAGCATCCCGGGCTTCGCGCGTTCGATCCGATCCACCTCGAACGGCCGCAACACCACCCAGCGTGGCTGCAGTTCGAAAATCAATCGTCCCCACTCTTCGCCCACGACGCGTCGCGCCCGCACCATCTCGAGCGATGACATTCCCGGATAATCGAACGTCTTCAGTCCCGAAAAATATCCAATGTAACCGAGCGGCTCCATGAACACCGCATCACCCGGCGCCGCATTCGCCTTCAACCACTCTCCGATCCGCCGCCGATTCCCATCTTCCACGATCCGCTGCTGCGCCTCCACCTGCCGCGCCACCTCCCACGTCACCCACCCCGCCACCCCCACCAAAAT
>JAEWBF010000055.1 GCA_023391285.1 Verrucomicrobiota bacterium
GGCTTCTATAATACCCGTCGCCTCCACTCGGCGCTCGGTTATCGGACGCCACTCGACTTCGAATCTGTCAGCAACTAACCACATCAAATCTGCTCAACCCCGTGTCCGCGAAATCGGGGCAAACCCAGATTCCACCGCCGCGACCAACCCGTCGTGGTGGCCTTGGCTGCCCGAGAACCTGATCTTCCTCTTCTTCGGCAGCTCCTGGCCCGACAACAATCCCGCGATCTTCGTCGATCGACTGACGATCCATCTTCGCTGGCTCTTCGTGCCGTTGCTCGTCCTCACCTTCACCACGCTCTGGCTCTGCCGCCGCGAACGCCACCACGACTGCGCACTCCTCGCCCTCGTCTTGCTCATGTGGTTCGTCGTCCAAGGCCTCGCGCCTCTCGTCCTCAACGAAGGCCGCTATCGAAAACCCGTCGAAGCCCTCGTTCTCTGCGTGCCACTGCTGCTCTGGGAGCGCAAAAGACAGAGCAAACAGGTCTAAAGATCACCTCCTGGGCACGCTCGCCGGTAAGGCGAGCATCCGCCCAACCAAAAAACCACAAAGGCACAAAGACACAGAGTTGGAAGCCACCCGTTTCGTGGCTCTTCTCTGTGCCTTCGTGCCTCTGTGGTTCAACTAAGGCGTCTCGCGATCAGTAGAGACGCCCACGTTGGCAGGATGCCTACTCGACGTCCGGTTGCACCAGTGCGCCCTGGCCGTTGATCACCAGCCGGTCGCTGATCACTTGTCCGTTCAACGTGCTGTTGCCGTTGATCGTCACCGTGCCGGATGGCGCTTCGACATAGCCGTGGAGGTCGACGTTGCTATTCAACGTCACTCCACCATTCGCGACTTTCAGCGTCAGCCACTCCGGGTGTTCGCTCGCGCCAACGTCGCCGTTGAACGACACGCCTTGCGCGAGCCGGATCTCCACGGGACCAACCACCTGCACCGTCGCGTTTCCATTCACGTTCAGCCCTTGCAGGTTGTAGATCGCCGGCTCCGTCGCACCCGCCTCGCCGAGGAGGATGCTGCTGTTGCCATTGATCGTGATCGTGCCGTAGGTGCCGGCCGGAACGGTGCGCGTGCCGGCGTTGCCGTTGAGCGTGAGGTTTCGCACCGCGCTCCAGTTGCTCACATTGTCGCTCGGCTTGTTCAGCGAAACGTTCGACGTTCCGGCCGGTGCTGGCGGCGCGGATACGCTCGGCATCACGAGCGCGTCGACGCGCCGCACCACGTGCCGCAGCGCGGCATTGCCGTTGAGCGTGATCGTGTGATTCGACGGCGACGCCGCGCCGTCCGCATCAATCGTGCCGCCGTAAACGGGGCGTCCGTTGAGCCGCACGTTCGGCGTGCCGCGAACGAGCAGGTCGCCGGAAACCCAAGCGTTGCCATTCAACGTCGTGCTCTCCGCGTTCAACACCTGCACCGAGCCGTCGAGTCCGCCGTTCAACGTCGGCGCGCGACGCACGAGCGCGGTGATGCTGATCTGCATCGTTTCGATCGCCGCGCCGCTGTAATTCGGCGAATCGATCGTGGCCTCGACGTCATACGTGCCGGGCAGCGTCGGCGCGTCAGCGCCGCCGCCGTAGGTGATCGTTACCGGCAATCCCGCCGGCACCGTCGTCACCGTCACAGTTTTCGGAGCGCCGTCGTAAACCTGACGCAGCCCATCGAACAAGATCGTCGCCTCGGCTGCCGCAATCGTCAGCGTGCCGCTCGCCGTGCCCACGTAATTCGGATCCATGATCACCGCCGAGACGGCATAGCTGCCGACGTCTGTTGGCGGAGCGTTGTTGCCCTCGTAGGTCAACGCCACCGCGAGCCCCGCAGGCGTCGTCGTCACCGACGCTTCCTTCGGCGAACCGTCGTAGGTGTGTTCGAGGTGGCCGAGCGTGACCGTGGCAGGTGCACGTTCAATCGTGAGCGTGCCCGATGCCGAACCGGTGTAGTTCGGATCCACGATCGTCGCGACGACTTGATACGTGCCGGCGTTCGTCGGCGGCGTTGACCTGCCGTCATACGTCACTTCGACATCCAGCCCGGCCGGCGCCGTTGTCACGCTGACCGCGCGCGGCGTGCCCGTGTAAACCTGCGACAGGTCTCCGAGCGTCACGCTGGCTTCACCGGAAGCGATGACGATCGTGAACGACTGCGTTGCTTCGTCGGCGGGATCATCGATGTCGTCGCTGTCTGCCACCCGCACCACGATATCGCTCGTGCCCGCGGTGGTCGGCGTTCCGGAGATCACACCGTCCGCGGAGAGCGAGAGCCCAGCGGGCAGCTCGCCCGAAGCGAGACTCCACACGAGCGCGCCATCGCCGCCGCTGGCCGCAAGCGTTTGCTCATAATCGGCGCCGACCGTGCCAGGTTCCAACGTCGTCGTCTCGATCACCGGCACCGAATTGGCCGTTCCGCCCGCCAGGCGAACCGAGCCGAAGAGCGAGGGATTCGACCACGCCTGATCGATATTTCCGAACCACGCGATCTTGCCGTCGCGCGTGGTCGATCCCGGTGTGTCGTTGTCATTGATCATCACCTCGAGGCCGATCAGGTCGCCGGCCGCGGGCGTGACGCCCAGCGTGCTCCACGGGAAGTAGAACTCCGCCGTGTAGCCGTTCGCGGTGGTTTCGCTCGCGACAACGATGCCCGTCAGCGACGGATTGCCGGAGGCCGCCTCGAGTTCGCCATTCCAGCGATAGACGTATTGTCCAATGCCCGCCTGATAGCCGGTCGACTTCGCGTTTGCGCCGTCGATGTAGAGGTCGACGCTGTCGAACATCCACTCGTTCGGATTCGTGCCGGTCGCGTCGTGCACGAGCACGTCGTCCGTCACGTCGACGAAGACATACAACCCGTTCGCGTCCCACGTGGCCCGATACGTTGCACTGAGATCCGCAGGACCCTCCACGGTGCCGAGGCTGACATTGCCGAGCGCGTGTGCATCGGCCGAAGTCCACGCCGCATCGCTGGCGAGGCCGTCCACTTCGATGGCGGACGTGGCTTGCGGGATGGAGATCTCGGCCACGGAGAGCGTAACGGTTTCGCTCGCAACCGTGCCGGCGGCGTTGGTCACGCTCACGCGATACGTCGTCCCATCCAGGTCGATGCCGACGCTGGGCAACGTAAGCGCGGACGACGTTTCGCCATCGATCGGTTCGTCGCCGCGATACCATTGATAGCTGATCGGCGGAGCGCCGACGGCCGCAACCTGGAACGCGACGTTCGCGCCCGTGCCGACGCTCGCGCTCTGTGGCTCGCCGACGATGATCGGCAGGGTAAGCTCTCCGCCTTCGGGATTGAGCTGGGCCCAATCGTAAAGCGCGCGATGCTTGAAGCTGATCAGGTCGGGATAGCCGACCGACGGCTTGCTGCCGAACGCCCGCAGCGGCGACCAGCCCTGCGCGTAGTTGTAATGCGTGAACACCGTGAAGTAAGGCGCGAGCGTATCCAAATAGTGCATATACGCGGTATACATCACGGGATTTTGGGTCACGGCGTCCGCGAAGTTCAGGATGTGCTGGCCGCCTTCATACGCGACCAGCGGGATGCCGAGCGGCGCCCACACATTGTAGTGCGTCTGGACGCGATTGAGCACCGTCGTGCTGATGTCGTTGATCATCAACTCGAGGATGTTCGGCGCGCCCCCGTTGAGCGTGCCGCCGAAGTAGGGCGCGATCGAATACGCATCGATCGTGCGGGCGTTTGGATTTGTGACCGGATCGGCCAGCGCGTCGCGGTGGAGCTTCGGACTTTGCGAGGCGCCCGCCTGGCCCGCCAAAACGTAGACGATCTGGTTGTTTGTGTCGGCGCCGAAGCCGGCGTCGAACGCCTCGTGCAACTCCAGCGTGCGCTTCACATAGAAGCGGGCGCGGGCGAGTGCGGTGTCATTCTGGCCGTAGGTTTCGGCGACGTTCTGGTGCAGACCCTGCGCAAGGCCTTCGTCGCTCGCGTAGATCGCCTGCGCAAAATCGACGTTCCACACCTCGTTCGAATACTCGATGTAGATCTTCCGCCCCGGCTCGAGGTGCTGCTTGATCAGCGCTCCGAGCTGGATCGCGTAGTGGTCGTTCACCGCATGCGGAATCGTGAACCACATGTCGGCATCGAGGATGTTGCACAGACGGATCATCCACTCGACCGCGATGCCGTGCGCGGCGCGGATATTCTCCTCTTGGAAGTTGGGGTTCACCGTCTGGTTCTGGTCGTCCGGCTGCTTCCGCTCAGACCAGTCGAGCGTCCAGTTGTTGTTGGTCGCCACCCAGTCCATGAAGCGCAGGACCTTGAAGTGACGGATGTCGTCGAGGAACGCGTCGCTGAACGGATTGCTGTTCTCGTAATTCGCCCACTCGGTCGCGAAATTCACACCGCTCCGCCAGATGCCGGCGGTGTCGCTCCACAACCCGGTGCCGATGCTCATCGACTTCAGCGCGGGTGTGCCCTCTTCGGTCGTGAATTGCGCGGGCGCACTCGCCGCGGACACGTTGCCCAGCGCGTCGGTGGCCGTGATCGTCACCGTGTAGGTCGTTTCTGGCGAGAAGCCGTGCAACGTCGCACTCGTCGTCGTGGACGTCGTCCAGAACTCGCCGTTCACGTAGATCGCGTAGATCGACACCCCTACGCCGCTGTCGGTCGACGCCGTCCAGCTCACTTCGGCCGTGTGGCCCGAAACTTCGCCGGCGGTGAGACCGGTCGGCACTGTCGGCGGATCGCTGTCGAGATCGTCCGGCAACGTCGCGAACTCGAAGGTCCCGGCGAGCACCGACGGCGGCCCGGCCAAGACGACTTCGGGATAGTTGCTCGAGTTGAGCCCCGTGCGTTGCAACAGAAGCGTCCAACTCGTGCCGTCGTTCGAACCTTCGAGACGAAATGCCGACGCGAGGATGTAGCTCGGGATTTCCAGCCGGACACCGGTGATGTAAACGGGGCCGTTGTTGAACCGCACTGTCATCTCCTGTGGGTTCACGTTGGCGACGTTGTTGGCGTCGGCCGTGTTGACATACCAGTGCGAGTTGACGTTGCCGTCGAAGACGAACGCCGGGCGATCCTGCGCATTAAGATTACTCGTCGTGGTGCTGATCGTGTAATCGGCATTGCCGGTGTTCGACGTCGGCACCGTAAGCGGCAGGCGGTTTTCGCCGGAGAGTAAACGCATCTCGCGCAGGAACACGCGGCCGGCATTGTTGCCGCTCGTCACCATCGAGCCGTCGATCCACAAGCGCAGGTATTGATACGCTTGCGCCTCCGGCAAACCGCCGGATGACGAGCTGGACGAACTCGAAGACGAGGAACTCGACGAGCTGGAGCTGCTGCTCGAACTGGAAGACGACGAACTGCTCGAGCTCGACGAAGAGCTGCTGGAGCTCGAAGACGAACTCGAGGACGACGACGAGCTCGAACTGCTCGGCGGCGGTGTGATCTCATACGTCGCCTGGTCGACGCCATTGGTCGCGATGAACTTCGGCAGTGCATTGTCGTCCTCGACGAGCACGGTCCAGTTCACGCCATCGTTCGAACCCGAGATGCGAAGACCGGTGAGATTATCGCTCCACGTCGCGCGCGAAATCCGCACGCCGGTCGGCGAGATCGTCGTGGCGCCAAAGTCCGCGGTGATGTGCACGGGCGGCGGCGTGGTGTTCGCGTCGATGAAGAAGTAGGTCTGATTGGACGCGTTGTTGTTGTCGAAGACTCGCCACGCATTCCCGGAGAACGCGTAGTTCGATGTCACTACGACACCCGACGAGTTATTCGAAGTGAGCGGCGTCGTCGGATACACGGTGTCGCCAGCCAGCCACTCGATCTGGCCAATCTGGAGCTGGCCGTTCCCAGCAAGCGCCGTAGCTTCGAAGCGCAGATAGCGATAGCTCTCCGGCTCGGCTGGCGTGACCACGCCAGGAATGTAACCCACACGCGAGAGATCCATCTGGATGCTGCCGCTCGTGTTCGCGACGAAATAGACGCCGATCGCGTCGACGATCTCGGTCGTTGGCGCGGTTGGTGAGGTGAACGCGACGTCGAAGTTGTTGCCGCCATTCGCCTCGAAATCCCACTCCTGCCAGGTCGTGGCCGTGGTCGGCGCAAGCGGCCAGTCGCTGTTCGCGGTCGAGAAGGATTCGACCGACACGTAATACTTGCCCCCGGCGCGAACGACCTTGTGGAAAGCCCCACCTGAGCCCGCGACCACGCGCGTCGAAAGCGCGAGTTGCACGGTGTCGAACATGCCGCCCTCCCCCACCGGCCACAACGCGACAGCGCGCGAACGTTTTTCGCCAGCGACCGCCGATTGAAAGCGGATGACTTCAGGGGTGTCGTTGCGCAGCACGAGCGCGAGCACGGTCGAGCCGGGCGCGGGCGTCACATCGACATCCATCACGAATCCGCCGAAGGCCGCCGGCGCCGAAGCGCCGAGCGCGAGATCGTTCGTGCTGAACGCGAGCAGTTCGCGCGTGTCGTTCGCCCCCGCGGCGCCGAGACCGAGGTCGAGATCGGTCGACACCGTGCCGTTCACCTGAATGTTGCTCGTCGTGTAGGCGTTGAGCGTGCCGTCGAAGAGGTAGCTCACCTCGCCCGGATCTCCGCCCGAGGACGAACTGCTGCTGCTCGATGACGAACTGGACGACGACGAACTCGATGAACTGCTCGAGCTGCTCGACGAAGATGAACTGCTGGAGGACGAAGACGACGAGCTGCTGCTCGAGGAGCTTGACGACGACGAACTCGAAGACGAGGTGCCGTCGGATACCTCGACGGAATTCACGGTCACATTGCCCGCACCGGCGAGTTTCTGGATCGTGACACCCGAGAGGAAGTTCGCCGGAAGCGTGAACGCGTAGGCCGACGTCGACACGTTCGAGACGGCTCCGGTGGTGTTGATGATTTCGACCAGCTCGCCGTTGACGAGGATCGCGAAGCTCGCGGCGTCGGACGTCGAATAATTGATCGCCGCCGTGTAGTCGTCCCCCGCGACGCTGCGCATGAGGTAGCTCACGCGGCGGCCGACAGCCGTGAGAACGTTGGTGCCGTTGAACGGGCTCGCCGACCAGTAGTTAGAGCCCGTGAACGTGAACGGCAGCGTCTGTCCGATGTCGAGCGGACGCGCGTTGTTCGAGAGGCTGGCGTTGTAGAGCGCCATCGCGCGCGGTGTTTGATCCGAGTGCGTATCCGGATCGACATGACCGAATCGGAAATCCTGATGCCACACATACGTGGTCTGGAAAACGCCGCCGGTCTCCTCGAAGACCTCGTAGCTCTCGATCATCTCGGTGTAGAGACGCGGATCGTAGAAGGCCGGCTCGGCGAGCGGATGCGCCGCGGTGGAACCCTGCGGATCGCCAAACGCCGGTCCGCCTTCGTAGGTGACGAACGGAATGCCGTAGGACGCGATCATGCGCGCATTGTTGGTCATGCGCGTCTTGAACGTCGCGCGGTCCATCTGGCCGGTGGTCCAAACATCGTCGATCGTCGCACCCGCGCTCGCCGCGCGGTAGTTGGCCGGACCGGCGCCCCAGAAGAAATAACTCGGCGCGAGTCCTTCCGACGAAGCGTAGTAGCCGCTGATGAAGTCGAGACCGTGCACGTCGTCGGTGTTGTTCTGCTTCACCTGATAGCACCAGAGCGGACGCACGCGCGTCATCATCTCACTGGCGAATACGTCGCGGAACAAGAGGCTCATCTGCGACGCTCGATACGCGGAATAACGCAGGCGCAGGTTGCCGCCATTGCTGCTGATCTGCCCTGCCGACGCGATGAAGCCGTCGTAGTTCAGCGGATGATTCAGATTCGCCGTGACGAGCGCTGTGCCCTGGTTCGCGCAGTAGATGCTCTGCGGGAACGCGCCGCCCGTATTCCAATTTTCATTACTGTATTCGACGTAGAGCTTCAGCTCCGGGTTGAGCGGCGCCCACAATGGATTGTCTTGCGGCTCAGTGTAGGGGTTCACGCCGTCGCTGCCGTAGCGGAACATCTGCGCGACCTTCGTGATGTAGTCGTCGTTGGCCATCGCCGGCAGACAGATGTAGGCGTCGGTCATCGTCGCGTTCGCGATGGCGATGATGTATTCCCAGGCGACGCCGGTCTCGCGCATGTTGGAGCCGGCCACGCTGTAGGAAATGCGGCGGTTCTGGAACTTGCCCGGCAGCCGGCGATCGCTCCACGCAATCTCGGGGTTCGCGTTGATGTTGCTCGGGTCCATGTAGCGGATGATGTCGAGCCGGGAGAGCTGATCGCGCATCACGCGGTCAACCACTTCGTCGGCTGCGTGCGACTCCGTCGCGCCGGGCGCGACCGGACGCAGGAGTTTCACGTTGCGCACGCCGCCGCTCGTATTCGTAAGGCTCATACGAAGCTCCGTTGTCGGTGCGACGAGCGAGAGCGTGACGACCGACGAGTCGGTGTTCGCGTCGTAAACATTGCTCTGCACGACCATCGACGGACTCGTGAACGACACCGCCGCCTGTCCGTCGAAGGTCAACGTGTAGGTGCCGAGGCGGGGATTGGGTTGATTATGCCAGAGCCAGATCCGCGCGTCGGTCGTCGGCCAGCCGTCGGCGTCGACGGGCACCGGATCCTCGCTGTTCAACTGTGCCCAGATGCGAATGCCCGCCGTGTTTTGAAGCGCGTCGGCGAGAATCGGCGGCAGCCAGTCGCGCACCCAGTGAAGATTCGTCGCAGCGATGCGCGGCAACCCGGTCTCGGGCGTCGACGCCGGGAGCGGAACGACGTTGACCGTCGCTTCATCCGTGAAACCGCCATCGTCGGAGGTCACGCGGATCGTCGCGGTTCCGGGAGCGAGGCCGGTCACGCGTCCACCTTCGCTCACTGTCGCGATGGCCGTATTCAAGCTCGCCCACGTCACGTTCTTGTTGGCGGCTGCCTCGGGTTCGACGGTGACAACAAACGGAACCGTTTGTCCGACGATCACCTCGCGCGAGTCCGGCGAAATCGTGACACCCGTGACGAGCGCGGGCGACACGTCGACGTTGGCGGTCGCGGTGAAGCTCCCCTCCTCCGTCGTCACCGTGATCGTGGCCGATCCGACGGCGACTGCCGTGACGAGGCCATTGGCGTCGACGGTCGCGACCTCTTCATCGGAACTCGTCCAGGTGACGTTCTTGTTGATCGAGCTTACGGGCTGAACTTCGGCGGTGAGTTGACCCGTGTAGGAAACCTGGAGCGGGAGTTCGGTCGGCGACACGGTGACGCCGGTGACGGTCCGAAGCGTCACCGTCACTTCTGACGTGGCGGTGAAGCCGCCATCCTCGGTGGTTACCGTGATCGTGGCGGTGCCCACGCCGACCGCGGTAACCGTTCCGGAGGCGTCGACCGTCGCGACATTTTCATCGGAACTGCTCCACGTGACATTTTGATTCGTCGCGCTCTCCGGCACGACCTGCGCTTCCAAGGCCCGCGAGTTTCCGGGCAGGAGGAAAAATTCGATTGGCGTCACGCTAACGTCGGACACCGCCGACGACGCCCACCCCATGCGTGAGATGTCGTGCACGATCGCGCTATTCGATGTGGCGACGAAATAGACGCCGATCGCGTCAACGAACGCATTGGTCGGCGCTACGGGTGCGGAGAAATCGACGACGAAGTTGTTGCCGCCATTGGCCGTGAAATCCCACGGCTGCCAGGTCGTGCTGGTGGTTGCGGCCATTGGCCAATGACCGTTGGTCGCGCTGAAACTTTCGACCGATACGTAGTATTGCCCACCGGCGCGCACGACCTTGTGGAACCGTCCTCCGCCTCCGAGCGTGACGCGCGTATCGAGCGTGAGCTGCAGGTTGTCGAAGGCCGTTTCGGTGGTCGTCGGCCAGACGATGACGCCATGAGCGCTCTTGGCCGCGGGGACGTTGGCGTTGAAGCGGACAACGTCGGGATTGTCGACGCCGCGCAATGCGATGGACGCGAGGAACTCGCCGGGCGCGGTCGCAACATCGAAACCCATCGAGAAACCGCCGAGACTCGCCGGCGCGGATCCGCCGAAAGCGAGCGTGCCGAACGTTCGCGCGACGCGTGTGTCGTTCGCTCCCGCGGTGCCAAGCCCAAGGTCGAGCCCGGTCGTCGCGGTGCCGCTGAGATTTGGATTCGACGTGCCGGTGTAGGCGTTGAGCGTGCCGTCAAACACGTAGGTTTGTGCGAAGGCTTGGACGACGACGAACAAAATAGACAGCGCGGCGCCGGCGGAGCGGAACAATGTGCTGCGGCGGCGAAGAGGCGCGCACGAGCAACAACGATCGAAGGATGCGGTTTTCATTTTGATGGGGGCTTCGCCGCGTATCCGGAAATCGCACACACCCGACCAAGGCGGTGCGATGCACAGGCAGCGGCGACGCTCACGGGAGCGTTCGATGGGCGGAGAAAGGGGAACGGATCAGCAGCCGCACGGGCTGCAGGCGGGCCAGAGCGAGGCGCGAGTGGGGACGCTCCGCGTCAGGGGCAATCTAAAGCCTGGCAAAAGGCAGGGTGGTTCGGGGAAAGCGCGCTGGAGGAACAACGGGGCGAGAGGCGCAGCGACGAATACGTCGCGAGGGGCAGAAGAGCGGGAAAACTCGGGAGCAACAGTATCCTAACTTTGGAGACAAACGCTGGGGTGCAGGGTTGAGCATTTGGAACGGGAGAGCGACAGCCCGGCCAAGCCAGCCGGGCCGCCGCTTCCCTGACCCACGGACTAGAAGGTGAACGAACTGGTGATCGCCCAGCTGCGCCCCTCTTGGATGCGCATGGCGCCGGGCGTGCCGTCCGGTTGCGCGTTGAGCGGGATGAGTTTGTTCTTCCCGAACGCGTTGTAGACGTTGAGCTGGATCCGCCAGTTGATCTTATCGGTGAGCTTCCGGCTGTAGCTGATCCACAGGTCGGCGCGGGTTTCCGAATCAGTGTTGAACGGAGCAGCGAGGTTGGGAACCTCCATCCCGTTGCTGTCGACCATCGGCGCGTAGTCGTAAGTCGCACCGTCCTCGTAGCGAACTGCGCCGCCAAGGCCGATGCCGCGGAGAGCGCCTTCCTGGAAGGAGTAGTTCGTCACCAGGTTCGCACGCCATTCGCGAATCTCGGGCTGCTTCTGGCCGTTGAGATGGCGGATGAGGCTGTATTGACCCCAGAACGGCGCCCACACGCGGCCCAAGACACCTTGCGGATTATTCGGCTGGCTGAAGACCGGCATGTCGCCGGCCGGCGTGTTGCGAAAACGATCGTCGATGAACTCGAGAAAATTCACGAGCGACTCGCCGGGCACGCGATCGCGGATCGCTTCGGTTTTCGATGCGTTGATCGCAACGCGCCAGTTCGGCAGCGGGTTCGCGGTGAACTCGATTTCGACACCCTTCGAGAGCGAGTCTTCGGTGAAGACGTGCGTGCCCGGACGGCGCAGACGCACCGGATTGGTCGGGCCATCCGGACCGAACAGCGACCCCTGCCATACCGTCGCCGGTCCGAATTTCGGGAACGTAGCATTCAAGTCGGCGAGGAAGTCTCCGTAGGCGGGCATCACGACGTTCATGAGCGCATCCGGTCCACCTTTCGCATCGGGGAAGCCGGTCGGCTGGATTTCGCCGCGAAGCAGACGGCCATAGGTTTCAGCCGACGACCACATCGCCTGTTCGAATTGGAACCAGTTCGACAAGCTCCGCGTGAGCGTCGCGTTGCTGACCGAGGTCTCGTATTTTGTCAGGCGCAGCGAGTAGCGGTTGTCCTTCGTCGCGAGGAGCACGCCGTAATCCGTCGTCTTGCCCGCGGGCGGAGGAAGGAGATCGCCGAAGAAGTCGGTGCGGCCGGCGGAGGGCTGGAAGGATTCACCTTTGTTGTAGAACAACGTGACCTTCAGCGGCAGACGATCTTCGCCGAACATCTTGTGGAGGTGGGAAACCACGCTCCAGTTGCGCGACTCGACCGTCTGCGTCTGCGGCGTGACCGCATCGTAGTTGAAGACCGAGGGATCGACGTTGGCATGGCTGTCCGCGCGATTCGGCGCGGTGAAGATCACCGCTTCGGATTTGTCCTCGCGCCAGCCGTAGGTGGCGACGATCGAGTCCTTCCAGAAGTGGCCCTGCCAAACGGCGACCAGAGACTCGACATTGAAGCGATTCAACGTCGCGGAGAGCGTCGAGTAATCGAGACTCGCCTGCGTGCCGTCGAGCGGGTCGATGAGGTTGAATGTGCCGGTCGTCCAACCGCGATAGTTCGCGGGGTTCTGCGATTGCGTGGTGTATTGCGTTTGGTTGAAGCCAACGCCCGGCGACCAGGGGTCACCTGGATTCACCGAAGCAGGTGCAGTCCAACTCGTATCGAAATAACGGATAGACTGGCTGCCCGCCGGCGGAACGATGTAGGAATCGATGTTGCTCAGGTGCAGGCCGTTCGAGAGCGAAGCGCCGCGCAGGTCGCCGCTGATGTAATAACGCGGATTGATGCGCGCCGGCACGCCGCTGATCGCCGCCGAGCTGCCGATGAGCGAGGTGAACGCCGCGTCGGGCTGACGCAGTTGGAACGTGCGTAGCTCGGAGTCGCGATTGTCCTCCATCGCCACACCGGTCAGGCGATGCTTGCCGAGGATGCGCGCGAAGAGGCTGTCGTTGTTACGAGCGAAGTCGTGTTCGCCGAAGATCTGCGCGCGGAAAGCTTCGCGCTCGGTGCGGACCAGACGATTGCCACCGAGTGCCTCTTCCTCGACGTAGGCGCGGCCGACGTTCGGGTTGGGCGTGTTGTCGGGATTGACCTCGTTGACGTCGATTTTGATGCGGTTCCACCACGAGAGAATGCCGGTCTGGCCGCTCGTGCTTTCTTCGCGATGGTAGGTGACGTCGTAGCCGAGGCGATTGTCGAGGAACGTCTGCGAGATGCTCGCGTCCCACGTATCCCAGTCGGTGAACTCGTGCTTATTGGGACCGTCGAGCAGCTTGTTGTAGAAGTCGAAGATCCGCGGATCGGCGATGGCTTTCGCATCGTAAGCGCCGATGCTGTAGAACGGCAGCTGTTCGCCTTGCGCGTAAGCGGCAGAGTTCTCGATCCAGAACGGCGAAAACGAGCGTCCCCAGATCGTCGTGTTGGTGGCACCGACGAGATTGCCGTTCGGCAAACGATCCACACCCACCACCCGGCCCGCCGAGTCGAGCGCGCCCTGCGCGAGCACGTTCGGATAGACCCAGTGCGGAGCCTGGCCAGCGCCGTTGAACACGTAGCGCGGTCCCAATTCGAAAATGGTAGCGAGCCACGGGTTGTAGTTCGGATCGGTGGTCGAGTTGTTGAAGAGGTAGGGATTCACCGTCTGGCCTCCCTGCCCTCCTTCCGAACGCGGCACGAAGAACGGCGTGATCTGATCGATCGGCGCGACGAAACGCGGACGATTGCTGTCGATTTCGCCGTGCTCGAAGTTCGCCGAAATCTGCAGCGTGTTGGCGCGATTGTTGAGGAAACCGGGACGATAGGTCACGGCGCCATACACGCGCTCGTCATCCTCGAACGCAGGGTCCTGACGGAACTTCTGATGATCGCCGAGCAGCGCGATGCGGACCGCAAGTTCCTGCGGGATGAGCACGTGATTGTAATTCAGCGACGCGCGCTTGCTGCCGAATTGATCGTAGCGGAGCTCAACCGCCCCGGAGGTCCGATTCACGTTCGCCTGATCGGTCGTCGCGTTCACCACGCCGGCCGGACTGCCCAAGCCGAAGAGGATGGCGTTGGGCCCGCGCTGAAGATCGACGCGGCTGACATTGTAGCCATCCCACGGCACGTCCGTGAGGAAGTAGTTGCGGGTGTTGTCCGCAGCCGTGAGACCGCGCACGCGAGTGTTGGCGTTCGGGTTGCCGAAACCGTTCTGCTCCTCCGTGCGTTCCGAGCCAATGCTCGCGCCGGAGAAGTTACCGCGGGGGCCGCCCACTTCGGTGCCGACCACGTAGGCGAGCAGCGACTCATTGTCGGTTGCGCCGATGTCTTGAAGAAACTCCTTCGTCACCACCGAGATCGCCGAGCCAACGTCAGCGAGATCGGTGCGGATGCGCGTGCCGGCGAGCGTGTCGGCCGCCTGATATCCGCGGTCTCGTTCGGACGAAACCGTGAACGGCGACAAGACGATCACCTCATCTTCTTGCGTTGCGACCTGCGACGCGGGTGCGGCGGATTGTGCATGAACTGAGCCGATGCCGACAGCGGCAGCCAACAAGGCAGACAATGAAGTCCGCTTCGTCGCGAATAGCCGGGTTCGTGTGTCCCGGTCATGATGTATGGGTTGATACATGGGGTTATGCTCTGGGTTGGAAAGCACGCGCGTTGTAGCGGACGCGCAGTGCGAAAAGCGTTGAAATCGAGCGGCGGACAGCTGCGGAAAGGGCGATCGGTTTTGAGCTCCGCGAGCGACGTCACCCATCAAGGCGCGTCGAGCGGAGGGGGGATGCGGCGGAGTGTCGCTCAACTTGCCGGCGTCTCAACCGTCGCACAATTCATCGGGTTGAACAGGCAGCTAAATCGAGAGCACGGCATCCCCTTTTTTCCTGTCACCGATTTCCGGATACGGACCGCCGGCCGTGCGCGGCGCACCTCAACGGGAGCATCAACGCTTCACCACACGAACAGCAAACGCGTGCCGAGCCACGTGCCGACCACGAGCCCGATCGACGCGAGCGAGATCCGCAGCATCCCGCGATAATACCAGGGAAGTTTCCGCTCGTGCCTCAGCTCGAGCGCGCTGTCGGGTCCTAAGATTTTTTCCTGCGCATCTTGCGCATCCAGCCGCCGCAGTTCCGCTTCGTCGATCGATTCCGCGCCAGGTTGCACCAAGCCCGCGTCAACGAGCGCAGGCAGCTTGATGCCGGCGCGCACGAGCCGCGCTTCGTCGCCAACCGGAGTGTTCAACACCACGTGAAAACGTCGCACCCGGGTGTCGTCCTCACGCTTTCCCAACCAGGTGCCCACGAGCATACCCACCAGCGACGCGGCCGTAGAAACGAAGACTGTGGTGGCGAACGAGCGCTCCGCCGCAACCAGCCAGCTCACGTTCTCGGTCAGCGCAGTCGCGACCGATACGGCCAAGTATCCGAGCGAACCGGCGAGCAGCGAGCACCATGCGCCCAGACGATTCGAGCGTCGCCACAACACCGCGAAGTAAATCGGAATGCCGAGAAAGCTCAGCAGGTTGAACGCGAATTTGATGTATTGAGAAATCGATGACAGCCACAGCGTCAAGAGGGCCGCGAACAAGATTGAAGCGCCCACCCAGATCCGCGCCGCTTTCAGATACTCCGACGCCGGCCGTCCTTTCGCGACGAAGCGCCGATAGATGAAATCCACAAACATCGCCGACGAGGTCGTCGCATACGTTCCCGCGCTCGACATCGCCGCCGCGAAAAAACTCGCAAGCAAGAGCCCAATGAACATCGGCGGCAGGATTCGCTGCATCACGATCCCCCACCCGAGTTCCGGATCGGCGTGAAGCGCCGCAGCGAGTTCCGGGGCTTCGACGCTCAACACGTTTCGCTGATAGATCAGGAACTGAATCCCGTAGAGCGCGAACAGCAGCGTGATGACGCGCTTCCACAAATGTCCCCAACCGCACTGCGTCGCCGCGCGTTCGTCGCGCGAAACGGCGATCCAGTTGTAGATCCACGGCGCCGCGATCCCGCCGACCAATGCCGCGACGTTGAGTGCAATCACCGTTTCCAGGCCCATCGCGGGCGAGGTCATGCTCCACGTTTCGTCCGGCAGCGCGCGCAACGCCGGCAGCCCGCCCGATTCTTTCCAAAGAAACGGCAGCCCGACAAAACCGAGAATCAAAAGGCACATGAGCCCTTGGAAAATATCGTTGATCAGCGTCGACATCATCCCGCCCGCGCACACGTAAACACCCACGACGATGGCGATCAGCCAGACGTGAAACTGCACATTCGCTGCGGGCTCTTCGAAGATCGGCATCATGCCCGCCAGGATCTTTCCCACCGCGAGCAGAAACATGCCGATGAAGAGCACGCACAACGTTCCCGCGACTAAACCATAAAAGCCTGCCAGGCGTTCGCCGTAGCGCATCGCGATGAACTCGGCCGCGTTGTAAACGCGCGCGCGGCGATAGTAGGTCGCAAACGCGTAGTAGATCGGCGTCGCGAAAAGAAAACTCCACCAATACCACACGCCCGACAGCCCGCCTTCGTAACCGCCACGCGCGACGACCACCGCCTCGTTGCCCGCAATTGCTGAAGCGAAAACGAAGATGAACGAAACCCACGGGCCCCACTTCCCGCCAGCAACGAGGAAGTCGCCGAGCGTCTTCGTGCGCCGCCCGCCGACGATCACGCCGAAATACAGCACCGCCGCGAAATAGAGTCCCAACACCGTCCAATCGAGCCAGTGCATGATGAATGTTATTCGTGATCCCGAAGCGCTTCCGTCCCTACTGTGGGAGGGGCTTTACGCCCCGACAGAGGTTTCCGAGCCAAAGAGTCGGGGCATAAAGCCCTCCCACAGCTCCCCGATCACGCGCGAGTGCCTTTCTGGACACACGACCATTCACGCGCTTCGCTCCCGTTCACCTTACACCGCGTGCATCAGCCCGCGCAGATATCCCGCTGCGAACAATCGCCCGAGCATCTCGTAGCCGGGCGTCTCGTTCGTCTCCCCCGCCATCGAGGGCGCGTGATCCGGCCGCACCGTTCCGCGATAACCGATTTCCTTCAACGTGCGAAACACCGCCGCCATATCGATCTGGCCATTGTCGTGCCACGTCTCGACGAAGTGCTCCGCCGTGCCGCGCACATTGCGCGCGTGGAAGAAAAATATCTTCTCCGCGAGCGATCGAATCCCGCCCAGCAAATCGACACCGGCCGGTGAAAACGATCCGACGCAATAACAAATCCCGTTCGCCTTGCTCGGCACAAGATCGACCACGCGACGGAACGCCTCGTTCGAGATGATGATTTGATCCTGGCCGTTCACCGAGGGCAGCGGCGGATCGTCGGGGTGTAGTGCGAGCTTGATACCCGCGTCTTCCGCGACCGGGACAACTTCCTCCAGGAAACGTTTTAAGTTGTCCCACAACTTCGCCGCGGGAGTCGGTTGTGCGGGACGTCCGTCAGCATCCGTGACGTTGCGCCCAATGTTGCGCAGATTGAACTCCGTCACCTTCGCCCCGCCGCGCTCGAGCACGTCTGCGCTCGTGCGCTGCCAATCTTCCGCCGGCATCCAGTTGTAGCAGAGAACGGTCATCTCCGTTTCGGCCATATTGCGAACGAGCGTTTTGAAATCCTCCACCTGCTGGGCGCGGCCAGGCAGATCGTGCACGAACGCAAGGTGCGGGATCTTCCGCTCGACGTGCGTGAGTCGAATGCCGAACGACTCGACCCAACGCTTCGTCTCTCGTAGCTGCGCCAAGTCGAGTCCAGGATATGCCAGCACGAGTTCTTCGACCCCGACCTGCGCCGCAAGTTGAAGATTCCGCCCGGTAAGCGGATTCACGATCATGGAAAGACGCATAAGCAGCAGGGGTTCGGGGACGCGCAATCCATTCAGCCAATTCACGCGCGTGCGAACAATCTTACGCCGATTCGTCCGGATGAATCTGACATCCCTTGCGCGAGTTCCCATCTTCGCAACGCTCCATCTGCTTCTATTCGGGCCCGCGGCCCCCAAGCCCCTTTGTTCATGTTCTCCCGACTTTCGTCCGCCCTCCTCACCGCCGCCACGCTCAGCATCAGCTTCGCGGCCGAACCCATCATGGTGCCCACGATCGAAGGCGACTGGTGGCAAGTCGCCGGTCAACCCGATCTCGGTCCGCTGAATAGTCCGCGGCAGCAGCCGGTCGATTTCGCGATCTGGCAAGCGCGCGACGGCACCTGGCAACTCTGGTCGTGCATCCGCTACACCTCCGACCCGAAGAACACCCGCGTGCTCTTTCGTTGGGAAGGTCGTGAACTCACGCAGCGCGACTGGACACCGATGGGCGTCGCGCAGAAGGCCGATCCGTCCGTTGGCGAATTTGAGGGCCGCATCGGTGCGCCGCACGTCGTCGAAGAAGGTGGACGTTACGTGATGTTCTATCACAGCGCCGGCTTCCACGCGCAGGTCAGCGATGACGGGAAACATTTCACCCGCCAACTCGCCCCCGACGGCTCCGCCCGAATTTTCGGGGCCGATCCCGGCACCTACGGGCGCGATATCATGCTCACGCGGATACAAGACAAATGGCACGGATACTACGGCGGCTCGACGCCCGATCCGACCGGCAAGCACTACGCCGCAGTTTTCGTGAAGGTCGCACAAAGCGATTCGCTTTTCGGAGAATGGAGCCGCGAATTCATCGTGAACTCCGAAGGCCAAGCCGGCAGCGGCGGCTACAACGCCGAGTGTCCACAAGTGATCTACCGTCACGGCTGGTATTATCTTTTCCGCACCGAGGTCTACGGCGCCAACAACCGCACTCACATTTACCGCTCCAAATCGCCCTACAAGTTTGGCATCGATTCCGACGCTTACCATGTCGGCACGCTGCCCATCGCCGCTCCAGAGATTTTTGAATTTGAAGGTCACGACTACGTCGCCGCGCTGAACCCCGGCCTCGACGGTATTCGGGTCGCACGCCTCGGCTGGGTGGAAGCAGCTCCGGACACGATTGAATTCACCTCTGCGACCGCTACGGAGTCCGCCTCGCGTCCGATGAAGCCCTCGCTCGCGCCCGAGACGCTTCTCCTCGCCACGACTCCTGAACTTCCGACGGAACTGCGCAGCCCGAATGCCGAAATTGCCGAACACACCCTTTTCACCGATGCGCACGGCACGTGGCATCTCTGGGCTTCCATCCGCAACACCGCTCGCGGCGACGTGCTCGGGCATTGGGAATCGAAAGACTTTTTCTCCGACAGCGCGTGGCGTTGGACGGGTGAGATCGCCGGCAACGCTCGCTCCTCCTCCTCGAGTGAACGCCTTTCACTCCGCTCCCCCATCGTCGCGCAGCACGACGGCCGCTGGTGGCGGCTCCACAGTGAACCGTCCCACAACAACACGACCGATCGCCGCATCGTTGCGAGCGTCTCCGCCGACGGGCGCGCGTGGTCACCTTATCGCGACGCGGACGGACAATCGCAGGTCTTTTCCGGCCCGGGCGCCGCTCGCGATCCTTTCCTCGTGCGCTTCGGCGACACCTGGCACTGCTACTACACCGGGCACTATGACGAAGATGAAAAAAACTCCGCCGTTTACGTCCGCACGTCGCTCGACCTCCTCGAGTGGTCCGAGCCAAAAATCGTTCACGAAGACTACGAGCCGGCTGGCGGCCGCCGCGCGAACACCCACGAATCACCGATCGTAGTTCAACGCGCCGGCTGGTATTACCTCTTTCGCACGGCCGCCGGCGACGGCACCTACGTCTATCGGAGCCGCGACCCGTTCGATTTCGGACGCGGCTACATGATCAACAAATTCATCGCCAAGCTGCCGCTCACCTCGCCGGAGCTTGTGGTCGGTCCGGATGGCCGCGACTACGTAACCTCGTCGCGCGACGAAGCCGGCGCGCGAATCCGGATGTATCGAATTATCTGGGACGACAGCCAGGCTGCACAATGATTTCGCCGATGCGGCGCTCCGCCTTCATTCACTTTCATGAGCATGCGATTTAGTCGTCGCGATTTTCTCCGTATGGCCGGATTCGCGACGATGGGACTGCCCGGGGCAGAACCGGGCACACCCTCAGCGCGTCCAGCGGACACTCCGGGTGCAATCAACGAGCGTCTCGCCCAACCGATCTGGTGCGACGAGAACGGCCTAGGCCGAAATGTCTTCGTGCATTTTCAGCTGACCTTTGCGTTGAACCAAAAGCCGGCCGACGCCTGGTTCCATCTCTTCGCGGACACCCGCTACCGCCTGCGCGTCAACGGCGAGATTGTGAGCTACGGTCCAGCGGCATTCCTTGTCAGCCATCCCGAATACGATTCCATCGATCTCACGCCGTGGCTGCGCGCAGGTGAGAACGAGCTGTCGGTCGAAGTTAACTCGCGCGGTGACACTTCGTTTCAGGCAGAGCCATCGCGCGGCGGTTTTATCGCCTGGGGCGAAGCCCGCGCAGCAGATTCCGCGTCCCTGGCCGACTTTGCCACTCCGGGCCAATGGCGTGCGCGGCGGGCTGACGCTTGGTCGCCGGAGGCGCCGCCGTTCAGCTTTGCGCAGGGACCGGTCGAAATCGTCCATCTCTCGCGTCTCCAACCCGACGGTCGCGTCGTCGATCCTCAGGCTTCCGGCTGGCAGGAGCCGATCGTCGCGGATCGTAGAGCCTGGGGAAAAGCGACCCCGCGTTCGGTGCCGCGCCCTGTGTTCGATTTGTGGATACCTCAACGGATCACGACCCTTGCCCCGCTGGCCAGTCCGCTCACTCGCGTTTCCGCCAACCGAAGTCTTCCGGTGTCCGAACTGCCCAAGCGCGGACAACGCTTTGCGTGCGTGATGTGGTTGCACGCAGCTTCCGCCACCAACACCCACCTCTCCGTCACCCCGGGTGATATCTGGCTCAACGGACGGATGCTCGCGCAACCTCTCTCGTCCGAGCGTCCTCTCGAGGCGCGTTTCCCCGTCGAATTACGCGCGGGCTGGAATCTCGTTTACGGAGAGTTTCCACCGCTGGCGCGCACCCTCGGCATAATCGTCGGGTGGCCGCGTGAGACTGGCCTCCGTCTCGCGTCACATCCTCGCTCCGACGCGCCAGAGAATCGTATCCGCTTCAGTTCATTGATGCCCTCCGAGCAACTCCCTTCGCTGGGCGACTCGGTGCCGTCGAGCGAAGCCGATCTCGAGCGGCTCGGCGAGTTCTTCGATAGCGGCCTTGTCCACACCTCGTTTCCCTCTCGCGAGATCGCGTGGGATCAGCCCGTCGCAACGACCGTCGAACGGCCGGACGACCTCGCGCCGCGTGAGATTCCCCTCAGCGCCGCTGGCGAAGGCGTAGTCGTGTATGATTTCGGCCGCGAATTCATCGGCCATGTCTCCCTCGAAATCGACGCGCCCGCAGGCGGCGTGATCGACGTCGCCAACGAAGAGCTGCTGCAGACGAACGGTGCCGTCCGGATGTTTCGGACCAATCCGGGCATCAATCCGGTCGATCGAATTCATCTCCGCCCGGGCTTGAATCGCTGGGAAGGTTTTCACGCTCGCGGCGGCCGCTACGTGCAGGTTTCCGCTCGTTCAAACGGGCCGGTCACGGTCCGCCGCATCGAGCTGCGCAACGCACTTGTGCCCGTGCCCGCCAGTGGGACATTTTCGTGCAACGACGAGGTGTTCGACTGGTCGTGGGACATTGGCCTCGCGACACTCGAAGCGAGTCTCACCGACGGCTGGGTCGATCCTTGGCGTGAACAGGGTCTCTACATCGGCGATGTGCTCGTGGAGTATCTCGCCCATCGTATTTGGACGCGGGATACGACGCACATCGTGCGCACACTCCGCATGTGGTCCCAGGGTCAGCTGCCCGACGGGCAACTTCGGGCCGTGGTGCCCGCATGGTTCCGGCGCTACCACGCCGACTACACCCTTTTGTGGATCATCATCCTCCGCGATTATGTCATCCACACGGGAGATCGCGCGTTCGCCGAAGAACTTTGGCCCACCGTCGAACGCATCTGGTCCAGCTCCACGTGGCGCTCCGGTCCGCGCGGACTTTGGACCGCCGACGGCATGAACGTATTCGGTGATTGGGGCGCGACCGAGGCGTCAATCGAAGGCGACGCGAATGGCATTCTCAACGCGTTCCGCGTTGGGGCGCTGCAAGCGAGCGCGGAACTCGCCGACACCCTCGGTAAAACCGACCGCGCCGCCGCATTCCGTCGCGAGCGCGAGAGCGTCGCCGCGGCATTTCGCGAGGTGTTATGGGACGCGCAACACAACGCCTTCGCTCCCTGTCTGCGCAACGGTGTCTTCGTCGACACCCCTGCCGCACACGCCAACACCCTCGCCCTCCTTTACGGCATCGCTTCGCCGGATCAGGAAGCGGGTGCGCTCGCCGCAGTGCGTTCTGCCATCGAAAAGGCCGCCGCCGATCCCGGACATTGTCACCGTCGCGGCGGCCATATCGAACTCTACTTCCTTCACTACGTCCTCGAGATGCTCGCCGATCGCGGGCTCCACGAAGACGCGGAAACCATCATTCGCCGTTTCTGGGGCCTCCAACGCGAACACGGCGCCTGGTGTCTGTGGGAAGCGTTCTATCGCGGACTTCGCAAGGAAGACAGCCAATGCCACGGCTGGTCGGCCGGCCCGAGCGTCTACTTCCATCGCACGGTGCTCGGCATCGAAACGAAGCCTGACCGGGTCACAATCATTCCTCGCGCGGCCAACCTCACGGAGGCGCGAGGCATTCATCCGCATCCCGAGGGCGACATCATCGTCGAATGGCGGATCGAAAGCGAAACGTTCTATCTCGATGTCGAATTGCCGGCGGGACTTGCCCACGACGTCCGACCAGGTCCGATGTTCTCGCATCTGGAACCGCGAGTCACCATCCGCACGCGCACCCCGTAACGCGTCCCTCCAGGGCGTCTTACCGCACGCCCTGATCGGCGAACTCCTTACTTCGCTTCCGCCTGCTCGGCCGATTCGGTTTCGGAGTTGGCCGGCGCGGGGGGCAACGATTTCGAACGCCGTTTCACGAACCCAATCTTTTCCCAGTGGGCGAACAGATACAGGTAGCCGATTCCGATCAGGCCCATGATGAAGAGGTAATGATAAGCGGCCATGTAGTTGTAGCGGCCTTCCGGCAGCCCATAGAGCCAGCCCGAACTGAACGAAATCCACAGTCCCATCGAGTTCGCCTGCACGAAATTCACCATGCCGAACACGATCGCGAGCCCGCATGAAAGCGTGCCAAGACGATTCGTGGACACATAGTCGAAAAGGAGCGGCACCGCCGCCACGATCATGATCTTCGCCACTGCGCCACGGATCAGCCCGAGGAAAATCACCATGTGGAACGGCGGTAGCGCATTCGGCGCGATGTATTCGGCGTAGATGTAGAAAAACACCTTCAGCCCGAGCACCACCGCCAGACCAATCTTGAGCAGCACCAGCCGGTCGAATTTGTCCGACGCCCATCCACCCAGCGGCACGACCATGAGCGCGATCAGCATCCCGTAGCTCATGATTTCGCCGTATTCGGCTTTTGAATATCCCCACTGATCGGTGACGAGCAGCGGCTCGAATTGTTCGAGGCCCACCCAGAGGTTCATCACGACATAGCCGAGCCCGAACAGCGGCAGGAGCTCGCGCGAAAACAGTCCCTTCAGCAGGCTCCAGATCTGCACCTCGCGCAGCCGCAGCGCCTCCGCCCCGGCTGGCTTCACCTCCTCGACGCACCACCATAGGAGCGCCGCCGCACCGATTAGGATCAGCGAGTTGATCACATAAATCAGCGTTTCCCCCGTGAGCGTGAATCCGCCCGGCAGCGCGTAAGTGCGGTCGAATTGACCGATCAAAACGTAGAAAAAGAAGACGAAGAATCCGCTTTGGATCCATTGGCGGATCGCACCAGCCCGGCCGCGCTGCGCCGGAGGGATCACCTCCATCGTCAACGGCTCGAAGGGATGGACCAGATGGAATGCCAATTGATAAACAAGCACGCTGGCCGCGAAGCCCCACAGAAACGAGATGTGCGGCAAAAACAGTGAGATGACTCCCGCCGCCAAGAAGCCGACCACGAGAAACGGCCGCCTGCGTCCGTAGCGCGTCCAAATACGATCGCTCACCAGCGAGCCGATCGACCCGGTCAGCAACCCACACGCGAAGTTCAGGCTCGTGATGAAACCGATGAGTGCCGGATCGTTCGTGAACTTCCGCAGCGAGAACACCATCGCCGATTTGCTGAGCTGATTGTGCACCTCATAGCACATCCAGGGCAGCAGGATCACCGTAACCGCGAGCCACGACACCTTTGGCTGCTGCGTCAGGATCTTCCTCATTGCGCAACCCTCCGCGAATGCAGATGTGAGAAACGCGGCGGCCATGCCCCGGCCCACACTGCGGAGCCATTAACCTCGAGGGTAGAAAGTATCACGGTGTTGGTCTCTGCTGGGGAAGATACATCACGTGGCGCTCAAGACCACCGGCTTCCTATTCGTCCGGATGCACAACAAAGTCATCCGGCAAAGTGCCGCCGCCAGCCGCCCACCGGACCACGAATCTGGCAGCGACTAAGGAATCGCGGCCCGATCCTGAGCCGACCCACGCCCGGGCGGCGCGTATCCGGCAGCCACATCGTCGATCACCAGCACCCAATCCGGTCCGCCCCACTCTCGCTGCACGCGTTGCTCCTCGGGCCTTCGGTAGCGACCGGTGTTGTTCGTCTCACCCATCAGCCGCGCCTCGCCCGTTCGCGGATCAAACCACCATGCGCGCAAGCGTTCACCCGCAATCACGGAGGTGTCGATTTCGAGGTCTCGTGATATCGGCAGGTAAACCATGATTGTCGTGGCATTCTTCTGCCCGGCGCTTCCATCGCGCGTCACCTGCACATGATCGGTATCGATGCCCAGATCTTTCACGAGGCTCTGGTCGGGGATCCGGGATAAAAACGGTCGCGATTCGATCAACGCCCGCAGGTGCTGCATCTGGCCGGCGCCTGGAGCGTTCAAGCCCTCCGTCCACCCCTTCGCAACGTCCAAAATCGGCGTGTCCTGCCCCGGTCGATACACCTGCCACACGCTGTGATGGCCGTAGGTGTGTCCAAAGGCCCCGGCGAACACCGCCCAATACGCCGCCTTTCGCACATCGTAATCCGTGAAACGCGGATTCGCCGGATCGAACGCCGCCGGATGCTCTTCATAAGCCGGCTCGGCATCGAACACCGGCCGGACCGGCTGCGCCTCATACTCGCGCTCGATCATCTGCCAGTTGCGCGTCGAAAACCGCGCATGCCCGGACTGGATCAAATTGAAATCCAGCCATGGCGCATCGCGCCAGTATCGCGCGGCCGACGCGTAGCCTTGGCAGTGATACGTCATCAGCGACCGCGTATCGTGCTTGCGAATACCGGCGGCGAGCGCGTTCCAGATGTCTTCGCGACCGACGGGGCTGCGATCGCCACCGAGCATCCAGATCACATTGGTTCTCTCTCGATACCGTCGTCCGAGAAACTCGCCATAGTGGCGGGCGTTCTCGGCGTCGAACGGATGGTAGTTCTTGAAGCGCGGGTGAGGTTTGTCCTCCACGTGCGATCCCCACGTGGGAAGCAGCGCCACATAGAGTCCGCGCTCCTCCGCTCGCTGCAAGGTGTAGTCGACCAGGTCGAAGAACGGTTCATTGGGGCGCGCCGGGTCCAGAGCGTGCAGCGGCAAATGCCCCTCGCGATTCGGCGTCTCGAGTCCATCGAGCTCGCCGAGGATCACGCATTGCACCACCGTGAATCGCTTCGCCGCCCGATCGGCGAGATAGCGATCGATCTCCGCGCGATCCATGCGATACAGCATCTGCCACGCAGTATCTCCAAGATAGAAGAACGGGACGCTTTCCTCCGCTACGAGGAAGCGCCCGTTCTCGCTCACTGCGAGCCGCGGCAACGCTGCCGTTGCCATGGACGCGAGAGCGAACGACAGAAGGAAAACACATCCGGACAGCGAAAACGACCGGCGACAACCCTCCGCCCTATCGTTTTCCGGATTCGGTTGGTTCTCCTTCATCGCTGCTAAAAGCTGAGGGTGGCCGTGAGCCGATACGTGCGCGGCACCGGCAGATAGATCGTGTAAGCCACGCCGTCGCGGAGCAGCCCGAGATTTTCAAACGTCTGGCGCGCCGCTCCGGAGGGCTCTGCTCCCGCGACCGGCTGCGGATCTTGCAGATCGAACAGATTGTCGATGTTGAGCTGCAGCTTCAGCCGGAAGCGGTCGTTGAGCTTGCGATGGTAGGAGATCATCGCATTCCCCAGGATGTAGTCGGGCGCATACACCGGCTGCTCGTCGGTCACCGTGCGATACGCGATCAGCGACTCGCCGCGATATTGCACGCCCGCTCCCAACGCGAGGCCCTTGAGCGGCCCGTCATTACTGAAGCTGTAGCGACCAAAGAAATTGGCCGTCGTTTCGCGATCCTGGAACGGCGAACGTCCTTCCGGCGCCGTGAGCACCACCATCAAATCGTCCAGGCCTTGAATCAGACTGCCCACCGTCGAGCCGGCGGGCACACCCGGTTGCTCGATCGGAGTGCTTTGGTCGGCGGCGAGCCAGGTCGCCCGGTTGTCCGCCAGATACTTCTTACCCCAAGGGAAGAGTCGGCTGCTCACCGTCTCCGCATTCTTGTAGTTGAACGTGAGCGTGATTTGGGGCGTCGGGTTGGCGGTGAGCTCAAATTCATAACCTTCGCTCTGCAGGCTGCGCGTGTCGCGCCCACCGAGGTCCACCGTCTGCCCCATCGCGTTCCAAATCGCTTCGGACCAGACGAAGAAGTTCCCGTCCATCGCCACGTTCTGGTTCGCGTCCGCCGTTTCATACCAGCCGACCGACGCACCGATCTTGCCGTCGAAGAGCCAGAACTTCACGCCTGCATCCGTGCCTTCGCCGGAACGATTGCCAATCGACGTGAGATTGCCGATCGGCCCGATGACTTCATCGGCGCCGTTGTCCTGAAAATTGTTCGCCCGATTGTAGTAGAGCGACAACCGGTTCGGCAGCACGTGAAACACTACGCCGCGCGTGAACGTGTCCCCCTTCACCGAACGCAGCAATCCGCTGCGCTGAAAACCGCGGACCGCCGCCGTGCCCGGCTCCACCGCCGGCGTGGAATTATAGAGATCCTCTTCGTCGGTGCGCCAACCGAAGAGACCGACGATGCGATCGTCCCAAAAGTAGTTCTGCATTGCGAACATCGAGGTCTGCGTCTCGTTGCGGCTCCACTCCCAGATGCGGTTCTCCAGCGACGGCTGCACCATGGTCCCGGACCGATTCGCCACCGGGCGGACGCCCGCGGACGCCAGTGCATCGAAGGGATCTCCCATGCCGCGGTCCACCTCGTTCGCCGCGAACGGATCGTAGTAGTTGCCCCAGAAGATGCGGTTGTCGTTATGGAAATACGATGGCTGTGCCCGCGTCGCATGACTGTTCACCCAGCGGCCGGTGCGGCGTTCGCTCTCGTAACCTTTTTCCGAATACAACGCGGCGAGCCGGTGGTGGCCGAGAATCCGGGCCCACCGCGAGTCGTCCAGCAGCTCTTCGAAATCGAGGGTGTAGGCTGCCGTCGCGCGGCGCTCCTCCCGGAAATATTTGCGCCAGATATGGCTGTCCTGGCCGAAGCCACCGCTCGAAATGAGCACCGTCTTCCCGAAGTTCGGATTCTGCACCATGCCGGTTTGGACCCCGTTGGCATCGAAGCTCGGCAGATAGGCATTCGCGTCCTTGCGAACCCGATACGTCCCGAAGTTCATCGGCGAAATGATGTCTCGCTGCTCATACTCGCCGGATGCCGCGAGTTCGATGAAGAGGTTTCGTCCGATCTGCTGCTCGATGAATACGCTGCCCACCTTGGCGTCCGAGTCGCTGCGCGCGCCCGCGCCGAGCGGGTTCGCGTTGCGCGGGACGACGCTGAAATCGAGGACGTTCGGCGGAGTATTGAGGCCGGGAATCGCCGGGGTGGCGCCGTCCGACCAGCGGAACTGTTGCGTGCCTACATTCCAGACAAACTGATCGGCCCACAGGCCGTCCGACATGAAAACGATCGCTCCACCCGCGGCGTTTACGGTGCCGGCGGGAGCCGTGCCCCAGGTGGTCGCCGTGTGAGCACCTGGCGATCCCGCGAGTTCCCACCCCTGGTAGGCTTCAAACGGCGTCCACGGACGTGCCCGATTTTCCGAAATATCCATCCGCTCCGCTTCGAAACGGACGGTGGTCTTCTGGAACGGCCGCCAGGTGCCGGCAATCGCTCCGCCCTTCTTGTCCTGAAACTCGAAATCGCGATAACCCTCTTTCTCCTGCCAAAGCGCGTTCACGCGCACCGCGGCCTTTTCGCCCAGCGTTTGGTTGTAGTCGAACGACCCGCGGCGTTCGCCAAAGCTTCCCGTCGATACCTGCACCGAGCCGAAATCGCGATCGGTCCGCGCGCTCTTCGTCGTCGAGTTGATGATGCCCGCGGGCGAGCCGATGCCGAAGAGCACCGAGTTTGGTCCGCGGGAGAAATCGAGTCGTTCGGTGTTGTAGAAATCGATGTTCAAACCCGTCGCCATATAGTTGCGGGCCCGCCCTGCGCCGGAGATGCCGCGCATGCGCGTTTGGAAATTGTTTTCGACGATGCCATTTCCGGTCGTGTCGTAGTCCGTCACTGTGTTCACCGCGAACTCCAGCGCGTCGTTCACCGTTACCGCTCCTAAATCGTCCAGGAGTTCCTTCGTGAACACCGAGATCGGCGCCGCGAGGTCTTTCAAATCGGTGTTGAGACGGCTGCCCGCGAGCGTGCTCGCGGCCGCGTAGCCTTGGTCTTTTTGGCTGCTCACCACGAAGGTGGAGAGTTCGACGATGTCCTGGTCGCGAGTGCCGGTGTCGTTCGCGGCGGATTGCGCGAAAGCGGAGAGATTCAGCGCGGCGGCGCCAAGAGCGGCTGCGCTCCAGCTTCGGAGCCGGCGCGGAGTAAGGGAGGATTTCATGTTGCGCGGACGGGGGTTGGTTTGCTCGGGCAGGAAAGCGGGCCTGCCCTTTTCCATCAGGTAGGTCGCCTGCTCCTCGCCGCCAACGGCGCGAAATCTGATCCTGTTTAGATTTACCGTTGGCACGCCCCGATCAGGCATGCGCACGGGGCGCGACCTCGTGTCAGCGACGTCGGTCCGGGAGAGTTAAACCCTCGTGCCACTGCGGTTCGATGAGAAGTTTGCGCTGCACCTTGGGAAGGCCCCACTCATCCTCACTCATCGCTGCCACGAGCGCATCGACTCCGACACTGCCAATGTTGCTGGTTTCGCGCTCGACTCCCGTCAACTCGGGCGACTCGTCGACCACCACGCCGAGGCCTGCGAACGCCACATCGCCGGGCACACGACGGCCCGTCGACAAAATCCATTCGTGGACTCGCGAGATGAAGCCGATGACGACCTCCGGTTTGTGGCGGTCGAGCCATCGGACGAAACTGTCGCGATCGCGATGATCGCTCGTGAGCAGCGGGATTCGTTCCGACGCCCGTAACCAATCCTGCTGCGACGCCAGCGATGCACCCAACCGCGCGCCGTCGTCGAACGCACGCGGCTGGTGCGACAAGATCGCTCCACCCACCCGGCGATAGCCGCGATCGATCACGGTGCGCCAAACCACACGCGTCGCCTGAAACGTATCCGGCGCGACGGTATGAAACGGCACCTCGACCCAACCCACGTCCAAACACATAACCGTGAACTTCTCCGCCGGAAGCTCGAGAATGCTCGGGCCTTCGATGTTGGCGAACTGCGGCACCATCAGGCCGCGAACGCCTCGATGGTGCAGCACGCGACTCGCCGCTCCGATGGTCGCGTAGTCCGCGAGATCGAAATCACTCAGGATATAACCTCGCTCTTCCGCCCGCCGCCTGGCCGAAGCCAGGAATCGGCGATGCGTGTCGTGATTCTCCATTCGGCTGTCGACCAGATACGCCAGCGCCGCGCCACTGCCCGTCTCGTGTCCCGCCCACCGCTGCCGCGCCAAGGTCGCGAGCGCCGGATCGGGCCGGTAGCCGAGTTTCTCCGCCATCGCTCGCACCTTCAGGCGCGTTGCCTTGGCAATGCTAGGATGATTGCGCAGCGCCAACGAGACGGTCGTTTTGCTGAGCCCGAGACGGCGCCCGATGTCTTGCTGAGTGACCCGACGTTTCATTGATCCAAAGCCCGCTGCCTCACTTGCGTGATCGAGCCGCGTTGGATTTCCTCTTCGCACGAGCGCGTGGAGACTTGGAGCGCGCCACGGTCTGGTTCGTCGACTCCGGCGCTCGCGCTAGCAAAGTTGTCCCTTCGTGCCACTCCGGCTCGAGCAATAGCACCTGCTGCGCGTTCGGCACGCCCCAGTTATTGTCGAGCATTTGCGCGATGAGAAAATCCACCGCGCTCCGCGCAATCAGTTCGGTCTGCAAGCTCACTCCGGAATAGGTCTCGTGCGGCCAAGCGTGGAGAGACGCGAGGCCGATGTCTTCCGGCACGCGATACCCCGCTTCGGTCAGCCACCGATACGGTTTCGCCGCAATCAGCGATATGATCGCGTCCGGCCGATACTTCTTCACCCAGGCGAGGAACGCCTCACGATCGCTTGGCGGACAAAGCAAGAACGGCACCCGGTCCGCTTCCGCCACCAATTCCATCTGCTCGGCATACGACGCTCCCAGTCGCGCAAAATCGTCCACCGCCACCGGCTGATGCCGAAATATCGCCGCTCCGATCCGCCGATACCCGCGTTTCACCACCTGCTGCCACGCGAGCCGCGCCCCTTCGAACTTGTCCGGCGTCACGATATGGAATGGCGTGCGCAGCCAACCGATCGAGCAGCCGACGACCGTGAACTTCTCCCACTGAAAATCATGCAGATCGGGATCCACCTCGGGCGGCATCGTCGGCAGGATCACACCGCGAATGCCACGGTTGAAGAGCACCTTGCTCGCGGCCGCACCATTGGGATACGCCGATAAATCGAATTCCACGAGATTGTAGCCGCGCTCTTCCGCCCGCTGGCGCGCACCCGCCAGATGTCGTCGCTGCAATTCGAGTTCGGGCCGCTTCTTGTGCACGAGGTAAACCAACGTGACGCCCCGATCGGTTTCTTGATTCGCCCACCGATGTCGCGCGAGCATCGCAATCGCTGGATCAGGCCGATAGCCCATCTTCTCCGCCATCTCGAGGATCTTTCGCCGCGTTTCCTCTGGGAGCCGCGGACTCCCCCGCAAGGCCAGTGACACCGTCGATTTATCGAAACCCGTTTTCTCTCCGATATCGCGGTGGGTAACGCGTAGATTCATCGGGATGACAACGAGCGCCCACGGCCCGGCTTGTCAATCGCCCGACGCGGCAGCTAACGATCCTGCCGCATTCCGCCATCGCGTATCCACGACCAGCACGTCGGATCGTCTGGTGGTCTCGCTCGAGGGGTGCTCCACCCCTTTCGACCTGCGGAAACGATTCTCGTGTTCTGAAACTTCATGTCACTCGTCCTCATCGATCGCCCCGCCAACTGGGACGGCACCTTCGCCTGGTCTAGCGACCGCCGAGGACATGGCCTCACCCTCTGCCATTTCCGGCTCGTCTTCGTTCTGGACGACATCCCGCCGCAGTTGCTCGCCCACGTGACCGCCGACAGCCGGTATCGTTTGCTGGTTAACGGAGAACTCCTCGGCCGCGGCCCGCTCAAGGGAACGCTCGAGCACTATCACATCGAAACCTACGATCTCGCGCCTCATCTCCGCCCCGGCCGCAACGTCCTTGCCGCCGAAGTCCGCTGGTTCGGCATTCACGCGCCGATGAGCGAGGTTCACGGTCCGCTTCCGGGCCTGATGGTCCGTTGCCCAGCGCTGCCGACGCTCGACACGCCCGGCGAATGGCGCGCGCGAATCGACGTTTCCGTTTCGCCCGACACCACCTCCTATCACGAAAACGCCCAACACTTCCTCAATCACACCGAATGGATCGATCTGCGTCTGCGCGATCCGGCGGACTGGACGTCACTCGACTACGACGATCGTGCTTGGGAATCGGCCGTCTCATCGGGGCCGCCCTTGAATCACAGCACCACCTGGGGCGTCGCCGATCTGCGCACGCTTTTCCCGCGCGACGTCCCGGCGCTCACCGAGGAGCTCCGCCGCTTCGCCCGCACCCTCCGCGATCATCGCGTGCAAGCGCACGCGTTCGATAGTCCCCCCACCGGTTGGAAACTGCCCGCGGGGATGGGCGGCACGTTGATTCTCGACGCCGGCGAGCTGACGACCGCGTATCCAGAATTCTGCTTCAAAGGCGGCCGCGATCGCGAGGTGCGCATCACCTACGCCGAAGCGATGGGCACCTGGCAGGAGAAAGACGGAAAGCGCATATGGCAAAAACACGTGCGCGACGATCTCGCCGGCGAACCTCACGGCTACCGTGACACGGTCGTGCTTTCGGGACGCGGCGACCGCTTCGAGCCATTTCACTGGCGCACCTTCTGGTTCGTGAAAATTGAGGTCCTTCCCGGCGCCGAGAGCTTCGAGCTCGCTGATGCCACGTATCGGCGCTGCGTCTATCCGCAGAAGCTCGCCGCGTCGTATGTATCGTCCGATCCCGAAAGCACGGCGATGTGGGAGGTCAGCTGGCGCACGCTTGAACTCTGTGCGCACGAGACCTACGAGGACTGCCCCTACTTCGAGCAGCTCAACTACATCGCGGACACGCGGCTGCAGGCGCTCGCCAGTCTCTATCTTGCCAACGAGCATCGGCTCGCCCGCCGATGCATCCGGCTGTTTCGCGATTCGCTCAACTCCGAAGGTTTGATTGGCGCGCGCGAGCCGTCGGTCCAGCGGCAAACGATTCCGTTCTTCTGCCTGCACTGGATCTTCATGGTCGAAGACTACTGGCGCTGGGTCGGAGATCGTGACGTCGACTTCGTGCGTTCATGCCTCGCGGTGGTCGACAGCCTACTCGTGTATTTCCGAAATCGTCTGCGGCCCGACGGATTCGTCGGCGAAGTGCCGCGCTGGAATATGGTCGATCGCGCCAGTGAATGGTTGCGCGGCGAGCCGCCCGCGATGGTCGCTGGCGAGTCGACGTATCTCACCTGTCTCTACATCCAAGCGCTCGTCGCCGCGATTGACCTGCACGATCAGGCCGGCACGTCCAAAGATGCCGACCGCTGGCGAACTCTGCCCGATTTGCTGCGCGCTGCGGTGCGCCGCGAGGCTTGGGACGCAGAACGCGGGCTCTTCCTCGAAGGCCCTGATCGGCGGGACGACCGCATTTCTCAACATACCCAATGCGCTGCGATCGTTTCCGGCGCCGCCACCGAAGAACAGCGAGCGCGGATCTTCACGCGGCTGCTTCACGACCAAGATCTTCTCCCCGCGCAGCACATGCAGTCCTTCTACGTCGCGCGCGCGCTCGAAGAAACGAATCACTACGGCGAGTTTCACACCAAGCTCCTTCAGCCGTGGCGCGACATGCTCGCTCACCACACCAGCACGTGGTGGGAATACCCGAATCCCACGCGCAGCGATTGCCACGGTTGGAGTTCGTGGATCGCCGTCGACTTCCTCTCCACCGTCCTCGGCATCAGACCCGCGGCGCCAGGGTGGACCGCCATTCGGCTCATGCCCCACTGCGACGGACTCGCTTGGACGCGCGGCTCCGTTGAAACGCCGGTCGGCCGCATCGCGGTTTCGTGGCGTCGCGACGAAACTCAACTCATTTTCGAAGCCGAAACACCGCGCGGAATCCCGGTCGAATTGCATCTCCCCGGCGAGCCGCCGCAACATTTCCCCCACGGCGGGCCCATCCGCCTCCTCGCCCCGGCGCTCTCGGTGCACGCCTGAGGGTGAGTGGGTCGGGGCGTGAAACCCCTCCCACATCAATTTCTGTCATTCTGAGCGGAGCGAAATATCCAAGGCGGCGATCGCCAGCCGACGCACACGAACGGATATCGCTTTCTTCGATTCGCCCCAGCGGTGCGACCGCCTCTCAGCGATCGCCGAGGAATAAAGCTCAGCCCGGAGCACCAGGCCTACTTTTTACCCGTGCTGAATGCCTCCCGCGCAAACTTCAGTGCCTCGTCGCTCGCACCGAGATTTTCGCTCCGCTCTGCATACGGCAACTTCAGCGACAGCTTCGCCGCACGTCCGCGCGCGGGCGAATTCTTCGCCAGCCGAAAATCACCTTCGGCCGGCGCCATAAACCGCGGATCTTCCACCAACGTCGCCTGGCGACCAAACGCTCGCGACACACCGTAGCGCGACGTCGAATCCGTCGGCTCCGCGGCTTTCGCCACCCACGGAAAAACCAGATTCGCCTGCACGCTCGCGTGCTTCACCGTCGCGTTGTCGTCCGCGTCCTTCACTTGCACGCTGCCGATTCCAAACGCCCCGCTGTCCACCACGATGTTGTTCGCTACCGTGATCGCCTCGGCCACCGGCGAGCGCAGATCGATCCCGCCCGTTCCGCCCGCCCAGTGGTTCACTGTGCCGTTTCGCACCAAGGTATTATGCGCGATCACAATCTCGCGCCGTTCCCCATCGAGACCCCACCGCCCGAAATAGACCCCCGAACCGCGCGTGCGCACGAAGACGTTGTTATGCACCCAAATCTTGCGCATCCACGCCCCTTCGCCTTCGCACGAAAGCACCACGCCCCATTCGCAATCTTCGACGTAGTTGTGATCGAACGACACGTTTTCGAGCATGCCATACCACGCATCGGCATACAGCGCCTGACGATGCACGCGCCGAACGATGTTGTGGTGAACGCGCCCATCTCGCGATGCTTCTTTCACATCGATGCCTTCCTTGTGGCTGTCGTGAACATGATTCCACGCGATTTCGAAATCGGTCACACCCCCCAGCGAGATCGCCTCGTGAGGTGCTTCGCGCGGCTTCGGCTGAGCCATGTCGCGCATCTCGAGGTTATTCGCATCGGTCACCGTGTTCCGCAGGATGCGAATGTGATGCGTATTCCACGCTCCGATACCGCACGAATAGGTGTGCGCCGTCCGGATGTTCTCGATGTCAACGTGATGGCTCGGCCCGCGAACAAAGATCCCCATCGCGAGCGAGTTTTTGAGCGTCAGGTCCTCGAAGCGCACATACGACGGTCCTTCGACGTGCACCATTCCGGTCGCGCCGAGCCGCGCGCTCACCTGCGGCGTGTGTTTCCATTCGCTGCCGTCGATGATGGCCTCGCCATCGCCCGCCCCCTTGATCACCACCCACGCCTTTTCCCGACCGCCCGGGCCGAGACGCAGCGGCTCCGTCAGCTTATACGTGCCCGCTTTCAACAGCAGCGTGTCGCCGGGCTGCAATTGCTTCACCGCATGATGCAGCGAGGTGAACGGCCGCGCACGCGTGCCGTCCCCCGGTTCGGTGGCATCGGACGCACCCGGGGCCGCGTAGAGTTCGCGCGCTTGGACCGATGAAGCCACAGCCAGCAAACCGAGGCCCAACAGGACAAACAGCCGCCGAATAAACGTCAGAGAGGATGTTGGTAACATAGAGTAGTTGAAAAATATTACACGCAGCTTTCAGCGCACCGGCAGCGGAAGGAAGTCCCAATCGAGCGTCATCTTCTCGGCGAGTGCTTTTTTGAGCTCCGTCTCCACTTCGGCGTAAGCAGGATCTCCCGCGAGATTGCTCAACTCTGCCGGATCTTGCTCGAGATCGTAGAGCTCAAACGTCGGCCGCGGCGTGAAATACAGTTTCACAAATATCTCCTCGAGCGTCCCCGCCGCGTGCGCCGCCGTGATCTCTTTCCAACTCGGCTGCCCCACACTGTCGATCGGAGCCACCGGCGCATTGGGGGTGCAATTGTAGATCAACTTGTAACGTTCGGAACGGATCGCCCGGGATAGATCGAAGGTCGCCGCCGACGTATCCGGGCGCATCCCGCCATCGCCACCATGCGGTCCGCGTTGCGCAAAGATATACCGCCGCGTCTCCGCGGTTTTTCCGCGCAACACATTCAAAAAGCTCACGCCGCTCATTTCCTTCGGCGCCTTTACGCCCGCCGCGTCCAGCATGGTCGGCGCGATGTCCTCGCCCGAGATCAACGCCTTCGTGCTCGTGCCCGGCTCCACCACCCCCGGCCAGCGCACCAGCAAGGGCACCGCGATGCCCGGATCGTGCAGGGCTCCTTTGCCGCGCGGAAAAGCCATGCCGTTGTCCCCCATGAACACGACCAGGGTATTCTCGTCCAAGCCGCGCGCCCGCAGCACTTCGAGCACGTCCGCGATGTCCGCATCGAGATGCTCGATCTCCGCGATGTGCCGCGCGAGATCGCCGCGCACACCAGGCAAATCCGGAAGATACGCCGGCACGTCGAGTTTCGACGCATCCGGCAAACCTTGCGGCCCGTGCAGCGTCCACACGTGATGCGGGTCCGAAAAATTCAGCCAGAAAAACCACGGCTGGCCGTCCGGCACCTTCTCCAAAAACGAGTTTAGCTTCCCGCCGAAATCCTCCATCTCCCCCGGCTCCTGCGAGTAGTTGAATCTCCGCTCGAAACTCCGCAGGTCATGCTCGCTGATCATGCTCCAAATATTCGGCGAGCGTTCCGCGAACTTCTTCTCCGGCCCATCGAGATGATGATACCGCCCCGCGACGCCTGTGAAATAGCCCGCCTCGTGGCGCAACACATCCGGCAGCGTCACCACGTCCGGCGGCAGCGGAGCCGTAAACCTCACCATCCGCGCCGCCACGGGCGAGCGTCCGCTCATCAGCGATGCTCGCGAGGGCACGCACGACGG
The DNA here is from genome assembly GCA_023391285.1 of Verrucomicrobiota bacterium. Lineage (GTDB taxonomy): Bacteria > Verrucomicrobiota > Verrucomicrobiia > Opitutales > Opitutaceae > Opitutus. The sequence continues at coordinate 36,337 of JAEWBF010000055.1, forward strand.
CGACGTCACAAACGCCCGATCCGCCCGCAGGCCTTGCGCCGCCAATCGATCGAGATTCGGCGTGCGCACATCTTTGTTACCATACGCGCCGAGATACGGATAGCTGTGGTCGTCGGAGAGCAGGAACAGGATGTTGGGCTTCTTCGGGGACGCATTCGCATCCGTTTTGCTTGCAGCCCGCGTCATCGGCAGCGAACAAAACGCCGCCAGCAAGCCGAGCACAGTCAGGGAGAGCCGAGTCTTTGGGGTCATGTGCGGTTCGAGTGCCCCACCCAACGAGCACACGCTTATCAAGCAAGTGCCGCCTTATTCATCCCGGCTAACAACCGGGCCGCCCGCTACCAACGCACCCAAAGTATCCGCTCACCACCCGTCGGAATTCGACATGCTACCCGTCCTGTCGACGCGTCGAAATCGCACGTGACGTTCTGCCCATCACATTCCACCGCGCGCGGCCGTTTCCCCGCCCACCCTACGAACTCACCTCCGTCCCGCAGGCGCACGCAGCACGCCTCGACTCCTGTCCACGTGCACTCCACCACTGCGCCCGTGCTGTTGAACTTGTCCGCCAACCCCAACGCCGCGAAGCCGTGCTGTATCGGCGCGAACGATACCAATTCCCACTCCAACTCCGCCAAACGAAACGTCGCCGTCTCTTCGCGTCCACCCGTCCACACGAGACCGCTTCGATGCGCGAAGCCCGCGAACGTCTCGCCGGCGAGTCCTTCCACGTCCTTCGGTGCCACGCTATCCTCGATCGGTTCGCACGACGCCGCTGCCGCTTCTGGCCAATGCTGCACATTGAACAGTCCCACGATCCCTGCATCTCCGTTTCGGTTGAACACCTTGAACAACACCCGCTCGTTCCTCGGATCCGCAAACAGACTGTCGCGCGTGGGCCGACCCGGTTGATCCGCTCGCAACACCGTTCCGTCCGCCAGCACGAGTTTTCTCATCAGCGCGAAATCATGCGCGCCGGGTTTGTCCGACACATACACCGGCCCTCCCGACACCGCTCGCGCCGCCGCGTGAAACGCCCCCGCCGCATGCGCCGACTGAAACATATCCCAGTCCGGCAAAATGAACTCGCCGAACCACAGGCTCGTGTGGGCGTTGTTCAACACATGCTCGCCGTGCGTCTCCGGTCTCGCCGGATAAAAGTCGTCCGATGTCCGCAACACCGTCGACTCCGCCGCGAGATACGCCGCCTCCATCGTGCACGACATGCAGTTGATCAATCGTCCGCCGAAGTGACGCCCCACCGACGCCTCGAGGGCTGTTCGATACGCCCGCGCCAACGCCACGCGTCCGCCCTGCCCCGCCGACACCGCTTCGAGCATCGCCTGATTGTCGACTTTCACGCCGTCCACGCCCTGCGCCGCGAGTGACCGATGATAATCGTTATAAAACGCCGCGATCTTCCGTGCCGAGGGCACACCCACCACCGCCCCCCACGGCCGCACATTCCAACTCGGATCCATTCTCAACATCCCCGGCCCAAACGCACGCGCGACCGTCCGCGGTTCGTAGTCCGCCAATCGCTCTTCATCCAGTCCGCCCCAGTATCCCATCAATGCGTGCCACACGAGGAATCGCTCGATGCGAAACTCCTGCTTCGCCATCTGAACGACCGACGCGAGATCGCCACCGAATCGTTCGTTCGGCGCCAAACTCACGAGTCGCTCCTCGCCGCTTTCCGCGGTTCTTACCGATTGCCAGCCGTCATCGAGAATCATCCAGCGCGGCTGCACGCCACCCGCTGCGAACGACTCCAGTCCCCGGCGGACCTTCTCCGCCGACACCTCGCGATAAAACGCGTCCCACGTGCACCAGCCGAAAAGATCGACGAAGTCCGGTTCCTTCTTCTCCTCGCGCAGACGTCCGCCACTCACCCGCCCCTTCACCGCCCGCGCTCCTCGCTTCACCAGTTCGAAAGGATCGTCCCCGAACCCAATCCAAAGCGCCACTCCTCCCGTGGTCATGATTTGCGGATCACCCGTTTCGGCACACGCGACGATCCCCTCCTCACTTCCGCGCAGCGAAAACCGCGTTCCACCGTCCAACAGCGGGACGATCAGAACCAGCTTTCCGCCTTCCAATTCCATCAGCAGCCACTGCGTCTCCCACTCAATCTGCTCAATCTTCGTGCCGAACTGCGCCTTCATCCAGAAGGGCCGGTGCCGAAAACCTCCTGTGAACCGCTTCAGTCCCTTCACACAGCCCACCCCGAACTCCTGATAGCACGCCGGACGATCGATCGACGCCCGCAGATACGCGCCGCCTTCCGCCTCCCCGTCCACGATCTTCCATGCCGGCGGCAACGTCTCGAACAACTCCACCGCATCGCTCCCGCACAATTCGGTTCTCATATCGATTTTTTCTCCGGAAATCCCCGCGGCAGCCGATCCGTCGGCGTCACATCCGAGGTTTGTTGCAGCCAATCCAGCATCCGACGCTCCAGTTGCGCGCGCACGGTCGCCAGCGCCGGATCCTGGTAACGGTTCACCAATTCCCGCGGGTCCGATCGCAAATCATACAGCTCCGATACGCCGAGCCGCCGATGAATCAGTTTGTGCGTCGCCGATCGGACCATCGTCGCCCGGCACACGCTCGGCGGCTGATCCTGCTGCAGCTTTCCTTTCGCGTAGTAGATGTTCGTCGGATCCTTGAAGATCGGATCCGAATCCACGCGCCCTTCGAAGTTCAACGGCTCATGCGGATCGTAACCGCCTTCCGCAAACGCGCACCGCTCCGGATCACCCGCGGCGCCGCGCAACTGCGGCCCCAGATCGCGTCCGAATTGTGGATACGCCGGCGGCTTTCCCGCGAGTCCCAGCAATGTCGCCGGCAAGTCCAGCAACTCCACCGGCTCGCGCACCACATGGCCGCGCCCCCCGCCCGGCAGTCGCACGATGAACGGCACCCGCGTCATCGTGTCGTCGAGCGCATTCGGCCACTTTTCCACCAATCCAAAATCTCCCGCCCAATCGCCGTGATCGCTGAAGAACACGATCGCCGTGTCGTCCGCGAGCCCCGCAGCTTCGACCGCATCGAGCAACCGTCCGAAGAGCGCATCCACCACGCCAATCATCCCGAGATACACCGCGTTGATCTTTCGCATCAACGCCGGCTCCGTCTCATCCAGTCGACGGCTCTGCCGAATCAGTCGGTGAAAATCCGGTTTGTTCGGCCGCTCCGCCGGTCGCAGCGGCGGCAACAGATTCGGATCGATTAAATCATGCCACGGCGCCGGCGCGTGATAGGGCGGATGCGGAAACGCGAGACTCAGCCACATCGCGAAGGGTTTCTTCGGCCGCGCCCGCAGATACTCGATCGCGCCGTCCACCGTGCGATAATCATTCAGTTCTTCGATGCGCCCCACCGCCGCTTCGTAGAGAAAACTCGCATAGCGCGGATCGTCCGTCGGAAACGGATTTCGCCCGCTCGCTTTCGCTGGCGGGAGTGAACTGCGATCGCCGACGCGATAATCGTCCACGCTTCCCGCAAACGCATCCGGCGAAAGCGTGTCGTTCTTCCCGCCCCAGATTACTTCGTAACCCGCATCGCGAAATCCGCGCAGCAGATTCGGTTCATCGTCGCGCAAGGGATTCCACAGCGTGCGATGCCCGCGCACGTGTGGATACCATCCCGTCATGAACGAGCACCGCGACGGCGTGCAAACCGGATGCTGCGCATGGCACTGATCGAACCGCACCCCTTGCGTCGCGAATCGATCGATGTTGTGCGTCGGCGCGAGTGGATGCCCATAGCAGCCGATCGATTCGGCCCGCATCTCGTCCGGGTTAAAGAGAATGAAATTCATCGCTTAAAATCCTTCGTTTCGCCGCAGCACGTCGCGCAACGTGATCTCCACCAGTTTGAAGTCTTGCGGCTGCAATCGCATCACCATCACGAGGCCCCGCATATCAAGCCCCACCAGTCCGACCCGATAACGCTTCTCGTCCTCGATCTCCTCCCGTTTCGGCAATGGCGAGATACGGACCCTCGATCCTTCGATTTTGCCGAGCGCGGTTTTCAATTCCGCGCCCGACAGCGTCATCGTTGCGAGCCGATGCCCAAACGAAAACGCCGCGAGATCGGCAACCCGCGTTTCTTCCGCGTGCTTCCAAGGCGCCCGTTCGCCCGACGCGTCTTCCTGCACCACAAAATCGCAACCTAACGCTCGCCGCATCCGTCCGGCCGCGAACTCGTTCGCGTTACTTTCAATCGGTGGCGACTCCGCGTATCCACGTTCCCACTTCCATCGGCTGTCCATCCGCCGCGCCGCCACCAGCCGTCCTTCACGATCCGCCACCGCAAAATCCGGCGCCGGCTCGCGGCTTGCATTCAGCGCCACCAGCACGCCGTTCGCGTCGTAAAGTGACGCGTCGCTCGCCGCGACCCAGTAAACGAGCCGTTGCGGATGCTCCGGGTTGAAATGCAGCAGCCCAAATCCGCGCCCATCCCAACCCCATTTCTGCCCATCGCTCGCCCGTAACACCCCGACCTTGTCGTTCACTTCGACCGGCAATCGCCCCGCGATCCGCGCCGCCACGCTGTTCTCCGCCGCCGATCCCAGCAGGATCACATTCGCTTTCTCCAAGTCCTCGCCCGTCACCTCATCATCCGTCTTCACGGGCAATCCGCCAAACATCATCAGCGGTCCCGATTCCGAAGTTCCCGGCGCAAACCGCGACCGACGACTGAGCGCTTCGGCCATCGCCTTCAATCGCGCGGTCACTTCTGCCAAGCCCTGCGTCCCATACACGATCATCAACGGTTCGCCGTGATAAAGCGCCGTGGCTCCTCCCGGGAAATGCAGTCTGAAGCTCGCTTCGTCCGGCAGCTCCGTCACCACTCGCACCGCTTCTTCATCATCAACCACGAACACGGTCTTCGGCAGCGGCGGCTCGAATCGCGCAATCGGTTTTGCATTCACCGCCACGACCATCGGCCAGTCTAAATCCGCCGGCGATTGGTCCAACGCGATCTTTATCACCCGCGCATTTTCCATCTTCACGTGCAACGCATTGCCGGCGTCGAAACGCGCGTCGATGCGCGCCGGCTTCCCCGACGGCCCCCACTCTTCCACTCGCGCCCAATACGCGCCGCGCGCGAGTTCATCCGTCCCCGTGTAAATCACCCGCTGGACCGATTCCACCGCCCCCCTCCGCCGGCCTTCCCGCCACGCGCGCATCGCCGCCCGCCCTTCGCTCCAGCGTCCAAATTGATGCCCGAGTCCCGTCGTCTCCGCCAGAATCGCGGCTCCGCCCGCATCGTTTAACCCTTGCACACCCGCGCGCGCGCCCGACACCGGCACCACGTAATCGTCGTCGCTGTGCAGCGCATAAGTCGGGAGGTTCAGCATGTTCTCCGTCGGCAAATGCGCCGCCGAACCCGCCCACGGCACCGCCGTCGCCCACCGATCCGGGTGACGCGCCCCCAGCGTAAATGTCCCATAGCCGCCCATGCTGCCGCCGGTCAGGTGAATCTCATCCTCCGCGATTCGCCAGTGACGCCGCACGTAGTCGGTCGCTTCCAACACATCGACTTCCGACAGCTCGATATAACCTCCCGTGCGCCCTCGTCCATTGACGAACAGTTCGAACACGGGTTCCCGCTGCGCTTCACCCCAACGCGATCCATGCGTTCCTCCCGCGCCGTGCATGTTCACCACGAGCGGCCATGCGCGCTCCGGCGTATAAGAATCCGGGATACGCAACGTAAACGGCTGTCCGCTTCCGTCCACCTCCGACCGATACGCCCACTCGATCGCTCCGCGCTGCTTCGTCCAAGCGTTCGCGTCCGCCTCGAGCGCCGTCCGCCAACGCGCGACGCGATATGCGTGCCGCGCAACTTCCCCTTCGTCGCGCAGTGCCGCCGTCAGCGCATTTTCGAGTTTCTCGGCCAAATACAAAAACCACCCCGCTGTCGCCCCCAACCGCGTATCCGTGGCCGCCGCACGCGCCGCCTCCTTCTGCCGCGATGCGAATTCATCGACGTCCTCCACCGCCAGCATCGCCGTTTGACCGGCCATTGGTTTCTTCCCGTCACTCCGCGTGGAAATCTCGTAAGCGCCTTCGGCAAGTTCGACGCTCACCACCTCGCCGCCTTTCACCTCGCGATCCAACACCACTCGCTCGTCCGCGCCCATCACCACCAGCCGCTGCATCAACTCCGGGAAAAGCGTCTCGTCATGATTGAGCCCCGCCTCAATTCGCACCATCCACTTCACGCCATCTCGCTCGATCCCGACCACGCGAGGTTCCAACTGCAGCGTCGGCTCGAGCAGCGCGCGCGCTTTCGATCGCGGCAGCGCTTCCACCGCCGTTCCCCAACCTGGTCCATTCTGCTCGATTTTGACCAGCAGCGCATTGCGGCCGCGGTTGAGCTTCGCCCGAAACGGTTCCTCGCCCAGCCGCACACCACGCCCAGCCGCGATCCATGCCGTGTGCACCAGCTCACCATTCACCCAAACTTTTCCGCCGTCGTCCGAACCAAAGAAGAACGTGATCGTCTGCGGCTCGGGCGACTCGATCCACGCGAACAAATACGCCACCCGCCTTTCTCCGTCCCCAAACAGCTGCGTCAGGTCCACCACGCCATTCGTCTTCGCGCTCAACCGCTGAGCCGTCACCTCGTCTTCAACGGTCGTCTCCGTCGTAAAAATCGCCTTCTGCTCTCCGCCCAAACTCCTCAGAAAATCCCGCGCGAACCCCGCTCGCGTATACCCCTCTGGAGTCGGTGTCCGCAGCTTCTCGCTCGGAAAAGGTCCCACCACCAGCCACTCGCGGACAAATAGATCCTCCGCGCTCTGCTCGATCGAAAACACAGGCGCCTCCGCCGCCTGCACGACCCATGCCGCCACGAGCAACGCACTCGTCACGAAGCTCCGCCACCTTGGCCTGAACACACGGGGTAAGATCATCGCAGGGCGCGAAGCATCGCCCGCGACACCTTCTCTCTCAAACACCCGCAAGTTCATCGTGATGAACTTCAGCAAACCGCGTCCTCTTCCTCGGGCGGGCCGCTGCTACCCGTCACTCCGTTCTCACGCTCACTCCGTCGCCGGCTGATACTGCTTCGCGAGCCACCGTATGATCTCCTTCCCCGAAAGCTCCGTGAGCTTGCCCAGGTTGTGCCCCACGTCCGGGTGAACCGTGTAAACGTATTTGAATTTCAGCTCATCCAGGTGGGCGAGAAATCGGTGATGATTGTTCAACAACCGGTCCGCGCTGCCGCACACAAACTTCAGCGCGAGTTTATCACGCAACTGATCCGCATGCTCCGTCGCCCACCGAAATGCCGTGTCGGCTTTCCCTTCGCTCGTCGCATCGAGATTCCAACCAAAGCCGCCCGCCATCGGCGCCGCCGCGCAAAACAGATCCGGATACTTCATCGCCAACCGCACGCTGCCGTCTCCACCCATCGAATACCCGGACGCCGCCCGCCCCTCGCGCGAGCCCAGTGTCCGATACTTCGCATCGATGTGCGGTATCAACTCCTTCACGATCCACGTCTCCGCCTTCACGTTCTGATCCGGCCAGTCCGCGTAGCGGCTCCGCGCACCCCCATTCGGGAAAACATAAATGACTTCGCCAATCGTCCCCGCCTCGATTTCCTCCGCGACGACCCGCGCGAAGCCCGAGTCCGATTTCTCCGTCCCCGTCGCCCCGTGCAAAAAGAACACGACCGGATACCGCCGCGTGGTCGCGGTCGCATAGCTTGGTGGCAGATAAATGTTGTAACCGACCGTGCGGTTCATCGAAGCGCTGTGCACTTCGCCGTGAATCACTCCCGGCACGGGATCTGGCACATTCCACACCCAGTTTTCCGGATCGTGCGCTGGATTCTCAGAAGCGCGCTCGGCTGCACGCGCACTCAGCAGCAACAACGCACCGACGATACAAACACGGCTAAGCAACGACGTTTTCATGGGGTGGCTGAGCTTCAACCGCTCTGCAAACTTCGCAACGCCACGCAGATTCATCTGGGTGAAACGCTGCCGAGCGTCCGCCGCATTCAACCGGAAGGATTTCGCTCCGTTGGCGATTCTCCTCCGCGCGGTTTTCTTTCACCGTCATGCGACGCTCCGCGAAACGCTCTCGGTCTTCGTCGCTTCACCTTACCCCCTAGAGCAAGGATCAATCCTCTCTCGATGCGCGCCACACTCGCCGATATCTCCGGCCAGACGGGCTACGCGAAATCCACCATCTCGATCGCGCTGCGCAACGATCCTCGCCTCCCACCAGCGACGCGACAGGAGATTCAGGAAGTCGCAAAGCGACTCGGCTACCGCCCCGACCCCAGCCTCTCCGCCATCGCCGCCACACGCTGGCGTCGCGCCGAAGCCACGTCTGGCCTCACACTGGCGTGCCTGTTCGATTCGCAAACTCCCGCGCCGCGCGTTCTGCGCGCCTATCTCGATGCCGCCGCCGAACGCGCGACCGACTTGGGCTATATCGCCGCACGTTTCGACCTGCGCGCCTACCCGAACGCCCGCGCGCTTTGCCGCGTCCTCGTCCAGCGCGGCGTTCGCGGCGTGCTCGTGCCACCCGTCTACGCTCCGGAGCTTCTCCGTGATTTCGATTGGTCGCTCTTCGCCGGCGTCAGCTCCGGCCAGGGCCTTTGGCGTCCGCCGTATCACGTGGTCAACACCGACGTCTTCGCCACCGTGCAAATCGCTCTGCGCGAATGCCTCGCCGCCGGCTACCGCCGCATCGGCGCCGCCTTGTTCATCCACCATCATTCCGCAGACGATGACGCGCGCCGTTTCGGCGCCGCGTTTCTCGAAATCGCTCACACCACCCGCGAGCGCGCGGAGATCCTTCCCCTTGAATCGGCGCCCGAAGATCGGGCCGCGTTTCTCGACTGGGTGTCTCAGAAGAAGCCGGAAGCCATCGTGGCCCTTCACTCCGGTGCCGCGCGCTGGCTGCGCGAGACCGGCTATCGCATCCCTCAGGACATCGCGGTTGTTTGCCTCGGCGACACGCCTCACCCCGAGCTGGCTCACATCAACCCTCAACTCGCCGACGTCGGTCGCGTCGCGGTCGAAATGCTCGACGTCGCCCTTCGTCACAACGAGATCGGCCCGCCCACCCGCCCGCGCGCGGTGCTCGTCACACCCGAATGGATACCGGGCCCCACTCTCGCCCATCGCGCCGCGCGTTGAGCAGTAGTGCGGAGCTTTAGCCCGCACTGCTCGTCGTCCAGATGCGGGCTAAAGCCCCGCACCACCTGTCATTCTGAGCGAAGAGGTGCTCTCGATTTTCAAGCGAGATTTGGTGTGGTGACGCGCCATGGTTCAGGCGGGTTGGTTCGGCTGGAGGGCGATGAGCCAGGAGCCGTGTTTGACCTGATTGCGGGTGTGCAGGGCCTCGTCGTAGGGCGTGTTGTTCTGCCACATTTTCCACAGGATCTTGAGCCAGCGCTGACCGAGGCAACGCAGGGCACAGGCGTGGGTGTGCCCTCTTGCACGATGCGCCTTGTAATACGCATCGGCCCAGGCGCACTGAGCACGCGAGTGATCGGCCCAGAGGTGCACGGCCGCCCGCAGGTTGGACGAACACCAGAAGCGCACGCGGTGCTTTTCGATCTGGCCGGATTTGATCGTGAGCGGCGCGGTGCCCGCGTAGGCTTGCAGGCCTTCGGCGTGGTTGAAGCGCGTGCGGTCGTCCCCGATCTCCGAGAGCAAACGCGGCGCCAGCTTCGGGCCGGCGCCCGGGAGCGAGCCGAACAAGTCGTGGTCGGGATGACAGGCGAAGCACTCCGCGATGCGCGTGCGATACGTCTCCAATTGCGCTTCGAGCACATGCAGCATCTTGATCAAAGAGACCGCGAGCAGGCTCTTGGCCGCGATGGTCGGGGGCGAACCCTGGAGTTGATCCGCGCGTTGGAAGATGGCGAAGCGGCTTTCGGCGCTGGCTTCGCGCCAGATTTTATGCGCGTGCAAAACCTTTTCCCATTGCCGCCGGCCCGCACGCACCAGCGCCTGGGGCGTGGGGAACGCTTCGACGAAGGACCAGGCGCCTGGGCGCGTCCAGTCGGCGAAGGCCTCGAGCGCCGCCGGGTAGTAATCGCGCAGGGCGGCGCGCAGCTGGTTGATGAGCGCGGTGCGCTGCTCGATGAGCTGCACTTCGTCGCGCGTGAGCAGCCGCAGCTCGGCAAGGAGTGGGTCCTCGGCGGCGAGCGGCTTCCAACCGTGGCCATCGAGCCGCAGCGCGTCGGCGAGGCTCCACGCATCGCGGTGGTCGTCCTTTACACCCGACGGCGACTGGCGCTCGCGGTAACGCTGCGCGCTCTTCGGATTGACGGGGAAGACCGTGTAGCCCGCGGCGAGCAGTTGCTCGACCGCCAGACCGTTGCAGGTCTCGATGGCGATGGCAACCGGCGCAAACTTCTCCAGGGTTTTAGCCAGCGTGCGCCAGCCCTCGGCCGTGTGTTCGAAGCGCAGCTCGCAGACGATCGCACCGAGGCGATCGACCACGACCACGTCGTGATGATCACGCGCCCAGTCCAGGGCGGCGAAGTAGTGTCGTTCGTTCCATGGGGTCGGGTTCATTGTTTTGCGACGCGTGCTCGGGCCGCCATGCCTCGCGCTGATACAGGGACCGTCATGCGGTGGGGTGCTCTCAGAGGTTGGGGCGGACGCCGCGCCCGCGGCCGGATCTCTACGCTGAGCCTTCGTAAGGCGCCTAGAATCGGTCCGTGTCCGCGGGCGGGCGCAAGCAGCGCCAGGACTACCTTGCGGCAATCCCGGGCTGCTCGCAACGCGGCCGAACTCCATTTTGCGATTCCGTCCGGCCGCATTGCGAGCAGCCTCGGAATTGGTATCAGCGAAGGATTCACTTTGATGTGCGTGTGCGCGGTGGCGGCGGGCATCGAACTGGATTCTTCGCTGCGCTCAGAATGACAAAGGGGGCGGCTCGGAATGCCAAAGAGACGGTAAAGAAAATCGATCAGCGGGCGAGCCAGCCGCCGTCGACGGCGAGGGTGAAGCCGTGCATGTAGTCGGAGGCGGGCGAGGCGAGGAAGACGGCGGCGCCGGCGAGGTCTTCGGGCGTGCCCCAGCGGCCGGCGGGGATGCGATCGAGGATGGCGGCGTTGCGTTTTTCGTCGGCGCGGATCGCGGTCGTGTTGTCGGTCGCCATGTAGCCGGGCGCGAGGGCGTTCACGTTGATGCCGTGCGGGGCGAGCTCGTTGGCCATGAGTTTGGTGAGGCCGTTGAGCGCGCTTTTGGCGGCGGTGTAGGAGCCGACTTTGATGCCGCCCTGGAAAGAGAGCATCGAGGTGACGTTGATGATTTTGCCGGGCGCTTGTTTCGCGATGAGTTGGCGGGCGAACACCTGGCTGAGGCGGAAGGCGGCATCGAGGTTGACGTTGAGAACCTCGCGCCAGTCCTGCTCGGTGAAATCGACGAACGCGGCGCGGCGGATGATGCCGGCGTTGTTGATGAGGATGTCGGCGCGGCCGAGAGTGTTGACGGTCTCGGTGACGATGCGTTCGGCGGCGCCATCGGCGCCGACGTCGATGGCGATCTTGGTGCATTTGCGGCCGGCGGCGGCGATGTCGGCGGCGAGCGCGGAGGTGTCGCCGCGCGCGACGAGAGCGACGTCGGCTCCGGCTTCGGCGAGCGCGAGCGCCATGCCGGCGCCCAAGCCGCGCGAGGCGCCGGTGACGATCGCGACGCGGCCGTCGAGACGGAATTTATCGAGGATGTTGGGCATGAGTCAGAGGAAGGAGTTGAGGGGAGGAACCACAAAACACACGAAATACACGAAAAGAGTGATAGCTGCGGAGAATGGAAACCTTAGTGCGGAAGCTGAAGGTCAGCACGTCATGCAAGGATTGGTTTTCGTGTGTTTCGTGTATTTCGTGGTTTCTATAGTTCGCGTTATCGCAGGTCGGACATGGGGACGGCGTCCATGTCGGTGAAGGTCTGGTTGTCGCCGCCCATGGCCCAGATGAAGCGATAGCTGCCAGTGCCGACGCCGGAGTGGATGGACCAGGAGGGTGAAAGGGCGGCTTCGCGATCGCGGACGATGAGGTGGCGGGTGCGTTGCGGCTCGCCGAGGAGGTGCACGATCATTTCGGAGCCGAGATCGAAATAGAGATAGATCTCGGTGCGGCGGGAATGGGTGTGCGTCGGCATGGTGTTCCAGACGCTGCCGGATTCGAACTCGGTGAAGCCCATCACGAGCTGGCAGCTTTTGATGCCGTCGGCGTGGATGTATTTATTAATGCGGCGCCGGTTGGCTTTGGCGGGATCGCCGATGGGCGCGCCGATGTTTTTCTCGCGGGTGGAATGAGCGGTCGGATGTTTGGCGTGCGCGGGGGTGCTGACGAAGTAGAAAGCGGCCTGGCCGGAGGGGCCGTTTTCGAACAGCACCTCGCGTTCGCCGAGCCCGATGTAGAGGCAATCGAGGGCATTCATTTCATGGCGCGTGTCGCCCACGCGGATCGCGCCGGGATCGCCGATGTTGATGATGCCAATTTCGCGACGCTCGAGGAAGAAGCTGGTGCCGGTTTCCTTCGCGTTGGGCAATCCCAAGGCTTGGCCGGTCGGCATAACGCCACCGATGATCATGCGATCGAGGTCGGTGTAGTGCGCGATGAGTTCGCCGGCGCGAAACAGATCGCTGATGAGAAAAGCGTCGCGCAGGGCCTCGGTGCCGAGGGTATTTGTCTCCGCGGGAGAAGGTGAATAATGGAGCTTCATGGCGATACGAAAGGGGGCCGGCGGGAACGGGAAAGCGAGAGCCGATTAATTGTTGCGGATGAGTGGTTCCGCAAGCCACGCGACGGGGGTGTTAACGAGGCAACTGGATGCATACGCCCGATGGGGCGGCGCGACAGGTTGATTTTCGGTCGCATCGTTGACGCAGCCAGATTCCCCTTGGTGCGTTTCGGGAAACTCTTAACTGTGTTTGCTGAATTTCTTCCGCTACAAGCGGCAGCTGGTTCGTCTTAGCTCCCATGACCCGAATCCTTCTTACCACCACCTCGTTCCAGGACACGCCTGGCGCCCATCATGAACTGCTCGCGAGCACCGGATGGGAAGTCATCCGCGCCCGCGGACCGCTCAACGAAGCGGACACGCTGGCGTTCGTCGGTGACATCGATGGCTACATTTGCGGCGACGACATGATCACGCGCGCGGTGCTCGAGAAGGCGCGACCGCGCTTGAAGGTGTTGTCGAAATACGGGATCGGCGTGGACAAGATCGACGTGAAGTCGTGCACCGAATTCGGAATTCCGCTGCTGTTCACGCCGGGCGTGAATCATACGACGGTGGCGGAGCATACGTTCCTGCTGCTGCTCGCGCTGGAGAAGAATTTTCTGTTTCACACCGATTCGACCCGGTCGGGTGGTTGGAAACGCAAGACCGGTCACGAACTGTTGGAGAAGACGATCGGTATCGTGGGTCTGGGGCGCATCGGGAAGGAAGTCGCGATTCGCGCGCGGGCGTTCGGGATGAAGGCGATCGGGTATGATGTTTACTGGGACGAGAAGTTCGCGGCGGAACACGGCGTGAAGCGCGCGGCGACGCTCGAGGAGATCTTTGGGGCGTCGGACTACCTTTCGCTGCACACGAATCTGACGCCGGAGACGCGCGACATGATCAACGCCAAGAACATCGCGAAGATGAAGAAAGGCGTGTTGATCCTGAACTGCGCGCGGGGTGAGATCGTCCACACGAACGACCTGGTGGAGGCGTTGAAGACTGGGCAGGTCGGCGGCTATGGCACCGACGTGCTCGATCAGGAGCCGCCCGCGGCGGATCATCCGCTGTTGAAGCTGCCGAATGTCGTGTGCACGCCGCACATCGGTTCGCGGACGCATGAGAGCGTGCAGCGGCAGGCGCTCGCGTCGGTGAAGAATCTGATCGCGGCCATGCACGGCGAGAAGCCGCTGGCGCAGGTGAATCCGGAGGTGGCGGTGAAGCGCGTGGTGTGAGGACCACGCGCAGTTGAGAGTTGAGAGCTGAGAGTTGAGAGACCCAAACCGACCTGGTCCTCCCGAAATTCGCAGCTGTTCGTCTCTCAACCCTCAACCCTCAACTTTTCCTCATCCCCATGTCTGAAGTTTTCTACGTCGTCCCGGAAGAACAGCACAACGCGCTCGTGGCCGCTGCGTATCAGCATCGCGGTTACAGCAAGCAGGAGGCGGAGGCGGGCGCGCGATTCTGCGCGGAAGCCACGCGCCACGGCATTCGCACGCACAACGCGCTGAAGGCGCTGCACCTCGATCATCTTTTCGGCTCCGCGGCGGGCGGCTGCCTGCCGAAGGCGAAGATCGAAAAGGTGAAGACGCGCTACCGCGCAGCGCAGGTGTGGAACGCGAATCGCAAACTCGGTCAGGCGACCGGTTACGCGGCGATCGAAGCGGCGATCAAACTCGCGGATAAATACGGCGTCGGGATGGTCTCGGTCGACAACGCCTTCCATTACCTGTGGGGCGGCGGTTACGTGATGGACGCGGCGAAACGCGGTTACATCGCTTATACGAATTGCACGGCCGCGCTCGCGGAGGTGGTGCCGTTTGGCGGCAAGTTTCCGACGCTCGGCACGAATCCGCATTCTTGGGGTTTTCCGACGCAGAATGCGATTGGTTATCCGATCGTGATCGACTGGGCGACGAGCGTGGTGGCGATGGGCCGCGTGCAGCAACTGGCGCGGGAAGGGAAGCAGCTCCCGCCGGGAGCGGCGGTGGACGAAAATGGCGCGCCCACGACGGATCCGACGAAAGCGAAATACCTCGTGCCGTTTGGCGCGCACAAAGGTTATGGTCTCGCGCTCATGAACGAGATCATTGGCGCGTTCATTGGGGGATCGCTGCCGACGATTCGCAATCGTTGGAGCCAGGTGCCGGAAGGCGAGAAGGGCACGTGCGCGTTTTTCTTCCAAGTGTGGCATCCCGATGCGATGAACGGCGGCGCGTTCGCGAAAGGCCGCACCCAGGCTGAGAACGTGAAGGCCGTGATCGACGACATCCTCGGGCACGGAAACGAAAACTGCATGTTGCCCGGACAACTCGAAGCGCAGGCGGCGGCGCGCTGTGCGAAGAACGGCGGGCTGTTGTTCTCCGAAGCGGAGATCAACGCTTTCAGCGAAATCGCCGGCGAGATCGGCAAGCGCGCCTGGCTGCTCACTGACCTGAAGGTCGCTGAATAAACTTCAATCCATCACCGCCCGCGAAACACGCGAACTGACGCGAAAGGTAATTGAATTTCGCGACCTTTCGCGTGTTTCGCGGGCCTAACCCTCTATCCTCCCATGAGCCTCCCCATTAAACCTGCGAACTCCTGCGCATTTGATCAGATTTCACTCGGCGAAGTCATGCTTCGCCTCGATCCCGGCGAAGGCCGCATCCGCACCGCTCGCGACTTCAAAGTCTGGGAAGGTGGCGGTGAATACAACACGTCCCGCGGCCTCCGGAAATGTTTCGGCTACAAGACGGCGGTCTGCACCGCGTTCGTCGACAACGAGGTGGGGCACCTTGTCGAAGACTTCATCATGCAGGGCGGGGTTGCGACGGACTTCATCCAGTGGCGCGAAGATGACGGCATCGGTCGCTCGGTGCGCAACGGATTGAATTTCACGGAGCGCGGCTTCGGCATTCGCGGCGCCGTCGGCGTGCCCGATCGCGGCAACACCGCAGCGTCGCAGCTCAAGCCCGGCGATTTCGATTGGGATCACATTTTCGGGAAGCTCGGCGTTCGCTGGTTTCACACCGGCGGCATCTTCGCGGCGCTTTCCGAGACGACCGCGGCGCTCACCGTCGAGGCGGTGAAAGCGGCCAACAGGCATGGCACGATGGTGTCCTACGATCTCAACTACCGGCCTTCGCTCTGGAAAACCATCGGCGGCCTGAAGAAGGCGCAGGAGGTCAACCGCGAGATCGCGAAGTATGTCGACGTGATGATCGGCAACGAGGAGGACTTCACCGCGTCGCTCGGTTTCGAGGTGAAAGGCGCCGATCACAACATCAGCAAGATCGAGATCGACGCCTTCAAGGAGATGATCGAGACGGCGGTGAAGACGTATCCAAATTTCAAAGTCGCCGCGACGACGCTGCGCCGCGTGATCACCGCGACGAAGAACGACTGGAGCGCGATCCTCTGGCATGACGGCAAGTTCCACGAGAGCCGCAAGTATCCGGAGCTCGAGATTCTCGACCGCGTGGGCGGCGGGGACTCATTTGCGAGCGGCGTGCAGTTCGGCTTCATGGAGTTCAACGACCCGCAGAAGGCGGTCGAGTATGGCGCGGCGCACGGGGCGCTCGCTTCGACGACCCCGGGCGACACGTCGATGGCGACGCGCAAGGAAGTCGAAAAGCAGATCAAGGGCGGCGGCGCTCGCGTGGTCCGCTGAGTTGGGGAAGCAACTCCCCCAGCCAACAACAGAGTAGCGGCAGGCCTCCGTGCCTGCCGTTTTTTTACGTCGGGCCGGCATCGCTGAGCAACCGCACGGGCACTTTCACGAAATTCGCGCGCGGGCCGGCGTGTCCGCCCACACGCCGGCAGGTGCGCAGCGCCCAGAGTGTCGCCGCCAGTCGATTGGGCGCGCCGGTTTTTAGGAAGATCGCGGAGACGTGATCCTTCACGGTTTGCGCGTTGATGCGAAGGATGGTTGCGATCTCCACGTTGGTTTTCCCCTCTGCCAGCCACACGAGCACGTCGGCTTCGCGCGGGGTAAGACCTGCCTGCGTGAGCAACGCCACGTCGGCTCCGGCGATCTCGTCCTCGGCCTTCAGTTTCGCGAGCTGGCGGGCATTCGTCAGGTGTTGTTGCGCGAGTTCGATCACCGCGCGATCGCGCGACGAGAAGTCAGATCCGCGCCAGCGTTCGATGCCGAAGAACGCGATCTCGTCCCGACCGGTCGGCACGTGGATCGCGCAATGATTGTCGCTTGGCAGGAGCCGCATGCACTCGTGGTAGATGTCGAGCTGGCGAAACTGCCGCGCGGTGAAAAAATCGCTTCGGTAAAACGGTTTCCCCGCGTTCACCGTCGGATCCCAACGAAATAGCGGATACTGCATCATCATCTGTCCAAACGCCGCCATCGCGCGCGGAAACTGCGGGACGGGCGTGTCGAAGCCGATGTCGAGTTTCATCGACGTCACATTCAGCGCGCCGAAGGCGACAAACTCCTTGCCCACGATGCGTCCAATGAAATCGAAGCAGCGCGGCGCGCGCTTCGCTGTAGGCCACGAGTTCGCTCCCGGATAGTCGAATCATGGTCGAACAAAAAACACTCCACACAGTTGCTGGGCTTGAGAACGAGAGAGGGAAGGAAAGGGGAGGCGGTTCACCATGAGGGAGGGTTTCTGCGTCTCGCAATCCGGCGGAGGCGCGGCGAAAGGTGGATTGCTGGAGGCAACGCCTCGATTCCTTCGGCGAAGCGAGGCGGCGTCACGGACCAGCCTCTGACAATTCCGTCAGGAAGCACCCCCTACCGTCGGGGGATGGTTGGGCGACGGATTCTTCCCTAGGATACGACTGGTCCACACCCGTCGCGCGTTTCCAGCTTCCGCGCTTTCCCTCGCGAGCGAGGGCTCTCCTTGAGCCGCGTCGTGGCGTGTTCGCCCGCCCGTCGTCGATGCCAAAGAAAACGAAAAAGAAAACCGCCCGTTCGCGCGTATCTGCGAATACTCCTGCCAACTCACGCCGGGCGAAACGCGTCCGCATCGCAACGCAGCCGGTAACCGAGCCGCAAGTCGTCATCGAGATGTCGCCCGATTTCACGTCTGCGACGATTTGGCTGCCACCTGCGGCCAAAGCTCCCGCGGCTTCGCGGTCGTCCGCCTGTGCGAAAGCAAGAGCCAGCCGTTCGTCCTCATCGTCCCGCGATCGCTGAGATCGCTTCATCTCCACCCCGCTTCGACCCGCGTTTACCATGCTTCCGCTCCCGCGAATCCGCACCTTTCTCAGCGCGCTGACCCACCGCGACGGCCATGCTGCCAAACTCCTTCGCCGCCCACTCCTGTTGCTTGTCGCGTGCCTGGGTCTGACCAGTCCGCTTTTCGGGAGTCCCGCTGTCACGGCTGTGCACGGAATCACCAGTGCCGGCACCAAAATCGTTGGGGACACGTTTACGATCCGCGTCACCTTCTCCGACACCGTTGTCGTCACCGGCACGCCGACGCTTACGCTCGAGACCGGCGACGTCGATCGAGTGATTCATTACGAGAGCGGTTCGGGCACCACGCAGTTGTTTTTCCGCTACACGGTGCAACTCGGGGACACGTCTCCCGACCTGGATTACGTTTCGACGACGGCGCTCGCGCTCAATGGCGGCACGATTCGCGATGCGGAGGGCAACGACGCCACGCTCACGTTGCCCGCGCCCGGCAGCAGCGGCTCGCTCGCCGCCAACGAAGCGTTCGTGATCGACGCCCGCGGTGCCGCCCCGACTGGCCTCGCGCTTTCTTCCACACGCATCCACGAGCGGATGGCCGTCGCTCGTGCCGCCATCGGCATATTTTCCACAACGGATTCGGATTCGGGCGACACGCACACCTACACCCTCGTTGCCGGTGAGGGCGACACGCACAACAGCTCGTTCGCCATCGACGGCGACGCGCTGCTGGTCGCCGTGCCTCATCTCGCCGTCGGAGATTACGCGGTGCGTGTCCGCACGACCGACGTCGGAGATAACACCCTCGAAAACTCCTTCACGCTCACGGTCTCCGACACCCCTCAAACCGACGCCGGCTTCAACCGCGCCAACCCGGAACACTGGTTCCCGACGACGACAGGCAAATACTCGATCGCGACGTGGGAACCCGCGATCGGCGAACGCGGCGAAGGCATCTATACGATCGAGTTGGAAATCGAGGCCACCGGTTACTGGCCAGGTCGAGAGGGCTTCATTTATGGCATCGCCGAGATCCCGTTCAGTGACACGAGTTTTCACGATCTGGGTGCGAAGCCACGCGAGTGGGGCTTCCGGGGGTGGGAAGGTCAGAAAGCCGTTGAAAGCACCGTGTCGGATTTCGGGTCGATCTTCAAAGAGATCGGCGAGCGCATCCGGCTCCACTTCGACACGCGCACGGGCACGCTCAGCCTTTATACAAAGCGAGCCGGCGACACCGATTTCAGCCTGGAAGGCGGAGCGCCGCTAGTGACCGGTATCGAGGTCGCGGAAGGAAAGAAACTACACTTCGCGGTTTCAGGAATCGCGTGGCAGCCGGCCGGGGTTTCCGTGGTGGGCGAGACCTTCCCCAACGCCGCCCCCACGGACATCACGCTGTCTTCCGCCACGATCGCTCAATCCGTCGCCGCTGCCGGTGCAACCGTTGGCACCTTCACTTCAGCTGACGAAGTGGGCGACGCTCACGTGTATGCCTTGGTCCCGGGTGAAGGCGACACGCACAACAGCTCGTTTGTCATCGACGGTGCCACCCTGAAGCTCGGCGCTTCAACGCTCGCGCCAGGCACTTACTCGCTGCGCGTGAAAACGACCGATGCCCGCGGCGCGAATTTCGAGAAAGTGATCAGCGTTACTGTCGCCCCGCCCGCCGCAGTCGCCGTCCACGGGCTCACCACTGCCGGCACGAAGGGCAGTGGAAGCTCCTTTCTGATTCGCGTCACCTTTTCCGACGCCGTTGTCGTGACTGGCGTCCCGCAGCTTACGCTCGAAACCGGCGCCATCGATCGAGTTGCCCACTATGAAAGCGGCTCGGGCACGACGTATCTCGAATTCAGATACACGGTTCGCCCCGGCGACAGCTCGCCCGATCTCGATTACGTTTCTGCGGACGCGCTCGCGCTCGCCGGCGGCACGATTCGCGACGCAGCTGGCAACGACGCCACGCTCACGTTGCCGGCGCCAGGCGAGACAGGTTCGCTCTCCGCCAATGGGGAGATCCGCATCGCCGCCGCGGCCAACAACGCCCCCCGCGATCTCTATCTCTCCAGCAACACTCTTTTCCCCGCGGACGCGGTCGCCGGCGCCTTGGTCGGAACCCTCCACGCCGTCGATTCCGAATACGGGGATGTGCACACCTACAGCGTCGTCGGCGGCGAGGGCGATACGCACAACGCGTCCTTCGTGCTCGATGGCGGGACGCTGAAGATCGCCGATTCCGCTCTCACCGCCGGCGTCTACTCCGTGCGTATCCGAACCACGGATGCGAACGATGCCACGTTCGAGAAGGCGCTCACCGTCGCCATCAGCGGCCGCCTGGTCACCGGCGTCGACAGTCTCGCCGCCAACGGCACCTACCGGAATGGCGACACGTTCCTCGTGCGCATCACCTACTCGGATGTGGTCTTCGTCACCGGCACGCCGACGCTCACCCTCAAGAAACTCCAAGCCTCCAACGTCACGCTCCAAGGCGCCGTCGACGCCTTCACGACCACCGTCGCCGGCACGGTCCTCATCCCGAATCAAAGCCCGATCGGCTTCGCCGGCCTGGAAACGAGCACCGCGCGCACCGACCGTCTGGTTGGACTCTCCTCCCGCGGCCGTGTCGGCACCGGTGAAAAAATCCTGATCTCCGGTTTGGTCATCGGCGGCTCGCAACCAAAGCAGGTCCTCATTCGCGCGATCGGCCCTTCGCTCGTTCCACTCGGCGTCGCCGACGTTCTCGCCGACCCGCAGATCCGCGTCTTCAAAGGCTCGACGATCGTCGCCGAGAACAACGACTGGGGCTCCAACCCAAGCCCCGCCGATATCGCCGCGGTCGCTCTACGCGTGGGAGCGTTCGCCGTCACGAGCGGCAGCAAAGACGCGATCCTCGTCACCACGCTCCAACCCGGCGCCTACACCGTGCACGTCAGCGGGGGCGAAGGCGTCGCGCTCGCCGAAATCTACGACGCCTCCGAGAATCCACAATCTGAATACCAACGCCTGATCGACATCTCCACCCGCGGCGAAGTCGGCACCGGCGAAAACGTCCTGATCGGCGGCCTCGTCATCACCGGCAACTCGCCAAAAAAAGTCCTGATCCGCGGCGTCGGCCCCAGCCTCGCGGCTCAAGGCGTTGCGGGCCCGCTCGCCGACCCAGTCCTGAAGGTTTTCCGCGGTGCTGTCGAAATCGCGCAAAACGACAACTGGAGCGACGACCTCACCGCTGCCGCCGCCGTTACCGCCGCCGAGACCGCCACGGGCGCCTTCCATCTCGAATCCGGCAGCAAAGACGCCGCACTTCTCATGACCCTCGCGCCCGGTCTCTATACCGTCCACGTCGCCGGCGCCAACAACACCACCGGCGTCGCCCTCGTCGAAATCTACGAAGTGCCGGAGTAGGGCGAATCCGCGGTTTGTTGCTTCAGCTGCTCGCGCTTCGCCGCTTTGTTAGATCAACCCCTGCTGCAGGCACCACCGCACGAGGCTCGGCAAATCGCGAAGACCCAGCTTGGCGAGGATTTGCGCTCGAGATTTCTCAACCGTGCGCGGGCTCAAGTGCAGCCGCGCGGCGATCTCCTTGGAGATTAGTCCGCTGGCCACCAGCCGCGCGATCTCGCGCTCACGTTCGGTGAGCGGGTTGCGGGTGTCGTTTTCCTCGGGCGCTGGGCGGGCTGCCGCGGGAGCAAATCCGCCGGAGAAGTAGAAACCGCCTGCCAACACGCGTTGGACGGCGGTCTCGATTTCCGCGAGCGGTGAAGTTTTGTGAACGAAGCCGTTGACGCCCAGCGTGAGCAATTCACCCGGCAGCGCAGGGTTGGTTTCGCCGGTCAGCACGATCGCGCGCAGCGCAGGCCAACGGGCGCGCAAAGCTTGGACGAGTTCACGGCCGTTCATATCCGGCAAACGGAGATCGACCATGAGCAAATCGGGCGGGTGGCGGAGGCATTCTTCGAGACCGGTGCGACCGAGAGAGTGAACTCGCACGTCCGCCAGCTGCAGTCGCGTGCGCAGCGCGTGCGCGAGCAGATCGGAAAGCAGCGTATCGTCTTCGATCACGACGACGCGGTGAGAAGGTCGATGGGCTTCCGGGGGCTGGGACTCGATAAAACTCACAAGTTCGCGCAACGTGTGAACCCAACCCGATGGCGCAAGCGTCGATGCGCTCGCGAAGCGTAGAACTACGCCTTCCGCGCGTAGGCCTCCGCCGAAAAATCGCGTAGGCGTCCTCGTTGTGGGCGGCGCGCAGGTTGTTTTCAAATAGGCGAGAATGGGAGGCGTCGCTGTTTTGGTGAGGTCCTTCCGCGAATACGTCCTCGAATCCATCCTGACCCATGTCCCTGCGCCCAATGTTCGCTGCACCTCGGCTTCGCGAGTGCATCCGGTTTCTGAATACTCGCGGTGTCCCGCGTGTGCTGCTTTTGCTCTTTGGCGGCGTGCTCACCGCGGATGCGGTCCCCGGGCCGATCGTGGTCTCCACCGGCCCGATCACAAACTACACGGAAAATGGCGCCACGGTATCCGCCGCTCCGGCCTTAAACCTTTCGGGCGGCGGAAACTTCGTTAACGGCGCATTGGAATTCGCGCTGTCGTCCGCCGAGGCGACGGAAACCCTGGGGCTGACCACGGTTGCGACTCCGGACGTGACCGATGGCGTGGTCTCCATTGTCGGCACGACGGTTTACCTCGGCAAAGGCGCGCAGGCCGATCCGATCGGCAGTGTCGACGGCGTTGCAAATGGAGCCTCCGGCAAGTCGCTGAAGATCAATCTCGTCGCGAGCGCGTTCGATAATGCCAGTTTCGAAGATGGCACGACCTCGGGCTGGGAAATTATCAAGAGCCGCATCATCCTCGGCGCTGGCCAGGAGCTCGCGGGCTTTCCGACGCCCGCCGACCCGACACCCACGCCCACCGGGTCGCCCGGCGACGCCGTGACGGCGAGTTCCGCGACCTTCAATCCCGGCATCAGCACCAATGTCGCCCCGGGCGGAGTCAACGGCACCAAGTCGCTCTCGCTCGCCCTCAACGGATCGGTGACCGCAGGCGGCATCTTGCGCGGGCCTGCCGCGGTGAGCGCGACGTCGTTTTTCCTCAATGCCGGCAATGCGATCTCCTTCTGGTGGAGCGCTGCCGCCGCGAGCGATGCCTACGACGTTTTTGGCTATCTGCTGAACGTCGACAACGGGCACACGCAGATCCTGATCAACGCCACCGGCAACAGCGGGCAGGCGGCGCAGGCGTGGACGAAGGTGACGGCGACCGCGAATGAAACCGGCAACTTCAAGTTCGTGTTCGTTTCCGGCTCGTTCGACTTCTCCTTTGGTCGGGCGCTCGGCGCCAGTTTGTTGATCGACAATGTGCAGATCGACACCGGCACCTTCGTCGGCAGCTCCGTCGTGCAGTCGCTCGGGCGTCTCGTGACGTATAAGAACACGTCGCTCAATCCCGCCGCCACGCGCAACATCACCATCACGGCCACCGACGGCGCCGGCGAGTCCGGCACCACGACCCAGCCGATCGGAATCGCTCCGGTGAACAGCGCGCCGTCGATCGGCTCGTTGAGCACCTTTGTCGCGACGCCCCAGCAAGCCGGAGCCGCTATCGCGAACAACCTGACGGTCACTGATCCGGACGACACGCAACTCACCGGCGCGACGGTGAAGATCACCGCCAACAAGCAGACGGGCGACGTCCTGGGCTTGGTGGTCAACAGCGGCACGATGGGCGCCATTGCCGCGAGCTATAATTCCAGCTCGGCCACGCTCACGCTCACGGGCACGGCGACCGTCGAGCAGTATCGCGCGGCGATGCGCGCCGTCACGTTCGCGACCACGAGCGGCAGCAGCGCAGCTCGCACAATCACGTTCGCCGTGACCGATGCCGACCGCGCGGGCACCGGCGTGCTCTCCGCCACAGCCACGATGACCGTTTCGATCACCGCTCCTGCCCCGACGATCACGAACGCGTCCACGCTGAGCGCTTCGTATGGCAGCACGGTCAACGTTTCCATCGCGGTGACCAGCTTACTCGAAGTGACCGCCTTTTCCGCCGACGGATTGCCGCCGGGCCTGAGCCTCAACACGCAAACGGGGGTGATTTCCGGTTCGCCGACGCAGACCGGCGTTTATCCTTTGATCCTCAAGGCGACCAACGTCACGGGCACCGGCACGAAGAACGTCACGTTGACCGTCAACGCCGCCACGGCGTCGATCGAACTGAGCAATCTCACGCACACCTACAACGGCTCCCCGAAGTCGGTGTCCGCTCAAACTTCGCCCGCCGGCCTTCCCCTCGTGATCACTTACGACGGCAAGAAAACCGCTCCGACCAACGCGGGCACCTACGCCGTTTCCGCGACCATCGATGCCAGCACGCACGTCGCGACCGCGACCGGCACGCTCACCATCGCGCAGGCCGAACAGACCGTGTCGTTCGCCGATCCGGGTTCGGTGCGGCCGGGCCAGTCCATCACGTTGGCGGCGAGTTCGAGCGCGAGCCTGCCGGTGACGTTCACGGTGATCAGCGGCAATGCCACGATCCAGGGCTCCACGCTCACGATCACCGGCGCCGGCACCATTGTCGTTCGGGCGACCGCGGCCGGCAGCACGAACTACAAGGCCGCCTACGTCCAGCGCACCATCAACTCGGCGAAATTGTCGCAGACGATTACGTTCCCCGCGCTCCATAACAAACTGGCGATCGACGGGCCGTTCGAAGTGTCCGCCTCGGCCAGCTCCGGCCTGCCGGTCACGTTGACGGTTGTATCCGGAAGTCCAGCACTCATCTCCGGCGACAGGGTCACGCTGACGGGCGCGCCTGGCACCGTGACGATTCGCGCCGCGCAGTCTGGAAACGACAACTATTCGCCCGCGGACGACGTGCTGAGGTCGTTCGAGGTCGTGGCGGAGAACGATCGCGTTTTCATGGGCGCCCTGATCCAGGCCAACGCCGCTCCGGTCCAGGCGCCGGTCCAATCCGGCAATGTGCGCTCTTTCGCGCTCTCGGATGACAGCGGCAAAGTCGGCGACGTCGCCGCGGTCCTCCCCTCACAGCAGAAGACGGGTTCGCTGCTGATTGTTGCGCCGTCCGCTCACATCAACGCGTTCACGAGCTTCACCCTCGCCGATGACTACAGCTACACCGCTTCGGTGCAGCAGGGCGGCCCAACGCCGGGCACGCGCACGGTCTCGGGCTGGCTGATGGGCGACACCCTCTCCGGTGTCATCCAAGGCACGGGCATCAGTTTCTCGACCCAGGTCGAGTCGCGCAAAGGTCCGTCGGTGAAATCGTCCGGTCTCTATCGCTCCGCCGCCCTCGAGACCGCGCAAGGCACGACCTACACGATCATCGGTTCGGATAACAACGTGCTCGTGCTCGCCGTCACGCCGACGTTCACCGTCGGCGGCACCGCGGTGCTTCAATCGAACGGCACGTTCCAACTGCAAGCCGCGGCCACCAGCGGCGAGACGGTCACGTTGCAAGGCGCCGTTGA
Source organism: Verrucomicrobiota bacterium (assembly GCA_023391285.1). Lineage (GTDB taxonomy): Bacteria > Verrucomicrobiota > Verrucomicrobiia > Opitutales > Opitutaceae > Opitutus. The sequence continues at coordinate 61,681 of JAEWBF010000055.1, forward strand.
TGCGCCGACGACGACGGTTTCCGGCACGATCCTTGTCCCGAACAAAGCTCCCATCGGCTTCGCCGGTTTGGAAATCCGCACGTTGCGCTCGGATCGCCTGTTCGGGCTCTCCTCGCGCGGTCGCGTGGGCACGGGCGAGAAGATTCTGATCAGCGGCGTTGTGATTGGCGGCAACGAGCCGAAGCAGGTCTTGATCCGCGCGGTCGGGCCGTCGCTCGCGCCGCTCGGAATCACCGGGGCGCTCGCCAATCCGAACCTCCGTGTGTTCAAGGGCTCCACGCTCGTGGCCGAGAATGACGACTGGGGTTCCAACGCGAATGCCTCAGCGATCGCCGCGGTTGCGCAGCGGGTCGGTGCGTTCGCGCTCGGTAATGGCAGCAAGGACGCCATGATCGTCGCTACGCTCGAGCCGGGCGCCTATACGGTGCACATCGGCGGTGGCGAGGGTGTGGCGCTGGCCGACATCTATGATGCCTCCGAGAATCCGCAGGCGGAATACCAACGCTTGATCGACATCTCGACGCGTGGCGAAGTCGGCACGGGCGAGAACGTCCTCATCGGCGGTCTCGTGATCACGGGCAATGCGCCGAAGAAAGTGCTGATTCGCGGGGTAGGACCCGCGCTGGCCGCGCAGGGTATCGCCGCTCCGCTGGCCGACCCGGTGTTGAAGGTGTTCAAGGGTTCCGAGCAGATTGCGACGAACGACAACTGGAGCGCCGACTCGTCGGCGGCCGCGCAGATCACCGCCGCCGAGACCGTCGCGGGCGCGTTTCATCTCCAGGCCGGCAGCAAGGATGCCGCGCTCTTGCTGACGCTCGCCCCGGGCAACTACACGGTGCACATCAGCGGCGCGAACAATACGACCGGCGTGGCGCTCGTCGAAATCTACGAAGTGCTGGATTAAGCGGACCCATACAGCTTATTCCCAGCTGGGCGGACCTTTTCGGTCCGCCCTTTTTGCGTCCGGCGATGCAGAACGGGAGTAAAGCGTTTGCACAACTGAAGGCAGAGTAGGGAGATCCTCGATTCGCCGTGCTCGTGTTTTACGCCTGGCTGGCCTGGCCCCACCGCCATTCAGACGGACGCGTCATTAAATTTTAGATACACCGCACAATTCCATTGTCTGGCCTCTCCCGACCGCCACCGTCGCGCGACGGATGCTTACCCCTCGGCCGGAGACGCAATATTGGCCATGGATCGACCAAACGCGCGGCTGCCGGCGTAACGGGCTGGTTCGCGTGGACAACTGATGTTGCGCGCCCTGCTTATCGATGCTCACGCCGGCGAAAGAGCGGAGTTGCGCGAACTGCTCGCCGCTTGGCCAGGGATTGAGATCATCGGGGAAGCGGACTCGTTGTCCTCGGCGCATACCTTGCTGGGTCGAGACGACTACCAACTGGTTTTCCTGGATGCCGACATCGACGGCGGGCGGGGCTTCGACCTGATCGCAAGCCTCCGCTCGGGCGCGCGAGCCATTCTTGTGGCGGCGACGGAGGCGCATGCGCGTCGTGCATTCGACGTGAACGCTCTCGATTACTTGGTGAAACCGATCGACCCGGCCCGCCTCGCAATCGCGCTGAGCCGGGTCAACGCGCCTACGTTTGGAGCCAGCGTCTTGGCATCTCCTTCCTGCAAGTCGCTCCGTCTCGGCGATCGGTTCTGGCTCAATTCGGGCACAGCCTCCAGTTGGATCGTTCTCTCCGACATCGCGGCGATTCGCTCATATGAGAACTATTCGGTCGTCCATCTGGTCGACGGCGATCGGACCATCGTGCGCAAAACGTTGAAGGCTTGGCTGGAAGTGCTGCCGGCTCCTCATTTCGTCCAAGTGCATCGGTCGGTCGTGGTGAATCTTGGCCGAGTCGCTGGCTGTCGTCGTCACGCGCCGAAGAGTTTTTCCGTTCGAATCGAAGGGATCGACGCTCCAATACCGGTCGGCCGAGGATTCTGGCGGACGCTCAAAGATCGCCTGCCGAGGCATCTTTAAAGACAGGCCCTGCAGGTTCCGTGACTTTAGGGCTGCCCGTCACAAAGTCGGTCCGCTCGTCACAACGGTCTCCCCAAACCCCCAGTCGGCCCTAGGGGTAACACCCTGCTCGAGGCTTCTTCGCCTCAGGCATGCCCCCCGGCAACTCCAGTCCCGCTTCACCATGACCATCCTGTGTTCTCGCCTTGGCGCTCGCTTTCGCAGCGCCTTGTTTCTCCTCGCCACGTGTTTGCTGCTCTCAGGGGTGGCGCGCGGGCAGAATCTCAACCTCCTAAAGAATGGGGGATTCGAGCTGTCGACGTTCAATGCGAATGCGACTGCAGCGGGTTTCGGTGCTATCGACGGCTCGGTGCCGTCCAATCCGCTTCGTGCCTCCGCGCAGAACTGGACGTGGTCCCCCGATCCCAGCGTGCCGGTCAGCCAAGCCGATCCCTATTCGACGGCGGTCTATATCTACCAGTCCGGCGGGCTCCCGGAAGGAACCAAGGCAGCTAATTTCGGTGGCGGCAGCGCTCACGGCGGCGGCTCGCTCAGCCAGAGCTTCGCGGCCACACCCGGCTCGAGCTACCGGGTGAGTTTCTGGGTGCAACGGGTGGGGAGCAGCGAACCGATCAGCGGCGTCGTCACGATCCGCAACAACGCCAACGGCTCCAACGTCACCACGCAGCCGGTAAACATGAGCGGCGCGCCGTCCGGCCAATGGATCCAGCGCACGTTTACCTTTGTGGCGCCTTCCAATTCGCTCACGTTGACGTTCTCGGACACCACCCCGCTGAACAGTGCTGGCAACACCGATCTCGCCGTCGACAACTTCGTCATCGAGACCCTCGCGCCCAAAAACCTCACGATCCTCGGCGCCAGCGGCTCGCCCGGCTCGATCGAGCCCAACACGGACTATTCGAAAGACGGCGGTCTTACGTGGTATCCCGCGTATCTGTTCACGGGCCACCCCTGGGGCAACATCCCCGGCACGAATGCGTGGTTGAATCAACATCCGAGTCCCTTCGTCGGCCTCAACGAGAACGTCGATTTCCGCATTCGTTTCTATGTCCCGGAAAATGCGCTCGCCGCGCACATGACCTATCAGGTCAACGCCGACAACGAAGCCGACATCCTGATCAACGGCACGCTGGTTGCGCACACCGTCGGCGGCAGCATCAGCTCCGGCACGATCCCGTCGCAGTATCTGGTGCCCGGCATCAACACGATCTACGTTCGTCTCATCGATTACGGCGGCTGGGTGGGCTTGAACTACCGCATCGACATCTCGGCCGACTCCGCCGATCCGCTTCAACGGATCTCGCCCCCGCCGTCGATCACGAGCCCGCTCACCGCGAACGGCACGGTCGGAACGCCTTTCAGCTACACCATCCAGGCGACCAATTCACCCTCGACCCGCACGGCGAGCAACCTGCCCCCGGGCCTCACCGTGAACTCATCCTCCGGAGTAATCTCCGGCACGCCGACCGTCGCCGGCGTTTACAATGTCGCGCTTTCCGCCACCAACAACTTCGGCACCGGCAACAACACGCTCGTTATCACGATCGGGAAGGGCGCCGCGACGGTTACGTTGGGCAGCCTCGTCCATACTTACGACGGCTCCGAAAAGTCAGCGTCCGCCACCACCAACCCGGCCGGACTGCCTGTCAACTTCAGCTACACCGGTGCAACGCTTCCTCCGATCAACGCCGGCACTTATGGCGTTTTCGGCGCCATCAATCACGCGAACTACGCCGGCTTCAGCAACGGCACGCTGCTGATCCAAAAAGCTCCAGCTTCGGTTTCGTTCAGCAATCTGGTGCAACCCTACAACGGCTCCGCCAAATCCGTGACCGTCACCACGTCACCCGCTGGCCTGGCCACGCAGGTGACCTACAACGGTTCGACCAGCGCGCCGAGCGCGATCGGCACCTATGCGGTCGCAGCCACCGTCACCAATCCGAACTACACCGGCAGCGGATCGGCGACACTCACGATCACCGACACCATCAAACCGGTGATCGCGCTGCCCTCCGCTCCGATCGTCGTCGAAGCCACCGGCCCCAGCGGCGCAAACGTGCCGTTCACCTTGAGCGCCGAGGACAACATCGACGGCCCCGTCAGCGTCACCCCATCGCACGCGTCCGGAAGCCTGTTCCCGCTCGGCAACACGCTCGTGACCGTCAACGCCGAGGACGCTGCTGGCAACGTCGCCTCCGCGTCGTTCACCGTGTCGGTCGTCGATACAACGGCTCCCACGATCCTGATGAGCCCGACCGCTCAGACGAACGTGCCGATCACGAACGCGAGCTTCGAACAGAACTTCACGTGGGATCACGATCACAGCATCCCCGGGTGGACGCTCACCGGAGTGGCCGGCGTCGTGTATGTTCCCGCTCTTCCGGGCCGCTATATCACGGGTGTCGCACCTGAGGGCCGCCAGGTCGGCTTCGTTAACGACGGAGCGATTTCGCAAACGCTCCCGATCACCTTGCAGGCCGGCAAAACCTACACGCTGTCCGGCTTCGTCGGGCGCCGTAGTGACGATCCCATTACAACCGGCCGCCTCGCGCTCGTCACGAGCTCCGGCGTCGTGTTGGCCCAGGCAGATTCCGCGCCCGACCAGGCCCTCGCCACGTTCGCTCATCATTCGACGTCGTTCACGGCCACCGCCACCGATCCGAATCTCGGCGCGACGCTGAAGATCGTCCTCACGAACACCAGCAATCAGCAGGTCAACTTCGACGCCATCACTCTGACGGTCGGCGACACGCCGGTCTCGGCTCCAAGTGACATCGTGACCGAGGCCACCTCCAGCCAGGGTGCGGTCGTCAACTACACCGCGACCGCTTTTGACATCGTTTCGGGCACGCTCTCCGTGAGCAGCGGACCGGTTTCCGGCAGCACGTTCCCGATCGGCTCCACGGCCGTGGCGCTCGAGGCGATCGATCCCGCCGGCAATGTCGGAACCGCCACGTTCAACGTCATCGTGCGCGACACGACTGCTCCGACGCTGAACATCCCCGCCAATCAAACGATCGAAGCCACCAGCGCCGCGGGCGCGGTCGCGACGTTCGACGTCACCGCGAACGATGCCGTCGGCGCTCTCGTGTCCACGAGCGTTCCGTCCGGCAGCGTCTTCCCGCTCGGCACGACGACCGTCGAGGTCAGTGCGATCGACGAAGCCGGCAACGAGTCGACCGGATCGTTCACGATCACCGTGATCGATTCCACGAAGCCGCTGCTGCAGCTTCCGGCAAATCTGGTGATCGAAGCCACCGGTCCGGCGGGCGCGATCGCCACGTTCAGCGCCTCGGCGACCGATCTCGTCGACGGCAACCTTTCGGTTTTGCTCGCTCCGGAATCCGGCAGCGTCTTCCCGATCGGCACGACCGCCGTGCAGGCGACCGCCACGGACTCCACGGGCAACACCGTGTCGGACATTTTCACCGTCACCGTCGTTGATACGACGGCTCCGGTCATCGCGCCGCTCGATAATCTGATCGTCGAAGCGACGAGCGCCGCCGGTGCCGTGGTCGAGTTCTCACCGAGCGCGCTCGATATCGTGAACGATGCGGTGAGCGTCACGGCCTCGCCTGCGTCCGGCAGCACGTTCGCTCTCGGCGAAACGATCGTCACACTCACGGCCACTGACGCCGCCGGCAACACGGCCACGACGACCTTCACCGTCACCGTGGTCGATACGACCGCGCCCACGATCGCGACGCCGGCCAACATCATCGCTGAAGCGACCAGCGCCGACGGCGCCACCGTGATCTTCGATCTCTCCGCCAGCGATCTCGTCGACGGAGCCGTGGCGGTCGATTCGAGCCATGCGTCCGGAAATGTCTTCCCGATCGGCACGACCGTCGTGACGCTTTCGTCCGAAGACGCTGCAGGCAACCGGGCCGAGAGTTCGTTCACCGTTCTGGTGCGCGACACCACCGCGCCCGTCATCGCGCCGCTCGACGATCTCGTCATCGAAGCGACGAGTGCTGCCGGTGCGACCGCGACTTTCGTCGCGAACGCGACCGACGCCGTCGGTGCGACCGTTTCCTATAGCATCGCTCCCGGCAGCACGTTCGCGCTCGGCACCACGACGGTCACCGTCACCGCCGCAGACGCCGCCGGCAACACGTCGACGGCTTCGTTTGCGATCGTCGTGCGCGATACGACTGCTCCCGCGCTCTTCCCCCCGACCGGCCAAACGCTCGAAACGACGAGCGCCGCCGGGGCGGTCGCCACCTATACGGCGAGCGCGTTCGATATCGTGAGCGGCAGCGTTCCGGTCTCGTTCAACATCGAACCGGGCAGCACGTTCCCGCTTGGCACGACCACCGTGACGGCGAGCACGATCGACCCCGCCGGTAACGCCGCGTCGGCGGTATTCTCCATCGTGGTCGTCGACACGACCGCTCCGGTGATTGTCACGCCGGCCAACATCGTTCTCGAAGCGACCGGTCCTGCCGGCGCGGTGGCCACGTTCGCGCCGAGCGCGTCCGACATCGTCAGCGGCAACGTCGCGGTCTCTTCGAGCAACGCTTCGGGCAGCGTCTTCCCGCTCGGTGTCACCACCGTTTCGCTGATCGCCACGGACGCGGCCGGTAACAGCAGCTCCTCGGCCTTCACGGTAACCGTTGTCGATACGACTGCGCCGACGCTGACCGTGCCGGCCAACATCTTGGTCGATTCGACTACGGTGATGGGCGCGACCGTGACCTTCAGTGTCGCGGCCAGCGATATCGTCGACGGCACGCTCGCACCGACGTTGAGCAAGGCTTCCGGCACGCTCTTCCCGATCGGAGCCACGGTTGTTACTGCGAGCGTCACGGACGCTGCCGGCAACACGACGACGAAGACCTTCACCGTCACGGTGCGCGCCCCCGCTGCGGCGCTGGTGAATCAGATCACGGCGATGAACGGCACCATCAACGGTTCCATTCAGCAACGCACCCACTACGGCGTCACGCTCAACGGCGGCGCCAAGATCACGGGCGAGTTGCTCACGGTCGGCACGCCGACGACGCGGTTGAACGGCAAGCCGGACTTCGGCGGCACGGTTGACAGCACCGGCAGCTCCAATCCGGCCGGTTACACGATCACGCTCAACGGCAACGCCAGCCTCGGCAAACTCGTGCGTCGTTACGATGCGACCGCGATGCCGACGGTCGCCGCGCCGTCGAACCCCACCGGTTCGCGCAGCGTGAACATGAACAAGTCGTCCGACGCCATTGGATCGTGGGCTACGCTGCAGAACCTCACGCTCAACGGCAACGTGGGCAACGTCACGGTGCCCGCGGGCGTTTACGGCAACTTCACCGCCAACGGCGGCAGCGGCTTCACGCTCGGCGTGGCCGGTGCGACGACGCCGACGGTATATCACTTCCAGAACCTCACGTTGAACGGCAATAGCGCGTTCAAGGTCGTGGGACCGGTGATCGTGATCGTGAAGAACGGCATCAATGTGAACTCCTCGATGGGCAACAGCGCCAATCCCGCGTGGCTCGACCTCCGCGTGAGCAACGGTGGCGTCACGTTGAACGGCAACGTGGAGTTCCAAGGCTATGTCACGGCGCCGTCCGGCACCGTCACGATCAACGGCAACAGCCGCCTGCAAGGCGGGCTCGTCGCCGACAAGCTCGTGCTCAACGGCAACAGCCTGCTGACGCTTCTGCACCGCTAAGACGAAATCGCGGATTGCCGCCGGCGAGCACGCTCGCCGGCGCAAATAAAAAGAGCGGGTCTTCGGACCCGCTCTTTTTGTTTACGCAAATTGGCGCGCGCGTCTCCGCCTCAGCTCACCGCCGCGACAGCCGCTGCCGGACGGATCACTTCCGTGAGCGTGTCGCGCAGCGCCTGCAGCCGCGGCGTGTCGACGGGCTGCGATGGTTCGGAGCTTTCGATGTAGAATGTATCGATCGCCACGCCGCGCTCGGTGCCGATGCGTGCGAACGTGATATCGAATCCTTGATCGGAGATGATCTTCGCCAGCCGGTAGAGCAGGCCGATCTGGTCGCGCGCCTGGATTTCCACGATCGTCCGCTGCATGGCCAGTTCGTGGTAGACTTCCACCGTCGGCGGAAACGAAGTGTGCAACGCTTCACCGTTGCTCGTGGCCGTGTAGCGGCTGGCCGCATGCTTCTTCGCCTGCGCGACGATGTCCGGGTAGAGGTCCTTGTTCGCAACGAGCGCCGTCTCGATCGTGCGCGCAAACGTTTCTTGCGCGGACGTGCTTTGGACAACGCCTCGGCCGGGCTCGACCACGTAGAAGGTGTCGATGGCGATGTGATCCGAACGCGAGATCACCTTCGCGCCGAGGATGCTGAGCCCCGCGACGCTGAAGGCGCCTGCAAGTTTGTAGAACAACCCCGCGCGATCCCACGTAACGACATCGACCACAGTGAGCGAACGGTTCAGGTCATCGTGCCAGTCGATGATCGGTTTGAGCGTGCCGACGGAGTCCGCGGTGGCGATGGACTTCAGCAGCTTGTTGACCATCTGAATGTGCAGCGCGATGTCATCCGGCTCCGTCTGGATGAAGTAGCGCTCGGGGAGCAGCCCGAAATGAGCGACAATCTCTTCGGAGCTGACGCCGGGGATCTGGCGGGCGATGAGTTCCTGTTGAGTCATTTGCTTCTTCGTTTCGTAAGTGGCGTGAACGGCTTCGCCCAGATTCAGATGCTCCAGCGTAGCGCGAAAGAGTCGGGTGTGAAGGGTATCTTTGTAACTGTTCCAGAGGCTCGCGGCCGTGCCGCGCGCATCGCAGAACGTGTGAACATAAAGATTCCGCAGGCGCTCGGGGTTGCCCACGATTTCGGCGAATGCGGCGGCGGTGTTGGGATCATCGACGTCTCGTTTCTGCCAGAATCGTGCCATCACCAGATGATTTTTGATGACGAATTCGATGAGTTCACGGCTGTCCGCGTTGATGCCGAGTCGCTCCAGAATGGGTCGCGCAATCGTAACACCTTTTTCTGCATGGCCCTGAATGCCGTCGGCCTTGCCGATGTCGTGGAGGAGCAGCGTGAGATAGAGCAGCGCCGGATCGTCGGTCTCGTGCAGCGCTTCGCGATATTTTAAGGTGATCGGTTCGGCTTCCGTGAAAATCAGGTCGAGCTGCCGGATCGCCTCGAGGGTATGCACGTCGGCCGTGTAGCGGTGATAGAACTCGTGCTGCACCAGGCATGTGAGCCCCTCGAATTCCGGGATGTAGTGTCCGAGCACCCCAAGCTCGTGCATGAGGTTGAGCGTCGGAAAAACCGCGCCGGCTTCGGAAAGGATCGCGCGGAAGGTCACGTCGGCGTCACGACAATCCCGATACTCCGGAGTCAGGAGCGGCAGCGATTCGCGGATCAACGCGGCGAGGTGAAAGTCCAGCGCGCAGTCGAGCTGCTGGCGGTGGCGGAATACGCGGATTAACCGCACGGGATCCTGCTTGAAAACATCCGGCGATTCGGCCGCGAGCTCGCGTCCGCGCAGAACAAAGCCGTCGAGCTTCTTCGTGCGCCGGAAACGCGAGGCCAGCAGGCTTTCGCGGATGGAAACTTTTCCGCCCGACGCGTCGCGGCCGATCGTCAGCGCCAGCCGGCTTTCCACGAGTTTCGAAATGCGGAAGACCGATTGCGCCGAGCGGTAGTAATCCTGCATGAACCGCTCCACGCGCAGGAGCAGATCGGTATCATGATAACCGAGGGCGTCGGCCACTTTCGGCTGCAGGTCGAGGTCCAGCACGTCGGTCGGGCGCGAACTGAGAAAATGCATCTCGTTGCGCACGCGGAACAGAAAGTCGTAGGCGCGGGTGAACTCCGCGAGCTCTTCGGCCCGCAAGTAGTTCTGCGTCGCGAGTTCCTCCATCGCCGAGATACCGAGCTTCACCCGCGACATCCAGAGGGCATTTTGGTAATCGCGCAGGCCGCCGACGCCGTTTTTGACATCCGGCTCCTGCAGAAAAACCGTGTCACCGTATTTCGCGCGGCGCGCCGCCTGATCTCCCAAACGCGCGGCGATGTAGCCTTTGGGATCTTCGGCCGTGGAAAACGCGCGATACGCCTGAGCGAACGTATCGTAGAGCGAAGACGATCCGGCGACGAGGCGCGACTCGAGCAGCGAAGTGAGCGTCTGGATGTCCTTCCGCGCTTCGGCGAAGACTTCGTCGATGTTTCGCGTCGAGTGTCCGACTTTCAGTCCGCAATCCCAGAGCGGGTAGAGGATCTCGTTGGAGAGGTGTTCGATATAGGTTTTGATATCCGCCGGCTTCGTCTTGGCGGGAAAGAGAAACATGATGTCGACGTCGCTCAGCGGGCTGAGTTCGCTGCGCCCGTAGCCGCCCAGCGCGACAAGCGCGACCGGCGCCGGCGCCTTCCCGTGCTGGCGCAAGTAGCTCGCCGACGCGCCTTCGAAGAGACGGAGGAGCATGCGATCGATCACGGCGGCGCGTTCATGCGCGATCTCCAAGCCCGAGGCGCCCGCGCGATGCCGCTCGCGCAAAATGGCGCCCTGCGCCTGCAGGTAAGCCTTGCACGCAGCAAGCCGTTCCGCAGGCGTGGCGGATTCCGGGTAGGCGAGAGGGTCGACCGGGTTTTGGGTGGGCGTGACAGGCATGAAGCGCCGAAGTGAGCGAAAAATGCGCCATTTCGCGAGGGGGAAGTGGCCGGAAGCAAAGGGAGTCCTGGCAACGCTGTTTAACCACTTGCCTCGCGGGAGCGGCGGGCGTTTTCTCCGCGGTTTAGTCCCGACAACGACCCATGGCCGAGATCACCAAGAGCTACGAACCGCGCGACGTGGAAAAGAAATGGTATGCCGCCTGGCTGGAAGCCAAGGCCTTCCGCGGCGAAGTCGATCCGGCGCGCGCGCCTTACTCGATCGTGATTCCGCCGCCGAACGTTACGGGCGTGCTCACGATGGGCCACGTGTTGAACAACACGATCCAGGACATCCTCATCCGGCGCGCCCGTCTCGAAGGCCATTCCACCATGTGGCTGCCAGGCACGGATCACGCCGGCATCGCGACGCAGACCGTCGTCGAACGCGAACTGCGCAAACAGAAGAAGACGCGTCACGATTTCGGCCGCGAGAAGTTCGTCGAAAAGGTCTGGGAGTGGCGCCACGAAAAAGGCGGCATCATCCTTGAACAGCTCCGCCGTCTCGGCGCGTCGTGCGACTGGGATCGCACGGCGTTCACGATGGATCCGGCGTATTCGCAACGCGTGTTGCACGTGTTCGTCGAACTCTTCAACCGCGGCTATATCTACCGCGGCAAACGCATGGTGAACTGGTGCCCGGTGTCGCTCACCGCACTTTCCGACGAGGAAGTCATCATGAAGCCGGTGAACGGCACGATGTATCGCGTGCGCTACCAGCTCGTCGATCAGCCCGACCGATTCATCGAGGTTAAAACCACGCGCCCCGAAACGATTCCTGGCGACGTCGCGATTGCCGTTCATCCCGAGGATCCGCGCTACGCCGATATCATCGGCAAGAAGGTCCATCGTCCCATCGGTCCGGCCGCGGAGATTCCGATCATCGCCGATGCGTCCGTCGATAAGGAGTTCGGCACCGGCGCGCTGAAGATTACGCCCGCGCACGACAAGGTCGATTACGAGATCGGCCTCCGCCACAAGCTGCCCGTCGTCGACGTGCTGAAGCCGAACGGCGTCCTCAACGACCTCGCCGGTCCCGAGCTCGCTGGTGTCGAGCGCTTCGCTGGCCGCAAGAAAGCCGCGGAGCTGTTGAAAGCCGCCGGCGCACTCGTCGCCGAGGAAGCCTACGCCAACAACGTCGGCTATTCCGAACGCGCCGATGTCCCGATCGAACCGCGCCTGACCGAGCAGTGGTGGTTGAAATACCCGCGGGTCGAAGAGGCCAAGGCCGCCGTGCGCGACGGTCACATCAAATTTCATCCGGAACGCTGGTCGAAGGTTTACCTGCACTGGCTCGAAAACATCCAGGATTGGTGCATCAGCCGTCAGCTCTGGTGGGGACATCGCATCCCGGTCTGGTATCGAAAAGGTGGAGACCGCTCCGATCCGAAGAACTGGCACGTGTCCGTCGACGGTCCGGCCGATCCGGAAAACTGGGAGCAGGAAGAAGACGTGCTCGATACGTGGGCCTCTTCGTGGCTGTGGCCCTTCGCGACGCTCGGCTGGCCCGACGAAGCAGAGATGAAGCGCGACGGCTTCGATTACTTCTACCCGACGAGCACGCTCGTGACCGGACCCGACATCATCTTCTTCTGGGTCGCGCGCATGATCATGGCCGGTTTGGAATTCGTTCGGCCCGGCGAACCGCTCGAGCGGCGAATTCCGTTCAAGGACGTCTACTTCACCGGCATCATTCGCGACCAGCAGGGGAGAAAGATGTCCAAGTCGCTCGGCAACTCGCCCGATCCGCTCGACTTGATCGATAGCTACGGCGCCGATGGCTTGCGCTTCGGCATCATCTCGATCGCGCCACAAGGCCAGGACATCCGCTTTCAGGAGGATCGCATCGAAAGCGGTAAGAATTTCTGCAACAAGCTGTGGAACGCCTGCCGTTTCCGCCAGATGAGCGGCGAGGCCGGCGACAACTCCACGCTCGCTGCGATCGTTTCGCGCCTCGAGCCGGCGAAGTTCGACGCCGACGATCACGCCATTCTCGATCGTTTGTTCGCCACCACGCGCGAAGTCGATCGGTGCTTCACGAACTTCGAGTTCAGCGCGGCCGTCCAGGCGTTGTATGCGTTTTTCTGGAACGACTTCTGCGACTGGTATGTGGAGGTCTCGAAAGCGAAGATGCAGGCCGCGGACACCAAGGCCAACTGCTTGGCGATCCAGGATCTCGTGCTCCGCCAGACCCTGCTGCTGCTGCATCCTTTTATTCCGTTCATCACCGAGGAGCTGTGGGGACTTCTTGGATACGGCGCCGCCGGGTCGTTCATCCAAAACGCCCGCCTCGAAAACGCCTCGCACCTCGCCACGTCCGCCGCCTCACAGGGATTGATGCTCGATCGGGCGCAGATCGCCACCGTCGAAGACTTGAAGACCTTTGTTTCGCAAGCCCGCGCGCTGAAGGCCGAACATAATCTGGCGAGCCGCCGCGATGTGACGTTCTTCATCACGGCGAACGACGAGCAATGGACGACCTTGTCGGCCAATCTCGCGAAACTCGTGCGCATGACGGGCGCGAGCGTCATCGAGCGTCGCGACCGGGTCGATGGCGCTCCGGCCGTCGTCACACCGCTCGGCACGGCCTATCTCGATCTCGCGAGCACCGTCGACGTTGCCGCTGAAAAAACGCGTCTTTCCAAGGAGCTCGAACAGCTCGCGAAGCACATCGCGGGCACAGAGTCGCGCCTGGCCAATCAGGCGTTCGTCAGCAAAGCCCCGCCCGCCGTCCTCGAGGGCGCGCGCAAGCAACTCGCCGACCTCCAAGCGAAACGCACCGAAGTCGAACGCCTGCTCAAAGCGCTTTGAACTAAAGCCCAGCCGCCCACGGCCGAAAGGGGGAGTGCGGGGCTTCGGCCCGCACGTCTGCACCTGTCGCGCAAGCTACAGCCTCGCCCAACTTGCTCCGGCAATTTTTGCCGCGTGATCCGGCGAAACGCAGGCGTTCGTTCCGCGCAGCACCCGCAGACGCACAGATAAAAGTTTAAATAGCTGATGGAGAACGGCTAGCTATCGCGGAAATCCCCTTGGCATCGGCGTTGCTAAAACGCGGGTGCAACCAATGGCGGATACCGATCAGGATCAAAAAACCGAGCAGCCGACCGAGAAGAAGCTGAATGAAGCTTGGGATCGCGGTCAGTTTGCGCGTTCGCCTGAGCTCTCGGTTTTGTTGCTTCTCGCCGCAGTGATCGGAGCGCTCGGTTTCACCGCGAAAGCGGCGTCGCGCGACATCGCCGAGTATGCGACGAGCATCTTCACGCAGTTCACGTCGATCCCGGTCGAGCGCGATACGATCAACATTCAGATCAGCGAGGCCATGCTCACGAGCGGACGCGCGCTCGTTCCGATGCTTTGCGCCTGCGTGGGTGCCGCGCTCCTCGCGGGCGGTCTGCAGAGCGGGTTCCGCATGTCGCCCAATGCGATCGGCTTCAAACCCGAGAAGCTCAATCCCGTCACGGGTTTCTCCAACATCTTCAACAAATCCGCCTTCGTGAAGGCCGGCGTCGAGCTCCTGAAGCTCGTCGCCATCGGCAGCGCGCTCTACCTCGGCGTCCGCGGGCTCATGCTCGATCCGCTGTTCAGCGCCCCGGTCGAAGCGGGCTATCTGGGTCAGTTCTTGCTGAACGCTTCGCTCATCTTCCTCACGCGGCTCGCGCTCGCCCTCGGCGTCGTCACCGCGATCAGCTACGGTTACGAGAAGTTCAAGACCGCTCGTCAGCTCATGATGACGAAGCAGGAGGTGAAGGATGAGCATAAGAACGCCGAAGGCAGCGCGCAGGCCAAGTCCGCGATGCGCCGCATGGCACGCCGGCTCCTGCAAAAGCAAATGCTCTCCGCGGTGCCGACCGCCGATGTCGTTGTCACCAACCCGACGCACTTCGCCGTCGCGTTGAAATACGAGCGCGGCAAAGACAGCGCGCCGGTCGTCCTCGCGAAGGGCGAAAATCGTTTCGCCCAGCGCATCAAAGCGATCGCCGCCGAACATGGCGTGCCGACCGTCGAGAACAAGCCCGTTGCCCGCATGCTCTTCGCATTGGGAAAAGTCGGCGAAGCGATCCCCGCCGAACTCTATCAGGCGGTCGCGGGTATTCTCGCCGTCGTGTATCGGACGCATCGATACTATTTCCACCGCCTCAAGGCCCGCCGGCTCGAGCAAATCGCGTGAACATGAGCTCGACCGCGACCTCCAACAGTTCCGTCAACGCGCTCATGAAGCGCGCCGACCTCCTGTTCACCGGCGGCCTCTTCGTCACGGTCCTGCTGCTGATCATGCCGATCCCGACGGCGCTGCTGGACCTGTTCCTCGCGCTCAACATCGGCCTCTCGCTCCTTGTTCTGCTGGCGATCGTCTACGTGAAGGATCCGCCGGAGTTCTCCAGCTTCCCGACGCTTCTCCTCGCGCTCACGCTTTTCCGGCTCGCCCTCAACATCAGCTCGACGCGCCAAGTGCTCGTCAACGGCTACGCGGGCCAGGTGATCGACGCCTTCGGCCACTTCGTCATCCAGGGCAACTACATCGTCGGCGCGGTGGTATTCCTGATCCTGGTTGTCATCAACTTCGTCGTCATCACGAAGGGTGCCGGCCGTATCGCCGAAGTCAGCGCCCGCTTCACGCTCGACGCGCTCCCCGGCAAGCAGATGGCCATCGATGCCGAGCTCAACGCCGGCATCATCGACGAGGTCCAAGCCACCGCGCGCCGGCTGAAGGTGCAAAAGGAAGCGGACTTCTACGGCGCGATGGACGGTGCGTCGAAGTTCGTCCGCGGCGACGCCATCGCCGGCATCATCATCACCCTCGTCAACGTCATCGGCGGTTTCGCCATCGGCGTCCTGCAGATGGGCATGTCGCTGGGCGAAGCGCTGCAGAAATTCACGCTGCTCTCGATCGGTGACGGTCTCGTTTCGCAAATTCCCGCCCTCATCCTTTCCGTTGGCGCCGGCTTGCTCGTCACGCGCGCTTCGGAAAACAACAACCTCGGCTCGCAACTCGCCACGCAGCTCCTGCGTTATCCGCGCGCGATCAAAATCGTCGCGGGCATGCTCCTGCTGTTCGGCTTGATGCCCGGCATGCCGATGCTGCCGTTCCTCATTCTCGCCGGGATCGCGGGCTTCATCGGCAAGATCATCAAAGAACAGGAAAACGACGGCGCCCAGGCAAACGGCGCGGGCAACGCGTCCGGCAAAGCCGGAAAAACCTCCGACGGGAAGGCCGCTGCCGATGGCAACAACAACGGCGCTGCCGCCGCTCCCACGACGCCGCCCGCCACGGAAGATGTCCGCAAGCTCATCGAGGTCGACGTCTTCGCGATCGAGATCGGCTACGGCCTGCTCAATCTGGCGAACGCGAAAACCGGCGGCGATCTTCTCGCGCGCGTCACCGGCGTGCGCAAAACTCTCGCGCGCGAAAAAGGCATCGTCGTTCCGCCGATTTCCGTCCGCGACAACCTCGAGCTCGAGGCCAACGACTATCGCTTCCTCCTTCGCGGCAAGCCGCTCGCGCGCGGGAATCTCCACCCGGGGCGCCTGCTCGCGATGAATGTTTCCGCGAGCAAGGTCCGCCTCCGCGGCGTGCCCACGCGCGAACCGGTGTTCAATCTCGATGCCACCTGGATCGACGACGCCGAGAAGAAGACGGCCGAGATCAACGGCTACACGGTCGTCGACCCCGCATCCGTGCTCATCACCCATTTATCCGAGACGCTGAAGGCCCACGCGCATCACCTGCTCGGCCGCCAGGAAGTGCAGTCGCTGGTCGATCATCTGAAGCAATCGCAACCCGCGCTGGTCGCCGAGCTCCTGCCCGATCTCGTTACACTCGGCGTCATCCAACGCGTCCTGCAAAACCTGCTTCGCGAGAACATCGCGATCGTCAACCTGCCGCTCATTCTCGAAGGCATCGGCGACTTTGCTTCGCTCTCGAAGAATCCCGACGATCTCAGCGAACTCATTCGTCGCCGCCTCGGCTTGTATTTCGTGCCCGAATACGAATGCCGGCCGGGCGTCGTCCGCGCCGCCACCCTCGACCCGCGCCTGGAACAATGGCTGGGGACGAAGGTGCAACGCTCCGCGACGGATGTCGGACTTGCGCTCGATCCGACGACGACGCGCCACCTTCTCGAAGAACTCAACCGCCGCACCAGCGGCCTCGTCGGAGAGGGCCTGCCGCCGATCCTGGTCGTCTCCAGCGAAGTCCGCCTGCCGCTCAAGCGTTTCTTCGAATCGTCCTTCCCGCGGCTCACGGTCCTCGCATTCCAGGAGTTGCCGACCGCGACCGAGATCGAAAACGCCGGCATCGTCACTGCCCCGCCGCACCTCGCGCGCGTCGAAGCTCCGCTGAAAGCCGCCGCCTAACCCATGCCCGCGCCCTCCCCACGTCCCACTCCGGGATCCTGTTTCAAGTTCACCGTCCGCTCCGCGGAGGAAGCCGTCTCGGCCATTCGCGAAAAGCTGGGCGAAAACGCGCGCGTGCTCTCCGTCCGCAACGTCGAACCGAAAGGCTTGCGCAAGTTCTTCTCGGGCTCGCGTCTCGAAGTCATCGCCCAAACCGCTTCGGCGGCCGCGGAGCCCGCCGCCGTTCCGACCGTGCCTGCTCCACGTCCGCCGCGCGAAGAACCCGCTTCGCTTTCCGCCGTCTCCGCCGAGCCGGCGCTGCCCGATGCAGCGGATGTCGTCGCGTCGCGTTCGCGTATCGACCTTCGCCATACTCCGATCGGTCTCACCGATCTTCTGCGTCGTTCTGGTCTCACCGAAACGGCGCTCAATCGCCTTCAGTCCGGCTCCGATTGGCGCGAGATCAACCGGCTGCCGCTGCACCGCGCCCTCGCCGAAACCTCGCGTCTCCTCCGGGAACGCGCCGAATCCCGTCCGACTCGCGCGCCAATTTCCCGCGCCGCGTTTCTCGGCAGCTCCGGCGTCGGTCGCACGACCGCACTCTGCAAGTGGCTTTCGCTCGAAGTGTTTCGCCGCGCGCGCACCGGACATGTGGTCACGATCGAATTCGACCGCCCCAATCCGCTCGGCCCGCTGCCTGTCTTTGCCGAGGCGCTTGGCGTGCCGCTCGCGCATTTCCCGTGTTCGACCGAGCCCGCCGTGCCGGGCGGTTTCGTCTATTTCGATCTTCCGAGCATCTCGGCGCGTCGCCCGATCGACAACGCCGCTCTCGCCACCTGGCTCGATCGCGAGCGCATCACGGAACGCGTCCTCGTGCTCAATGCCGCCTACGATCGCCACGCTATGCGCGACGCCTACGCCGCCGGCCGCGATCTCGGCGCAACGCACCTCGTCTTCACGCATCTCGATGAGGTTCCGCAATGGGGCAAGTTGTGGGACTTCCTCTTCGACGAAGACATCGAGCCTCTCTTCCTCGCGACCGGCCCGTCGCTCACGGGCGACTGTGAAGAAGACGTCTCCGGCGCCATCGCCCGCCGCACGCTCCCGGAGGGCAACGGCTCATGAATCCTTCCGCCGTTTTCGCTCTATGAAATTCGTCTTCCTCCTCGGCGGAATCGCCGGATTTCTCTGCGCCGCGCTCGCCGGTTACGCTGCCGATCGCACGGCCGATCGCATCTTCTTCGACGCATCCATCGGGTGCCTCGTTGGTGCGCTGCTCTTCCGCTGGTTCTGGACCGTCCTCGTGCGCGGGATCCGCGAAACCATCCTCGCGCGCCACGCCGCGGCCACGGCCGCCGCGGCAGCTGCACCCGCGGCGGCTCCATCGATTTCCAAACACAAATAACTAACCCCTCGTTCCCGCTTCTCTCATGAACTCCGCCGTTGCTGCAGGCATGGATGCCGCTCCCAAAACCGTCTGGCGCGCCTATCAAGGCGTGTCGCCGGGTGCCGTCGATGAGAAGGATCTCATCGAGCGGCATCTCTACCTGGTGCGCAACGTCGTCGACCGCATCAAACTCAACCTGCCCACGCACATCGATGCGGACGACCTCTACAGCGTGGGCGTCACCGGCCTCATCGCGGCCGTGCGCAAGTTCGATCCCGAGCAGGGGTGCACGTTCGCCAGCTACGCTGCGATGCGCATTCGCGGTGCCATTCTCGACGAATTGCGCCGGATGGACTGGTGCCCGCGCCGCGCTCGCGCCCGCTCGCGCAAGCTCAAGGAAACCATCATCGAGGTCGAACAGAAGCTCGGCCGCGCCGCCACCGACCAGGAGATCTGCTCCGCGCTCGGCCTCACGCAAAAGGACTACGCGAAGTGGGTCGAAGATGCGCGCCCGGTGACGTTCCTCGCGATCGACCACCGCGCCGATGGCGAGGAAGGGGAGGGCGCCTCACTGCATGAATTGCTCGCTGACGAGACCGACGTCACCGGCCGCGAAAATCTGGAGAAGCGCGAATTGCTGGAGCTTCTCACTCAACGAATGGCGGAACTGCCCGATATACCAAAGAAGATCCTCGCCATGTATTATTTCGAAAACATGCGCCTCGCCGAAATCGCCGCCGTTTTCGGCCTGACCGAATCGCGCATCTGCCAGATTCACGCGCAAACCATCCTCGGGCTCCGCGGCTACCTCCAACGCGTGAGAAACCGCTGACCGCACGTTCCTTCGGAGGGTAGGGCGAGGCGTCCCCGCCGAGCCGCGGCTCACCGAGGACCGTTCGCCCTGCCGATCATGCCCACATGTTGATCCTCATCGGAGCCGTCATCGTTTTCGCGTCGACGCTCGGCGGCTTCATGATCGCCGGCGGCTCGCCGCTCGTGCTGCTGCACGTCTCCGAATTCGTGGTCATCGGCGGCGTCGCCCTGGGCGTGCTCATCATCGCCAGCCCGGGCCATGTATTGAAAGAGGTGATGCACAAGGTGAAGGGCTGCATCTCCGGCAAAAGCGCGGGCAAGGCCGAGTTCTTCGACATGCTGAAGCTCCTCTACGAGATCTTCATGGTCGGCCGCCGCAACGGCCTGATTGCCCTCGAGGAGCATGTGATGGATCCGCAGAAGAGCGTCATTTTCCAGCGTTACCCGTCCCTCCTGCAGCACCCCGAACGCCTGGAGTTTCTCGTCAACGGCTTGAAGCCCGTCATCGACGGCAAGATCAAGCCCGACCAACTCGAGGAACTCATGACTGCGGAAATCGATGCGAAGCAGGAAGAGTGGGATCACCCGGTTCATATTCTCCAACTTGTCGGGGACTCGTTGCCCGGCATCGGGATCGTCGCCGCCGTGCTCGGTATCATCAACACGATGGCGGCGATCGCCGATGGTCCCGAGATGGTCGGCAAGAAGGTCGCCGCCGCGCTCACCGGCACGCTCCTGGGCATTTTTGCCGCCTACGGCTTCATCAATCCGCTCGCGAACCGCATCAAGTTCAACAACGCCTCCGAACTCCTCTGCCTTCGCTGCATCATGCAGGCGGTGGCGGGCTTCGCCAAGGGCCTCGCTCCGCTCACCGCCGTCGAGATCGCGCGTCGTTCGCTCGACAGCTCCGTGCAGCCCGGCGCGAGCGAACTCGAAGCCGCGCTCAAAGCGCTGCCGCCAGTGAAGTAAAAAGTGAAAGAGAGAGTGAAAGTGATCTGTCTTTCGAAGAACGACGCGACCCAGCCGAGACGCACACGCTCACACTCACTCTCACTTCCACTCTCACTTTCCCTTTCCCTTTCCCTTTCCCTTTCACTTTCACCTTCCCTCTCCCTTTCACTCGTAACGCGACATGGCTAAGAAAAAAGCCGCAGCTCACCACGGGGGCGCGTGGAAAGTCGCTTACGCCGACTTCGTCACCGCGATGATGGCGCTGTTCATGGTGCTCTGGATTTCGGCGCAGGATCAGAAAATCCTCATCGCCACATCGCAGTATTTCCAAAACCCGTTCCGCTCGCCCATGGACGCCACGTCGGGCGTGCTGCCTTACGACAGCGACAAAAAGACCGAAAACCAGGGCGAGAACGACGGCGCCAATCAGGAGGACGTGAAGCGAAAGCAGATCGAGATGACGTTCCTCAACACCGTCGCCGCCGACTTCTATCGCCTCCTGCATCTCGACCAGGATCTCGCGGCCAAGCCGATCGACATCCAAGTCACCAGCGACGGCCTGCGCATCACGCTCTTCGATCGCGCGAATCAGCCGCTCTTCAACGGCAACACCGCCGAGTTCACCGAGTGGGGCCGCTTCGTGATGCAGAACCTCTCGTGGTCGATCGACCGCCATCATTTCCGCGTCACCATCGACGGCCACACTCGCGCCAACCTCGACCTCGGCCGGGACGACTATTCCACGTGGGAACTTTCCGCCGATCGCGCCAACGCCGCTCGCCGCAGTCTCGTCCACTACGCCGTCGAACCCGAACTCATCGAGCGGATCACCGGCTACGCCGACACCCGTCCGCTCGCCGGCGAAGCGCCCGATTCGGAATCCAACCAACGCATCACCCTCAGCCTCGCGCTCTCCGCGCGTTCACGAGATCACCAGCGCATGACCGTCGAGGAAACCGCGCTCTCTGCGCAGCCGCGCCCCGCTTCATGAATTCGTTTCTCCAAGGCAAGAAAACGCTCACCGTTCCGCCCCTCCGCGCCCCGGCCGCGACGCCGCGCGCGCTCAACGCCGCCGCCGCCAAACCCGCTCCGCACGCTGTATCCAAAACGGCAGCACCTTGTCCCGGAGCGACCCCCACGGTCGAAGCCGTGAAGGAAGGCGACAAGGTGGTTCGGCTCGTGGTCGTCTGCTCCTGCGGCGAGCGCGTCGAAATCGAGTGCCTCTATCCTGCCGGCGTCTGAGCAGCCCGAAAAGAGTCGAACGCGTGAGCCTTTCGGCCCGGGCGCAAGGCGAGACGCTCATGTCTCGCAGTCCAGCGTTGCGAGCGTCCGATCCTTCGGCGTCGCGGAATCGCAGCCGATCTGAATCAAAGCTGCTTCCGCTGGAAAATCCTGCCTCATCGCCCTCCGGCAAGTTTTGCCATCGCAACGGTATGTTTTCTTAAATAGGTGTCGCCGCGCGAGTTAGGAAGTTGGCATCGGCTCTGCTAACTGCTCAGCCGAATGACCATCGGCTTGTATCAGAGCGCCTCGTCCCTCTCCGCCCTCGAGCAGTGGCAGGAGGTCGTTTCGCGCAACATCACGTCGAGCGATCAAAGCGCCTACCGCAAGCGCACCGTCACGTTTTCCTCGCAGGTTGCCGGCGAACTCCAAACCGATCCGCGCAAGCCGGTCGGTCACGAGGCCGGACTCCCGATGCTGTTTCCGAAGGTCAATCGCGGCATCAGCTTCGTTTACGGCGAGACGCAACCTACCCGGCGCGAGCTCGACGTGGCGATTCAGGGCGAAGGTTTCTTCGAAATCCGCCGGCCGGACGAGTCCGTCGTCTACACGCGCGCCGGCGAATTCCGGATGCGCCCCGATCGGGTGCTCGTCACATCCGGTGGCGACGAAGTGCTGAGCACTGCCGGCAACCCCATCACGCTTCTCCCCAACGGCGGCCCGCTCGTGATCAACGAAAACGGCACCATCGTTCAAGGCGCCACGCCGCTCGGCCGCATCTCGGTGCAAAAGTTCGAAGACGATTCGCGGCTCATCCCGATGTCCGGCGGCTACTTCGTCGCGCCGGAAGATCTCGAGCCCGAGCAAGTCGACAATCCCACGCTTCTCCAAGGCTACATCGAAGGCAGCAACACCTCCTCGCTCCGCGAAATGGTCGATCTCGTCCTCATCTCCCGCGCCTACGAGGCCAATCAGAAGATGATCACCACCGTCGACCAGCAGATGGGCAAAACCCTCGAGGCCCTCGGCTGAACGCAACGGCGAGCGCCAGCGCGCCGGCCCCTCATGACTTCCCCAGACAGACAACCGCAATCACGACTGCATGGCCGAGCCCGCTATGGGGGCGGGCCGGCCCCATTTCCTCAAAGTAGCGAGCATTCGATCGCGCATCCCGGCTACTCGCTACCCGTTGCCCGCTACTCGCTACTCCTCCACTCATGAACCTTTCCCTTTACTCGGCCGCCACCGGCATGGAGGCGCAGCAGCTCAACCTCAACACGATCGCGAACAACCTCGCGAACGTGAACACGCCCGGCTTCAAGCGCAGCAAGATCGAATTCCAGGATCTCCTGTATCAAAAACCCGTGCGCGCTTCCGGCACCGATTCCGGCGGCGGCAATATCGTCCCGACCGGCGTCGAGGTCGGCAACGGCGCTCGCGTCTCCGCCACGTCGAAAGTTTTCACGCAAGGCCAGCTCACCGCCTCCGGCGAAAAACTCGATGTCGCGATCCAAGGCGACGGTTTCTTCGAGGTGCAACGCCCCGATGGCACCATCGGCTACACGCGCGATGGTTCGTTCAAACTCAATGCCCAGGGCGTCGTGGTCACCTCCGACGGTCTTCCTGTCCTCAGCGGTTTCCAACCGATTCCACCGGGCGCCACGAATGTCGCCATCGCCGACAACGGCCAGGTCACCATCCAGACCGCCAACGGCACCAACACCTTCCGGCTCACTCTCACGCGTTTCGCCAACCCTTCCGGCCTCCGTTCGCTCGGCGGCAATCTCTACGAGGAAACCGCGGCGAGCGGCACGCCCGAAATCGGCCAACCCGGCGAGCAGGGTTTCGGCCTCGTCATGCAGGGCTACACCGAGTCGTCCAACGTCAACATCGTCGAGGAAATGGTGAACCTCATCGTCGCCCAGCGCGCTTACGAGGTGAACTCCAAGTCCATCCAAGCTTCCGACGAAATGCTCCAGAACGTCGCCCAGATGAAGCGCTAAACCCCATGCGCCTTTTTCTCATCATCGCTCTTCTTTTCTCCGCCGCAGCGGCTCGTGCCCAGCAAATGGATACGACGCATCGCGCGGAGGCCGAGTTCGATCCGTCGTCGACCCCGCTCACGCGCGAGCATCTCGTCTCCGAGCTCACACGTCATCTCGCCGCGCACTTCAATCTCGACGGCGAACTGCAGCTCGAACTCCTCCGTCCCTGGTCGCCGCCGGCACGCCTCGCGAAATCCTGGCAGCTCGAAGTGCTCGAGTTTCCCGCGGTCGCCGGTTCGTCGATGCTCCTCCGCTGCCGCGTCCTCGCCGACGGTGAGCCTGCGGCTGAATCGACGCTCGTGCTTCGCGCATCGCTCTGGCGTGACGCCTGGGCTTCGCGCATGCCGCTCGCCAATGGCGACACCTTCGATCCTTCGATGCTCGAGGTTCGCCGCGTCGATCTTTTCCGCGAACGCGACGCGCTGCCCGCCGCTGTCGGCGATCGTTCTTACGCCATGACGCGCGCCGTTGCGGCCGGTCGTCTGCTCACGTGGCGCGATGTCGGCCGCCGCCCGCTCGTGAAGAAAGGTCAATTCGTCGAGGTCTCCGCCGTCGAGGGTCACCTGGTCGTCACGATGAAAGCGCTCGCGATGGAAAACGGCGCCCAAGGCGAAACCGTCACCGTGCGGAATCCCGAATCGCGCAAGGATTTCGCGGCGATGGTGGTCGATGAAAACCGCGTGCAAGTCCGCTTCTGACATGAGCCGCCTCGCTCTTCCACTCTCCGTTCTCCTCTTCTGCGCCGCCGTCGCTGCCGCGTCCGACAACTCGGGCTCCATCTGGCCCGCCGGCACGGGTAGCGAGCGTTCGATGTTCGCCGATCGCAAAGCTTCGCGCGCGGGCGATATCCTCACCATCATCGTCAGCGAATCCGCGGTCGCACAAAGCTCACAGAGCAAATCCTCCTCGCGCGACGCGAGTCTCAACGACGCGATTCAGCAATTCCTCTTCGCGAACAGCCGCGCGTTGACGCACAAGGGCAACCTGCCCGCCATCAATCTCGGCGGCTCCTCCACCTACACCGGCGGGGGCGACGTTTCGAATTCCCAAAGCCTCTCGGCTCGTGCCGCCGTCCTCGTCACCGACGTGCTGCCCAACGGCAACATGGTCATCCAGGGCGTGCGCATCGTCACGTTCTCCGGCGAAACCCAATACGTCGTCCTCCACGGGCTCGTCCGCGCCGACGACGTCAGCCGCGCGAACACGGTCGCATCGTCCAACATCGCCGACGCCCGGGTCGAATTCTACAGCGAAGGCGAGCTCACCGACGCGCAGAAGCGCGGCTGGTTTTCGAAACTCTACGAAAAGCTTCGCCCGTTCTGAGTTCCAGGGAGTGCCGCACAGAACATGACGTTCACCCAAACAACGTTTGAGAAGACCGCACGCCTCGGCCGCCACACGGCGAGCCGCGCCGTTTTTCTGCTCCTTGCTTCCTGCTTCCTCTTCCTTTGCTCCGCCCACGCCTCCCGCGTGAAGGACCTCACGCTTCTCGAGGGCAGCCGGGACAACCAGATCGTCGGCTACGGCCTCGTTGTCGGTCTCGCGGGCGACGGCGACAGCAATGCCGACACCACGCTGCGCAGCTTGGGCAACATCCTGCAGCGCTACGGACTCACAATCGATTCCGACGACATCAAATCCAAGAACGCCGCCGCCGTCATGGTCACGGCCGACATCGGCCCGTTCCTCAAGCCGGGCGCGCGCATCGACGTGAACGTCGCTTCACTGGGCGACGCGAAATCGCTCCAGGGCGGCGTCCTCCTGCAGACTCCGCTCCTTGGCGCCGACGGTCGCGTCTACGCCGTCGCGCAAGGTCCCGTCGCCACCGGCGGCTTCATCGGCGGAGCGGGTGGGGCAGGGGGCGCGACGGTGCAGAAGAATCACCCGACCGTCGGCGTGATCAGCAACGGAGCCATCGTCGAACGCGAGATCGCCTCTTCTTTCGTCCGCGACAACCAGCTTCGCCTGCTCCTCCACAATCCCGACTTCACCTCCGCCGCGCGCATGGCGGAGGCGATCAACGCCCGCTGGCCCGCGGCCGCGAGCGCCACCGACGCCGCCACCGTTGCCGTGATGCTGCCCGAAAACTATCGCGGCCAGGACGTCGCTTTCATTGCCGATCTCGGCTCCATCGAGGTTCGCCCCGACACCATGGCCCGCGTCGTAATCAACGAACGCACCGGCACCATCGTGGCCACCTCGACCGTGCGCCTCTCGCAAGTCGCGATCGCGCTCGGTTCGCTCACGATCACCGTCAGTTCCAACATCGGCGTCAGCCAGCCCAACGCCTTCTCGCCCGGCGGCCAGACCGTTGCGGTGCCGAGCACGCAAACCGACGTGAACGAAGTGAAAGGCGGCTTCACCGTCCTCAACGAGCCGCCGACCATCGAGCGCCTCGCCGCGGCGCTCAACGCCCTTGGCGTTTCCACGCGCGAGATGATGGCGATTTTTCAAAGCTTGAAACGCTCGGGCGCGCTCCAGGCCGAACTCGTGATCAACTGACGCACGCGAAACCATGAACGTCGCTTCCATCAACGCCGTTTTGCCCGCCGCCACGCACGGTGTCGCCGAGGTCACTCGCACTCCCGGCCGCGCGTTGCCGGCACAGGCGCTGCGCAATGCCTCTCCCGAAGTTCAGCGCAAGGAAGTCGCCGCCCAGTTCGAAGCGATCCTCGTTCGCCAGCTCCTCAAGCCGACGATGATCTCGATGCTCGGCGAAGAAGGCGGCGCGGCGAGCGGCGTCTACGGCGACATCATGACCGAAAGTTTCGCGCAGCAACTCACCCGCGGCGGCGGCCTCGGTCTTGGCCGCATGCTCGAACAACAACTCACGCCGAACAAGGGACACAGGACAACGGCACAACAGGACCACAGCACCGAAGCGCCGCTTAGCTCCACTGTCTCTAGTCCCGTAGTCCGTGGTCCCGTAGTCCCGTAGTCCCTACCCATGACCTGGCAAACCATCGCCGACCATCTCCGCCAGGAACTCGCCGAATACGGTGAACTCCTCCGGCTTTTCGAGCAGCAGCAGGAAGCGCTGTTCAAACGCGACGCTGATTCCGTGCTCCAGTTCAGCAGCCGCCTCGAAGAGCAGGCGAGCATCCTCCAGGATTGCCGCCGCCGCCGCGAGGAAGCGGTCGCCGTCTTCGCCTCCGGTTTCGCTCTCCCCGCTTCAACCACCTTGCGCGCGCTGCTTGATCGCGTGGAGCGCGACGCCCGTCCGCTCCTCGAAGCGCTCATCAACGAGATCAATCATCTCCTGCACCGCGTTCGCCGCACCAGCCGTCACAACCACGCGCTGCTTACCCGCACGCTCGAGCTGCACCAGGAAATGCTGCGCGAGCTCCGGCCCGACGCGTTTACCAAAACCTATTCGCCGTCCGGCCGCGTATCCGTCGCCGGCGCGGGCACCGCCTCCCTCCGCGCAGCCGGCTAGGCGCTGCGCGCATCTGAAATTTCAAATCTCAAATCTGAGATTCAGCACCCATGTCCGGCCTCTTCGCCAGCCTCAACTCCTCGGTCAATGCGCTCAACGCGCACAGCCGCGCCGTCGAGACCGCGGGCAAGAACTTGGGCAACGTCAGCAATCCCAGCTACGCGCGCCAGCGGATCGTCTACGGCGATCGCGGCACCGTCATCACACCGCAAGGCGCGCAGAGTCTCGGCCTCGAAGCCCTCGGCGTTCAACAACTCCGCGACAAGCTTCTCGACCGCCAGGTCGTCCGCGAAGTCGCGCTGACGAGCTACTACGAGGCGCAACAAAAAGCCTACCAGCGCGCGCAGGCCGCGCTCGGCCAGGACGTCGCCAGCGCGAGCTCCACGCAGGGCGCCACCAGCACGACCACCGACACCGGCATCGCCGCCGCGCTCGACGACTTTTTCGGCGCCTTCCACAGCTTTGCCGCCAATCCGACCGACACCGGCCAGCGCCAAACCCTCCTGCAGAGCGCGAGCATCCTCAGCGATCGTATGCGACTCGCGGATACACGCCTCGCCCAAGTCCAGGCCGACCTCGACTATCAGGTGGAAAGCGACGTGCAGGACGCGAACCGGCTCCTGCAAACGATCGCCGAGCTCAACGGCCAGATTGGCCGCTTCGAAATCAATCATCCCGGCACAGCGGTCGACTTGCGCGATCAACGCCAGGCCGCGCTCGAGAAACTCGCCGCGAAGCTTCCCATCGAAACCGCCGAGTCCGGCGGGCAGCTCGAGGTCAGTGTGCGCGACGGCAACGGCGATCCCGTCGTGCTCGTCAGCCTCGCCGTTGTTCAAGGCGGACTCGCATTCGACCCCAACTCGGCCCCGCCGACCATCACGGGCGGCAGCGCCAACACCGTCGTCAGCCTGAATTCCGGCTCGATTCATGGCACGATGAATGCCCGCAGCGGCGCGATTCAGACGATTCGCGACCAGCTCGATCAGCTCGCCGCGCAGCTCGTGGCCTCTGTCAACGGCGCCTACAATCCGGGTAACGCGTCCACCGATTTCTTTGCGGCGAGCGGCACGACCGCCGGCACGCTCGCGCTCGATGCGGGGCTCACTGCGGCAAATCTCCGCGCAAGCAACAGCGGCTCCGCCGGCAACAACGCCGTGGCGCTCGCCATCGCGCAACTCGCCGACACCAAATTCTCCACCGCCGGCGTTCCTCCCGACCACATCGACGGCACGTTCAGCGCGTTTTTCGCCGGCGCCGTCAGCGGTCTCGGCCAAGCCGTTTCAGGCGCCAACGCGCGCGTGAACGACCAATCGCGGATCGAGGAACTCGTGCGCTCGCAGCGCGACGCCGTCAGCGGCGTGTCCCTCGACGAGGAGATGGCCGACCTCATGAAATATCAGCGCGCGTTTCAGGCGTCGTCGCGCGTCTTCACCACGATCGACAACCTGCTCGACGTCGTCGTCAACCAGCTCGGCCGCTAACGCCACGCGTCCCGTGGAAGCGCCAAATCCCAAACCTCCAAACGCCAAATGAGCCCGCGCCCGACAGCCCTCGCCGATCGCCGCCCCACGCCGGCTTCTGTTTGGGATTTCTTTGGTGTCTGGGTTTTGGCGTCTGGGATTATTTCCTCATGAGAATCGCCTCCAACACGCTCTCGGATTCGATGATCCGCCAGATTCAGCAGCTCACGAGCGATCAGGCGAAGCTCCAGCTGCAGGTCTCGACCGGCCGCCGCATCACCCAGCCCGAAGACGATCCGGCTGCCGTCGGCCGCGTGCTGGGACTTCAGACCGAACAGCGGCAGCTCAAGCAATACGCGAGCAACGCTTCCCGCGCGCTCACGCTCGCGCAAACCTCCTACTCCGGCCTCCAAGGATTGAAGAAAGTGTCGGACCGCACCGGTGAACTCGCCACCCTCGGCACGGGCGCATTGAGCGCCGACTCGATGCGCACTTACGGCACCGAGGTCGAGCAGCTGCTGGAGCAGGCGCTTCAACTCGCGAACTCCCGCCAGGGCGGCGACTACATCTACGGCGGCACCGCCGTCGACGCGGCGCCGTTCGCCGCCGCGCGTGACGCCGACGGCCGCATCACGGGCGTCGTTTACGTCGGCAATGACGAACAGGCGGTCATTCCCCTTTCCGAAGCCACCACGATCGCCCCTTCGACCACGGGTGAGACGAACGCCGGCATCGCCGATTTCCTGAACTCCCTCGTCGCTTTGCGAGACGCGCTGAATGCCGGCGACATCGACGCGGTCCGCGCGACGCAGCCGAATCTCACCACCGCCGAAGACCTGATCATCGGCGCCATGGCCGACAACGGCGGCATCCAAACGCGCATCGAAGCCGCGCAGTCGCAGCAACTGGACCGCGCCACGAACCTCGAGTCGCTCATCTCGGATGAGTCATCCGTCGATCTGCCCACGACGATCGTGAAACTCAACCAGACGCAGACCGCCTATCAGGCGGCTTTGGCCTCGGCCGCGAAGATCATGAATCTCTCTCTTCTCGATTACATCCGCTAACCCCAGAACCCGCTTCAACATCGTCTCATGAAAGTCATTCCCGAAATCACTCCGTTCGACTTCGGAGCTCCCGCCGCCAACGAGATTCTCCTTCCGCAGGGCATCATCGGTTTCTCGCAATACACCCGGGCTGAACTGATCGCCATGCCGGATCACCAGCCGTTTATCTGGATGCGACTGCAAGGGCCGGCCAATCTCGATCCGATCCACTTCATCGTGATGGAGCCAGGCGGTCTGATCGCCGACTACGAGCCCGAAGTCTTCGATGAAGACGCGGAACAGCTCGGCCTCAACGGCAGCGGCGATGCGATGATTTTGAACATCGTCACGCTGCGTAATCAGCAACCCGCTGAAGCGACGGTGAACCTGGTCGGTCCGTTGATCGTGAACCGCCGCACCCGCACCGGCCGGCAGCTCGTGATCTCGAACTACTCCCGCTACAGCGCCCATTTCCCGCTCGTTGCCGAAGCTTCCGCCGAACCTCTCGCCCGCACCGCCTGAACCTTCACCGCCATGCTTGTCCTATCACGCAAGGTTAACGAGGCGATCGTCATCGGCGATTCCATCGAGATCCGCATCACGCGGATCGAGGGGGATTTCGTGAAGATCGGCATCGCCGCTCCACGCGAGGTCCCGATCTTCCGCAAGGAAGTGTTGAGCGACATCGCCGCGTCCAACCAAGCCGCCGCCGTTCACGCGCCGCGCCAAATCGCGCTGCCCGCGTTGCCCAAGCCCAAGTCTCAGCCGCCGGTTTCCGTCGCGGCCGTCAAAGCCTGATCCTTCCGATCCAGCGCCTTCCTTTTCAATCAACGAAAGTCCCACCGTCATGAGCGTCATCAACACCAACATCCAAGCCATGGCCGCCGCCCGTTCGCTCAACGCGAGCCAGGAAGCGCTTGGCCGTTCCCTCACCCGGCTCTCGTCCGGATCGAAGATCGTCAACCCGTCCGACGACGCCGCCGGTCTCGCCGTCTCGGAGAAACTCGACGCGCAAAACCGCCGCGTTCAAGCCGCGACGACAAACGTCCAGAATGCCGTTTCCTACATTCAGACGGCCGACGGCTTCATGAGCGGCATGACGAAGATCCTCTCGCGCATGAGCGAGCTCGCGATCCTCGCCAAGGACGTCACGAAGAACCCGGGCGACGTTGATCTTTACCAGCAGGAATTCACTGCGCTCCAGGATCAGCTCCGTGCGACCATCGGTGGTTCCACGGCGGAGATCGGAGGCACCGCAGATATCGACACACCGCTCGGCGCCTTTAACGGCATCTCGCTTTTCGGTTCCAACTCCGACGGCCTCACCGTCACGATCGGCCAGGCGATCGGTCAGGACATGACCATCCGCGAGTCAAACCTCCGCACCGGCGCGATGGGCGACATGATCACGCAGGATGGAGCGGGCGACTACAACATCGCTATCACCGACTCCGACGCGATCGAGAACATCACCAACGCCATTCAACAGATCGCCACCGAGCGGGCGAAACTGGGCGCCTCGCAATCGCGTCTCGAACTCGCGGCGACGACGCTCTCCGTGGAATACGAAAATCTTTCGTCCGCCATCTCGCGTATCCGCGACGTGGATGTGGCGAAGGAGTCCACCCAGTTCGCCAAATACAACATCCTCGTGCAGTCCGGCACTGCCATGCTCTCGCAAGCGAACCAGACGCCGCAGGCCGTCCTCAAGCTCCTCAACAGCTGAGCGACCTAAGCTTCAAAAAAAGCCCGCCGTCCCCCGGCGGGTTTTTTTTGTCCTCGCACATCACAGATCCGGTGGAGGCGCGGTGCCCTCACCGCGCTTGATGCCCAATGCGCGGTGAGGGCACCGCGCCTCCATTGGCCAAGAGGGTAAGCCGGTGCGCGCCGAAGCACCGCGCTTTCGTCACTTCGCGGCAGCGGTTTCCGGGTGCAGCGCGCGGTGCACCATCCAGGCGAGTTCGTCCGTCGTGAAGGGTTTTCCCAGTAATTCCACGTGGCCGATTTGTTCGATCTCCTGCGGCGGGATTTTGAGGAAATAGCCGGACATCACGATAATCGGCAGCGCCGGCGCGAACTCGCGCACTTTGCCCGCGAGTTCGGTGCCCGTCATGCCGGGCATGGTTTGGTCGGTGATCAACACGGCGCACGCGGTCGGGTCGGCGCGCAACGCTTCCAGGCACTGTGGCGCGGTATCCACGGTTGCAGCACGGTAGCCTTTGTTCTCGAGCGCGAATTTCGTGAAGCTTGCGACGGTATCTTCGTCGTCGACGATGAACACCATTTCCCCGCTGCCGCGCGGCGCCTGCAACGTCGTGCCGCCTTGCTGCTCCGCATCCACGGCGGCGACGGGCAGGTAAATGTGAAACGTGGAGCCGGCGCCCATCTTGCTCTCGACGTCGATCGCGCCGCGGTGGGCGCGCACGATTCCGTGCACGACCGCCAGGCCGAGGCCGGTGCCTTCGCGCACTTCCTTCGTGGTGAAGAACGGATCGAAAATCCGCTGCAGCGTGGTTTCGTCCATGCCATGCCCGTTGTCGCTGACGGTGAGCCGCAGATACTCGCCCGCCGGAAGCGTCGCGAGCGTAGCGGTTCGGTGGGCGATGGTGTCGACCGGCGTGAGGCTGATCGAGAGCACGCCGCCTTTCGCCGTCATCGCATGAGCGGCATTGGAGCCGAGGTTGAGCAACACCTGGTGAATTTGCGTGGCGTCGCCTTGGACGGGGCCGCACTCCGGCGAGATGTGCGTCTCGATGGCGATGGTCGCGGGGATGGTGGCGCGCAGCAGCCGGCGCGCTTCTTCGATCACCAACGCCAAGTCCAGCGAGGTATGCTGGTCGTCCGGCGACTGGCGGCCGAAGGTGAGGATCTGCTCGACGAGTTCGCGCGCGCGCAAACTCGCACCGCGAGCCTGCGACATGTAATCGCGAGCCGTTTCGTTGTCACCGAGCACGTCCTCGACGAGCTCCTGGTAACCCATGATGCCGGTGAGAAGATTGTTGAAGTCGTGCGCGATGCCGCCGGCGAGCGTGCCGAGCGTTTCCATTTTCTGCGCCTGAAAGAGCTGGAACTCCAATTTGCGGCGCGCCTCCTCGCTGTCACGGCGGCTGCTGATATCCTGAAACGCTCCGATGAGCCGCACCGGCTTGTGGTCGTGAAGATCCGCCCGCGCGAGCGCACGAACCCAGATGCGGCGCTCGGTCGCGGTGATAAGCGGCAGCTCGAGATCGAAATGACGACCATAGGTCATCG
Source organism: Verrucomicrobiota bacterium (assembly GCA_023391285.1). Taxonomy (GTDB): domain Bacteria; phylum Verrucomicrobiota; class Verrucomicrobiia; order Opitutales; family Opitutaceae; genus Opitutus. The sequence goes on from JAEWBF010000055.1 coordinate 94,230, forward strand.
CCGCCTTCATCGCGGTTGAAATGATGTCGCGCGCTTCGGGCGCGAAGAACTGGATCGCGGATTGAACCGTGGGCTTGAAGTCAGCCCGGACCTCGTGGATGCGGCGGACCTGTTCGGACCATTCGAGATGCATCGTTTCGAGGTCGAGTTCCCAACCGCCGATCTGAGCGATTTCACTGACCTGCGTCGCGAGCTGCTCGAACTGATGCAAGCGCTGCTCCAGATTCTTGCGCGCGGTGATATCCGTGTGCATGCCGACCATGCGAAGCGGGCGCCCTTGCGCATCGCGGTTTACGACCTTGCCGCGATCCATGATCCACTTCCATTCCCCTTGCCGGGTGCGCATCCGGTATTCGTGGTGATACAATGCCGTGCGACGCGCGAAATGTTCCTCGGTCGCCACGATGCAGCCGGGAAGATCGTCCGGGTGGATCAGCTGCCGCCAGCTTTCGATCGTGTCGGGCACTTCTCCGATATCGTATCCAAGCATCTGTGACCAACGCTGGTCGTGATAGGTGATGCCGGTGGGCACGTTCCAATCCCAGACCCCGTCGTTGGTGCCTTCGACCGCCAGCTGCCAGCGCTCCTCCGCCATGCGGAGCGCTTCGAGGGTTTGCTTTTCGGCCGTGATGTCGCGGTCCATGCCGACGACGCGGACGGGCCGGCCTTGTTCGTCGCGGCGCACGTAGGCGTGCATTTCGACATATCGCACGAAGCCGTCGGGCAGGATGATGCGGAACTCGTTGTCGTATTCCTCGCCGCCCAGGCTGAGTGCGTCCTGCTCGATCTGCTCGGCGCGCGCGCGGTCGTCGGGGTGGAGGAGTTGCAGCCACGAGGCCCGCGTGCCGCCAAAAGCGTCGCGAGCCATGCCGTAGATTTCGAAAATACGATCGTCCCAGATCACGCGTCCGCTCGCGGGATCCCAGTCCCACACGCCATAACGCGAGGCGCGCAGCGCGAGTTGCCAGCGATCGGTGAGCACGCGAAGACGTTCCTCGTTTTCGCGTTCGGCGGTGACGTCGCGGCTCGTGCCGGTGATGCGCAGAAGCTTTCCCTGCGCGTCGCGTTGCACGATCGCGCGGGACTCGACGTGCCGAGCGCCGGGCTCGCCCGGGCGGATGACGCGAAACTCCTGGTCGTAGAAATTGCCGCCGGCGAGCACGAGTTCGAAGCGCGCTTGAGCGAGCGCCCGATCGTCGGGATGCAGGCAGGCCATCCACGCCTGGAACGTGCCGTCGAATTCGCCCGGCTTCAATCCGTGGACAATGTGGGTCCGCTCGTCCCACGTATGTTTTTGCGTGGCGGCGTCCCATTCCCACACGCCGAGCGCGGCTGATTGCGTGGCGAGTTGGAGACGCTCGTTGAGCACGCGAAGGTGTTGTTCGGCGAGCCGGTGTGCGGTGACGTCGGTCTGAATCGCGATCCAGTTGACGAGCTTTCCGGCGGCGTCGTGCACCGGCTCCATGTCGACGATCTGCCAATACGGATGCCGGCTCTTGGTGTAGTTGAGGATTTCGACGTAGCAGCGCTCGCCGGCCTGGATGGCCTTGCGAAGTTGCGCGATGCTGGCCGGATCGGTGTCGGGTCCCTGCAGGAAATGTCCCGGTTTCTCGCCCTTCACTTCTGCGAGCGAGTAGCCGGTCATGCGTTCGAAGGCGGTGTTCGCCCACTCCAGGCGACCTTGGGCGTCGGTGATGACGACGCCGTTGGTGGTGTTGCGCGCGACGAGTCCGAGCTGCGCGTTTTCGCGGGTGGTGGTGCGCAGGTGGACGCTGAGGGTGCGCAGCTCGCTGGTGCGACGCGCGACGAGCTCTTGTAGGCGCGCGGCCTGGTGTTCGAGCACGGTGTTGAGCCGCGCGTGCTCGCTTTCGGCGGCCTTGCGACGGTCGTCGATTTCGACCGCGGCGCGCGCCGAGAGCATCGTGTGAAGAAAGCCGCCGATCACGAGCAGTGCGACCACGAAGGCCGGCGCGTAGCCCGGTTGAATCAGCCGCAGGTGCAGCAGCACCAGCGTGAACGCGAGCATGGTCGCGGGCAGCAGCGTCACGCCGTAAAACAACCGGCGGGCGAGGGCCCCGGCGGATGATTTCGCGAGCAGCATGCGCAGCAGCTTGTGGTTGGGCCGCAGCAGCAATCCGCCCACGCTGGCGACGAGCAGCCCCGCGGCATCGCCGGTGTTCAGGTGGAGCGGCTGGGCGTAGCGCGTGGCGAACTGCAGCGTGTGCATCAGCAGTGTCGCGGCACTCAGCGCGAGTGAGACGATCAGCAGCCACGCCGAAAGATTCCGCGCGACGCGATGGGAGAGACGTTCGGAAAGCAACAGCCCGAGCCCGGCCAACGCGACCACCAGGGCGGCATCGAGCGACACGTTGCGGTCCGTGGCCGAAACGTCGGCCGCCCAGAACATGAAATCCAACGCCATCAGCCGGCCCGCAGCAGCATCGAAGCCGACGGCGGCGACGACCCACGCGACGGCTCCGGCGGCACACACCGCCGCTGGGACCGATCCGTGTCGCTTGGTGCGCACCCACAATGACGCCCCGAGAAGCGTGAGCCAAAAAGGAGCCTCGAGCCAGCGGGCACCGGGATCGCCGAAGAGCACGGCCGCTACGCGGACGATACCCAGGGCGAACACCACAATGCCGGCGATTCCGGGTGCGCGGCGGATATTGTCTTCGAGCGACATGCTGGAGGTGACCAGCCGCCGAGCGTGCGAATCGCGGTGACAAAAGCAATGGCGCCGCGGAGCGGCGGCACGGAAGGCAGCCGGACGATCGAAAGATTCCGGCGGCGTCATCTACGGATGCCGCTTTAGTTTCGCCACTTCGTGACGAAATGCACCGCGACGCCTGGCCGAATCGCAAGCGGCGGGCTCAAGTTTTTACCGAACCGTGACGAACAAGCCGAAGCCACATTTAACCCCATGAATCGTTTTATCCGTCCTTTTGCCGCTGTATTGCTTTTCTGCGCGACGACTGCGTTTTCGTTCGCCGCCGCCGGCCGCGAACCGCCGGTTCCGGTTCGCACCGTTGCTCCCGACTATCCCCGCGACCTTCGCGACCAGAAAGTTTCCGGCGTGGTGATGGTGAAGTGCACGATCGACGAGCAGGGCAATGTGTCGGAAACGGAAGTCGCGAAATCCAGCAACGAAGGCTTCGACAAGTTCGCGGTCGACGCGCTGAAGAAGTGGAAGTTCAAGCCCGGCCGTCAGGACGGATCGCCGATCGCCATGACGGTTACGATCCCGATCAAGTTCGTCGCCGAAGAATCCTGAGCCTCGCCCAGCCAGCCTCAGCCCTCCCGACCTATGTCCCTCCAGAATCTCACCATCGGCAAGAAGATCGCGCTCGGTTTCGGTTTTCTCTTCGTCCTTTTGATTGGCGTCGCGGCGATCGCTTACACGGCTCTGGGCGGAGCGGGTCGGCGTCTGGAGATGTTCTCCGCCAGTGCTCAGGAAACCTACACGGCGTCTTCGCTCGAATCGTCGATGCAGGAGCTGAAGTTGCAGGTGAATGAATTTCTGGCCACGGGCTCCGCCGAAAGCATCGCCGCCTGTGAGGCCGCGCGCAAAGCGCTCGACACCGAGCTGGCCCGGGCCGCGCAACAAATCGTCGAACCCTCGCGCGCTGCCGAAGTCGCCAAAGCCCGCGAACTGCTTGCCACATACAATGCGGCTTTCGGCGACCTCGTCACCAATCACAAGGCCCGCGTCGCCATCGAGAACGAGGTGCTTACGCCGGCGGCCAAAACGATTGCCGAAGGCCTGCAATCGATGCTCGCGCAGGCCCGGACGCAGGGCGACATGAACGCCGCGTTTCAAATTTCGAACGGACTTGGCGCCTTCTACGAGTGCATGAGCCTCGCGAATGCCTTCCTGCTGACCTCCGACGCGCCGAAAGCCGTGTCGGCCCGCGAAGCGCTGGCGACCACAGTCTCGCAGATCGGACGCATGCAGCAGGATCAGGCCGAGATGGAACAACTCGACGCCAGTCTCAAGGACGAGGCGAAGACGCAGCTGCTCGCCTCGTTGCGCGAAACGGCGGAGACGTATCGGGATGGCTTGGACAAGGTCGTCGCGGGCCATCAAGCGCGCGCCAAGATCCTCGCGGAGCGCATCAACCGCGTAGCGCCCGAGTTCACCGCCGCGTTGGCGCGGGTGAAAACGGCCGTGCACACGTATCAGCAGGAATTGCAGGACCGCACGCATGCGGAGCAGAAGCGAAACGAGTTCGTCGTCTTTGTGATCACAACGGTGGGACTGGGCGCCGGCGCGATTGCCGCCTGGCTCATCACCCGCGGGGTGACCCGCCGCATCACTGAAGTCGCCGCGCGGCTCGCGACCGAGTCGGACAAGACCGCGTCCGCCGCCCAGCAAGTTTCCCAAGCCAGCCAGTCGATGGCCAACGGCGCGTCGCAACAGGCCGCCTCGCTCGAGGAGACGAGTTCGTCGCTCCACGAGATGGCGAGCATGACTTCGCGCAATTCGGACAACGCGCAGAACGCCAAGACGCTGGCGAATCAGGCGCGCCAGACCGCCGATGCCGGTGCGATCGAGATGGAGGAGATGAAGCGCGCGATGGCGGCGATCAAAGGTTCGAGCACGGAAATTTCCAAGATCATCAAGACGATCGACGAGATCGCGTTTCAGACAAACATCCTCGCGCTCAATGCGGCGGTGGAAGCGGCTCGCGCGGGTGAGGCGGGTTTGGGTTTTGCGGTCGTGGCCGACGAAGTCCGCAATCTTGCGCAACGCTGCGCCGGCGCCGCCAAGGAAACGGCGGACAAGATTTCTGCTTCGACGGAAAAGAGCGAGCAGGGCGCGCGCATCAGTGAAAAGATGGCCGCGAACCTGGCGGCGATTGTCGACAAGACGCGTCAGCTCGACGAACGCATTGCGGAGATCGCGCAGTCCTCGCACGAACAGAGCGAAGGCATCGGCCAGTTGAACAGCGCGGTCGCGAGCATGGACAAGATCACGCAGGAAAATGCGGCGCTGGCGGAAGAGTCGTCCGCCTCGGCGGAAGAGTTGAAGTCGCAAGCCGAGCAAGTCCGCCTCGCGGTGGCCGAGCTCATGCGGATGGCGAAAGGCGACGAGACGACCGCGACGAAGGATGACGCGAAGACTTCGAGCGAAGAGCCGGTGAAGACGCCGGCGTTGGTGAAGCGCAGCACGCCGGTGCGTCCGATGCGTGCGGCTACGACCAATGGCGTGCGCAAAGGTTCTCTCGCCGTGGCCGACGCGGGCCGCAACGGTCACGCGCACGGCGCGAACGGGCACGACGATACGGACAAGTTTTTCGAGTAAGACGGGCAATACGTCGCGGAGCGCGTGAGCGTTTCGTCTGACGCGCGCCGCAGGAGGCGAAAAGCTTACGCTTTCGGGTGTCAGACAGGGGGTCAGGCTGATGTTTGTTGAATTTGGACTGGTGAGTGCCCGGTAAGTGTATGGAGTGGCCGTGTGGCGCGACGGTTGAGGATCCAGTTTCCTGGTGCGATGTATCACGTGATCAATCGCGGGAATTACCGTCGCGATGTGTTTGAGAGTGCGGGCACGGCGAAGGCTTTCGAAGCTACGCTCGATGAGGCGTGCGAGCGGCACAAGTGGAAGCTTCACGCGTATGTCATCCTGCGGAACCACTACCATCTCGCGGTCGAAACACCGGAGCCGAACCTGGTCGATGGCATGCATTGGCTGCAGAGCACGTTTGCGACGCGCTTCAATCGGCTGAGGAGCGAGCGCGGGCATCTGTTTCAAGGGCGGTATCAGGCGCTGTTGATCGAAGATGCGGCGGCGCTGGCGCGGGTGGTGGACTACATTCATCTCAATCCTGTGCGAGCGGGAATTGTCCGGCCAGAACAAGTCGCGGCTTTTCGCTGGAGCAGTCTGGTGCGATTTACCAGACGAGACCGTCCGGCGTGGATGGTCGCCGAAGAATGGCTGGGCAGTCTGGGATTCGAAGATTCCGCGCAAGGGTGGCGCGGCTATGTGGCGGCGTTGTGGGAATTGGGCGCAGATGAAGCGCGGCAGAAAGAGCTCGGGCTTGATGGGCTTTCGCGAGGATGGGCGATTGGGAGCGCGGGTTGGCGGAAGGCGGTGGCGCGGGACCATGTGCACCTCAAACTCGATGCGGGCTACGCTCCGGACGAGATCGGCGAGGTGAAAGAAGCGCGCTGGCGAGAACGGCTCGATGCGTGGCTCAGGGATGCGGGTAAAACTCAGGACGATATTTCGAGAGACCCGAAGGGAGCGCTGTGGAAGTTGGATGCGGCGGCTGCCATGCGAGGCGACGTGGGAGCGCCGCATCGCTGGATTGCGGAGGAGCTGCAGATGGGTAGCCCCCATGCCGTGAGATCCTACCTGAGCCGGCGGCGATACCAACGAAATCAACAAACATCAGCCTGACCCCCTTCCCCTTCGCCCTTCCCCTTCGCCCTTCCCCTTCGGACCCCCTTCCCCTTCTGGCGACAATCAATCAAACTGCCCAGAATGTAGTTGATGATATCCTAACAACACCGGGGAGCACGATCCAGAACAGCGCACGTGGACGATTTGGCCCTACGATTGAAGTAACGGCTCCTGACGGGCGAGGCATCGTCTACGACGCGAACGGCAAGTTCCTCTTTTTCAAGGAGTGATATGAAGGATAAACACCGAATTTGCATATCCAGCCCTCCTGACCGAGAGAAACTTGTTGCTGAGATTTTCTTCGGTGACACGCAGTGGGCGGAACTTAATCAAGAAGGCGAAGCGTAGAGGTAGAGTTTTATGCGCGTCCTGATGGTGAGCCGTGGCGGATCGATTACCTGGCTGCTCTCAGCGCGCTGGACGAGGCGAAACGGAAGCTGATTGGCCTCTGTCAGTGAGGTAAGTAAACGAATTTTCCGTTCGCAACGTCCTCAATGATCCAAGCGCACCAAGACGGGGTCAGGCTGATGTTCGTTGATTTTGGATTGGCGAGTGCCCGTTAGGCGTTGCTCAGTGCCGCAGGCAAGAGCCTGGAGGACGCGGCAGCTGATTCGAAAGGAGCGGCTTGGAAGCGAGGCTTGGCGGTAGAATTGCGGCGGACGGTGGGCGCGCCTCATGGGTGGATCGCGGAACGATTGGCGATGGGGAGCCCTCACGCATTGAGAGCGCATCTGAGTCGTGCGAGGAGGATGATCGAGCAACAAACATCAGCCTGACCCCTTCTCTCGAAAAGTTTGGGGCGCGCGG